>NZ_CP119107.1:3600750-4200875 GCF_029094525.1 Pullulanibacillus sp. KACC 23026 | reverse complement strand
GACGTTTGAGCAATGGGGGGACGCAGGAAGGCAAGGCAAGCGCGCTGATGGATATGCGCGTCCAAGCAGTAAGGCTGAAGGTGAGGCAAATCCCGCCTTCATAAGGCTGAGCTGTGATGGGGAGGGAATTTTAGTACCGAAGTGCCCGTGCTTACACTGCCAAGAAAAGCCTCTAGCGAGTCTCAAGGTGCCCGTACCCCAAACCGACACAGGTAGGCGAGGAGAGAATCCTAAGACGCTCGGGAGAACTCTCGTTAAGGAACTCGGCAAAATGACCCCGTAACTTCGGGAGAAGGGGTGCTTGGCGGGGTGAATAGCCCTGCTGAGCCGCAGTGAAAAGATCCAAGCGACTGTTTAGCAAAAACACAGGTCTCTGCTAAACCGAAAGGTGATGTATAGGGGCTGACACCTGCCCGGTGCTGGAAGGTTAAGAGGAGGGGTTATCCTTTTAGGAGAAGCTCTGAATTGAAGCCCCAGTAAACGGCGGCCGTAACTATAACGGTCCTAAGGTAGCGAAATTCCTTGTCGGGTAAGTTCCGACCCGCACGAAAGGTGCAACGACTTGGATACTGTCTCAACGAGAGACCCGGTGAAATTATAGTACCTGTGAAGATGCAGGTTACCCGCGACAGGACGGAAAGACCCCATGGAGCTTTACTGCAGCTTGATATTGGATGTCTGTATCGATTGTATAGGATAGGTAGGAGCCTTTGAAGCCGGACCGCCAGGTTCGGTGGAGGCGTCGGTGGAATACTACCCTTTCGGTATGGACATTCTAACCCGGGACCGTAATCCGGTTCGGAGACAGTGTCAGGTGGGCAGTTTGACTGGGGCGGTCGCCTCCTAAAGAGTAACGGAGGCGCCCAAAGGTTCCCTCAGAATGGTTGGAAATCATTCGCAGAGTGTAAAGGCACAAGGGAGCTTGACTGCGAGACCTACAAGTCGAGCAGGGACGAAAGTCGGGCTTAGTGATCCGGTGGCGCCGCATGGAAGGGCCATCGCTCAACGGATAAAAGCTACCCTGGGGATAACAGGCTTATCTCCCCCAAGAGTCCACATCGACGGGGAGGTTTGGCACCTCGATGTCGGCTCATCGCATCCTGGGGCTGAAGTGGGTCCCAAGGGTTGGGCTGTTCGCCCATTAAAGCGGTACGCGAGCTGGGTTCAGAACGTCGTGAGACAGTTCGGTCCCTATCCGTCGCGGGCGTTGGAAATTTGAGAGGAGCTGTCCTTAGTACGAGAGGACCGGGATGGACACACCGCTGGTGTCCCAGTTGTTCCGCCAGGAGCACCGCTGGGTAGCTATGTGTGGACGGGATAAGTGCTGAAAGCATCTAAGCATGAAGCCCCCCTCAAGATGAGATTTCCCATGACTTTAAGTCAGTAAGATCCCTTAGAGATGATGAGGTAGATAGGTCCGAGGTGGAAGTGCGGCAACGCATGGAGCTGACGGATACTAATCGATCGAGGGCTTAACCTTAAATTAGTGTTTGTTTGACTTCCTATCTAGTTTTGAAGGAATAATGTTTCTTCAAAATGGAAAATAGACTCTAGGTCATTTGTCCTTTGAGTTGTTATTTCCTACATAGTCCGGTGGTTATGGCGAAGAGGTCACACCCGTTCCCATCCCGAACACGGCCGTTAAGCTCTTCAGCGTCAATGGTAGTTGGGGGCTTCCCCCTGCAAGAGTAGAACGCCGCCGGGCATAATCTTTATACATGTTATGTACTAGGATAATTGGACAAGATAGTTTTTTGTATTACAAGATTAATTCATCTTTTAATTAAATTATTCCGCAGTAGCTCAGTGACGAGTCTGGCTCCTTTGAGTAAACTGCGAGTTGTCCCGACGCATATGCTTCTAAGATTAAACTAGAAGAGGAAGGGACAGGTGCCACATCAATAACAAAGAATAATTCTTATTTTAACCAAATTATTCCGCAGTAGCTCAGTGACGAGCTTGACTCCTTTGAATTAGCTGCGAGTTGTCCCGACGCATATGCTTCTAAGATCAAACTAGAAGAGGAAGGGACAGGTGCCACATCAATAACAAGGAGTAATCCTTATTTTAACCTAATTATTCCGCAGTAGCTCAGTGGTAGAGCAATCGGCTGTTAACCGATCGGTCGTAGGTTCGAGTCCTACCTGCGGAGCCATTTATCTGGAGAGCTGTCCGAGTTGGCCGAAGGAGCACGATTGGAAATCGTGTAGACGGTCAAAAGCCGTCTCGAGGGTTCGAATCCCTCGCTCTCCGCCAGAATTTTAATAGAATGGCCCCTTGGTCAAGCGGTTAAGACACCGCCCTTTCACGGCGGTAACACGGGTTCGAATCCCGTAGGGGTCACCAATTAATTTTAAAAAAAGGCTTGTATTTTAAATTAATATATTTTACAATAGACATTGTCTCTTGTTGATTTTGGAGGATTAGCTCAGCTGGGAGAGCACCTGCCTTACAAGCAGGGGGTCGGCGGTTCGATCCCGTCATCCTCCACCATTCGTCGCGGGGTGGAGCAGTCTGGTAGCTCGTCGGGCTCATAACCCGAAGGTCGTAGGTTCAAATCCTGCCCCCGCAACCAAATTATTTTAATATGGACCCGTGGTGTAGCGGTTAACATGCCTGCCTGTCACGCAGGAGATCGCCGGTTCGATCCCGGTCGGGTCCGCCATTTGGCTCGGTAGCTCAGTCGGTAGAGCAGAGGACTGAAAATCCTCGTGTCGGCGGTTCGATTCCGTCCCGAGCCACCATTTTAAGTTTAATATGCCGGCCTAGCTCAATTGGTAGAGCAACTGACTTGTAATCAGTAGGTTGGGGGTTCAAGTCCTCTGGCCGGCACCACTTTATTGGTATCATGTAAGTTTTTTTAGCATATATTGATATAGTTGGTTATTTATTTGGAGGGATAGCGAAGCGGCCAAACGCGACGGACTGTAAATCCGTTCCCGACGGGTTCGAAGGTTCGAATCCTTCTCCCTCCACCATCATAGGGGCATAGTTTAACGGTAGAACAGAGGTCTCCAAAACCTCCAGTGTGGGTTCGATTCCTACTGCCCCTGCCATAATAGCACCTTATGGCGGCTGTGGCGAAGTGGTTAACGCATCGGATTGTGGTTCCGACATTCGTGGGTTCGATTCCCATCAGCCGCCCCATTCCATACATTGGCCCATAGCCAAGCGGTAAGGCAACGGATTTTGATTCCGTCATGCCCTGGTTCGAATCCAGGTGGGCCAGCCATTTTATAATGCGGAAGTAGTTCAGTGGTAGAACATCACCTTGCCAAGGTGGGGGTCGCGGGTTCGAATCCCGTCTTCCGCTCCATCTATAATTTGATAAGTTTTTGGCGGCATAGCCAAGTGGTAAGGCACGGGTCTGCAAAACCCTTATCCACCGGTTCGAATCCGGTTGCCGCCTCCACTATTATATTTTTAACGTGCCGGTGTGGCGGAATTGGCAGACGCGCACGACTCAAAATCGTGTTCCTCACGGAGTGTCGGTTCGACCCCGACCACCGGTATCTTAAAACCGTATATTTACGTTGATTTAACGCTAATTTCACGTTATGTGAGGTCGGCGTTTTTTCGTTAATTGGGGTCTATGCGTCGATTTAAAATAGTACGCAACGATAATAGTGTGACTGCACGTTTTCCTATTCGCACTATTCGTCTAGCAAATGGAAGGGGAAGGAATATGGCACGTAGAAAAAACGCAATTTCGTTAAACTTGGAAGGTCTACATCCTATTCATGAAGTAAGGACATTTGAAGAAGGCTCGCACTTGTTCTTAAGTGACTTAAAATACGCAACCTTAGTGAGACGACCTCTCATTATTACAAAAACGAATTAACGACTGTACGTGAAATTCTCGAACGACAAGATCTAGAAACGTCTCCGTCCAAAATAACAAAGGACACAATTAGAGAAAACGTCATACTTTACATGATGGATAAGGGACGTAAAGAGACGACCATAAACGCAACACTACGAGCAGTCAGAGCGTTTTTCAATTTTCTAGAAAACGAGAGTTTCATTATAAACAACCCTATGGAAGACGTTAATGGATCGTACTATTGCAATAAAATCTGTTTTGATATTCTTTATAAATTACTTTCATCTTCATTAGAATGCGGTGCCGATATAATTGTCGATTTTGGATATAACAACTTGGATGACGTTGAGATGTTAGAGTCTTGGGTTACACAGCGACAAGGTGAATTGAAAACAATCCTATGTATGTGTAAGGATAAAACAGTTTGGGCAGAACGTTTAAATAAAAGAAAATTAAACCTATTGCCAAATCAATTATTAACTGACGTTGAAGAATTAGAGGAATATTATTCAAAAGTGCGTATGGGTATTTTAACCGATGAACTTGTTCTTGATACAACATTAGAGACTGATAAATTAGTTGAACAAGCAATAAGGTACATTACTTCTTAAACTAAAGATGAGATTTAGTTTAAGAAGAAGCTATTTTGGGAGATGCAAAAGCGTTGAACCTAAAGGTTGAAACGCTATTTTTGGCTTTGGAGTTTGCGGTTGTCGAGTGCATTGAGTGGATGGAGTCGTATAACTTTGCTTCAGGTGATGAAGAAGAACGAGGATTGTTAAGTGCTGCACTGCAGATTAGGAAGGATCTAGAGAATAAGATTGAGTGGAAATAAAACGTTTAGGTAAGGGGAGTTTTGTTAAATAGACACTATGAAAATAGCGTCTTTTTCGATTCAGTATTGTTTAATAAAGAGGTTAAAATACAAAGAAGAAAGAACGTATCTTAAAAGGATATTCGCTCTTTCTTTTCTGTTGTTTAATGTAAAATTGACTGAACTAATTTTGGGTCAATGACATGAACACGAATGGAATGAATGGAGTTATTTTGATAACCTTTAACATTCCATTTCGCTTTTAGAGGTTGCTCCTCGTTGAGTTCATTGATGGCTTTAGACATTATTGTGTATTCGCCGGGTTTTTGTACCTCCCAATCAAACGACCATTTTCTCCACGAATATGGAACATCAGGGTCAATTAAAGTTGCAGGACTCCAGTTTCTTCCCCCGTCCGTACTAACTTCTACTGTTTTAACTGATTGTTCTCCAGCCCACGCATAACCAGTAATTGTATTTTTTCCTAATCCAATCTCTTGCTCTTCGGTTGGAGATGCTATTGTTGAATTAATTAAAACTTGTGTTACGGGTTCTACATGTTTGAAATCGTTTGGTTTCTTTAAGATGACATAATCTATACTTTGAAAAGGACCCATGAACGGCTTATCTATTAATTTTATTTTGTTTAACCATTTAACAGATGCGACAGCGTACCAACCGGGAACGATTAACCTTAAAGGAAAACCATGTTTGTATGGGAGTTGCTCACCATTCATTTCATAGGCCAATAAGGTGTCAGGATGAATACTTTTTTCTAAGGGAAGACTTCGTTCGAAGGAGACAGGTGCTTGCATGTCCTTTCGTTGACCAAAGTCCAACCCTTCAAAAACAATTTCAGTAGCATTTGGAGAAATTCCCGTTTTATCCAATACATCCTTTAATCGTACACCACCCCAAACCGAATGGCTTATGGCACCCAGACCAAATTGGTTCCCCTGTGCTTTCTTTTTAAATAAAGAACGTTAATCTCCAGCACATTCTAGCGTTACTGGAACCACGTACTTAGTCATATTTTTTAAATCTAAATAGGATAATTCAATGGGGTGATTTACCATACCTTCAATTGTAAGCGTCCAGCTATCCAAATCAACTTTTGGATAATCGAAATGGTTTCTAACGTAAAATAATTCATTTGGTGTAATAGTAGGAGCATCTGAAATTATTGGAAATTCAAGATTTTCTGACGGAAAGAAGGACAGTGGTACTAGATCAATGTTACGTTCAATGTCACGTTCCATTTTTTCACCTCGTTAATTGTTTAACATGAACTACAATTATTTTTAACTTTCTATGCCGATTTAACCACTTTAATCTAATTTTTAATGTAACAAGGGTGGTTGAGGTTGTTTAGCTAACTGAAGCTTTAGTTTAATAAGACCACCAAAAGAAGGAGTGAAAACTTATAGTTAACACGCTATTTTTATTGTCTTCATAGTAATTGTAAAGCAGAATCGAAAAATTTTTTTAGGGTAATAGACTAATGTCTCATTTTGTTTGCTATAGTTAATTTAGAACATTCATATACTAAGATTTTTTGGGATTTCTTTTTAGGAGTTCTATTTTTTTAATTTATTTTTTGGGTTCTACTTTTAAGGTTTACTTTTTTGTAGGGATCAGTAGGGTAGGGGACTGCTTCGTATAGTTGCCTTATAGAAGGTGTTATCAAGCCAATTATAAATGTGAGGAGTTCGAACAATTCAACGGAGTTTGAGCGTTTTGGAGCTTTTGTTGAGAGTGAACACCCCTCCATTATTACGGTAGATTCAGCATTTTTTTCGGGGAGGTAGGCTGTATGTGGACGAAACGTGAAAGTAGGAGCAGCGCAGAAGGACAGGTTTGAACAGATAGCATCAAGCAGATTGTCAACCTTAACAGAGGCAACACCATGCATTTCCTACAACTATTTCATCAACAACAACATTATCGATATTACGAACACATAAGGGAAATTCAAAGGATTCCGTTCTGTAAATTAACAGTTCAGGATAATTGAAGATTGAAGATTGTTTGACCTCTATATTGTTAATTTTAAGTAAGTAAATTACCAAACTAACTTTATTTTTTTTAACCAAAATTTTCAATTACATGTGATTTTTAAATTTTTTTCCAGGAACTACATAAGAGCTTACTGAAATTGCCTAAACGAGCACAATTAGCGGCTACGTAACCATTCATATATTTCGGAAAGGATACGCTCTGGTTATTCGGGACCACTTTGAGTTCCATATTTTGTGATTAAAATACAGCAGTGAATTGAATAAATCGAATATCATTTCCCACGGAACGCGATTCGTGCGCTAGACAACAATCTGGATTACAACCGGACGGCAGTTCCAATCTACCTTGAAGCTACAGATGTTGGCCACTCTGACCAAAGACATTATTTTTGAATTTCTTCTAGTTTATGCACGATTAATCCGTTTGCGAATACTACCGATGAGCAACAGCAGCAAAGGGAGTAGGAACATATTAACTGACAACACCCAAGGCACCCAGTAATAATTTAGAAAAAGGGTTGTCGATTCGTACATGTTTCTAGGCAGGATGCCGAGTACGAGCATACACGGGGCTAATATCCAGATGAACACTCTCCAGTTTTTTATACCGAACCACTGCGCAGTGCCGTAACAAGCGATAAAGAAATAAATCGAAAGTTTTGTAAACACACTCGAAATCCAGATAATGACGACGAGTGGGTCCATGTTTTCAATAAAGTTGGCAATTCTGACTTTACCTGACATCAAAAAGAACGGATACCATTCTTTTGACCACAGCCCTTCATTAATAGTCAGTATAGTCATCAACATAGAAAGTAACACGAGAATGCAAGAGAAATAAACCCCCCATAATCCGTAGCGCAGCTGTTTGCGCGAGTTCTGGAGAAATGCGCAAAGTGTCGTCAAATCTAACGCATGCCCGAGATAAGAAGCGACCGGTAACGCTCCCTTCACAATGGGGCCAGCACCCCTATCAGCTAGGATTGGCATCAATCTACTAATACGAATGTTGGGCCAACTCAACAATAGAATAATGATAATACAAATAATTATGACCGGTACCATAACTTCACTGCATCGGGCAATGCCTTCAATTCCACCTTTTGCAACTGCATAAATAACAAGGATAAGCATGATCGCCATAATGACGATTACTGGGGTATGTGGGAGTAAAATTAGCTTGATTAAGTCAGAGTATTGCCTCAACACGACTGGAATGATCGAGTACCATTGAATTATATAGAAGAAGACGATAAAGCTACCAAGCCATTTGCCCAGAATGGTCCTGCTGAATTGCACCAAAGTTTGTGCAGGATATAAAAGACATAAATAGTAGGTGACGAGCCCGATGAGGAATACGATCATCTCCGCGACAAGAACGGAAATCCATGCATCTTGTTTCGCTGACTGCAATGCGGGATTGAATGTCAGCAAAGTTGTCATTCCAATTTCCATCCCAGTTATCATCCAGAAAAGCTGCAACCCTGAAATACGCAAAACGAAAGTCTCCTTATCTTTGGGTAGATTGAATCCGACCTTGCATCAGAAGATTCACTTTTACATCCACCTCGATCGGAATTTCGGGATAGATACTATACCAATTTTTCTTTATGTTTTTCCATAATACAGGATCCTGATCATGTACCATTTTTCCAAAACCCCAAATGTCCGATTTCATTTTTTTCTGTAAAATATGCATTGTTAGTTCTGCATTTTTTTTCATTAGTACATCCAGTTTTTCCTGAGCTTTTTGCAAATCTTTTTGATCAGCTAATTTTATAGACGTATTATTTTCTATTACTTGGCAATTGAAATTCAGATTCACTTTAATGTGAGGACGATCTTCTTTTACTCTGATTTCAACGTGTGATTTGCTGTCCAAAAATTCTATGCCCATCGTTTCGTTCGTTCCGAATGGATATGTTTTGCTTTTCTGAGAGATCGAACCCCATAAACTGGACAATTCGATCACCTGCTGACTGTTAAGAAAACCAGCTAGTTTTTCTTTCCTGTACACTGCGATTTCGTCCGTATCAAATATTTTACCCGGTGGAAAAGACATATTGCTTATTCGGATAGCCTTCGAATAGGCAGATTGTTCATGAGATGAGGAAGAAAGCAAAGTTAAAAATTCATCGAACATAAGGATTCTGTTACCTTCTAGGTTCAGCATCTTCTTGAGACCCAGGATAGGGACGCGTTCTAGTGGATAAGGAGTCTGTAGCACTTGTTGCGCTGTGGAGCCCTTGCTAGTCACCACAAACATGTTTATCCGAGAATAAGGGGAACGCAAAAGCACATCGCGGTTAGCTTTTATTCCTTGTCTTGCAAATTGTTCTCCAAAAATGACTAAGGAGAGATGGCTGAAAGAGAGTTTGCGTGAAAGCTGGCTTTGGATTTTAGCTTCTGCTTCCACTGCGTCTTTCCCTTCTGCTGTCAGGACCAATATCGGCTGCTTGTCTCCCCCATTCCCTGTCAGAGATAATGCGGATGGCAGGGCAATTTGATAGGTGGACTTAGTCTTGCCGTTTTCTGCCTTGTCAAAACCGACTGCCATGACAAAAGCTAAATTTTCGATTCTGTAGTAATCCCAGCAACCGCTCGTGGTAAGTAGAACTATTAGAAACATACTAAGCATGATGATTTTTTTCATGAATTCACCTGCTGGTAGAAATGATCTTTCACCTTGGAGATCTTTTTAGTTTACCCCATGGAATCCGGAAGATCACATCTCGAAAAAACGACATTCGGAAAGGCGCTAACGGTTCCATATAGTTTTGTCCAAAAGACTTTAAATTTACCAGATGTATGAGCAGTGCAATCAATCCCGCGCTTATACCATAAAAGCCGAACATCGATGACAGCAGAAGAAACGGATATTTTAACAAGCGGAAGGTCCAGTTGATTGTAATATGCGGAATTAGAAAGGAAGATATTCCGCAAACGGAGACGACAATAACTACCGGAGCCGACACAATTCCTGCCTGAATGGCAGCTTGACCGAGAATCAAAGCGCCAATTATGCCGATCGATTGGCCGACCATTCTCGGCATACGCAGAGTAGCCTCCCTTACTACTTCAAACATGATCTCCATTGTAAATACTTCAACCACAATTGGAAAAGGAACCTGTTCTTCCGATGCGGTGATGGTCAGGGCTAGATCGGTCGGAATCATTTCAGTATGGAAAGAGGTGAAAGCTACGAATAAGCCCGGAAGCAAAAAGGTGATCATTGTGAAAAAAAATCGCATCCAACGCATGAAAATAGCTGCATATACACCGGAATAATAATCATCCACCGTTTGCAACTGTGCCCAGAAATTAGTCGGAGCCACAAGTGCTTTGGAGGTTCCGTTCATCAAGATGAGGACTTTACCTTCGAGCAACGACGATGCTGCAGTATCCGGACGTTCTGTAGTCAACAGTCGTGGGAATAGGAAATACGGTGTATCGGAAATCAACTCAGCCAAATTTCCTGTGTCTTGAATACTGTCCACTTTAACGTTGCTCAACCGTCTCTTGGTTTCCTGTATTAATGAATCCGGAGCGACGTTTTGCAAATATAGCATAGCGACAGGAGTATTAGTCATTGTCCCGATGGTCATGCTTTCAACTTTAAGAGCAGGAGAACGAATAATCTGGCGGATTAACACAATATTTATATCTAATTTTTCAATAAAAGAGATGTAGGTGCCCCGCAATGAGACTTCTGTTTTCGGTTCTTCGAGTGAACGTTGAATTGAATTGCCGATGTCCAAAATAAGAGCAATCGGGCATTCATCCATAAAGAAAGCCACTTTGCCGTCTGCGATATGTTGAATCGCTTCTCGTAATTTATGTACTGTCATAATTTTTTCAAGAGAAATCCGTTCGCTTTTCAATTGCTGCATTAATTCTAAATGTTTCTCCTTATTTTTTCGGAGGGTGTGTGGAAGCGGAGAAGGCTGTTTCTCTTGAGATCTTTCCATGATAGGCCGTATTAAGAAGTTATTTAACTGTTCAGTGTCGACAAGCCCGGAAAAAAAAGCCACGAAACAAGGAATCTCGGATAACTGAATTTTCTTGATGACAAAGTCAGTACAATTATTGAAAGTTTGATTTAGTTCCGATTCGTTTTTTTCAATTGAATTGTATATTTCGTTTTCAATTGTCATAATTACCAAGCCTCTTCAACCAGATTAAATGTTAGTTTGATGTAGTACTGCTGTAAATATGTATGAATTGAAAAAAATATAACGGGAAAACACTAAAAATGCATAGTTTATTTGTGGAAGTATAGGTTTATCTCTGTTGATATAAAATATCAATTTTATTAAAATCAAAAAAGTAAAAAGGGCGGGCGGACCTGCAAGAAATTCAAGCCAGGTTATCAATTTAATTTATAGAAATGCAGAGTTGGTTACTTTTCAATGTTGATTTATTATTTATTAGTTTTTTACCTAAAATTTGGATGTTTTTATATTTTTTTGTAGAAGTTTAATGATGTAAATTATAAAAACATAAGGGGCTTTTTGTGTAAATTTCAAAATTGAGTGTAAGGAACTATAGAAATTTTGGTGAAAAGGGGTTCTCAATACCACTAAAACCATTTACTACAATTATTGGAGAAAATAATATTGGTAAGTCTAACCTTATTGATTGCATAGGGATTGGTGTTAAGCCAGGATATTACTATGTTTAAAAAAAGATTTATATAAACTCAAAAACGAAAGACAACTTTAAGCATTCTATTGTAGAAATAATTGAAGACGAGAATATTAATGCGGATAAAATAAAGTTTCCTGAGGTAGGGATTGAATTAATATTAGAAGATCTTGATGAAGATCAACTTGCTGTTGTTGGAGATTGGTTTTACGAGAAAACATTTACTAAAGTCAAAATAACATATTGGTTTAAACCAAGGGCTGGCTTTAAAAGACAGGATTGGCTCGAAAGAAAAGTTTTCAAATTAAGGGAAATAGCAAGGGAAGGTAAAGTGGAAAAGGAAGAACTATATAATCATGTTGAATTCCCTATCGATCAATATGAATATGTAATATTTGACGAAAATACCAAATTAGCTTTCAGGGTTATTGGACATCCAAATCAAGATTTGAGTGTGAAAAACTTAGTTGATTACTATTTGAAATGAAAAATTAGTTCTTTACAGTTTGACTACTTCGGAGTAACATCAACGACATAAGTAAATAAACAATGCCTAGTCTCATACGAGAACGGAGGACCCAATTTCTCTTGGGGTTAATTCTACAATTTTGTAGAAGGGATGTATTCTTCTTCTTTGCCATCCTACCCGTCAGCTAACTTCGTCGGCCAAAGTAAAGGAGGTAACGAACCACCTAATTTTAGGTGTTTTTTTGTTTTTTAAACGTTTAAAGAGGCAGGTAAATAAAGGAATAGTTAATTTTTAAGTAAAAGCCAAAAATAAGTTATCGGTAATTTTATTTATAGGGAGGAGAATCTTCGTGATTCAATCTCATATACATATAATTGAATTTTTCCTGATTATTCTTTCCGTTTTAGGGCTATGGTTTGCCATATCAAACTTTTTTAGTATTAAGCGTGTATTAATCGGTCGCCCTATGAGAACAGAGGAATTAAATGCCCAGCATAATAAATTAATTTGGTTTATAGCCCTTCCAATTCTTTCGGCTGATTTATATTCATCCGTTGCCTATGGACCTGAATCGGGGATTACAGAGCTTATTGGCCTCGGTCCAAGTGTTAAGTGGATCAATTGACGGCCATGCCAAATGGACTTTTCGGCAAAGCATTTAACCGTTGGTCCTGAAGCCATGCTGAAAAAGCCTTTTACTCCGGATAAATTTGAAAAGGAAGCGGCCAAGGAAATTAAAGAAAGCACAACAGATCCTGAGAGTGGGTATTATGTGAAGGATGAACGAACCAAGCAGTTTGTTTATTCTTTCCATACGGCAGCTGCAATGGCAGGTGTCTTGTATCCAGCATCAGCGGCTACAACCTTAGGTTTACCATGCTTTTCTATGACTTGTTCAACCAAATCTTCAAAGATTGCACTATCATGTGTGTTCCCCGGGGTGACAATCGTACCTAACACAAAGCCATTTCGATAACACTATCTCTTTACGAATGACATGACACCTGCATTACCTTATACACGCCCCAAAACCAAAGAAGGTTATATGCGCAAGACAGAGTATGTCTACGACGAATATTATGATGCCTATATTTGTCCGCAAGGGCAGATGCTCCCCTATTCAACCACGACGAAGGAAGGCTACCGCCAATATTTTTCAAACCCTATGGAGTGTCAATCCTGTCCTCTACTTTCTTCCTGTACCCAAAGTATGGAGCATAAGAAATTGATTCAACGACATGTTTGGGAACCTTATCTAGAGGAAGCCGATCACCTTCGTCACACGCAAGAAAATAAGCACATCTATGCCAAACGCAAAGAATCCATTGAACGCGTGTTTGCCGATGCCAAAGAAAAGCATGGTATGCGATGGACAACCCAAGAGGGTTAAAAAAATTGGCCATGCAAGCGATGCTTACTTTCGCTGCCATAAATTTGAAGAAAATGGCCAATTGGACCTGGGTAAGTCCAGAATTGGCCTAAAATAGGCGACATAAAGGATGACAAAAGGCACTTCACAAAAATGAAGCGCCTTTTGTCTACAATCTGGGTCAGCAAAATTGGCTGACCTTCTCATCAAAGGCTACACACATTAAGATTATAGAGCAATATACTACAAAATTCCTCAAATATATTATTTAGCGAGATATAAATTAAGGAAATCTAATTTAAAAACTCTAATGCCAAATATCCACCCATTAGGCAAGATGTTACAAATAGTGACCTTAACAAAATTTTGTTTGTTGTCAGCGGATCATAGTTATTCGCGTAATAATAATCTTTTGATCCATGATATACTAATATACTTATAATTTTTAACAGGTTAAATATACAAAGTGACATTACAAAAAACAAAGGAATCAAAATTAAAAATTGAACTAATAGCGGTAAAATCATTATTTTAATTAGAATGTCATAAACCCAATTAATACGACTCACCTCTTTTAACTATAATATATCCTATTTAGTTCTTGTATCAGAGGATTTATTAAGAAAATAATTCGTAGTATCAGTTAGACTTGTATTTATAGCAGTTCCTCCCAATGTTTTAAATAAAGCTACTGTACCATCATTAACTAATCTGTTTTTTATTTCCATTTTTGCAATATCTACTCCAGATTGTATATTTAATAATTTTGCAAATGCACTAGTTTGTTGGTAGTCCCTTACAAAATCACCTGTTTTACCACTTAATATTCCGGCCCCTGCGATTGCTGCACCTGCAGAGCTAAAAAGTGCAGTTGTGATTAATCCACTAGTTGTAATAGATTTTGGACCATTTTCAATGTATTGAGGGGCGACATAGTTTATAATTCCCAAGCCATCATTAATAGCAATTGATGCACCCAATCCAATTCCTGTCCCAGCAAGAGCCCCAGATATCGCCCCTGTTCCAGCGTTAATTTCCACTTCACCCCAGTTTACTTGATTCCAATCTCCCTTATCAGACAGAACTTGATTAATTAAATCAGCACCTCCACCTATAAGAGCACCTGCAATACCCCCAATAATAACAGTTACAAATCTACCATGTGGATCAACATATGTAACTGGGTCTCCATTGGCATAAGCATATCTATTCAAAGTCTCATTATTACCGATGATGCCTTTCATTGTATCAGCATTAATAAAACGCATTAGTTGAGGAGAATAGTATCTCGCCCGAAGATAATAAAGGCCATCACTGTCTGTTATCACACCATCTCGTCCATTATAAAGGAAAGGGGTGTCGCTTGTTCCAGAATGATTTAAAAGCTCACCATATGCCCCATATGAATAACGGTCTGTAACGGTTCCCTGTGTATTGGTTATTGCAGTTGTGCTGCCACGGTAATCAAAGTGATAGACACTATAGTCTCCATCAGCGTTTTCTTCTCCAATAAGACCAATCCCATAGACGTAGTAAGTACTTTTTCCATCAGGTCCAGTTCTGACAAGCAATTGGCTTAGATCGTTGGATACATCGTTATAAACATATTTAATTGTCTGTCCATTTGTTGAAGCAGACACCCGATTGTCTTCCGAATCATAGGTATATGATGTTCCACCTGCTTGAACAAGCCTATTCCGTGAGTCATAGGAAAAACTTACTTCGTTAGCACCAAGCGGTCCATTTATCATATTACCGTCAGCATCATATTTGATACTTTGACCGTTATATGATGTTAGTTTGTTTTGCGTATCATAAATCATTGAAGCACTCTGATTATTAGAACCACCAGATGTGATATTCCCCGCAACATCGTAGACATAGGAATAATTATCAAGTACAGTTCCATTAGAATCGGTATCTTTCCGGCTGAGAAGCCTTCCCAATGAATCATAAGACAACGAGGAATTCTTCTGCCCAGTTGACGATGCCTCAGTTATAATATGGCCATCCGAGTCGTAAGTAAAGGCATATTTGTTGATGATATCGCTGTTGGCATCAACATCATTCATTCCAGTAAGCCTTCCTGCAACATCATAAGACTCAGTTTGAACACTGCCGTCTGGCCTTATAGTTTTAATTAAATTTCCATTTGCATCATAAGTATAACTTGTTTTCCTCCCATTCCAATCTGTTACCTCAATAAGTCGGTTGGCAGCATCATAACCATATTGAACCGTTTTACCATCGGGGTAGATGAGAGATGAAAGATTTCCCACAGCATCATACTTATATCTAATCTCATTTCCGTTAGCATCAGTATACTTAATAACTCGGTTATTAGCGTCATATGCACGGTTAATGGTACCCTGAGCATCCATTTCAGTTAGAATGTTTCCATTTTTATCATAGGTATAAGAAGTAGTACCATCCGGATCAGTATAACTCTTAATTCTACCCGCATCGTCATGCGTATAATCCCTTTTTTGACCACGTGCATTGGTAACCTCTGATAATAAATTCGAAGAGTTATAGCCATAGGTAATCGTACCATTTGAAGATGTGGTTTCAGACTTTAATCTTCCTGCCTGATCATAATTAAAATTAGTCGAACCGCCATCAGGTCCAGTAATTGTTGTTTCATTTCCATCCGAGTCATATCCATAGTTACTGTTTCCATTATCTGAATCTGTGGAAGAAACAAGGTTACTTGAAGAATCATACCCATAAGTTGTCTGATTCCCCATGGGATCTGATGTTTGGATAAGATTCCCAAGTGAATCATAGGTGTTACTTGTTTTATTACCGAGTGCGTCTTCAACAGTTGATGGAAGATTTGTAGAATCATAGGTTGTTTGGTTTGTAACATTACCGAGTGCGTCTGTTACTTTCACAGTATTACCGTTTGGATCATAATCCGTGGAAACTTTATCACCAAGAGCATTAGTTTGTGCGATTATCCTTCCAACAGCATTATAGGTAAGCGTTGTTGTATTCCCGTTGGCATCGGTAGTGCTAACCAATCTGTTTTGAGCATCATAGGTATAATTTGTTTTATTCCCAAGTTGATCCGTTTTGCTTATCATGTTGTTATTAGCATCGTAGTTAAAGGTCGTGACGTTGCCGTTTGGATCAGTCTTCGTGAGTATATTCCCATACGTATCGTAAGTATAGGAAGTCTTATCTCCTAATGGATCAGTTACGCTGAGTAAATCGCCAGCATTATCATAGTCATACGTAGTATCTTTACCAGCAGCATTTGTTACCCTATTAATCCTTCCTCCGGAATCATAGCTGTAGGTTAAACAGTTACCCACTGCATCAGTTTCTGTTTTAACTTTCCCATTCGGGTAATAGGTATAGGATGTAACTCCCCCACCTGGTGCAGTTATTGTAAGAACATTCCCGACTGCATCATAGGTATAAGAGGTAATGTTCCCACTTGGATCCGTTTCACTAAGAAGTTGGCCAGCAGGATCATAGATTTTTTTTGTTGTATTCCCTTGAGAATCCTTAATTTCTGCAATTCTACCTTCCCCTTCATATGAATATAAGGTCATATTTCCTTTGGGATCTTTTGAAGAAATCACTTTTCCATTCCCATTATATGCATATGTGGTTACATTCCCTCTTGCATCAGTCTCTGTGAGTGGATTCCCGTTGCTATCATAGGTATAAGTAATTTTATCACCTAACGGATCTGTATTTGAAGTTTGGTTTCCATTAGCATCATAGGTGTAGGTAGTTTCCTTCCCATTTGCGTCAGTAATTGAAACTATACGACCTTCATCATCATAAGAATAGGTTGTTACTCCGCCATTAGGATCAGTTGTAGTCTTAAGAAGTCCATTTTTATAGGTATAGGAATATTTTTTATCACCTATATTTTTTTCAACAAGAAGACCATTTAGATCATACTTGTAGGTTGTTTTATTACCATGTACATCTGTCATACTAGTAACACGATTACTAGAATCATAGGTAAAGGCTACTTTACTTCCATCAGGGTTTACCTGGGTGAGCCTATTACCATTTGGGTCATATGTATAATCTGTTTTCGAACCCACAGGGTCTATTTGTTCAATCAGATGATTATAATTGTCATATGTAGAAGATGTAGTGTGACCGAGTGCATCGGTTTCCTCTGATATATTCCCGTTAGAATCATAAGAGTAAGTTTTAGTATTACCGTTCTCATCTGTTACAGAAATAAGCTGATTTAGATTGTTAAATATATTTTTACGTGTATTACCGTTACGATCAGTTATTGTAACTGTGGTTTGTCCATTATCTGAACTATCATCATAGCCAAAATAGGTAAGTTGGTTACCATTTACCGCATCATCCTGTGATGATATCCGTCCTTTATCATCATAGGTATCAGTAAAATAATTCACCCCATCTCCGTCAATTCCGGTGAGAATACGTCCACTTCTATCATAGGTGAAATTTGTTGTCTTGCCATTTGCATCTGTTATAGATGTCAAACATTCAATCGCGTTATATCCGAATTTCACCGTCCTCCCAGTAGTGTCTGAAACACTCTGTATCATACCATCAGAATTATAAGTCATAGTCAGCGACTGACCAGAAATAGGTTCGGTAATCACAACATTACCATCAGAATTATGAGTAATAGTTAAATCCATACCAGTGCGATTTTGTATTTTTGTTAATTGGCCATCGGGATCAAAAGAATATATTTCATCATTATTGCTATTAAGTGTATAACTACCATCAGAATTCTGATTTAGAACATCATTTTGTTTACCAAGAGATTTGCAGGTATATGAACCATCCTCATTTTGGGTAAACACCGTGTAAGCCGATGGTGACCAGTATACAAACAGGGTACCATCATTTTGTTTCTCAATTCGAATGTCGTAATTATTACTCCACGCTCTCCCCATTGTTCCAATTGTTAATTGAGATGAATCGTAGCTTATTTCAAAAGATAAATCCTGTGCCCCTTTAACGTCTAGGATATCCATCTGTATTTTGTGTGCCGCATTTGATGTATCAACAGGGTCCGCCCAACTTGTTTCCTGAGGTTTTGAAGGTGGTTCACTTTCTTCCAATGAATTATAATAAATCATCAAGCTATCTGGACAACCAACAAATGCATCATCATTCATCTCAGGCTGATGCCCGTTAAAGTTAACAGACATTAACCCACAATCTGCAAACGCCCATTCTCCTATATATGTTACAGATGCCGGTATAACTATACTTTTAAGTTGCTCACTCGACACAAAAGCATCATCACCTATGCTTTTTAAGTTACTTCCTAAAGTAACATCAGATAAATTTGGATTTTCCCCAAAAGCCAGACCCCCAATACTAATCACATTGTTAGGAATTTTAACACTGGACATATTATCAGAATCAAAAGCACCATAACCAATCGATTTTACATTCCCACCCAGTGTTACATCCGATAATTTCTCACATCCCCCAAATGCCCAATCTCCAATATTTTCTACATCAATATTAGCACTTGTTAAACTGTTAATATCTCCAAAAGTCCATTCTCCTAAATTCTCTGCGGAAACATTAACAGTTGTTAAGTCATCACATGATTCAAAGGCAGAGTCCCCAATATTAACAGCATTAATATCAACGGTTGTTAAATTATTACAATCTCCAAATGCCGATTCTCCTATTCTATTTACATTTAAATTAACATTAGTCAACCCAGAGCAACCATAAAACGCATAGTCTTCGATGGTGGTTTGATTATTATCGATGGTTAAGGTTTTTAAATTCTCACAATCATCCAAAACAAATTCTCCTATATCCGCAACTCCATTTTTAAAAGTAATATTTGCTAAGTTAGTAATTCCTTGAAATGCATAGTCTTCAATCTTCATTTGGTTTAAAGTATTATTATCATCTCCTAATGTAAGACTTGTTAAGTTATTACAGTATTCAAATACAAATTCATTTATATCTGTTGCATATCCAGCGATCGTCGCAGTCTGCAAATTATCGCAATCCGAAAAAGCAAATTGACCTAGTTTAGTAACGTTAACCGGAATCAGTATATTCGTTAGACTGTCACAATTATAGAATGCAAAACTACTTATATTAGTAACATTATCCGGAATTTTAATAGTTGAAAGGTTTGTACAAAAGCCAAATGCCCAATCATCTATTGTTGTTAAACTATTTGGCAACGTTATTTTCGTTAAATTGGAACTCATTTCAAATGCCTCTGAACCTATTTCTTCCACTCCCTCGGGGATAACAAATTCGGATGCTGGATTACCTATTGGGTATTGAATTAAAGTTTGCATTTTTTTATCATACAATACACCATTACTACTGCTGTAATTTTTATTATCATCGCTAACTGTAATACTTTTAAGATTTTGACAATATTGGAATGCGCCAGTCCCTATAGATGTTACAGTATCTGGAATAGAAATATCAGTCATATTATCATTCGATGAAAAAGAATAATCTCCAATTATCGTAACTGTTTTCCCTTCAATTTGAGTTGGAATAGCTAAATTTGCATCAGTTCCAGAATAGCCGGTTATAGCTATAGTCCCATCACCATTTACTGAATAGTCAAAGGATGTTGAAGGAGATAAACTAACTGGGCTACTAGACGTTGATTCATTCCCTGCTGCATCAACAGCCTTAACTGTATAGTTGTAAGTAACTCCCGAATCCAAATCTTCATCTTGATACGTATTATCAGTAGAGACACCTACTTCTTCTCCATCACGGAAAATCTCATAAGAAGAAACTCCGACATCATCTGTTGATGCTTTCCAAGAAAGAGTTATCGATGTTTCTGTTTTAGATGTCCAGGTGACATTCGTAGGCGCTGTAGGCGCCGTTGTATCAACAGTATCAAGAGTTGTAACAGCTAAAGCAGTACTTGCCTCCGAAATATTTCCACTTTCATCTTTTGATTTCACTGTATACCTATAAGTAGTTCCAGCCTTTAAACCAGAATCTTTGTAGGTTATTGTTTTGCTGTTACCCACTTTTTTACCATTGCGATAGATGTCGAAATCAATCTCTCCCGGATTATCCTTTAAATCTTCCCAAGTAAGAGTAACTGATGTGTTTGTCTTTGATTTAATAGAAATTTTACTAGGCTTTGAAGGTACTGTTGAGTCTGATGGATTTTTAGTAACCACAGTTAGTTCATTGCTTTCATACAAAACATTTCCAACTTTATCTAAAGCTTTAATGACATAATTATAAGTTGTGTTTGGTGACAGACCTTTGTCTACGTATGCTGCGTGTGTGGAACTTCCTATTTTTTTATCATTTCTAAATATGTAGTACTTAGTTTTCCCCTTATCTTTAGTTAGGACATTCCATTTTAAACTTACCGAATGGTCTGTTTTAACTTTGGAAACTAAATTAATAAGTGAAGTTGGAAGGGTTTTATCCATATGACTTACTAAGATAGTTTTGACCTCTGTATTACCAGCTTTATCTTTCGCATAAACCGTATAAGTTCCATTTGCAGTAACTTTGAAGGATGAACCTTTAAAGTTTGTACCTCCTGTTGAAAAATATCTTGAATTATGATTTCCCGCAGTCCACTTCTTGACAGCTAAACCACTTCCTTTATCAACAATAGAAGCAGTTATTGTTACTTTTGTTCTAGACTTGTTCTCTTGAGAGAGTTTAATTGTTGGTGGGGCTGTATCCCCCGGAAGTATCATCAAATCAGCTGGTGTTGTTTGAATTTGTTTACTTTGATTATCTAGCTGATTATAGTTATAATTACCCCAAGCTTTAAGCGTATAATCAGTCATCAAAGCAATTGCGCTATTTTGACCAGCGGATAATTGCCTAACATTGGCGAGCCGGGGGATTATAATTGGTTTATTTTAGTTGTATTTCCTAATCCAAGTTGGCCACGGTTATTTAAACCCCAGGCTTCTACAGTACCATCATTCATAAGTGCATAGGTGCTACTGATGTAAGACACCAATTGTTTTACGTCATTTAATCCTTTTATTTCAACAGGTTCACTTTGATTAGTTGTATTTCCTAACCCAAGTTGACCATAATTGTTAGAACCCCAAGCTTTCACTGTTCCATCACTCATTAACGAATAAACACTTTGATTATTTGCAGCTATCTGTCTTACATCTGTAAGACCTGGAATAACAATCGGAACATGTATACTATTATTTGTTTTGGCTCCAATACCAAGTTGACCCTGTTCGTTTCTCCCCCATGCATACACTTTGCCATTACCCATTATTGCATAAGCATTATCTGCACTAGCAGCTAACTGTTTGACATTATTTAGCCCATTCACATTAACAGGTGTACTTTTATTAGTACTGTTTCCTATACCTAATTGACCATATTTATTGTTTCCCCAAGCTTTTACTGTTCCATCACTCATTAGGGCAAAAACACTATAATCACCAGCTACTAATTGTTTCACGCCTTGCAATCCGGGGATTGTTATAGGTCTATTTTGATCTTTTGTATCCCCTATTCCAAGCTGACCGTCATTATTCAATCCCCATGCCTCTACTGTTCCATTATTCCTCAAAGCATAGGTACTACCTTTACCAGTAACTATTTGTTTTACACTTTCAGCTCCAAATATGGTAACAGGAGAACTATGATTTTTCATATTCCCTATCCCAAGCTGACCATAACTATTTACTCCCCAAGATTCTACAGTTCCATCATTCATCAAGGCAAAGAAACTTTTATTACCAGCTACTATTTGAGAAACAATAACCTGTTTTTTTACAGTATCTGCTTTTGCACTCTGATGGGGAAAAAAAGCTAAAGAGGAGAAAACTAGTATCGCGGTAAGGAAAACAGAAATGCTTTGTCTAGACCTTAATCTCATATTAATTGATTTATACTTACTCATATATCAATTCTCCCCTTATAACTAGATAAATTAGCTTCTACAATTCTAATTTATAATAACTAAAAAAATATCACTTTTTCTCGGCGAATCCACATCTTTATTAATTTTAAGGTGATCTTCATAAGCCTTTTCCTCTTACCAATGCAGGTAGTGTAATTGGAATAATCGGCCAGACGATTGTAAGGGACTAATGTCAGTAATAAAGTAGTTATAAATTTTAGAGATTATTCTTATTACCCATCACCTCTTTATCTTCTGAGACACTGAAAGTTAAAATCGATGAATACAAAATGTCGATTTTTATAATAATGTATCATTTTCTAAAACTTACCAAATTTTTATTAAATTTACAAGATTATTTTAATTGACACAATATATATCAACTTATTAATTATCCACGGTAACTGAGAATTTTTTTGGGGGGGTATCTTAGCTTAAAATCAAAACCACCCGTGATAACGGGTGGTTTGTTCGACGGCTGAAAGCCTCTGTTACTGGCCAGCCCTTCAAAGGGTACTGAAAGATTCCCCAACCGCACCACTTTCCCAGCTACTCTAAAGGGCTTCTTTTATTTTTTCTTGTTTTTGTTCTTAATTTCCTCTCCTGTGAATGGATCTATATATTCAAACATGCTTAATTGTTCTGCAACTACGTCCTCTTGTAATTGGTTTCGAATGTATTCTTCAATTACTTTTTTATTTCTTCCTACTGTATCAACATAAAATCCTTTGCACCAAAATTTCCGATTCCCATACCGATATTTTAAATGGGCATGTCGGTCAAAAATTATTAAACTACTTTTCCCTTTCAAGTATCCAACAAAGGATGAAACACTTATTTTTGGTGGAATACTTACAAGCATATGGATGTGATCTTTACAGGCTTCGGCTTCAATAATTTCTACACCTTTTCTTTCACATAATTGTCTTAAGATCAATCTATATCCTTTTTAAGTTTCCCATATATAACTTGTCTTCTATACTTGCAGATGTATTAGTTAGAACAAAAATAGAGAAACGTGATTATATTAGTCTTCTTATGGATGAAGATGAATTTGAGAAATTGAGAAATGATAGAATTAGTTTAGTTGTCCATAATGGAATGAATTTTAAAAGTGCTATGGATCAATTATTTTGGCCACACGAAGAGGTGCTCAAATTCTTGAAATCCGGATGTCGAGTCATTAGTATTCACGATATGGATGTTGAAGAAATTTTAAAGAAATCTAAATATGAAGTTGTTTATACAATAAATAATAATGATGAAACCCAATCCTACGCTTAAGTAAAGAGAGGATATTTTTATACCTTTATAGTATCCTCGATAAACGACCTTGATATAAAAGACCCACTCCTGTCTTACAGGCTAAGGTGGGTCTTTTTATGTATGTGAAGCAACTTTCTCATATTGTGTATGATGTTGCTTTTATTATGTCTCCTATATAATAAAAACAAAGTCAATGTGATAGTATTCAAACAAGAGAGTAGGATTCGATGATATTAGAATGGTACAAAGTAGACGATAAAGACATTGCCGCTTCTTATGAAGATTTTGTTTTTCGATTGCATACAGAAACAGAGAAAGTAAAAAGACGATTTGACGCTTACAAATTCCTGAACATCAAATTGAATTATTACAGATGTCTTTCTTTGATTCCTTTAAGCAATATAAGTTTTTAGAATCCGAAATTAGTAGCTATAAAGGGTTCTTTGAGGAATATAAAAATTATGAAGAAATAAGAAAATTGTTGTTATACGTTGTGAAATAGGAAAATTTCTTATGAACTAACAAATGCTTGTGCGGCTGAGCTTAGGTCGTATCATATAACGGGTGGGATTCCCGTCGAGAAAGAACTAGCCATTCACTCGTAGCGAGTCTTGGAGGACTAAAGGTAACTTTAGTCTTTAAGCGTAGACAGTTAGGTTGCGGGCCGAAAGCCAAGTGGTTGAAGGGATTGAGCTCCATAAGGTTAGTAATTTGAGAGGGCTGATGCCTTAAGCATAGCAGAAAGCTACATTTTATCTTTCGTTAATGGCAAGAAAGGTAAAACCTCTCTGGAGTCAGAGACCTTGGCACGTAACACATTGATATGATATGGCAACTCAGGAGACCCTATCGGTCTTTTCTTTTTATGAAGAGTATGGTGTACAAGCGATAACAAGCAAGGAAACCAAATGCCGCATTAGGGAGTCGGATAGTAGCGTAGTACCAATGAAATCGGGTAATGCCGATGGAGGAAAGGCTACTACCAGTTATTGTCCTTACTAGGGACACATTTACTACACCCAGAGGTAGGAACATTAAATGGAAACAAAACTATTAAGGATAGCAGAATTAGCAAAATCTGATCCTAAAATGAAATTTACATCTCTTACTCATTTACTTAATGAGCATTCACTCGCTCAATGTCATATTGAGCTACCTAATAAGAAGGCAACTGGGATTAACGGTACAACTAAAGAACAATACGGTGAAAATTTAAAAGAAAACATAGAGGACTTAGTAAGTAAGCTTAAAAGCAAAAGTTATCGCCCTGTTCCTGTAAGAAGAATGTATATTCCAAAACTTAATTCGAATAAGAAAAGACCGCTTGGAATACCAGAACACGAGGACAAAATAGTTCAAAAGGGCATTGCAAAGATACTAAATACCATCTATGAAAATGATTTTCTGGACTGTTCTTTTGGTTTTCGTCCAAATCGCAATTGCCACGATGCCCTGAAAATACTGAATCACTATATCGAAAAGAGATCAGTTAATTATGTCGTAGATGTAGATATTAAAGGATTCTTTGACAACGTTGACCACAAGTGGATGATGGAGTTTCTAAAACTGCGAATCGCTGATCCTAACCTACTTAGAATAATTGGTAGGTTTCTAAAAGGTGGATATATGGAGGAAGGTAAGAAGTACAAAACAGATACTGGGACACCGCAAGGTGGCGTAATATCTCCGATATTAGCCAATATCTATCTCCATTATGTCCTCGACCTTTGGTTTGAGAATAGGGTCAGAAAACAGTGCAAGGGACAAGCATATATGGTGAGATACGCAGATGATTTTGTTTGTTGTTTTCAGTATAAGAGTGAGGCTCTCGATTTCTTTCAATCATTAAAACTCAGACTTAAGAAGTTTAAGTTAGAAATAGCTGAAGATAAAACTAAAATTATTTCCTTTGGAAAATTTGCGGAGAAAGATGCAAAACAAAAAGGGAATAGCAAGCCCGAAACTTTCGACTTCCTTGGCTTTACCCACTATTGCGGGAGGAGTAAGAAAGGGGATTTTCGGATGAAACGGAAATCAAGCAGTAAGAAAGTCAAAAGTAAACTCAAGGAGTCTAAAGAGTGGTTAAAGAAAAATAGAAGTAAGAATATCCATATGATAATGGATCGATTTAAACGCTCACTTATAGGTTATTACAACTATTACTGCATTACAGACAATACACCAAGCGTGTTAAACTTTAGGGACAAAATCGGATACTTATTATTTAAGTGGCTCAACAGGAGAAGTCAAAGAAAGTCATTCACCTGGGAGAAATTCAGACTCTTTCTTAGTAAATATCCATTACCTTCTCCAAGGGTGAAGGTTAATATATATGACTTAAGAAAAGAGATCAACTATATTCTGTGAATGAGAACTGGAGGAGCCGTGTGCATTAATAGTGCAAGCACGGTTCTGAGAGGGGGTGGGGTACAATCTACCGAAAGGTGGAAAGACTCCATTCTACTCGACTAGTGAAAGAAGAAAAGCAAAATATCAAGGGGTATTAATATGTTTAGAGACATAACTTGGGGAATTTTATTGGATGTAACAACAAAAGAGAAGGCACAAAGAGTAATCAATAGATTAGCAAATGTAATTGGCGAAATTGAAGTTCTCTCATTAGAACAATACTGGAAAGACCAATCAAAATATAAGTTAGATTGCTATACAACCTTACAAATAGCTGAACCTGAAAACGCCGTATTCAAGACTCTTCATCTTGTGAGTAAACTAGGTGGCGAAATCAGTGTCATTGGTCCTCATATATTAAATGGCAACCAAGTTGAATTTGAAGGTATTGGTTCATCTCCAACAATTGTTGGGGTAAGTTGGTTTAGTTTTTATATTTGTAATTATTGAACTAACGGAGTGCAATAGTTCAACAAGGGTGTCGCCGTACTCTTTGAGTGAAGGGAGTTTAAGAGAAGGTTTTGGGCTGGAGGAATTACAGTGAAAGAAAATCCTTCATTTATTTGGATTGAAGCCGAACATTGGGAAGAGCAAAATAGAAATGAAGAAGATGGTAATACAGATGTTAAGGTTAATTTTGAGGACGGAACTGAGTGGATAGCTACGTTCTTCACTTATCGAAACATACTTACACTCTCTGAGAAAGAAATGAACAAACAGTTGAGTGTTTAAATGGGAAATATTTTTGGTCAAGCGATATGATTTTAGTTAATAGGATTAGGCGAGAGGATATTGAGAGTGTTGTTGAACAACTAATAATAGATGGTGATTTTGAAAGAGTATTTAGTCGTTGTAGGTAATAGGCTGGCTCCACTAAATAGAGCAAGAGTTGAAGATCGTTTAAAGGTCGTCGGCTCTTTTTTCTTATTCCACTCGGTTCAGGAAGGTTGAACAAGTCATTGTACGTTTTTAGTTTAAAGGGGAAAAAATATATGGACGTAATGGAAACAATAAATAAACTTATTGATGAATTTAAAGAATTTAAAGACTTAGATCCTGTATTAAAAGAACATCTAAACTTTTACGAAGAACTATTGCCTCACGTCTTTTTTGGAGATTGTAATGAATTTTTTATAGATTAAATTATCGAGGGTAACCCTAAAGTATTACAGAGGCTCTTCCGTTTATTTGAGATAATGGCAACCCAAGGAAATGATGATGTTGTGAATATATTGTGTGTCACTATTCTAGAAAGACTTGGTGACGATAGGAATGTGTTGAATATTGCACGAAAATATATGGGAAAAGAAACTAGAGTATTATCAGATGAAATAGAAAGGTCTTGGGGAAGGTATTGAGCTATGGCTGCAAGATATTGAGAGAGTTAACAGTTGTAGCACTTTTCTTATTGCAAACGGTCAGGATAGCTGAAGAATGAAATAATGGAACCGACCTTAAAGAAGGTGAAATATTGGAGCAAGTAATAAAAGAGCTTCTGTCTCCAAGTAAACGGTATAAAGTCGAAATAATTCAAAGGGAGAATGGTTTCTTTTCAACAGAAGTATATAAGTGGAAGGAAGTTGATGGATTTGAGTATTGGTCTCCGATTAAAAAAGGGTTATCTTTAATTGATACTAAGGAAAATGCAGACAAAGTAGCTATACAACAATTAAAGGCATATTCGAGTGAGGTAATTGATATTAAACACCTATAATAAAGGGTAGGTTCGCTCAACTAACGAGTGCTAGAGTTGAAGATCAATGATTGGTCTCCGGCTCTTTTTCTAATTGTACTATTGGGTTCATGATTAAAAAGAAAAGGGTGACTTTTGTGAATTACTCTGAATTGATGAATTACCAAGGTTACTTGTATTTAAATTCAATATCGGAATCCAGTGATAGTACATTGGTACTTGAATTAGATAGAACTATAATTAAGGGAGTTAAAGAAAATGAACAAACAGAAGTAAGTCAATCAGATTCCTATGGCTCTATTGATGTTGATGAATCACTTCCAATCATTCGACTGGTATTTGATTGGTACATTGCTTATTCAATAAGAAACGAAGCCTATACAGTTGGGGATCAGTACGAGGTTTATGATGGGAAGGCTTTTTGTATTTATTCTAAATCCAGATATTTGGATTTTATTAATGTCAGTACAATAGCAAGCGATTTTCACCCAGGTCCGTTTAAACATTATGGTATAAATGCTTTAAATCATATAATTGATGTAGGATCAACTGAACCTCCGACCATTTCCTTAATACATCGAATTTAAAATAGAGCAAAAGCAATTTCTTCTTTACTTACGGTTCATAGAGTTGAAGAAGAGTGCCATTAATTAATCTGCGAAATAAGGATAGAAGGTGCTGGGATGGCTAAGTTAAAATTATTAAAAAGTATAGGACATAATACCGTTCATAGCTATTTAAGCCTTATGAATTATCGGGATAATGGGTATGTAGTTGAACATTTATATAACATTGCAAAAGATAAAAATATAGATTGTATTGTTATAGATATTCTAGGAAGAAGTATTCAACCAAGAACTTTTGAAATCCCTGTTATAAAGCAATCTTTAGATGATTTAAGAAAGGATTTTGAACGTCACTTAGAAGGTGGGAATATTCCGTTAGATTATGTTATTTCAGCTAAAGCAAAAATAGTTTTTGATTTAAATAATCCATATAAAGCGAAATTTGAAAAATATAATTGCTCGGTTGATATTATAGATAAAAATAAGAAATCACATAGTATTGCTGTTAAAGAATGGTGGCAATATTAACATGGGTCATCACTAAATAAAACCCCACTGAATGGTTAAAAAAAGAGGAGAAAAGCTGAAAAAATATAAAAAGGGTAGACTGGATTGGATTAAGATCAGTATTGACACTTCAAGCATATTTTCATTCATTGTAGTGCAGCGCCGATTTTTGCGCTGCATGGAGACTAACGGGTGCAAGAGTTGAATCGTTGCCGCACTTTTTCTTTGCTGAACTAGGTCTCAGTTTAAAAGCCATGAATATTTAATAAGTTTTTAGATAAAACCTCGTTATTTATGAACATAGATTCGCAATTCCAATTTATGTTTATCTAAAATCGAGTTTTTTTGTTCTTGTAAAGCTTGAGATAAGGCAATCTTGGGGAAGATAAAAGGTTGTTATAGCCACGTATGCACAATGGTAGTGTCTAATGCTATTCTTAGATAGAATAAAAGTGTTGGGAAATTTTATCTGAATTATGGGAGTGGATGTAATGGAAATTCGAGATTTGTTTGAATTAGAAAACGATAAAACCTTCCAACAACTCAACCAACAAGTGAATTCATTTAATACACTAAAAATTCTAAGGCTAGAGAATCATGAGATCCGTCACTCGAATATTTTGGCATGGTTACTGAACCCCAAAGAAAATCATAGTTTAGGTGACTACTTTCTACGGAAAATGATTGAACACCTTGTCCTCATTGATGAAAATGGCAGCAACTCACGTTATGAAAGTATTGGTAAAATCCTTAACCATTCATTAATAGAAAGTCATGTATATCGTGAAGTAAGAACAGATAAAAACCGCTTTATTGACCTACTAATTGTCAACCCAAAATTGAAATATATATTTCTGATTGAAAATAAATTGTATTCAACAGAATCGAAAAATCAACTAAATGATTATTTGAATTTTATTCAATGTGAATTTACAGATTTTGAAGTGATTCCAATTTACTTAACGCTTGACGGGGAAGAACCTTCAAACAATGAATATTTTATCCAAACTTATGAAAGAGTTGAAATGATTTTAGATACAATTCTTATGTTGTATAAGGATCAATTGAGTGACAATGTTTATAAGTTTATTGAAGATTACAACCAAATATTGAAAGAAAAGTTTTATCCAAATCAAGATCAAATATTTCAAGCTGTTGATATTTATCGAAATCATAAGCAAACAATAGATGAATTAGTTGGGCAAATGGCTTTAGAAAATAAGCAATTAAAAATGGAACTAGGGTATCAATTTGAATTCAAGATGAAATATAAAAATACTATTGATTATATCTATAACCATGGACAGAACATTCTTTCATATAGTTTTGAACAGTTCATTCATCAACAATTTAATGGAGAAGTTCTATATAATGCTCATCCTACTACACCTTATTTATTACCACCTGAATGGGAAGCTATTAGTAAAATTCCATTAAGAGAACCAAATTATTGGTTGGGAAAAGGATTAATTACTTGGTTTGAACAGTCGAACGATCGGCGTTTACGTCTTATTGCTGAAATAGGACCAATGGAATACTTTAGGCGTCTTATATTACTTGAACAATTGGAGAAATTAGGGTTTAAAATCAGGCAAGATTCCAAATTAGAGAAAGCACGTTATACGCGATTTTTCTCAGAAAAAATGGATGTTAATAAGTGGGATGATATGGCAGAGCTTACACAAGTAATGATGGATCTATATAATAGTCCAGAATTTACTTTATTAAGAAAACAAATAGCTGCTATTCTAAATAATAGAAATCCGGTAGAAAATGAAGTATCTCAACTATTGAAAACTGACACAATAGACAGAACAAATATGGTTCATATTGCATTTAAAAAATGGATGGAATCTAAAAATATCCCTGAAAATCATTATCGAGTTTCATCTCGACTGCTATCTTTTAAAATTCCATTGTTTGACGCATTTAAAGAAAAATTAGGAGAAACAAGAGAAAAATGGTGGTGGGATAATGGGCCTTTTCTATTTTGGATGAGACTTGATCCGCCAGATTCACTTTACTTTACATTGGAAATTGGTCCAATTGAAATCGATAAACGGGTACAATTAATGGAAAGTATAAAAGAAAGAGGAATTAAATTTAATAAAAAAGGACTTCGTCAAGAAGCCAAATTTACTCATATTCATACTGAAACCATTTCAATTAAAGGATTAAATGAATCTGAGATAATTGAGAAATTTAATGCTTTATATGGTAACAAGAAACTGCAGAACATATTAGAAAAGCTACAAATAATTTATGAAGAAACGTTTAGTAAGCTTGAATAATTAGTTTTACACAGCTAACAGCAGCCCCTGTACATTATAAAAGTGTTGGAGCATAATCTAAATTTATTAATCTAAAAACAATTAAATAAGAAAAATTAGTTAGACATAATTTACACCTCGTTTTTTTTATCTATAACACTAACGAGGTGATTTTTTATGCTTCCAACTAAAAAACAACTTGTTAAACATCTATCTGGTAAAATGACAAACCAAGAGATTGCTAAAATTTATGGAGTACCGTTTCAAAAGATCACTGATCTGATTAAGCAATATAATTTTGACGCCGATAAACTAAGACGAACAAACATGTACACTGTTTATGAACATTTACTAGATGGTGATGTGGTCTATGTCGGAAGTGGTCTTTGGTATCGATGCAGAAGGTCAAGTAATAGGAGAAATCTTGAGCATAAAGCTTTAATGGAGCAAGGTAAACTTGATTATATTTTTGTGGCAGAGTATGAAAAAGAAGAGGATGCTCGAAGGCATGAAATTGAACTTATAAAAAAATATAAAGTGATGGGTCTTGCTAAATTTAATAAGAAGATTGGTTGATGCTTGACAAATAAAGGACCTTGAGGCATAAGTATAGTGAATTGTGTTACCAATTTTAAAAGATTTCATAGAAATCCTTGATACTATTGGATCAAATGACTCTATGTATTATAAGGGGACTCAAAATCGTGTTCCTCACGGAGTGTCGGTTCGACCCCGACCACCGGTATACCTATAAATATTTACGTTACGATAGAAAAAACATTGAAACTCGTAAACCTTGATTTTAAAGGGTTTATGAGCTTTTTGTTTTATTGAATATCGATAGAACACGATATGTTTCCAATGCGTTTTACACCTATCTTACACAATCATACTCTCAAATATTTTCACTGTGACTTGCTCACATGCAAACGCGATTCCATTAGAACATGGATATATTCCTTTAAGGTTATTTCAATGTCACTATGACCAAGTCTCTCGCTTACATAATTGAATGGTTGCCATTTGATAATGAAGTTCACTTGCATGAGTGTGCCGTAGTCCGTGAACAGTTATTGGCTCAATTTCTAACTCATCTAATAATTTTTTTCAATAACTTGTTGGTGTTAGTATTGCTGACGACTTTATACTTTAAATTAGGACTGTAAAAAAACAATTGGTGGATATTAGTCTGATTGGTATGAACAACTCTTTAAAATAAGTCATTGTAGGATGATCCATTTTAGTATCCGATTTGACTGTTCGTTCTTGGTTTTTCCAAACCCTTCCGAGAAATTCTTCTTGTAATCCCATGTTTTATTGATACTATTGTGTTGTTTATTAAAAGAAATTAGACAAGTCCAATCTATGCCATTTTTGAATCTTGATTTTGTACTGAAAACGTCAATTTTCAGGAAATAATTTAGTTATAATAAAAAATATAAGGAAGAAGGAGATCTACATGATAGATTATGATTTAGATATCATCCTTTTTTCAGATCAATCTTTCTGGAAGCTGAATAGAGCTTTGGAAGCAACAAAACTTGATCGAAATACTTTCCAGAGGAAAATCGAGGAGGTTAATGACAAACTAGAAAAATCAGGTATAAGGACACTTGAGTATAAAAATGAAGTGCTCGCTATACCAAAAAAAATACAAAATTTTGAAGAAGTACGTTTTTCTATTGATAAAAGTAAATTTATACTTTCAGAGTCTAAAAGACAGGCATTGATATATCTTCTAGTTTTTTCTGAGCTAAAGCAGACTTCGGTCAATGATTTTCAAGATTTATTGGAGGTCAGCCGAAATACGATTTTGAGTGATATCAAAAAGTTGAGAATTTTATTGCAAAATCAAAAAATAAAGATAGAGTATTCTCGCAAAAGGGGATTCTATCTTGACTCTGATGAAGTCACACTTAGGCAGAAGGCGTGGTACTTTCTCCAAAAGCTGTCCGCACAAGATGAATTTTATGTTTTATCGAAATTTCTGAATCAAAATCAGCCATTGAGCATTTTTGAGATTAGCCAAGAACTTCGAGCATTAATGCAAAAGATGGAGCTGGAAGTAGTACATAGTCGCTATATCCCAATGATTCTTTATGTGGGTGTACTCAAATCTCGTGCTGTGAAACATCCATCCGACAACGAAGAAGAATTGTTCAAAGCATTAATTATTGGGATGTCGGATGGGAAAGGGAGCTTGGGTAATGTAGATTTTCTTTATCGTGTGGCTTTTAATATCATGGAAAACGTAATGAAGCTTGCAGCGGTGGAATTTGAAGACTTCACTAAGACCTTTTTGGCGTTACTTTCGCATCTGATTCCTGCCTATTTTAGACTAAAAAATCACTTTGAGCTTGAGAATGTCCTATTGGAGCGAATTAAAAAGAAATATCACTCGTTATTTTTACTCATGGATTCGGCACTTGTCCCATTGAAAGAATTGGTAGGGGAAATTTCTGAATCCGAGCTGGCGTATTTTGTCATCTTATTTGGTGGAGAAATCTATAAGAATAAGTACTCTGGAAAACCAGTGCGTGCCATTGTTCTATGTATGAATGGGATAAGCTCAAGCTTGATTATGAAAAAACGGCTGGAAAATTTGTTTCCCTCAATGGAATTTATCTTGAGCACGTCAGTTTCGCATTTTGAGAAATTACCTAAAAATTCTTATGATGTCATTTTTTCAACAGTGCCTGTCAAATCAGACAAAAAAGTCTATCTCATGTCCATTTTTCCGGAGATGGAGGAAGAAAATGAATTGTATAATCAGTTATTAAAGGACTTTAATCTCCCAGGCTTTGTGAAACCATCAGCTCAAAAAATACTAAAAGCTATAGAACCATACATCACGATAAAAGCTCCAATGGCTAAGAAAGATTTACTTAGAATCATTGATAAAAAGTTAAATAACAATAGAAAAGAAGGAGGAATCTCAGGAGTAATGCTTTCAGATTTATTAACTAAAGATAAAATAAAATTTACCAATCAAACGCTCGGCTGGAAAGAAGCGATTGAGCTTACTGCTCAACCAATGATTGAGAAAAAAGAGATTGAAGAGCAATATATTACAGCAATCCTAAACAAAGTGGAAGAGTTTGGTCCTTATGTTGACTTAGGGTCGGGGATTGCTTTGCCACATGCTAGGCCAGAAGATGGAGTCAATCAGTTGGGTATGTCATTTTTGAAATGCGAACATCCTGTATATCTAATGGACGATCCTAAGCATGAGATTAAGATTTTTATTGTATTAGCTGCGATTGATAATGAAACTCACCTTAGAGCTTTATCGACGCTCGCAAAAATTTTGTCCAACAAGGAACAGCTAGAACTGTTATTAACAGCGACTACTGTCGAAGAAATAGAACAAATACTTTTAACAGAAGAAGGAGAAAAATAGTATGAAATTTGCATGTGTATGTCAATCAGGTCTTGGCACAAGTTTCATGGTTCAAATGAATCTGCAGGCGATTTTACAAGAAGAAGGTTTGGATGTGAATGAATTTCAACTGGATCACATGGATGTAGGTTCAGCTACACCAGAGGCTGCGGATTACTTTTTTGTAGAAGCAACTTTGGTGGCGGCTTTACCTAATATTCCAGCAGAAAAAATTGTGCCATTGGCATCAATTATTGACAAAGATGTCGCACGTGAAGCATTGAATGGTGTGCTGGATCGTCATGGGATTAACCATGGTTAAGTGGAGTAGAGGAGCGATAATTAATGAATGGGTTACTTAATTTTATAGTTTCTGTTGCAACAACACCCGCGCTTTTGGTAGGGTTGATTGCAATGCTTGGTCTTATATTGCAGAAAAAGCCAGCGACAGCTGTGATTCAAGGAACGGTTAAAACCTTTGCGGGTTTTCTGGTACTTGTGGGTGGTGCGGGGATTTTGGTTAACTCGCTGACACCATTTGCGACTATGTTCCAACATGCTTTTCACGTAACTGGGATTGTTCCGACTAACGAGGGTGTTGTTGCCCTTGCTTTGGTGAAATTTGGTACACCAACGGCTTTGATTATGCTGGTCGGTATGGTGGTCAATATTCTTTTGGCTCGTTTCACACGTTTTAAATATATCTTTTTGACGGGTCAAGCGATGCTTTATGTGTCTTGTATGGCTGCGGTTATTCTTGTGTCGGCAGGTTTGGGAGATTCTTGGATTACTATTCTGTTGGGCGGACTTTTTGAAGGGACTATGCTCACGGTTACACCTGCGCTCTGTCAACCGTTTATGCGTAAAATCACGGGCACTGACAATGTAGCGATGGGGCATACAGGGAATATCGGTTATGCATTCTCAGGTTGGATTGGGAAAGTCTTTGGTAATCCAGATCCAGAAAAGTCAACAGAAAAGTTAAATATTCCAAAGAGCCTTGGATTCTTACGTGATTCAACGGTTTCAATCTCGCTTGTGATGGCTGTGGTTTACATTTTACTGGTAATTGCTGCTGGCCCTCACTTTGTAGAAACTAAACTTTCTAGTGGTACGAACTATATTATCTTTGCCATCGTACAAGCAGGAACATTTGCTGCCGGTTTTGTAGTGGTGCTTCAAGGGGTTCGGATGATTTTGGCTGAAATTGTGCCAGCTTTTCAAGGGATTGCTCAAAAATTGGTGCCAAATTCAAAACCAGCACTTGATGTACCAATCATCTTTCCATATGCTCCAAATGCAGTGTTGATTGGTTTCTTTGTTTCTTTCATTACAGGGACTCTGTCTATGTTTGCGATGCTCGCTTTGGGAACGACGGTGATTATTCCTGGTGTCGTTGGGCATTTCTTCTGTGGTGCTGCTGCTGGGATTTATGGGAATTCTACGGGTGGTCGTCGAGGTGCGGTGCTCGGATCATTCTTTAATGGTTTGCTGATTTCTTGGTTACCACTCTTTATCATTCCGGCTTTGGGTTCGTTTGGAGCTGGTGCTTCGGCTACTTTTGCGGACACGGACTATCTGATTCCGGGTATTGTTGTGGGGAATATAGGTAAATTGGGTGTGGGTGCTTTGACTACCCTTATTGTAGGTTTTACTATTGTGGTTATTATTTTCAGCATGGTACTCAATGCTCGAGATAAAAAAAAATCATATAATCAAATGGGTGCTGCTTAAAGGAAAAAAGAAGCTAACTACCTATCTTACACAGGGCTTTAACTTCTTCTTTTATCTGTATATGGATTAAATGTCCTGCACTTTAAAAAAAGCGTTACTTTTTTATTGGGCAAACTGAAAAACTTGAATTAGCTTAAACCATTGATTAATAAGGGACGCCGATATAATCCTTTTTTCACCTTGCACGATTGAAAAAAATAGAGACCAAACACTTTTTTGTGTTGGTCTCTTTTTTTGTCTTTGTAAGGCAAGGTCCTGATCGTGAACCATGGTACCACCTTCAAGAACAGCAATTATATTTTTAACAGTTCGTCTAATAACGGGAACCGTAACAGAATTTCTGGATTGTTTATATTTAGGGCCATTGGCCATTTGTTTTGGGAAGGTATAGTCCTCAGGGAACCCTGCAAGAGTAAACACTTTTCCGGAAACAAAAGAAGCATTATAATTCCAAAAAAGATCGTTTTCATTCGAAGGAGCAAACGTTCCATTTCATAAAAAAATTGAAGGAATATCGGATTAATGCTAAGAACTCTTGATTTTTATGGAAAGAGAATTAATGATTTTTAAAAATGTTCTCCAAATCACGTGGAGTCAAAAAGAACGGATTATGCTAATCATAGGAAGCGACCATTTATGGATGTTAGAAAAATTATTCAAAGGTAAAGGATGGAAGGTTATAAACCCTTTTTTGAATTGAAATTATTAATTATCTTAAAATGTGCTTGAACTAGAGGTGGACTATAAAATGGTTGATTTTCAATTGATTAAAAAGTTATGTATCGAGTCCAGACTCGGAGAAATAGTTGGTGTTCCAATACCAATATCAGGTGGTCTTTTGCATAAGATGTATGCGGTTGAAACGAATGATGGAAAATATGCCATTAAAATATTAAATCCTCAAATTATGATAAGACCTGATGCGATGAATAATTATATTAATTCAGAGAGAATTGCTAAATTGGTATCAAAGAAAGTACCTGCTGCACCAGCCAAAATAATTAATGGTGACTTTGTTTTAAAAATGGACAACCACTTTTATATGGTTTTCGATTGGGTAGAGGGTGAAACGCTTAAAACAACTTCAATTAGTTGTAGTCATTGTGAAAAGATAGGTTCTTTACTCGCTGAAATACATAGGACAGATTTTTCGGAGCTTAACATAGGAAATTTTAGAAACAATGAACCATGCATAGACTGGAAATATTACATTGAGAAGGGCCAAAAGAGTAATAATGAATGGATAGAACAGCTACTTGAAATTGTTGATAAACTTTATGAATGGACTTCATTAGCGATCAATGCCAAAAGATGCCTTTCAGCAAATTTAGTAATTAGTCATAGAGATTTAGATCCTAAAAATGTCTTATGGTATAAAGGTGGTCCCGTTTTTATTGATTGGGAGTCTGCTGGTTATATAAATCCTATGCAAGATTTAATTGAAACAGCTCTTTACTGGTCAGAAGATGAGACAGGTAATGTAGATAAAAGAAGATTCTTCGCTTTTATAAATGGATATAAAAAGGGATACGGAGAAACTAAGGCGGATTGGTCTATGGTATTAGAAAATGGCTTCTTAGGTAAATTAGGTTGGCTTGAATATAATTTAAAGCGTTCCTTGTGGATTGAATGTTCAAATGAAGAGGAGCAAAAGCTAGGGACGACACAAGTGATAGGAACAATAAAGGAAATTAGAGATTATGCGGAGAAGATCTCAAAGTTAGTTAATTGGCTTAATAATCAAGATTAATGACTCGTTATTAATGGCGTGGGGTTTTGATGTCGCCATTTTCTTATTCACTAACGCTCAGTAGGGCATTATAAAAAAATTGGTTTGGTTCTATTTTTATAAATAGTAAGGAGGAAATTCTTATCTCTAAAAGCTTAATTTTTGTTTCGAAATCCAAAAAAGTAGTCTGGTTTACTGTATTAATTGTTTATAACCTAATTGATATGTACGGGATACTGAGACCTAGTAATGAATATATCTTCTTTATGGCATATTCCGAATGGACCATGTTTTTTATAATAAATGTAATTACTTTTGAATTTCTTTTAATTACATTTTTTATATGGTTCCTACCCCAAAAACAGTGTTTAGGTCCTATTTTAATAACCATCGGAACAATCTTTGTAATAGTAGTTACTATTTTAGGCTCGTTAGATATTGTCTTTTTGAGGGAACAACATATCTACACAGTTAATGACAAAGACGACCATATCCAATTAAAAATAGCCTATAAAAATGGACTTTTCAATTCGGATGACGATGTAAGAGTATATAGAAACAAATATCTATTAACCTATACGGAAATCCGATAATCTTGATTATTCTAGAGGGACAATGGAAGATGATATTCAATGTCTTAAAGAACATAATTATCAATTTAATGTTTCTCAAGGCTATTTAAGGTTGGGGAATGATAGTGTTTATAAAATCCGTTGAAATTTTTATCTGGTCAAACGGATATGCTTTGTGAGCAAGGCTTTGCTGTCGGTTAGTGAAAGAAGATATTTAATTTGATAAAACTTAAAAATGGGTTTGAGGTGTACATATTTGAGCCGTGAAAATATTATTTTAGTGGTTAGTGTCTCAATATTTAAAGATGACAAAGTATTAATCATAAAGGAAGATAAGCCAATTGCAATTAATAAGTGGAATTTTCCAGGCGGTCGAATTGAATACGGTGAAGACATTCTGGATTCTGCAAAAAGAGAAGTAAAAGAGGAAACAGGTTTTGACGTAAGCCTAATAAATACGACTGGTGTATATAATTTTAACAGTATTACAGATAACCAAGTAATATTATTTCATTTTACTGCTGAGATCGTTGGAGGAACCTTAAAGCTTGAAGAAGAAGAGATAGTCGATAGCAAGTGGATAAAATTAAATGAACTTTCAAAGATGGAAGACAAGGATTTAAGAGAACCGCATGTGATAAGACAAATAATAGAAAGTCTATTAAATGATAAACTACACTCAACTTGTATCTTTAAAAAACAATTATTATAGTGAGTGTTTTCATAGGGTGGGGTGTACTTGATGGAAGTGCAGTCGTATTCACCTTTAAATATAGGCAGACATTCTTAAAGGGGGGGATTGTATAATGATTTCAGTTGTCTCTATGAATCTAGAGGAAGCTTATAAGATTCGTGATATTGATCGTTCAGAAACGATTGAGCTGATTTACCAGTGTATTGAAGGTGAACTTAAGGAGACAAAAGTGCTGCACGAATGTCCAAATTGGGATGAGGATCACTATAAGGAAATTATTTCAAGGTATGAATATGAAGTTAGTAGCGGTGGGGCTGCATATGGTGCTTTTGATGGAGATAGATTAGTTGGATTTGCTGTCCTTGAACACAAATTCAGGGGTAAAGACAATGATCAACTTCAAATAGATCTTATGTATGTAACAAGGGAATATCGAAGACAAGGCATTGGGAGCAAAATTTTTGAAGCATTAAGTAGAGAAGCAGCCAAAAGAGGAGCTAGACAATTGTACATATCAGCTACTGAAACTGAATCAGCGGTTAAGTTTTATTCAAATCATGGTTCTTCCATTACGCCTAATGTGGACACTGAACTTTTTGAAAAAGAACCAAACGACGTTCATATGATAAAAATTTTATAAGCTTTAAAAGCCATAGCTAATCGAATTCCTTGTTAAAAAAAGCGATACAAGAAAGGGTTGGGGAAATGGTGGAACGGAGAAAAGGAATAGTTAAATGGTTTAAAGAAGAGAAAGGTTATGGTCGAATCATGTTGGATGGGATAGATGGTAATCACGTATTCGTTCATTTCTCTGAGATAATATCGGGAAATAGTTATAAAAGCCTTAAAGAAGGGAAAAAAGTTGTTTTTGATTTAATTGAAATTCCTAACGCAAGTGACTCGCAGCAACTAACTGCTAAAAATGTAGAAATTATTGATGATGAACATGTATAAAAGTAGATGCTCTCTTTATTAAGCTACAACGGCGTGTGTGCTATATAAGAAGTAATAGTAAGCGATTCAAAAGCGTGCTGAACTCAAATGTTGGCATGGGTGGAAATAATTATTGGAGGTGTGTGAATTAACTGGTGATTGAGCAAGTGAAAGGTAGGGTGATTACCAAGTCATTTGGATATATATGTTAAAATAAAAGTTAGATTATTGAATTGTTCTTAAAGTAAAAAACGGACTGTAATGGTTAACAAGAAATTTTAGAGTCACTGTGATCGTTGAAATAAGCGGAAATTTTTCCGTTATCAACCAAAATAGCGTTCAGTTTGTCGTAAATAAGCGGAGTTTTTCCGCTTAAACAAAAAGAAATGACCCATTTTCATGTTTTTCGAGTCAATAGTCGGAATTTTTCCGTCTATTTTAGCTATTTTTAATGTCGATTTCTAAATAAGCGGAATTTCTCCGCTTATTTAGAAAGTCCGCTTTAGCCATTTAATGAAATAGGTAATAGATTGCATTTTAATTAGAGTTTTGCACCTCACAAGTGAACCCCTTAAATTACGAGTCCTTTGGTTTTATTTTTTTTAGTTAATTAGAAAAATCAGAGTTGGTATATCTTGGGGGAATACCCCTAAATCGTAATTCTGGCAGGTCAAACAGGCTTTCTTGTAGAAACTTAAGACATATGAAATATTTTTAAATTGGGGGAGAAAATGATGGCAGAAGTTTTGTTGTTGCACCATGTTTTAGGCCGAACGAAGGGGATTGAAGCCATTGCCGATCAACTGAGAGAGGCGGGGCATACTGTGCACGTGCCAGATTTATTTGACGGCCGCATATTTTCCACGCTGGAGGAAGGCTTGGTATTTGTTAAGGAAATTGGATTTGAAGAAGTGAGCGCGCGCGGTGTTCGGGCAGCCAGTGAGCTTTCACGCGATGTCGTCTATGCTGGTTTTTCACTCGGTGTCCCGGCAGCGCAGCAGCTCGCCCAAACTCGTGAAGGAGCCAGAGGTGCCCTGTTTTTTCATGCCTGCCTCCCGACTTCTGCGTTTGAATCTGAGTGGCCGACCGACTTGCCCGTGCAGGTTCACGCCATGAGTGAAGATCCTTTTTTCGTTGAAGACGGCGATATCAACGCGGCCCGTGATCTTGTGGCGTCTGCCAATCAAGCTGAACTTTTTCTGTACGAAGGCAAGGAACATCTCTTTACCGACAGCAGTTTGCCGTGTTACGATGCTGACGCGACGAAACTTGTGGTCAAGCGGGTTCTCGACTTTCTCGCATAATTGTTACCAAAAAAATTCAAGGCTGGGATATAACCAGATTTATGTATTAAGTTTCTTCTATAGGCGTGCTTTCAATAAGATAAGGTGTTAGTGATCTATTAAATGCAATTTAGGTAAACAGCAAATCCAGGTGATTTATTTTTAAATAAAGGCAGTAAAGATCAGCTAATTTCATAACCAAAAATAAGAGGATGCTTTTCGAGACAGTGATTAGCATCCTTCTATTTATGTATGATTCACCAGAGTTGCTTAGAAAAGGTACTGCGAGGTGGATGTGATTAAGTGGATATAAAAATGAGGGCTTCCTAACGGATTAGAAAGAGCCCTCATTCGCAAATAACTCTAAAACAAGTTGTTTATAATTTAGATTGGCTGGCAATTTCTTTTCTGTCTGGGCATTGAGGCGGCTCTTCCATCCATTGCCTATCAATCAACAAATTAAGCCCGTCTTCGGAATAAGCAGTTGTTAAGGTAAATGAGCTCATATAAAAACTTGCAACATCTCGTCTCAGGGTTTGAGCGAGAGATAATCCTAATTTCCCTAGTCCCACTGAATTGAGACTTCCAACTAAGTAAAGCATTAACTGGTCTGAAAAAGGCGATTCAGTTGATGTTGTAACTTGTGAATCCCATATCATTCCATGTGGTGCTAATTCATCTTCGAGCATCTGCTGCACTCTATGAACAAACTTCGTTGCAAGTTTCCTTCCCCTGATGAAGTATTCTTGTATTTCCTTATCTTTTATCACCTGAATAAATCCATTCAACAACACTCTTCCCATTTGATTCGAATAGCTGTTATCAAATAACTGACCTAATTCATTTGCAAGCAAAGGTCTTTTAGCTCCAAACCAACCACCCAGAAAACTGTTTTTCTTGATGGGACCATCACTTTTTTCTTGATAAGGTATGTAAGGTGGTCGAATATAAATGCCTTTTCCTTGCATCATATTTGTCATTTCAATAACGAGTGTACTGGTATCCGAATAAAATCTTTGAAAGAGTGTTACAACATCCTTCCGAGATGAAGCAGTAAAGGAGTTGTTATGATTCAGTAGCGCTGCTTTACAGGCTTGCAAAATGTAATGACAATAAAAAACATCGGTGAACAATCTAGGTGCTTTCAAATTAACGTGTTTATCTAAAGGGAAGCCAATAGGCCTTGTAATTCCTTCGTTTTCAAGGATTGCAGCGACAGAATCTCTATGATCAATAGCGGTATCGAGCGCTTTCCTAACAAAAAGATTTACATCCTCATCCTCTTTGTGTTCAGCAAAGTGTGTAAGAAAAGCAATCATAGAACTATCAGCCAACATTGTAGTCCAAAGAGTGGCCATTTCGCTGCTTGTTAATTTCGTATGATGATTGAGGTCAGAGAGGTTGGTATCGTCCATTTTGTGTGTACCTCCTTATTTCATGGCTAATAAGTAGTATCCCTAAAAATGGTGAACGTATAATAGGATTTAATTATTTTCTGTTCCTTTTTGATCTAAAATTGCCGGAATGCCCTTATATATCATTGGAACGGCTTACGTCTATTAAAAAAGAATTGATTTTTTTAGAAAACGAACAGGATGGCAGGGCTTATGTAGGAGACGGTGGAGTTGCTGCTAAGGCGTCGGATATCGTATGGGGGCAGGATTCGCCTTTAATATTGTGTGGTTTATCCTCTTAATCATCGTTGGTGGGTGCACCGTGTATTTGGTAATTATTAAAGGCAATGGTCACTCCCCTCCTCTAAGTGGCCTAATTTTTTGTTTTAGAGGAGGGAAGAAAGGGGGACCGGAATATTATCGTAACCTCATTGAAAGAGAACACATGAATAGACCTGTCAATATTCGTCTTCATGATGGAAGAGAACATCAACAGGCCCGCTGTCGAGATTGAATGGTGATGTTTTTTTGGGGGGCAAACCTCTACTGAAAGAATAACAATTCGAAGAGATTTGTCGCCACTTAAAGCATTAAGGACAGGACTTTGCGGTATGATAAGAATTCCAAAATTAAGGCAGGTATCATAAGCCCTTTTATGCCAATCAATTCTTAGTGAACGGTTAGGGTCTTTTTAATTGTAGAACCATTGACTCTAATAATGACAGGGTATTTTCCGGGTGTCGTATTCGTACCCACTCGCCATTTCCATGAAATCATTCCGCTGCTGTTGGCGGTTTTAGCCCCTAATCCGGAAGCATGACTAGGCCCTGATTTATAATCGACTTCGATTGTTCCTTTTGCACCATGTTTAGTTTTAACCGTCACTGAAGCATACTGGCCATGCTTAACGTTAAGCGTTGTACCTGTTACGGATGTTGAAGAGCTTGCCGATGACTTGCTAGAGCTTGAAGAACTTGGTGTACATGTACGAGTTGAGTAGTGGTTCTTTGCTGCGTAACTACAAGAAATGGAATGACTATAGCCGCTAGACGTCACATACCCCTTAAGACTCCAAATTCCAAGTTTGTGAGATTTGGCGTAACTTTGAGCTGATTGTAAAGTGGAAAGGTGATCCGTGTTTGGTGGATAAATATAGGCCACTCTTGCATAGCCTTTTTTGACAACGTCATAGTTGTACATATCCGTTTTAGTACGATAGACATAGGCAAGGAGTCGTCCGTATTTATCTTTTGTATAGCCTTTTTTTCCTTCTTGCAGGTAAATATGTTTACCCACAGGAAGCCTCTTCTTGGCATAACTGGCAGCAGTGTAACTATACGGTTCAACAGGAGCCTGTGGATCAACATCTTCAGGAGTATCGATCAATAACATCCTTACTGTTTGATCCTTACCATTTATCTTTACATGGATCGTATCGCCATCAACATTCTTTGAAACGACCGCAGGAACAAGTTTCGTACTTGCGTTGGCAACGTTGTTGGTAGTCCCAAGGCCAGAGTATCCTAAAAACAGAACCAGTAAGGCTAATAGGCTATATCTAAGTTGTTTAATGACCTTCATCTTCAATCTCCTCTTATGTTGTTGGTAAGCCCATTAATCATACCAAATAAATGGAATTTGGAAATAGCTTTTTTATTTTAAAAAAATTAGAGTGAATGACCATGACTCTATTTCTTTGTATATAATTAAGAATATTGTTATTATTGTATTTTTGTTGAAAGGAACAGCTTAAGGAGGAGGAGAAAATGCTTCAAATAAGTGTGGGAAATATAATTTATCAACTCGTCGTTCTATTTGTTCTTATTATTATTTTGATTGTTGTTGTAATAGGCATTTCATCTTTAATAAAGAGAACTAGGACTCACTCAATAAAGAAATTAGAAATGCAGAATAAGGAAATATTAAAGCAACTTTCGGAGATTAAAGAGATGATTCGACGCCACTGCACCGATTGAGCAGGTCGTTGATGAGATCATCCGTCAAAGTGAAGAAGATAAACGCCAACGACAGTGACATATGGTTGCTAGCAGTAAGCTCAGTGGGTTATTGGTAAGGTAGGGGACTTTGGAGAGCTATCAGATAAGATTGAAGGTGAAAATATGAGCAGAATGCATGACAATGAATTGGACGTTAATCTAAGTTTTGTTAGAGGGTTAATTAAAGAGCAGCTCCCTGAACTCTCTACGTTATCGATAACTCCAGTGAATTCGGTTGGGACGGTAAATCATGTCTACAGGCTCGGACAAGAGTTTTGTATTCGCCTACCCAGGGTTAAGGAGTGGGCAGATATAGAGAAAGAGTGGAGATGGATTCCCTATCTTGCTCCCTACCTGACACTTAAAATCCCCGAACCGATTGCCTTAGGTCAACCCAATGCCTCGTACCCTGTGAACTGGGCCGTATACAAATGGATTGAGGGTAATATCTATTCGGATGAATTAGTTCATGATGAAAGAGAGGTTGCAAAAGATTTGGCTGATTTTATAAATGAGATGCACTCAATTGAAGTGCCAGCTGATGCGCCCAGGGCAGGACGATCACCTTTGCATGAGTTAAATAAAAGAACATTAGAATGTATGGATGAGGCAAGTGATTTGTTAGACAGAGACAGAGTATTAGCGGCATGGGAAGATTCATGTAAAGCTTCTGTCTGGAACGGTCATGCAGTATGGATACATGCTGATCTACTTAGAACAAATCTTTTGGTTCATTCCGGACGTTTAGCAGCGGTCATCGACTTTGGCACAGCGGGAATTGGAGATCCAGCGTTTGACCTAATACCTGCTTGGAGTATATTTAATTCCAAAGGGCGGAAAGTCTTTCAAACTTCCATCCATGCCGATAAGGATACATGGCTTCGAGCCCGAGGGTATGCGCTTCACCAGGCAGTACTTATCATCCCCTACTATCGAGAAACAAACCCACAATTTGTTACTCTTGCAAAAAGAACGCTGGATGAGATTGTGGCGGATCTGGCAGAGTCTATCTCATAATAAAGGGTTCCATTTTGAGGCGCATAACCATAAAAATAGCGTGCAAATTCATAGACATGCTTTAAATAAGCCGACTTCAGAGATGCCTTGTGTCCGGACAACGGCCTTACAAAAGTGGAAGGTGAATGATAGGATTAGGCAACAATTTGAAACAAATATGCACTTCCTTAACTTATAAAGTCGCTGTGGAGGTTAGATAAACCGTACAATTCAGGATCTGTTCCTCAGGGGAGTGTTGGACAGACCCCGACTGCCAGTTTATGCTAAAGGGGCTGAAAACTATAGAACATGATAATAATCCAACGAAAAATGGGCCCGCTCAATCTAAAGCGATGAGTGGACCCATTTTTTTAGTTATTTTGGCTAGTTATGTCCCAGCCCCATTCCTTTTTTGCTTTTAAGGAATGCTCGTTACACAAAGGCCGATTAGATGTAACGAGCATACGCTAACCCCCGCGAATCCGGTGGGGAATGCCGAAATAAGGGACTGAGGTTACGCCTATTTTGTTTGAGCGTAACGAGGATACGCTATCCTCCGCGAATCCGGTGGGGAATGCCGAAATAAGGGACTGACGTTACGCCTATTTTGTTTGAGCGTAACGAGGATACGCTAATCTCCGCAAATCGGGCCGGAAAGCCGAAATAAAGGACTGACGTTACGCCTATTTTGGATGAGCGTAACGAGCATACGCTAACCCCCGCGAATCCGGTGGGGGATGCCGAAATAAAGGACTGACGTTATGCCTATTTCGGATGAGCGTAACGAGGATACGCTATCCTTCGCGAATCCGGTGGGGAATGCCGAAATAAGGGACTGAGGTTACGCCTATTTTGTTTGAGCGTAACGAGGATACGCTATCCTCCGCAAATCGGGCCGGAAAGCCGAAATAAAGGACTGAGGTTACGCCTATTTCGGATGAGCGTAACGAGGATACGCTATCCTTCGCGAATCCGGTGGGGAATGCCGAAATAAGGGACTGAGGTTACGCCTATTTTGTTTGAGCGTAACGAGGATACGCTATCCTCCGCAAATCCGGTGGGGAATGCCGAAATAAGGGACTGCCGTTACGCCTATTTTGTTTGAGCGTAACGAGGATACGCTATTCTCCGCTAAACAGGCCGGAATGCCGAAATAAGGGACTGAGGTTACGCCTATTTTGTTTGAGCGTAACGAGGATACGCTATCGGCCGCGAATCCGGTGGGGAATGCCGAAATAAGGGACTGAGGTTACGCCTATTTTGTTTGAGCGTAACGAGGATACGCTATCGGCCGCGAATCCGGTGGGGAATGCCGAAATAAAGGACTGACGTTACGCCTATTCCAGTTGAGCGTAACAAGGACATGCTATCCGCCTGCTATAAAATGTAAAGCAATGGGCGTTGCAACATTCAATGATGATAAATCAATAAAAATTTATTGCAAAACGATAAATAATAATTTAGAATCAATATCAAATAACTGATTGAGGTGCCGATTATGGAAAAAGTAACGACGTTGTTTTTAAAAATAGCTGTCATTCTATTGGGGGTTCCGGTTCTGGCTCTGTGCATCTTTTTAGTGCCTGAGCTTGCGAATCTTGCAGCTAAACTGCTGCCAAACTTTTCCTATATTAAATATGTTGTATTCATCATTTTCGATGCATCAACGATTCCTTTTTACTTTGCTTTGTATCAGGCTTACAAACTTTTACACTATATTGACAAAAATCAGGCCTTCTCCGATTTGTCTGTTAGTTCATTAAAGAAAATCAAGTATTGTGCCATCACAATCAGTATTCTGCACGTGTTAGTTCTGCCTCTCTTCTATCTTTTTGCAGAAGCAGACGATGCACCGGGTGTGGTCTTTATCGGATTGGTTGTCCCTTTTGCTTCAATGGTTATTGCGGTCTTTGCAGCCGTACTCCAAAAACTTTTAAAAGAAGCAATTGATATAAAATCAGAAAATGATTTAACGGTCTGAGGTGAATGACATGGCGATAATAATAAATATTGATGTGATGTTAGCCAAAAGGAAAATGAGTGTAACAGAGCTTTCTGAGAAGGTTGGAATTACAATGGCGAATCTTTCTATATTGAAAAATGGAAAGGCAAAAGCGATTCGTTTATCTACGCTCGAGGCAATTTGTAAGGCTTTAGATTGTCAGCCTGGAGATGTTTTAGAATACAGAAGTGACGAAGAAAGTTAACTACTTTAGGGGAGGTATAACCGTGGACAATAACAATCTGATCATTGAATATATGGATAATCCCCATGAGTTGGAGAGGATGTATAGAAAAGACCCAAAAGCTTTTAAAAAGTCACTCTCCCATGCAAGGGAACTTAATCCTGATTCTCCAGTTCTTGGCGTTTGGTATGAAAGATTGTATTTCAAGGAAATGGCTAATACAGAAAAATCTTCCTTGTTTCAAAAAGGGTTCTTAATCATGGGCCTTTTAGCTATTCTGGCCGGGATTAGCACTAGGATTATTTTTTATTTTGTTTCTCAAGAAGCAATCGCTCCAATTAACTTGGCTTTTGGTATCATTCCTTTTATCGCCGCCTATTTTGTTTACAATAACACTCCGAGGAAAAGTGTTATTTACTCGCTTATCGTGCTGTTTCTAATTTCGGGGGTGTATCTTAATTTTCTTCCATTAAATGATAAAGACAGTACGATCCTTGCTTATTTGCATCTTCCCCTATTTTTATGGGGAGTGGTGGGGCTTGCGTTCACAGGAAATGACTATTCAAAAGGAAGTGCAAGGCTAGCCTATATTAAATTTAACTTAGAATATGGTATTCTCTATGCATGCATGGCAGCTAGCGGAATGGTGTTAGCACTATTAACCATGCGGTTGTTTAGTTTTGTTGGTTTAGATATTGAAGATTTTTATTTTAGTAATGTCATTTTATTTGGAGCTGCTGCTCTAGCGGTTGTGGCTGCCTATTTAGTATCCATGAACCTTAAACTTGCTAAGAATATGACACCCTATCTAGCAAAAATCTTTAGTCCAATTGTCCTAGCCACATTGGTGGTCTACCTAATAACGGTGATAGGGGTCGGGAAAAATCCATTCTTGGACCGCAATTTCTTGATTGCCTTTAACGGAATACTCCTTGGTGTATTGGCTGTTACCATTTTTTCCATTATCGAAAGTGATTCTGAAAGGAAAAAGAACATTTCAGATTATATCAATGTTATCTTAATTGTTCTTGCACTTATTATTGACAGTGTGGCTTTGTCAGCCATCGTGTTCAGACTGTCTTCTTATGGGATTACTCCTAATCGACTTGCTGTTTTAGGTGTAAACCTGTTGATCTGGGCAAATCTAATTTGGATTATGAAACCCTATATCCGTTTTCTGCAAGATAAATCCGGACCGTCGATTATCCAAGACGCCGTTACTAAGTATTTGCCAGTATACGGGATATGGGCAGCTTTCGTTATCTTTACTTTTCCAATCATTTTTAAATAGGCTCTAGGAATGAGCGGAAAACTGCATTCTATTTCACATGAACCTCTTATTTATCAAAAACTTAGTGTCCTTTTTGAGTAACCAGAATAAGCGGAGATTTTCCGGTTATATAGCAAAATCGAGCTCAGGTGCGGGAAATAAGCGGAAGTTTTCCGGTTAAGTAGGGTAAAATGACTCTCAACGACGCTTTTTGAAGTCCATAGCCGGAATTTTTCCTCCTATTTAAGCTATTTTTAGTGCGATTTCTTAAATAAGGGGAATTTGTCCGCTTATTTATCAAAAATTCGCGGTAGCGTTTAATGAACTTGTACAAAGCAAAGCTTGGGGAGAAACCCCAAGCTTTATTCAATATTACGATGGCGTTTATGCAGCCAATCAGGGTAAAAGGGGAGCTTTTAATCAATAGGGAAAGTTTGCCAACACGTTTAAAATTTCTCTGAAGTGCTAAAGGATGGTAGTATAAGAAATGCGACGCCTTTTGCTATTAAGGAATTGGAGATAAGCTGAGTTTTTCTAATCTCATTTAAAACCTTTATAATATATGTAGGGTTTTTCTAAATAACGATTAAAAAATAATTAAATAGTGCATTCAATCAAGTCGTATAGACCAATATAAAAAATAGCAAACAATATAGAAGGGGTTTTTGAGCGATGACGACATTTCAGGAATTGGGTATAAGAGAGACAATTCTAAAAGCAATTACCGATATGGGATTTGAGGAAGCTTCTCCGATCCAAGAGAAAGCAATCCCTACTGCTTTGACGGGGAAAGATCTTATCGGCCAAGCACAAACCGGTACAGGAAAGACAGCGGCTTTTGCCATCCCTCTTTTGGAGAAAGTGGATACGAGCCAAAGATATGTTCAGGCAATCGTCATTGCACCGACAAGAGAATTAGCGATCCAGGTATCTGAAGAGATCAATCGTTTGGCCAAATACATGGGGATCTCGTCTCTTCCTATTTACGGTGGACAATCTATAGACCGTCAATTTAAGGCATTAAAAAAGGGGCCACACATTATAACGGGTACTCCTGGTAGACTTTTGGACCATATTCAACGTAAAACACTGAAGTTGGACCGAGTCTCGATGGTTGTTTTGGATGAAGCGGATGAGATGTTAGATATGGGCTTCCTGGAGGATATTGAACGAATCCTCAAAGAAACACCCGAAGAAAAACAAACGATGCTGTTCTCGGCTACCATGCCTAAACCGATTCGAAACCTTGCAGAAAAGTTTATGAACGATCCTGAGCTAATTAAGATGAAGGCAAAGGAAGTGACCTCTCCAAGTGTCAAGCAAGTTTATTATGAGGTTAATGAACGAGACAAATTTGAAGCGCTTTGCCGTCTTCTTGATGTGAATAATCCAGAGTTAGCTGTAATCTTTGGCAGAACAAAAAGACGTGTGGATGAACTAAGCGATGGATTAACTAAGCGAGGGTATCTTGCTGAAGGACTGCATGGCGATTTAAATCAGCGCCAGCGTGATGCCGTCATGAATAAATTTCGTGAAGGTGCCATTGAAATTTTAGTTGCAACCGATGTGGCGGCAAGGGGAATTGATGTTTCAGGGGTGACTCATGTCTACAACTTTGACATCCCTCAAGACCCAGAAAGCTATGTTCACCGAATCGGCAGAACGGGACGAGCAGGTAAGACGGGGTTAGCTATAACCTTTGCTACACCACGGGAAACAAGATTAATTCATAGTATCGAAAAAGCCTCTAAAGGAAAGATACAGCGTAAAACGATTCCGACTTTAGAGGAGGCCATGGAGTCCATCCAGAAAGCGACCGTTGAAAAAATGGTTCAAGCACTTGATGAGGAACAGTATGTACATTTTGAACAGGCCGCAAGCGAATTGCTTGAGCAGTATAATCCTGTAGCTTTAGTGTCAATCGCCTTGAAATTGTTGTCGAAGGAACAAAGTGATGTTCCTGTTCAGTTGACTTCCGAGGCGCCTCGATATTCCAGTAAACCGAAAAAAAGATTTAATGAGAAGCCAAGAAGAAACAATAATAAAGGAAATAGAGGATTTGAAAGAAGAGGCAGACGTTCAAATAAAGCAAAATGAATAGCGGAGGATGATTCCTTATATCATCCTCTTTTTTATTTTTTCTCCCTGCTTCTGGAACTTATTAGCTTTTAAAAAATCTCTATTTTGTCATACAATGGATGTAATAGCTTGTTTGGGACAGACAAAAGGAACTTCTGGGACAGGCTGGTTAACCGTTTAATGTTCGAAAATGACTATCGTTTGATAAAAAGGGCTTGAATCTGCTATAAGTGTAAATGAGCAGGAAGCGAAGAGTTTGACTTGGTATCAATAATGAGGGGAATTGACAGTGAAGATGAACGATAATTTTTGGCGTGATTTACCGCGACCATTTTTTATACTGGCACCGATGGAAGATGTGACGGATGTTGTGTTCCGACATGTCGTGAGTGAAGCCGCCAGACCGGATGTGTTTTTTACAGAGTTTACAAATACAGAAAGTTACTGTCACCCAGATGGGAAGCAAAGTGTACGCGGGCGTTTGGCTTTCACTGAAGATGAGCAACCCATTGTGGCCCATATATGGGGGGATAAGCCTGAGTATTTCCGGCAAATGAGTAAGGGTGTTGCGGAGTTAGGATTTAGAGGTGTGGATATCAATATGGGGTGCCCTGTTGCTAATGTGGCACCCAAAGGAAAAGGAAGCGGCTTGATCCGCCGTCCTGACGTTGCGGCAGAACTGATACAAGCAGCAAAAGCAGGGGGATTACCTGTCAGTGTGAAGACAAGGCTTGGTTACACGGATGTGGACGAATGGCAGGAATGGCTCACACATGTATTGAAACAAGACATCGTTAATCTGTCCATTCATCTGCGTACAAGAAAGGAAATGAGTCAAGCGGATGCTCATTGGGAGCTGATTCCGGAGATTAAGAAGCTTCGTGATCAAGTGGCACCAGATACACTTTTGACGATCAATGGGGATATTCCTGATCGTCAAGCGGGCATGAAGCTTGCTCAGCAATATGGTGTGGATGGGGTTATGATAGGGCGAGGTATTTTTAAAAATCCATTTGCCTTTGAAAAAGAGCCGAAAGAGCATAGCAGTAAGGAATTGCTTGATCTTTTAAGATTGCAGCTTGACCTTCATGACAAGTATTCAAAGGAATTAGAGCCTCGTCCATTCAAACCTCTTCGTCGCTTTTTTAAGATCTATGTTAAAGGATTTCGCGGGGCAAGTGAGCTAAGAAATCAATTGATGAGCACCGAGTCAACAGATGAAGTGCGTGCATTGCTCGATCACTTTGGGCTGGAAGACTGTTGATGAAAGGATGACTGCCGTCTCCGCATGTGACTCACAATTCTGGCAAGGGCACATCAGGTTTCCTTTGGGGGGAGACAGCAAGATGCCAAAACAAAGAAGCCCAATCATGAAGGAATTCGGAGGAGTAGGCTTGATTAAATTAGTTAGGCTTAAGCGAGAATACGTTTTCCGCCTCTAAAAGATGACAAAAGGCCCTCGAAATTAATTTGAGGGCCTTTTGTCTACAATCTGAGAGCACCCATTGAGGTGCTTTTTGTGTTCGATTAGAACAGGGGTTGTACAAATGGTGCAGTGAGCCCGCCTATTTAATCTCGGAGCTTGAGTTGCGTTAATACGGCAATTCAATGGTAAATGTGCTGCCTTCTCCTTGCTCACTTTGTACGCTAATGCTGCCGCCGCAAAGATTGACGATCCGTTTTACAAGTGGAAGGCCAAGTCCGTAACCCGATTTCGAATGCGAAGTGTCCCCCTGATAAAATTTATCAAAGATATGCGCCTTTGTCTGGCAATCCATGCCTGTCCCTTCATCCTGAATAACCAATTGAATTCCTTTGATGACATTTGTAAGGGTCAGTGTGATGGCGCCGCCGTGATGGGAGAATTTTATCGCGTTATCTAATAGATTAAGCCAAATCTGCTGGGTTAATTCGTCATTTCCGTTGTAAATCACTTCATCTAATTCGACATTCATGGTGATGTCTTTTGCCGACCATTTGGGTTCCATTAAAACGATGGTCCTTCTGATTTGCTCATCTAGCCTAAAAGGGGTCTTATCAACAATAATTTCAAGGTTCTCGTATTTGGCTAAGGTGAGCACATTGGTAGAAAGCGCCGCTAAACGCTCGGATTCTGTAATGATAATATCAAGATACTCACGTCTTTCTTCCTCCGTTAGATGGTTTTCCCTGAGAAGTTTGGCAAAACCGCGTAAGGAGACAATAGGTGTCTTAAATTCATGGGAAAAGTTGTTGATAAAGTCGCTTCTTAGTGTTTCAATACTTGAAAGCTCTTGTGTCATTTTATTAAAGCTCTGAGACAGTTCTTCGAGTTCGCCGATTCCCTTGATATTGACTTGAACATTAAAATCGCCGTTCGCTACTTTATGTGTGGCGTCAATGACCTTGCGGATCGGATTGAGTGCTTTTCTGCTAAGAAACGCAGTTAAGGCGGTTCCTAGCAAAATGCAGAGTACAATAAATAAAAATAAACTTAAAAGCGGATTTCCGTTCGTTTCACCACTATGACGTGTTGTATGAGCAGAAAGGGAAATAATGCCCAGATGCTGTAAGAGTATGAAACTGCCCCCAATTAAGCAAAAGGTCGCCACCATAACTCCGAATACAAACATTACCAAAGTTATAGCAAGGCTTAATCGTTTTTTTATAAAATCTCTCAAGTCTTTCTCACCGCCTTATAACCCAATCCACGCACTGTAATAATTTCAAACTCCCTCCAATCCCTGAATCTGTCTCTTAGGCGGTTAATATGGACATTGAGTGTATGGTTATCGGTTTCAGTATCCATTCCCCAAATCTCATCCATAAGCTGCATCCGCGTAAAAATGATATTTGGATAAGAAAGCAGTTTATATAAAAGATAAAACTCTTTTTGGGGCAGCGTAATCACCGTGTCTTCACGGGACACGGTGAGGGCATCATAATCGAGTATGACATGGCCGACTTCTAACTGGCGGTCGCTAGCAATTTTTGCTCTGCGGAGAAGGGCTTTAATACGAAGGACCATCTCCTCCTCGTCTACCGGTTTTGTCATATAATCATCCGTTCCAACGAGAAACCCTTTTCGCTTGTCCTCTGGCTTCTGCTTGGCTGTTACCATCAAAATGGGCAAATTCTCCCATGAAAGTCTTAGTTGGCGTGTCAATTCATAGCCATCCATATTTGGCATCATTAAATCAAGCACGACTAAATCAATATGCTGCCTCTCCATTAATTGAAGTGCAGAGAGTCCGTCCTCTGCGCTGTATGTTTCAAAGCCATGTTGCTTTAATACAGCACACATCAATTTACGAGTGTTTAGGTCATCTTCCACAACTAGCAGTTTGAACATATGAAAAGTGCCTCCATAATCTTAATCATCCTAATTTCTATCATACCTTTGAAAAGTAAACTGAAAATCAACTGTTTTTTTTTCATCCAGTTGATTTTCAGTTTACTTTTGATTGATAATCTAGAAGTGACCCTGGGAATGGAGGAGTGCTGATACTTGAGATTCAAGCTGGATTTTGTAAAAAGAACAAGAGCAGTGTACGGTTGAGCGGGTTCCGTCTGGTCATAGTCATTGGGTAGACATATGTAATCATGACACAAGTACATCAGATTGATTTAGAAAAAATGAAAATAACTAGTATAGGTGGAAACGATGAAAAAAATTATTTTGTTTTCAATTAATAACAAATTTGCCTTATGGATTTTAACACTCATAGTTCTTGTCTCGGGTCTCTATTCCGCTTTAAATATGAAAATGGAGACGATGCCAAATATTACGCTGCCAGTCATTACAATTACGACGTCTGATCCTGGAGCAACGCCTCAAGATGTGGATGACCAAGTCACCAAGCCGGTTGAACAGGTCGTCCAAAATGTTCAAGGTGTTAATACCGTCACATCCAGTTCTAATAAAGACTCATCCTCTGTTCAAATTGAATTTGATTATGGAACTGATTTGGATAAGGCAGAGAGTAATTTGAAGGATGCCATCAGCTCTATTAATTTTCCGGACAATGTCCAAGATCCAACTGTTTCTCGGATGTCCATTGATGCTTTTCCAATTATTACATTAAGTGTAACACAGTCAGGAAAATCCCTCGCTGGTTTAACAGACACCATTAACAATAAATTAGTACCGAGCCTTAAAGGCATTAAGGGTGTTTCAGCAGTCGATGTTTCCGGACAAGAGGTGAATGAAGTTGATCTTTCATTTAAACAAGATCAATTAAAGAAATATGGTTTAACTGAACAGACAGTTGAGCAGGCCATTCAAAATAATAATCTTGATTACCCACTCGGACTGTATAACTTTAATGATTCCCAACAATCGGTTTCAGTTAATGGGAAATTGACAACACTTAAGGATTTGAAAAACTTACCTATAACGATTCAAAGTACAGGAACCTCTCAAGTACCAAGCGCTCAGTCGAATAGTACCTCCTCGATGCAGCCATCGTCCGTTCAGAGTGCGGGAATGTCCAGTCAAGTGCCTGTAACTAAGCTGCCAACGGTTAAGCTTAGCGATCTAGCGACGATTAAAATGGTTGGTAAAACGGAGTCCATAAGTCGAACAAACGGAAAGCCATCCATTGCCGTTCAAGTTGTCAAATCTTCTGATGCGAATACGGTTGATGTGGGAAATGCGGTAAACAGTGAGATAACGAAGATGAAAAAAGACGTGCCTGGACTTCATGTTGTCACGACTTTGGATCAAGCACAGCCGATTAAGGATTCGGTTCATGCCATGCTAGAAAAGGCGATCCTTGGCGCGATCTTTGCGATGATTATTATTCTACTCTTTTTAAGAAACTTTAAATCAACGATCATTTCAGTGGTCTCCATTCCACTTTCTCTATTAATTGGGATTATCCTGTTAAAAGAGATGGGGATAACGTTAAATATTATGACCTTGGGTGCCATGACGGTTGCGATTGGCCGTGTCATAGATGATTCGATTGTGGTTATTGAAAATATTTATCGGCGAATGTCCTTGTCTGAGGAAACATTAAAAGGGCGCGACCTTATTATTGCGGCAACACGGGAAATGTTTGTTCCGATCATGAGTTCGACGATTGTCACCATCGCCGTCTTCTTGCCGATGGGCTTAGTTTCTGGAATGGTAGGTCAGCTCTTCTTGCCATTTGCTTTAACGATTGTCTTTTCACTGCTTGCTTCCTTATTAGTTGCAATTACTGTGGTACCTATGCTTGCCCACAGCTTTTTTAAGAAAGGGATCAACGATAAAAAGAAGCACGATGAAGCGAAGCCGTGGAAGCTTGCCTCCTATTATCGCCATTTCCTTAATTGGTCTTTAAATCATAAGTGGATCGTCTCCGCCATTGCGATCCTTCTACTTGTCGGTTCTTTATGTCTTGTTCCATTTATCGGTATGAGTTTTATTGGATCCGATCAGCAAGAAGCCTTAGAAATCACGTACAGCCCAGATCCAGGCCAAACTCTCTCTGATGTGAAAAAGGTTGGAATAAAGGCAGACAACTATTTTGAACAACGCAATCATGTCAAAACTGTGCAATACTCAATTGGTGGCGGGAACCCAATGTCAATGGGGCAGGGACAAGATAATAGCGCCTTGTTCTATGTGGAATATGATAAAAATACGCCCAACTTTTCAAAGGAACAGACTAAAGTCTTGGCTCACTTGAAAAAGTTAACGACCAAAGGGAGCTGGGGGACCATCAGTATGTCAAGTACTGGAAGTTCCAATGATTTAACGGTTACGGTCAATGGTTCATCCATTGAACAAATTAAGCCAACTATTAATAAAATTCAAGACATCATGAAGAAGAATAAAGATCTTAAGAATGTTGACTCCAGTTTGTCTAAAAACTATGTTCAAAACTCACTCGTGGTAAATCGAGAGAAATTAAGTGAGTACGGACTGACAACAGCTCAAATCGGCTCGACACTTGGACAGAATAATCAACAACAACTTCTGACGACCATCAAGAGTGATGGAAAAGATGTCAATGTCTATCTCAAAAGTGATACCGAGAGCTATAACAGTGTTCACGACTTAACCAATAAAACCTTACAATCTCCACTTGGTAAGAATGTGGAAGTTTCCGAGGTTACCAAATTGGAAAAGGGTAAAACCTCTGATACGATTACAAGAAAAGACGGGGATATTTATGCGAGTGTTACCGGTGAAATAAAATCGAAGGATGTTTCAAAGGTAAGTGCAGCGGTTCAAAAGCAGATTGATAAATTGGCGATGCCTTCTGGGGTGAAAGCTTCAATAGGCGGGGTCACAGCGGACATGAATCAATCCTTCTCGCAATTAGGGATGGCGATGTTAGCGGCTATTGCCATTGTTTACTTTATTTTAGTGGTGACATTTGGAAGTGCGTTGGTTCCATTAGCTATTCTTGTCTCACTGCCATTTGTCATTGTCGGCGCCTTTGTTGGCCTGTTTGTAACAGGTGAAACGATCAGTGTGTCCGTCATGATCGGTGCCCTTATGTTAATCGGTATTGTGGTGACCAATGCGATCGTTTTAATCGATCGAGTTGTGAGAAAAGAAAAAGAAGGCTTATCAACAAGAGAAGCCCTTCTTGAAACAGCCACAACACGACTGCGTCCAATTTTAATGACAGCTATTGCCACCATTTGTGCGTTGCTTCCTCTCGCGTTCGGGATGGAAGGAAGCGGGGGCTTAATCTCTAAAGGATTAGGTATTTCTGTTATCGGTGGTCTAACAAGCTCAACCTTATTAACTTTATTTATTGTTCCACTTGTTTATGAGTTGCTTATGAAGCGCCGGAACAAGAAGCTTAAAGTGAACGGAAAAGAAAACTAAAAAGAGGCAAAGGCCTCATTATTAGAGAGTGGAGGAGCATCTGTATAGGGCTCTCCGCTCTCTCTTTTTTTTGAAAGCATCCATTGAAAACAAGAATCGAGGTAACTTTACTAAGACTAAGCGCTTTGTGACATCTGTTTAGTGCCCGCTTTTTTAATGATTTTGTTTAGTAGTGGGATGAACCAGTAATCCAATCCTATTTTGTGAGCGTTGTTTCCTGTGAATAGAAGGACCATTCCCAGTAATAGCATTTGTGGATTGGTACTCGTTGATCCAGATAAGAGATAAGCAAAATTCATTGTGAGTCCCATCAGGATAGAAAAGGAGGTCAATATCCCGAGAATTAATCCAATCCCTACTAGGAGCTCGCCTAAAGGAATGATCACATTAAAAACAGTAACGTGTGGCAGGGCAAATTCCTTTAAAAAATTCCCCCACCAAGGTTGAACAGCAGCGTGTTCACCAGACATGTTTTTGACGGCTCCATAAAGAAAGCCGCGAGCATCAAAGCCTGATCCCGATAACTTCTCCCAACCCGCTTTTAACCACTGCCATCCCAGATAGAGTCTAAGTACCATAAGCAAGAGAGATACAAAACGGTTCGTCTTTAAAAAATGAATCAGCATGATTAAGTCCTCCTTATTTAATTGATATTGATTATCATTATCAATTAAAAGTTCAGACTTATCAATAGGAAAAAAGTCCGAACTCGTTCAGCTGTATTTTGAAACTAAACCGAATTACGACGCGAATACCGTTAGCCTTGTTTGATTTTCGGGAAAAATAATGGTCTTGAAGAGGTGATTGTTCAAGAGGGCAACCTCGTATCTATTAAAGTTTTACAGTTTGGTTTCATCCGAACATCACGTATAATTTAATTTAGATAGAGGGAGTTCTCAGATGAAAGGAGTGTCGCTAGTTGTTTTTGCGTAAGATTACTCTTTTGAGAGACGACGTGAAGGATTTCAATACCTACCCATTTACTGTTCCTGCTATAAGAGGAATGGATACATTGGACTTAGAAAGTGACGTTACGTTTTTTGTAGGGGAGAATGGTTCGGGTAAGTCGACTTTGCTCGAGGCTATTGCCTACAAGTGCGAGTTTAATACTTCAGGTGGTGGAAGAAACAATCAATATGATGTCGACTCATCCGAAGCGGCTTTAGGAGATTACATTCGGTTATCTTGGTTACCCAAAGTCAATCAGGGCTTCTTTTTAAGGGCGGAAAGCTTTTATCATTTTGCCTCTCATTTGGATCAGCTGTCTAGGGAAGATCCGGACTTTAATTATCAAGGATATGGAGGCAGGTCCTTACACCATCAGTCTCATGGAGAATCCTTTTTATCCTTATTTCTAAATCGCTTCTCAAGTAAGGGGATTTACCTATTAGATGAACCCGAGGCCGCCTTATCACCGGCTCGCCAATTAGCGTTTATGAGGGTCATGCATCAATTGGTGAGTAATGGCCAGTCTCAATTTATCATTGCGACCCATTCGCCAATTCTTCTCGGATATCCAGGCGCAAAGATTTTTAGTTTTGATTCACGTGTAATTGAAAGCGTCAAATATGAAGACACCGAACATTATCAACTAACAAAGGGATTTCTAAATGGAAAGGAGCGATACTTAGAAGAACTGTTTTTGCCCTGAGAGGAGGGTCCAGGATCCATCATGCGGATGGATGGGCCTAAAAGATGGGAGCCACTATAAAAAGGGATGAAGCGACTTGTGGGTTGCTTGATCTTTTTTTCTTGTTTTCTCCAACAAGGGACGAAATAGTGCTAAAATTAAAACAATATCAATCGACTTATGAGTTGCTCAGCAAATGGGACTGAAAGGAGAAAAATGGGAACGGTCTCTTTGGTTAATGTTATCGTGGATTTAGTGATTGTATGTTTGGTGGGATGGCTATGTTATAGAGCTCTGAGATGGTTTAAGCAGAAGTTCATTCATTCGAGTAAAAAGGTAAGGGAGTTAGAACAGAGAATAAGCGAGCTGGAGAAAAAGGATTGACTGATAGGGTTGCATATACAACTCAAACAATTAAGTTGTTTGATAAGGGTGGCTTCTTTTGAACCGTGCATCCCTGATTCAACTCTCCTAAGGGCCCCTCTGCAGAGCCAAGTTAGAACAAAACTACAAAATCATTATTATCAAATTGACGGCTTTTTTACCAACAACATTAGATTAGCAAACTCTCATTCTTCATTAATGGAAGCGTTATCTTTTAAGCTATCTATCCAGTACTGAGAATTGGGGAGGATGACTATGAAAGAAATCACTCATATCAACCTGATGAATTTCGATGAAACACTCGTAACCCAAGAAATGCTAGTGGATTTCCCGCATAGATGGATCGATGTCCACGATATACCTAGTACCCAAGGCTATTGTACGTTTGATTCCTTGGAGGAGATCAGAAAGCGATTAGCGGATATAGATGTCCATTCTATTACTTACATTGGTAACGGAAACTATCATTATGTAACCTATTTACTTTTAGAGAAAATAAAAGAGCCATTTTCATTAGTATTGTTTGATCACCACACTGATGCGATGGCAAACGATATTCCGGGTGTTATTAGCTGCGGGTCTTGGGTCAGCTATTCCTTAGATCACCTTCCTTATCTACAAAGAGTAGTCATAGTCGGTGCTCGCTCGCAGCCTTTGTATTCGGAGCGTGTCATGTTAATAGCGGAAGAGGAACTTATGAATCTTTCAATGAGGGCTGTACAAGAAAGAATTGAACAATTTATCGAAGGGCCTATTTACGTCAGTGTTGATAAGGATGTTTTATACGATAAGGCAGCGGCAACCAACTGGGATCAGGGAAGTATGGGGTTATTGCAGCTTTTAAACTTATTACGAAAACTTGATAGTCGTATCGAGGTATTAGGAATGGATATATGCGGAGAATGGCCAACTCTTCAATATCCTTTTTTGGATAAAGAAACGTATGACAAAATAAGAAAGAATGAACGAGTCAATCGAGCTATTCTAGATAGTCTTCAGATCAACAATAGTCACCATTCCATTCCACAATAATAGTGGGGACAGACCTCGTCAAGCAGCTATTGTTTCAGTAATTAGTGGGGACAGACCTCATCAAGTAGTAATTCTTCAATAATTAGTGGGGACAGGCCTCTGCAAGTAGTAATTCTTTCAGTAGAGGTCTGTCCCCGTTGAATGATTGTTAATAAATCTGACAACTTGGTAGACTCATCAGTTTGAGAAAAGGTATGGTTAATAAGACATTAATCAAGTTGTTATATCGGGAGTTTATGTTCGATCTATTCCGAAAAATCAGCCTGCCATTTTGTTCTTGCCTTCTTTCCCTTTCCCATCATCCAATTTGCTGAAAATGAAAGCTAAAATAGATCCAGAGATATTATGCCAAACACTGAAAATGGCACTTGGGACGGCTGCTAAAGGAGAAAAACTTGCGGAGGCAATTGCTACGCCAAGTCCTGAGTTTTGCATCCCAACTTCCAAGGCAACCGCCTTTTGTTTGGACAATTCCATGCCGAATAATCGAGAAAAGAAAAATCCTAAACAATAGCCAAGTAAGTTATGAAGAACGACTACGGCAAATATGAGTAAACCAGTTTTAGCAATTTGTGGCTGACTGCCGGCAACGACCCCTGATACAATCAAGATAATGGCAATAACGGATACAAGAGGCATGGCTTTTGAACCAGCAGCGGCCTGTTTTCCAAAGAATCTCTTGATTAAAAAACCAAGAATCAATGGAATGATGATAACTTTAACAATTGATATGAATAAGGAAAGAATGCTGACATGTACCCATTTACTTGCCAATAACAAAATAAGAAGAGGTGTAAAGATAGGTGCCAAAATAGTAGAGACAGAGGCAATGGAAACGGCTAAGGCAACATTCCCTCTTCCTAAGAACACCATGACGTTGGATGAAGTCCCGCTTGGACAGCAACCAACGAGAATCACCCCAACGGCCACTTCTTTTGGTAAATGTAATCCGATAGATAATAAGAAGGCTAATAATGGCATGATAATAAAGTGGCCAACGACCCCTATTGCGACCTCCTTAGGTCTGCGAAAGACTTCTTTAAAATCAGCAGCTGAGAGTGTTAATCCCATCCCAAACATGACAATACCCAACAGTGGAACTGTGTAGGCTCCTATCCATTTAAAATCCCCAGGCAGCATATAAGCGAGCACCGCCACAATAATGACCCAAATCGTAAACGTTTTTCCTGCAAATGTGCTTATTTTCTCAACGACTCTCATGATCTTACCTCCAAAAATTGTCGAATAACTTATATTGTACTATAAAATTAGAATCTTTCAACAATATTTATTGTTGAGAATGATTTTAAAACGGTTACAATAGTGAAGCCCTTCATAAAAAGTGAGTAAGGAGAATGACTGGCATAATTCTTGCGGGGGGACAACCAAAAGACACTTGGTGAGAAGGGCTCTGGGAAGTCCTTTGTCAGATGGAAAACTTGTAGATTGTAACACGATCTGCTAATCTTTATGAGACCTTAACACTGTGTTAATTTTATCTTAACGTTGTAATGGTACGATGAATATAGGTTGGATGGCGACTGTGGCCATCACAGGTATTAAGCGAAGGTGGGGCTTATACCTACATAAAATAAATCTCTATCCCTTAACTCGAAAAGGTTGCCTACGCCATGCGCGATTGTTTTCACCTCCCAAATTAAATAAGAAAAAGGACCGACTGAGAATTGATCTCACCGGTCCTTTTTAATTAGTCTCTCTAGAGTTCAGGTAAATTACCCCGTCCTTCTTTAAATGTGTTTTAACCATAAGTGGTTGGGTAAATTAGTGGTGAATTGGATGGTGTTATCTCTTCAATGGAGGTTTATGATTAGAGTGTCACCTTGAATCATTGACCGTTTCTGGAATCTATTAGGTGAAGTTCTATCATTTGATAGAGGCTTTTGGGTATCATCCTTTTGTGGTGACATAAATTTTCAATAAGCTAATTTTTTCATGAATTATAAGGAGAACTTCTATGATAAATCATCATTTAGATATTCATTTGATTGATCCAATCCTTAAAGATGAGGTAGAGCCATTTATTGGGAAGATTGATCAAATGTTATATTATCCGGGTCAATTCCTAAAATCGGTTGGAAGATCCGGTTTATTACTCTCAGCAAAGTTGCCAATTAAAGAGGTTAGGCAAAGAGAAGTACAACTTATAGAAAAAACAGCGACTTATTGCATGACCTCCGCTTTTCTTTTATGGTGTCACTTAGCCGCTTTAACTGCCGTTAGGATGAGTACCAATCCTTATATTAAAGAAGAACTTCTCCCTTTGTTAGAATCGGGAAAAGTACTTGGAGGAACGGGCTTGTCCAATGCATTAAAGTATTATGCAGGTATTGGAACCATTCAATTAAAAGCTGAACGCACAAAAGGCGGGTATTTTATAACTGGCAGTTTACCGAGTGTTTCAAATTTAGGAGATGGTCATTGGTTTACCATATTGGCATCTTTAGATGATCAGCATCGGCTACTAGGCATTTTACCAGCAGAGGCTGAGGGGTTAAGACTTGAAGAAAAGAACGGTTTTGTAGGAATGAATGGTACTCGTACATTCTCTTGTTCTTTTAATAACGTTTTTCTTCCTGATAAATGGATACTGACTGAAGATCCGGATGATTTTATACAACAGATTCGACCGTCATTAGTTCTATACCAAATCCCACTAGGATTAGGGGTGGCTTCAGCATCAATCGATCATCTAAGCGAGGTTCGAAGAGAGAATGCGGACTACTTTGAAGGTTTAAATGTTCAACCTGAAGATTTAGGAAGAATGTTACAGGAAATTCAAAGAACCACATACGATTATTCTAAACTGGCTGATTTAGTCGCGTTTAACCAAAAAATTCTTTTAACTAGATTAGAAATCATTCATTTAACATCTCAAGCTGTTCATAACGATATGCTGTATTCAGGCGGTCGAGCGTATTTAAAGGATAGTGATCCATTTAGAAGACTCCGTGAATCCTATTTCTTATTTAATTTAACACCAACTGTTAAACAGCTGGAAAACCTTCGTCAATCAATGCGGTTGGAAAAAAATTAATGTAAAAAAAGTTGTAAAAGTAAAAGAGAGAGGATTAGTTTCTGGTGGGGATCTAGTACGTAAATTTAACAACCCTAGTCTTTAATACATCTTAAGTTCTTACATTCTAGATTTTAAAAGGGGTTTAAAGCAATGAATATATGGTGGCTATTATTACCTTTGATTCTGATTCATATCGTTATGGCGTTCGCCGCTGCTCCACCAAACGCTGTTGCGAGACGGTTTTTTAAAAGATTTGAGGTGCATCAACAAGTTAATAAAGATACAGCCAGAGTAAAGTTTGGGGATCAGCGATTGGCGGGTGTTAATTCGGAGCAGGTCATTAGCTCCTTTAACAAAGCCACCTTTGGCTATCGCTATTATAAACTTCCAAGCTGTAGCGGCACTCCTTTGGTTATCCATACTAAGGAAGGAAAGCAGGATGTTAGGATCTTTATATATAGTTACGAGAGCCGTGTGGATGTGTTTAAAGAATATAGAAAGAAAGTCGTTATGTATCGGCTTGTTTCTGAGAACCTTCAAAAGTTATCACAGTCAATGGATCCAACGCTAGTTTCTGTATAAGATGTACTGATTTTAAATCAGATAAAAGACGCTTTTCCATTCGGAAATGCGTCTTTTGTGTTAATTGGAACTCTAACCTTTTTTGGAACTCTAAAGCGGTTTGAAGTCTATCTGACAAAAGCCATTAAACCGGAAACATAGTTAGCGTATTTTTCCTATTCAAACTAATAACAACAGCCCGCTAATAAAGGGAACCATGACCATCGCTGTTTTTAAAACCATTTTGGGTAAGAAGTTGGTGAATTTGGCACCGATATAGGCACCGACCATGGTTCCAACAAGCACCTCAATTAATAGGGTGACATCTAAAAATCCCTCTGTCGAAAAACCCGTTCCGCCTCCGACAGCAATGGGAATGATGACCAACATGGTTGTTCCGACTGACTTCCGGAGAGAAAGCCCTAAGAAAGTAAGCAGTCCCAATTGAATAAAAGGGGTTGATCCGATTCCAAAGGTACCAGAAAGAATGCCTGTTACAATGCCAAGGAGTGCTGCTTTTAACACAAATAAATATCGATTTGTACTGGATTCGGTTCGATCATCATTTTTTAAATAGATCATGCGGAAAAGTAAAAGAATAGCTGAAAGGAACAACATCCCGGCGGTTAAATAATGCATGTCGTTCTCTTGAATAAGAGACGCTATTTTCGATCCTCCAAAAGCCCCAATTCCGCCAAATATTCCAACGATTCCCCCTGCTTTTATGGACACATTTCCTTCTCTGTAGTGGCTGATTGCACCGGAAAGACTTGTAAACGCCATGGCTGTCAATGATGTAGCTAAGGCGACATGAATGGGGACCTTAAAGAGAAGCGTTAGAAATGCAATGATAAACCCAGAGCCACCTGCCCCGATAAAGCCCAAAATCGTCCCTAATACTAGCATGGTGAGGACAATTTCCATTTTTTATCAACCCCCATCTTAGACGTATTCATTATAGCACAATGATATTTGAAAATTTATGCGATTTGATTAAGCAAGTGGAGACCAGTGGGGTGAATTTGTGTCGTCTCTTTTATGGTCAATGAGAGGGAAGCGCAGGTCATATGGGTTTGAGACCTCATCCTATACACTTTATTTTTCGAATGTTAGAATTAAATTGAGTTTATAAAAATTAAAAAATCCATATGATCTTGGGGGAACCATGACAATCAATTCAATCGAACTTAGAAGAGGATTTCCTGTTAAGAATGGTGGGCATATTCTTTATGTCTTTAATGATGATTCGGCTTACTTAGACAATTTAATGACTTTTATCATGGACGGAATTAAGCTGGGACATAAGGTTTTACTATTAGAAGAAATGGATCTTTACCAAGAAATTATAGAGAGATTACATACAGTCTTTTCTAGAAAAGAACTTGAAAATGTTTACTTTGAGGAAAATGGTTCTTTTTATAGGCTTAATGGCAATTTTGAAGGCGGGTCCGTTGCTAAGTATTTAATTTGATCCGAGTCCAATAGGAAGGTTAAAAGATCAACCCTCTTATACTCGTACCGATTGAATTCAAAATTCTTTATAATGCTGCGAGAGAGAGGTTAGACTATTTAAATTTCACTTGAAAAGAAGGTATCAAAATGAATCGTTTACATGGAAAAGTCGTTATTATTACGGGTGCTGCCGGTGGACAAGGGTCAGCAGAAGCCCGGGTTTTTGCACAAGAGGGCGCTAAGTTAGTGTTAACCGATGTTGCTGAAGAGGGCCTTAAGCGTGTTGCGGCTGGTGTTAAAAACCACGGTGGAGATGTTTTAACTATTGTACATGATGTCTCTTCAGAAGAGGGATGGAAGACGGTCATTGAACAAACGGTAGAACGTTTTGGTGCGGTTCATGCCTTGATTAATAATGCAGGTATCATTACACGAGAAGGTATTGAAGAGACAACCTTAGAAATGTGGGAAAAAATCCAATCAGTCAATTCCCGAGGGATCTTCTTAGGAATCAAATATGTGACCCCAGAAATGCGCAAGTCAGGTGGAGGCTCTATCGTCAATATTTCTTCCATATGGGGAATCGTCGGAAGCGGCGGCTCTGCTGCTTACCATGCATCAAAGGGTGCTGTCCGCCTGCTGACTAAAACAGCGGCAGTGGAGTATGCGAAGGATCGTATCCGAGTGAATACCATTCATCCGGGCGTTATTAAAACACCCATGTTAGCCACCAATAAAAATGTTGAGAAATTAAAAGAACAGACACCGTGGCCGCGACTTGGAAGGGCAGAGGACATCGTCTATGGTGCACTTTATCTTGCCTCTGATGAATCAACCTTTGTGACGGGAACAGAGCTAATCATTGATGGTGGTTATACGGCGAAATAATTGTTTAACGGATTAGCACTCTGGATATAGACAAATTATCAAAAAAGGAAATTGTCCCAATTACGGGATATGTTCTTTATAATTCAAAGTTATATAAAGAAAGTTTTCGAACAAGGGGAAAATCTTCAAAAAGAAGATAACCCCTTTTTTATTTCACTACCGAAATGTCTTCTCAATCTCATATGGGGGATCAAGAATGGACTTGTACCTACAAATTTAATATAGCTTCAAACTCAAACAGTACTAATTTAGTGCACTACATTTTGTATTAAGGTTGTGTTATTATATTTCTATTATTCTTAGTGTGGTTGATAAACTAAGTGCAGTAGCAATTATTCGAATGAAATTTTCCTAATATCCGTTAGTTTTGAAACGGATGATTAAAAGGAGGAGAGAGCATGAATTTGATCGTACACGCTGATGATTTTGGGCTGACAGAAAATGTGAGTTTGGGCATAATACACGGTATGAAAAATGGGGTTATTACTGAAACAAGTGCCTTGGTCACAGCTCCAGGATTTGAAAAAAGTGTGGCCTTAGCAAAGAAGAACGATATTAGAAAAATGGGTATGCATTTATTGGCAACGATGGGCTATTCAAAGTTACCGGCAGTTGACATACCAACTCTTGTAAATTATGAAGGTAGGTTTTTTAATAGAGATGAATTTTTCGAAAAATCAATTGATGCAAATGAATTAGAACTCGAACTTACTGCACAAATTGAGTATTTTTTAACATTTGATTTAGAATTAACCCATTTGGATACTCATCATGGATTTATGTTGAAAAATGAAGAGGTTTTGGAGGTGTTTATAAGGCTTGCTAAAAAGTATAAAGTTCCATTAAGAAACGAAGTATCCCTTTTGATTGGAGATGAAAAAGCCTATTTACAAAAGAAACTAGATGATAATAAGATTAAAACGGTTGAAATGGTTTATTTTAACCAGGAAGCACCCTACCATACAAAAAGAGATATTGTTCACTTTTTAGAAGAAGCTAAAGCTAAGTATTGTTATGTAGAGATTGGCTGTCATCCGGGTTATTCAGATGATCAACTTAGGTCTCTATCTATCCTAAATGATTACAGAGAAAGAGAGTTGGAGCTCTTTTTGGATAAAGAGTTGCGTCAGACTATTGAATTATTCGATATTGATTTAATTGACTATACAACTTTAAGAAGGCTTTGAAATCAAGACTAATATAATGAGATGAATGAAAATGGAGAAATTAATCGATTCTATTCATTCAACTTTTTTAATTTGAATAAATTATAGAACTTCATAGGAGTTGATATGACGAATGGTTGATATTAAAGAGATTGCAAAGCTTTCAGGGGTATCAATTTCTACAGTTTCTAATGTTTTAAACGGACGCAAAAATGTAAGTGCTACCACAAGAGAACGGATATTAAAAATATGTAAAGAACAAAATTATCATCCAAATATCATGGGGAAAAACTTAAAGGCGGGAAAAACGAATACGATTGTTTTTAATTTTAGCGATTTTGACAGAAGTTTCTATCTAAAAATAATCGAAGGAATTAGTGATCAGCTTAATGATAGCGGGTATGATCTGATTATTTGTACACATAAATCTGCTGAAAATTTAATGAAGAGTAATTTCTCAAGCGGGGCTATATCTCTTGATGTCAAAATGAGTGACGAGTTCTTTATTACTTTATCTAAACGGAAATTTCCTATTGTCCTAATGGATAGATTAATTGATAACCCATTTATTTCAAGTGTAGTTGTTGATAACTATCCCGTAATGTATGAATTAGTCCAAGTTTTGGTCAATCGGGGATTCAAAAAGTTCGGGTATATTGGAGGTTGGAAAAATACATTAGATAATAAAGAGCGGTTTTCTGGTTTTTTGGACTGCTTAACAAATAATAATATTCCATTTGAATCGAAGTACTATTTTGATGGCAATTACCATGAGGAAAGTGGCTATCAAGCGGTAATACAACTTTTGGTTAGTGGTACATTACCTGAAGTTCTTGTTTGTGCCAATGATGATATGGCACTTGGTGCAATCCAAGCCTTAAAAGAAAAAAATATCAAGATACCAGAAGATATTTCGATAACAGGGTTTGATGACAGCAACATAGCGGAAGTAGCCGGGCTAACGACAGTCACAATCCCATATTATGAAAATGGGAGTATGGCTGCCAAGAGAATTATAGAGTTAATAGAGGGGAAGCAGCTAGAAGCACCTTATAAAATACGGGCAAAAATTAAGTGGAGAAATTCTGTAAGATAATTGAGTCTAGTCATTACAACATGATTCAATCTTATCAGGGTAGTCCCATTATTAAATTTTCGTTCTTTGTGAATGGTTAATATTTTTTCTATTCTCTATTGACAAATAATTTAGGGTGAATAATAATTAGTATAACGTTTTACTAAAACGTTTTACCTAAAAAGTTCCATTAAATGTAAGCGTTTTATGTAAGCGTTCTATATTTTATTTGGAGGGATTTTTTGTGAAACCAAGGAAAAAGCACTTTATATGGATGATCGTAGTTTGCTTATCCCTGTCCATTGTTCTAGCTGGCTGCGGGACGAAAGGCAGTAGCGATGGTAATAGCTCAAAAAGTTCAGAACCAGTAAAAATTACAATTTTTCAAAGCAAAGTAGAAATTTCAAAGCAATTGGAACAATTGGCAAAGATTTATACAAAGCAAACGGGTGTTCAGGTGGATGTTTGGGGTACAACAGGAGATAGTTATGCTCAACAGTTACAAACAAAACTTGCAAGTAATCAGGGACCAACTATTATGAGTATTTCACCAGGAACTTTACCAGGTTCTGAAGCAGATAAATTAAAGTCTTATCTATATGACATGAGCGATCAAAGTTATGTAAAGGATATTGCTCCTAATATGGCATTAAAAATAAATGGTAAAGTTGTGGGTGTTCCGTATGATGTGGAAGGGTTCGGTTTAGTTTATAACAAAAGTTTAATTGATCCAAAAGATGTAACCGATTACGATTCCTTTGTCAACACTCTTAAACAAATGAAGGCCAAAGGGATTAACGGTCTCGGACTTTCACAAGAAGCATACTTCTTAATTGGTCATATTATTAATACACCATTCGCAATGCAATCTAACCCTCAACAATTTATTCAACAATTAAATGAGGGTAAGGTAACGATGTCAGGAAACAAGACTTTCCAAGATTTCGCAAAATTCATGGTCGCTATTAGACAATATACCTCTAACCCATTAAAAGTGACTTACGATAAAGAAATTGGGGATTTTGCCAACGGAAAAGACGCCATGATCCACCAAGGTAACTGGGCATACCCGATGTTTAGTTCTTATAAACTGAAATTTCAAATGGGGATGATGCCATTCCCGTTAGACGGTAACAATAAATTAGCTGTTGGCGTATCAAACAACTGGGCAATCAATAAAAATGCAAGCCCAGCTCAAATTAAGGCTGCAAATGATTTCTTAAACTGGATGTTTACAAGCAAAACAGGTCAAGATTATATAGTAAATAAATTCAAATTTATTCCAGCCATGACAAACATTAAAGCTAGTAAATTAGATCCATTGTCTCAACAAGTGCTAGATGCTTCGAGAAGCGGTCAAACCATCCCTTGGGCTTTTAACGACTTCCCGAGCAATATGGTTGTAAACAACTTAGTGCAGGTTGCTCAACAATTCTTCCTAACACCGTCTATGACAGGACAGCAATTCCTTAAAGCATTAGATCAAGCATGGCAAAGTGGTTCAGGTCAATAAGGTTATCTCTATTGGTTTAGTAAATATATATTAAGAAGTGTGAATGAAACTTTCTTAAAATTGCTGGCCCTGTCTAATTGCCTTAAGCAATAGTGCATTAGAGGGGCCTTGTTATTTTAGAGTTGATTTAGTAAAAAACAAAAAAGGAAGGATTGTCATGCGTAATAGGAAACATATAGGCGTTAATTTGCTTTTTACAGTTCCATTGCTTTTTATTTTCACAACAGTCGTGATTATTCCTTTTATTTCGGGAATCTATTATTCATTCTTTAAATGGGATGGGATTCCTGCAGATCCAAAGGTATTTGTTGGATTGGGTAATTTTGCAAAAACAGTTAGTGATACCCGATTTTTAACATCGGCATGGCACACGGTTGAGTTTACAATCATGGCCGTCATATTAGTTAACCTATTTGGATTGATTTTTGCGTTAATCGTGACAACAAAATTTCCTACGGTCAAGGCGACCCGAACAATGCTTTTCATGCCAAATTTAATAGGTGGACTAATTCTTGGCTATATCTGGAAATTTATTTTTACCGATGGTTTTCAAATTCTTAGTGATATGACAGGTCTTCACCACGTTTTCTTTGATTGGCTTTTAAAACCCCAATTTGGTTTATATGCAATGGTTATTGTTTTTGCGTGGCAGATGGCAGGCTACACCATGATTATCTATCTCGCAGGAATTCAAGCCTTGCCGAATGAGATATTAGAGGCTTCGAAAGTGGATGGTGCTAACTCATGGCAGAGATTAACTAAAATTATTTGTCCTTTATTGATGCCGTCTTTTACAATATGTTTGTTTTTAACTCTAGCAAATGCGTTTAACATCTATGATATCAACCTCTCATTAACTAATGGCGGACCCGTTAATGGAACAGAACTGTTTTCAATGAATATTTATAATGAAATTTTTGGAAACAGTAATTATGGGTATGGGCAAGCAAAAGCAGTGATCTTCTTCATAATTGTTGCGGTTATTACCTTAACTCAAGTGTCTATCACGAAAAAGAGGGAGGTAGAAATGTAATGAGAAAGTTTAATAGATTTCTAGCAGGATTAGTCATCTTGTTAATAGGCATTGCATTCTTATCTCCTATTTATATTTTGCTTGTCAATTCATTCAAAAATCGGTCTGAATTATATCAAAATGTGTTAGCCTTTCCTTCTCATTTTAATTTCAGTAACTTCAGCCAAGCTATGCAGCAGATGAATTTTTTAATTGCCTTAAAAAATTCATTAATTATTACGATTATATCGGTCTTTTTTATCGTCATGCTATCTTCAATGACAGCATGGGTACTAGTAAGACACGATAATAAACTAAGTAAAGTAATTTTTATGATTCTTGTTGCCACCATGATCATACCTTTTCAGACGTTAATGATGCCCTTAATGCAGCTGATGAATGAGATTCAACAGCTCTTCCACCTTAAAATGATGGATTCACGAGGTGGTTTAATCTACATGAACATAGGTTTTCACGCCGCAATGAGTGTATTTCTTTATCATGGTTTTATTAAATCGATTCCAGTTTCTTTGGAAGAGGCCGCAACAATTGATGGTTGTTCAAGATTTGGGATTTTTTGGAGAATTGTTTTTCCGATGTTAAAACCTATAACGGCGACGGTCATTATTTTAAATGTAATTGGTATATGGAATGACTATCTGTTACCTTCATTGGTGCTCTCTAGTGAGAATCTTAGAACCATTCCGCTTTCAACTTTCTTCTTCTTCGGAGAGTTCACAATACAGTGGAACCTAGCAATGGCTGGATTAGTGTTAACCATTATTCCTGTCGTTATTTTCTATGTGTTGTCACAGAAGTACATTATCAAAGGAATTGGAGAGGGAGCAATAAAATAATGACTATAGTGCCACATCGTTATAGTTAAAGAAGAGAGGTTACAAAGGAATGGATTTATACATCATTAGACATGCTCAATCCCTATTGAATATTGGTAAGGGTGATTCCCCAAACGCGGGGTTGTCGCAATTCGGAAAAGAACAAGCCATATGTCTGCAAGAGTTCTTTAGAGATATCCATGTAGATGTCATTTACAGCAGCCCCTTAAGAAGGGTGATAGAAACGGCCAATCCAGTAGCTGACCAGAAGAAGCTGCCTATTCATCTTGCACCAGAGATGTGTGAATTTTTCCATGAACTTTCATTGGATTATAGAGATCATAACTGGGAGACGATCTCAGATATTATCGGTGAGTTTCCAAACAGTCAATTCTACAAGACGTCTCCTAATGATCAGTGGTGGCCTAAATGGCCAGAGAAAGAAGATGATGTAAAAGAAAGAGTCAATAAATTCTATAAGGAAGTTATTCAAAAGTACATTTCCTCAAACTCGGTAGTCCTAGTATTTGGGCATGGAGCGACAACGGGTGAACTGAAGAAGATCGTCGTCGAAGAAACAATGAACCCTTGTCCGAATGCGGGTATTTTCAAATATCAAATTAATGAGGATGGAAAGTGTGTAGGATACAAAATGTACATCGACCATCTAGGGGAATTAACTTTTGACCTAAATGCAAAAGCTTATTAATCAAATTTAATTTAATTAATGAAAAAGGGAGTTGTCTTTATGGTAAAGGTAACAGTATGGAATGAAAACATTCATGAACAAACGGATGCTGAAGTAAGAGACGTTTATCCTGAAGGAATCCATGGTACGATAGCAAATTTTTTGAAAGAAAATGGTCTTGAAGCAAAAACAGCAACTTTAGAACAGCCAGAACATGGTCTAACTGACAATGTGCTAAATGAAACAGATGTTCTTATATGGTGGGGGCATACCGGACATGATAAAGTTGATGATCGAATTGTTGAAAAGGTAAAGGACCGTGTATTAAAAGGAATGGGCTTAATTGTTTTACATTCCGGCCATTTTTCGAAAATCTTCAAGAGTTTAATGGGAACAACCTGCGATTTAAAGTGGCGTGAAGCCGGTGAGAACGAACGCTTATGGGTGGTCAATCCAAGTCATCCAATTGCAGAAGGAATTGGCGAGTATATAGAGCTAGATCATGAAGAAATGTACGGTGAGCATTTTGACATTCCTGAACCTGATGAATTGGTATTCTTAAGTTGGTTCCGTGGTGGTGAAGTTTTTAGAAGTGGATGCGTATTTAACCGCGGATTAGGGAAGGTTTTTTATTTTAGACCAGGACATGAAACATTCCCGACTTACCACCAGGATGATATTCAACGTGTTATCGTGAATGCAGTTAATTATGTTAAGCCATTAAATCAGAATCAACCTATTCGCGGGAATGTACAGCCTTTAGAGCGTTTTGATAAATAGAAGTGGCTTTTACTTTCTCATCAAAAGACAAATTCCATTGGGTTTGCTTTTATTAATAAACATGACGCTCACCTCGGTGAGCGCATGTTTTTATACTTCTCTTTTAGACAAATAATTATTTGAAACCAGGGGGGCAGATTGGTGTTAAGAGTATGGTGGAAAGAAGCGGTTGTCTATCAAGTATACTGGCGTAGTTTTTATGATACTAATGGTGATGGTTATGGTGATCTAGAAGGGGTCATCGATAAATTAGATTATATAAAGGAATTAGGCATTGATGTCATATGGCTCAATCCATGTTATGAATCACCAGATATAGATAACGGTTACGATATTTCAGATTATTATAGGATTATGGATAAAGCAGGGGATATGGAGACATGGGAACGCTTATTAAAAGCGGTTCATGAACGGGGAATGAAGCTCATTATGGATCTGGTGGTGAACCATACGTCCAATAAGCATCCTTGGTTTTTGGAATCAAGTGCCTCTAAAAATAACCCGAAACGGGATTGGTACATTTGGAAAGATCCAGTGGATGGAAAGGAACCAAATAATTGGCGTTCTTATTTTACACCATCTGCCTGGGAGTATGATTCTAAAACTGGGCAGTATTACATGCATTCCTTTGCTATCGAACAACCTGATTTGAATTGGGATAATCCAGAGGTCCGACAAGAAATTTATAAAATGATGAGATTCTGGTTAGATAAAGGCATTGATGGCTTTCGTCTCGATGTCATTAATCTCTTAGCAAAATTAAAAGGCTTCCCGAATGTAGAACATCCCCAAACTATTAATTATCTCGGCAATAATCCTGGAATTCATGAATATTTACAAGAAATGAACCGAGAAGTGTTCAGGCACTATGATATTATGACGGTTGGCGAAATTCCTTTTGTAAAACCTGAAGATGGACTCCTTTACGTAGGGGAAGATCGTCATGAACTTCATACTTTATTTCATTTCGAGGTGGCAGACGATATGCCAACTTGGGACATGCAACGCTTTAAGGACATTCAAAAGCGCTGGTATGAAGGGTTAAAAGGGAAAGGGACGAACTCCCAGTTTTTGAACAATCATGATCATACAAGACAGGTGACACGCTATGGAAATGACCAAGCCTATCGCAAGGAGTCAGCCAAGCTATTCGCGACAATGATTCATACACTTCCAGGCATTCCTTATATTTATCAAGGTGAAGAAATAGGAATGACGGGTGTTCGTTTCAACTCCATTGAAGATTACCAAGATATTGCCATGAAGAATAAATACAAAGAAGAAGTGGACAAAGGAAGAGACCCAAACGAAGTGCTGGATAGCTTAATTTTGTTAAGCCGAGACAACTCTCGCACTCCCATCCAATGGGATGATTCAGCCAATGCCGGATTTACGACCGGTCAACCATGGATTAAGGTAAATCCAAACTATAAAGAGATAAATGTAAAAGAGTCATTAGAAGATCCAGATTCTGTCTTTTATTACTATAAACGTCTCATAAAAATGAGAAAAGAGAATCCGGTCATGGTATATGGCGATTATAACGACCTGTCAGTGGGAGATGAGCATCTCTACGTGTATACTCGCAAATGGGAGGATTCGCTGTGGTTGATCATTCTTAATCATTCGGATCACTCCACAGTTTTTAAATTGGATTCGGTTCTCGACGAAACCAACAAGCAGCTTAAATTAGCAAATTACTCTGATGTCACCGAAAAAGAAAGTATTCAATTTACCACCCTTCGCCCTCATGAAGCCAGGATTTATCAATTATAGGAATAAATAAGTTTGAGGAAAGGTATCCTTTCATAAAATAGTATTCCAGACGCTAAGGTTTAAGCATTTGGTTTCATCTAATTAGTTGGATAATCACTGAATAAGTTTATATATCGACTTAAAAAGCATGAGCGGCTATTGCTGCTCATGCTTCATGACTAAGTCGAGTCTCCTGAAGATACAACGCCAGTTCCATTTCAGCTGCCCCTAAATGATCAATAGCTCTGTCAACGTGTCCTGGCTCCGCATAGTTGAAATCTTGTTGAGCAAGTTCTAAACGTTGCACCAACAAGTGGAGCTGCTCATCCATAAGATGACCTCCTATAGGATATTCCGTAAGAAACATCGACTCAGCAGTATTAGTCTCCGTGTTTTAATATAGAATTATGAATGTGGAAACATATATTTTCAACCCCCATAATTTGCCCTGGTAGAAAACCCGAGAAGGTTGGGTGGAAATCTAGAAGGTCGATGGGAAATCCGAGAAGGTTTGCCAAAAATCTAAGAAGGTCAGCCAAAGATCCAAGAAGGTCGGCTAAAAATGCTAGAAGGTCAGCCAAAGATCCAAGAAGGTCGAACAAAAATCCGAGAACATCCGCGAAACATCCAAGAAGGTCAATGTGCCCACTTTCAAATTGAGAAAGAGCCGAGAAGGTCGGCAAAAAATCTAAGAAGGTCGACCAAACATGCCAGAAGGTCAGCCAAAAATCTGAGAACATCCCCAAAAAATCCAAGAAGGTCAATGTGCCCACATTCAAATTGAGAAAGATCCGAGAAGGTCGGCAAAAAATCTAAGAAGGTCGACCAAACATGCCAGAAGGTCAGCCAAAAATCTGAGAACATCCCCAAAAAATCCAAGAAGGTCAATGTGCCCACATTCAAATTGAGAAAGAGCCGAGAAGGTCGGCAAAAAATCTAAGAAGGTCGACCAAACATGCCAGAAGGTCAGCCAAAAATCTGAGAACATCCCCAAAAAATCCAAGAAGGTCAATGTGCCCACATTCAAATTGAGAAAGATCCGAGAAGGTTGGCGAAAAATCTAAGAAGGTCGACCAAACATGCCAGAAGGTCGGCCAAAAATCCGAGAACATCCCCAAAAAATCCAAGAAGGTCAATGTTGCCCACTTTCAATATGAGAAAGATCCGAGAAGGTTGGCGAAAAATCTAAGAAGGTCAGCCAAAGATCTGAGAAGGTCGAACAAAAATCCGAGAACATCCGCGAAACATCCAAGAAGGTCAATGTGCCCACATTCAAATTGAGAAAAATCCAAGAAGGTTTGCCAAAAATCTAAGAAGGTCGACCAAACATGCCAGAAGGTCAGCCAAAAATCCGAGAACATCCCCAAAAAAACCAAGAAGGCCAATGTTTCTCACTATCAATTTGAGAAAGATCCTAGAACCTCCTCCAAAGTCCCAGAAACCATCCGAAAATACCACAAGCTCAGCCAAACTCAAAAAAATATTTCATTGCTATTAAAGGAATGATAGCGCTGTCGGTTTGCTTTCTCTCATTTTTCTGATTGACACTCTGGGGTATATCTTTTAATATTGAGAATGTTCGATTCGAACTATTGATAATTTCATATAACACTTATCCAGAGAGACTGAGGGACAGGCCCGATGACGTCCAGCAACCTTCCAAAGGGAAAGGTGCTACTTCCTGCAGAATTATTTTTCATTCTGAAAGATAAGGTACGATACATGTAAACCTCTTTCATTTTGAATGAAAGAGGTTTTTTGATGTGAAAAATAGGTTGAGAGATAGGAGGTCAAACCGGTGCTCATTCTTAAAGATGTACACAAAGTTTACGGTAAAAGTAAATCGAAGACGGTCACTGCTTTAAAAGGCATTAATCTTGAAGTCAAGAAAGGCGAGATCTTTGGCGTCATTGGATTCAGTGGGGCGGGTAAAAGTACTTTGATTCGCTGTGTGAATCTTCTTGAACGTCCGACTTCTGGACAGGTTCTTATTGAAGGGGTGGACATTCAATCTCTATCGCCTAAAGAACTGAGAAAAGAGCGGAAAAAGATTGGGATGATTTTTCAGCAATTTAATTTGCTTCAAGCAAAAACCGTTTTCGGAAATGTGGCGATGCCGCTCGTGCTGGAGGGCAGACCCAAGAAGGAAATCGAAGCAAAGGTTATGGAGCTTTTATCGTTTGTTGGCTTAGAAGATAAAGCCCATCAGTATCCTGAACAGCTGTCTGGAGGACAAAAGCAACGGGTGGGAATTGCTCGTGCTTTGGCAACAGATCCCCATATTCTGTTGTGTGATGAGGCGACATCTGCTCTTGATCCTGATACGACAAGATCTGTTTTAGAACTATTAAAACGTGTGAGAGATGAATTGGGCATTACGATTTTAATGATCACTCATGAAATGAATGTCATCCGTGATACTTGTGATAAAGTGGCGGTCATTGAAGGTGGCGTGATCGTGGAGCAAGGCTCTGTCCTTGATGTCTTTTCTGATCCGCAAACTGATATTGCGAAAAATTTTGTGCGCACGGTATTGAATGATAGTATTCCAGATTCCATCAAACGGGGATTCATTGAAAACCAAACAAATGACCATTTTCTTTATCGCATTATCTTTAAAGGAAATTCAACGAGTGAACCGCTACTTTCAACCGTTGCTAAGAAATTTGACGTCCATGTCAGCGTCATTCATGGCATGGTAACCGAGCTCCAAGGAACCCCTTTTGGTAATTTAATTGTTGATTTTATTGGTAATGAAGATGAAGTCAAAAAGACGATTCAGTTTATCAAAAGCCAAGAGGTTAACATTAAGGAGGTTGATCTAAATGGCATTTGATTGGTCTTGGTTTTGGCCGGAATTGCTTCAGTCTGTCGAGCAAACACTCTACATGGTTGTCGTGGCATTTCTTATTTCTATCCTAATTGGAATTCCGCTTGGTGTGATTCTCGTCATCACAAGAGAAGAAGGTATCCTAGAGAATAAAGTGGTTTATACCATTTTAAATATAATTATTAATATTTTTAGATCCATTCCTTTTATTATTCTAGTGGTAGCAATCATTCCTTTTACACGTCTTATCGTTCATACTTCGATTGGGACAACTGCTGCGATTGTTCCACTGGTGCTGTTTACGGCGCCATACATTGGCCGACTTGTTGAGAACTCCTTGTTGGAAATTGATAAAGGGGTCATTGAGCTCGCGCAATCAATGGGGGCAACACCTTGGCAAATTATCTGGCGTTTTCTTTTACCAGAGGCGCTCGGTTCGATCATCCTTTCTTTGACAATTGCCTCGATCGGACTTATCGGAGCATCAGCCATGGCCGGTGCTGTCGGTGGCGGCGGTCTTGGGAACTTAGCGATTACTTATGGGTACCAGCAATTTAAAACCCAAGCGATGGTTATTACGGTCATTTTACTTGTCGTATTCGTTTGGCTTATTCAAGCACTAGGAAATTATTTATCAAAGAAAATTAGGAGAAAATAATCCTTACTGGTTAACATAGACATTTTCTTACCTACATGGAGGTTATCAGAATGAAAAAAATTATAGTGGTAGTACTTGGACTCTTTATGCTTATAGCCGCATCTGCTTGCGGATCAAGTCAAAATAGCGATAGCAGCAATTCGGATTCAAATAAACCGGTTACTGTAAAAGTAGGGATTTCTCCTGCAGAACTTCCAACTTGGAATCTCGTACAAAAGCTTGCTAAGAAAAAGGGAATTCATATTCAAATCGTTAAATTCAGTGACTATGTACAGCCTAACATTGCATTAAACAATGGAGATATTGATCTAAACGCCTTCCAAACGGTCATCTATTTTGATTCATTTAAAAAAGATCATAACTTAGACTTGTCTGCGATTGGGACGACGGCTATTTGGCCAATGGGCATTTACTCCAAGAAAGTGAAAAGTGTTAAAGACATTAAAGATGGTTCGCAAATTATTGTGCCAAATGATGCGACTAACGAAAGCCGTGCGCTTGCGCTTCTTCAAAAGGCAGGACTGATTACTCTAAAGGACGGCTATAACGGGACTCAAGGGATCGAATTTATTAAAGATAATCCTAAGCATTTAAAAATTACTCCAGTTGATGCGGGGCAGACACCGCGAGGCCTTGATGATGCAACAGCTTCTGTTATTAACTGTGACATGGCCATCAACGCTGGATTAAACCCAACAACAGATCCGATCTTCCACGAAGATGCGAGCAACAAAGCTTATGTCAACATTATTGCTGCAAAAACAAAAGATAAAGATAACAAGACTTATAAAGAAATTGTTGATATCTTCCACGAAAAACAAGTTCAAGATTTTATTAAGAAGCAGTACAAAGGGGCCGCGATCCCTGTTGTTAAACCAATTGACCAAATTACGAATTACAATCAATAACATGGTTTTTAAAACGCTTGGCTTTTGTCCAAGCGTTTTTTTTCTAAACTGATCGATGGGAGAGTGGACCAAATGGAACGACAGTCGATATATGATGTCATTGTAGTCGGTGCCGGCACAATGGGAATGGCAGCGGGCTATTTTCTGGCAAAACAAAAGGCTAAGACGCTGCTCGTAGATGCTTTTGATCCGCCGCATTCGAATTCCAGCCACCATGGGAATACTCGAATGATTCGCCACGCTTACGGAGAAGGAAGAGCGTACGTCACATTAGTGAAACGGGCTCAGGAATTGTGGGAGCAGTTAGAAGAGGAATCCACTTATAAAATCTTTGAGAAAACAGGTGTGCTAGGAATTGGTGCGGTGGATTCCCCTTTCCTTAATGAAACATTAGCTTCCGCTGCGAAATTTAGCCTCCCCCTTCAGAAATTGTCAGCGGATGAAGTGATGAAAAGATGGCCGGGGCTAAAGTTACCGCAACATTTTATGGGCTGTTTTGAGCCGGAATCTGGCTTTCTCTATAGTGAAAATTGTATTCAGGCTTATAGGGAGCTTGCGATCAAGAATGGGGCAGACGTATTGATTAATACGCCTGTAGTCAATGTAGAGGCGAAAAATGGGCATGTTATGGTTCAAACAGAGCAGGAGACGTTTTCTGCGAGAAAAGTGATTCTATCGACTGGGGCATGGACAGGAAAGCTGCTTCCTTCTCTCCAGCTGCCGATTCAACCGTTGCGAAAGGTATTTGGCTGGTTTGAAACCGAATCAACCTATGATCTCACTCATTTTCCATCTTTTTATATTGATGAAGGTCACCGTATGTTCTATGGATTCCCGAATGTGAAAGGAGAAGGACTCAAGCTAGGGAGAACAGATGGCGGGCAGCCTATTGATCCTAGTCAACATGTACAGGACTTTGGCTCCTACTGGGAAGATGAAGGGGAGCTTCGCGAATGTCTTCAGGCCTACTTGCCGGGAGCAAATGGTTCTCTTAGACAAGGGAAGACATGCCTACAAACCTGGTCAAGCGACAGTCATTTTATTATCGATTATCATCCAGAGCATCGTAACATTCTTATTGCTGGAGGTTTCTCTGGCCATGGATTTAAATTTGGCAGTGTCATCGGAGAAATATTGTGCCAAATGGCTCTCGAAGGAAAAAGGGATGATGCGCTTTCTTTATTTGCACTCTCTCGTTTTAATTAGAGGAGTCGATTAATTATTACAGAAAAAGTAGTAAATCGTTTCAAGCTTAAAGCAAGACGTCTGCCGGCTCCCATATAGAGGTGATTTTTTGATAGTCACAATTTCGTTAGCCAGCTTATAGGCGTATAGAAAGCCGAAGATAGAAATCAATGACAGGATGAAACTAAAGGCTTGATCGAGCAGGATGTCGAAGCGATAGGCTTCTACCCCGAAGTTTTTTATCAAGTACATCATGGTAAAAGCAGAAACGAGTTCCTTAAGACTATTAACGAGAGTGAGAAGGTTAAAGACTTTTAAAGGGCCAGGCCGATAAAGCATTTCCTTATTAATTTTTCTATCATTTCCATCCATGACAATTAAATCCAAGGCAAATAGCAGAAAAATCGGCCTCTTTATCAGGACACTTAAAAGATAAAGAAAAGCTAGTCCCAATGAATAGAACGTGCTGTTCCACAGTAAACGAATGGCAGATTGAGAGAAAATATCAATAAGAAAATCGATAATTAAATTCCCCATTAATAGAAGGGCTGTCAAATTAAACTCTCTAGTTTTATAATACCGGTATGTACTGAATAATACTCCAAACAATGACGAACAAATCATCGTTGGAAAGTCGCCAATGATATCCCTTATCGTTCCCCATAATAAAAGGGGGAGGATAAGGTAAATAAAGAGTTCAAGAAGAAAAAGTAAGCGTTTGGTCATAAAATACCTCTTATTTAAGAAAGACATGTATTCTTATGATATGAAAGAAATAATTCGTTAAAAACCACCAAACAGATATTTAACTAGAAAAAAACAATGTTAATAAAATAAACGGATTTTTGCCCACCATTTTGCCTCTCTCCGATCCACGTTTTTTAGACCTATTTAAAAAGGCTTAGAGATCAGCATCTCTAAGCCTTTTTGACACGCACTTGGGATTAGGGGATTTAAATGATTTCTTTAAAGGCTTCGCATAATTTATCTATGCCTTTTATGCAGTCTTCCATTTTAAGCGTTAATGAGAGCCTTATGAAGCCTTCACCCAATTCACCAAAACCGATTCCTGGGCAAGTTAGAATGGAATACTTATCAAATAAAAGCCCTGAGAATTCATCGGAAGAATAGCCATCAGGTACGGGAACCCACAAATAACAGGCCCCTTGAGGTCTTTCAACTGGCCAGCCAATTTCCTCGAATTTCTTTAGTCCGTAATCTACCTTTTGCTGATAATCGGTCCGTAGTTGATGAGGAAAATCAGTTTGGGCAACCTCTCTTAAGACAGCTGCCGCCGCAAGTTGAATAGGTTGAAAAATACTAGTGTGGGCTTCTACAAACATTTTTAAAAGGGAATTGATGACCTCGTGGTTTCCGGCAACAGCGCCAATCCGCCAGCCTTGCATATTAAACATTTTTGAGAAGGAAGTAAATTCTACCCCTACCTCTTTTGCCCCTTCATATTCCAAGAAACTTTTAGGCTTATTTCCGTCAAGCGTTAGAGTCGCAAACACATTATCATAGCAAATGATGAATTCATGTTCTTTGGCAAATTGAATGACCTTTTCAATAAAGGAGTCCGGTGCGATGGCGCCAGTTGGATTATGCGGATAGTTAAGGAACATTAATTTGGCACGTTTTAAAATCGTTTCTGGGATGCTTTTTAAATCCGGAAGATACTGATTTTCCTTTAAGAGAGGCATTGAATAGATTTCGCCGCCTGCTATAGAGGTTGCTTGGAAATAAGTGGGAAAACCAGGGTTTGGAATAAGGACAACATCCCCTTTATCTAAGTAGGTCATACAAATATCAAACAGTCCTTCTTTGGTTCCTAATAAGGGCAAGATTTCTATGTTGGGATCCAAGTGAACGTTGAAGTTTTCTTGATACCAAATGGCTAATTGTTTTCGAAAAACAGGATGCCCCTTTAAAGGAGAATAGTGATGATAGTGTGGGATTTCCGCATCTGCTTGCAGCGTTTTGACCGCTGTAATCGGTGAAGGATAGCTTGGGTCAGCTATACCGAAATCATAAAATTTCACCCCAAGAGTGTGGGCTTTTAATTTTTGTTCTTCTGTTTGTACAAATACATTAGGTGGTAGTGCTTTTATTTTATTCGCTTTAATCATCGAATTCTCCTCGCACTCATTTGTCTGACTAAACTCAATATAACCTGAGAAATTGAGCTTTATTCAGATTGCTGGAGGAAGTTGAGCTTTAACATGGAAGCTGGACAGCCCTCGGAATCTTTCCTGTTGGCTTGTGCACCATTTTTCATCTTCTCGTTACCCCAAATTTAGTTAGACTTAACGAGCATACGCTATTCGCCTCACGATGGTTCAGTCACATGAAGAGTGCTTTAGGGGATTCAAGTTTTTCAAATGGATGTTCGCTTTTGGCCATTTAAGTCTTCCTCATGAAATTGAAAAATTAGGTAATAATAGAAATAAAATTAGGCATTTGAACAATGGCTTTAGGAGAGTTCAACAATGGGCACCAAGAAATTAATTACACTTTTAATACCTGCATTTAATGAAGAGCAATCGATTAAGCCGTTGTATGAATCATTGGTTTCGCACTTGGGTTCTCTTGAGACCCATTATGATTTTGAAATTCTTTTTGTCAATGACGGAAGTGAGGATCGTACCCTTGATATTTTAAAGCAATATCGAGAGAAGGACGCTCGTATTTCCTTTATTGATTTATCTAGAAACTTTGGAAAAGAAATTGCTATGATGGCCGGAATGGATTATGCAAAAGGAGATGCGATCATTATTATGGATGCCGACCTCCAGCATCCGCCTGAGGTTATACCAGAGCTAATCAAGCATTGGGAGGAAGGGTATGAAGATGTCTATGCGACGCGAGTGAAGCGTGAGGGTGAATCGTGGCTTCGCCGTTTTACGTCCAAAAAGTATTATGAGCTTTTGCAGAAGACGACAAGAATGCCGATATGCCCTGATGCCGGTGATTTCCGATTGTTAGATCGACGCTGCATTGAGGCAGTCAAGAAAATGCGGGAATCACATAGATATACAAAAGGATTATATTGTTGGATTGGGTTTAAAAAGAAAGAAATAAAGTATGTGGCGGCACCGCGAGTTAGTGGGGAGTCCAAATGGAGTTATATTTCTTTATTAAACCTTGCTGTTGAAGGGCTGACCTCTTATACGACTTTGCCCCTTCGACTTTCTTCCTTTTTTGGCTTTCTCGTTTCTTTTCTGGCCTTGGTTTATATGGTGATCACGATCATTAAGACGTTGGTAATGGGCATCCCAGGGACGGGGTATACAACGCTTTTGGTCTGTATTTTACTTCTTGGTGGCATTCAATTGATTTCGATAGGGATTATCGGAGAGTATTTAGGGAGAATTTTTATTGAGACCAAACAGCGTCCTTTATATTATGTCGAAGAGTACAATGGTGAGCAGGTGATGCCGTGAAGAAGGCTTTTCATAAATGGTACACCTTAATTACTTATTTGGTTGTTGGCGGCTTCACAACCCTTATTAATATTGTTAGCTTTTGGCTGCTTACCGTCCCGATCCCAGTCAATTATGTCATTGCGAATACGGTGGCGTGGGTTCTGTCTGTCCTTTTTGCCTATGTGGCTAATAAAATCATTGTCTTTCAAAGTAAAACGGAAAACAAAACCGAAACCATTCGTGAGTTTGTCTCATTTATAGGGTTTAGGTTCGTTTCTTATGCCATGGATTTGGCTGTTATGATTCTCTTAATCAGTGGACTGCATATGAATGAAACGCTTTCTAAAATACTTACAAACGTTGTAGTATTAGTCGCCAATTTCATTTTTAGCAAATGGTTTATTTTTCGAAATGCCAAAGAGAGAGAGGCGGTGGGTAATGGAAAGACTAACTCATAAGACGCGTTATGTAGCTTTCGGGATCGTTTTCTTATTTTATCTCTATATAGCTTTCAATATGGCTTTGACTCAGGATGATTGGACTTGGGGATCCTCGGTTGGCTGGGAGAGAATGCAACACGGGTTTTCTAATTATAATGGGCGTTATTTAGGAAACTTGCTAGAAATTCTCATTACGAGAAATTTGGCGGCGCGTGTTCTTGCTATGAGTCTCTTTTGTACAGGCGTGTTTTATCTGCTCTGGCGTCTAATTGATCTTAAACAGCTCCATTGCGGTCTCCTCTTATTTTTTCTCATCTTATCGCTCCCAGCAAAGGTGTTTGCTCAAACCTATGGGTGGGGCGCAGGATTTGCCAACTACATAACAGCTGCCTTTTTTAGTTTATTGTATTTAAACATTATTAAGAATGTCCTAGATGGGGATGAACCGACCTATCCGAGAGGAAGCTGGATTTGGATGGTTCCTCTTGGAATTGGATCACAGTTATTTATTGAACATGTCACTTTATATAATATCTTTGCTGCTGCGCTTGTCATGCTCTACACATTCATCCGCTATCGAAAAGTTTATCTTCTGCATGTCACTTATTTTATCTCAGTGATCATTGGTGCCGTGATTATGTTCTCAAACAGCGGCTATCGAACAGTCGTGAGCGGAAATTATAAGGGACGCTCCATCGCTTTGACCGAGCATGAAGCTTCTCTAGTAAACAAAATGATTCATGCGGCAGCTCATATTTATCCGCATTACATCTTAAACAACACGATTTTAATTCTTGTACTATCCTTTGCTGGAATCTGGCTGCTACAAACTCATCCATTCAAGGTTCTTTCTTGGTTTTTATCATTAATATTAGGGGCTTATCCCGTTTATAAGATCATATGGATCAGTAATTTCCATGTGAGGTTTAGTGGAGCTCGTATATTGGAGGGCTTATTTTCATTTGTCTATGTGGTGACACTTTTTGTGGTAATTTGTGTGTCGGTGAAGGGGAGAACCAAGCGAAATCGGGCCATATTTTTTCTGATTTCGAGTGCCGTTTTGGCGATGCCGTTTTTGGTTGTCACACCGCTCAGTCCGAGGTGCTTTCTCTCTTCTTACTTCATGATGGCGCTAGTTGCGGTGGAGCTCTTGAATAGTGTCATTCAACCGGGGATACGGCCTGTGGTCATCCGGGGGGCAGGCGTTTGTTCAGTGGCCATGATGGTCATGTATTTAGGTGTCTTTAATCGCATCGGTCATACGACGGAAATTCGTAATCAGGAAATAAAAGATCAGTTGGCTAAACAATCCACGGTCATTTATGTTACCAAATATCGATACACGCAATTCATGCAGCACAGTGTCCCCAAAAAAGGAACCCTTCCCTATATAACGTTTAATTTGTATTATCATATCCCAAAAAATGTGACCGTCAAATTCAAATCATGAACATGACGGTCCTTTGATTAACTAGTGAACAGAGAGAAGCCCCGATAGACGATTCGACCAACCGAGTGTGGCTTAATCGATTATTGAAACTTTCCTAGTACGGGATAGATGTAAGTCACAAAACCAATCAGGGCGATCGCTGTTCCATAACGGTGCTGAACTTCATGTACCTGAATACAGTGTTTTTCTTGATCCATATAGTATTCTCTAGGATCATAACGCCGAGTAAATTCATGAGTTAAAGATCGGTGCAAACACTTTTTGGCTACCTCTTCGTCAGCGTTTCCAATGTATTCCGCCGCATAATTAGAAATAAGCTTGCCGTCATAGCTTCTTTTTACCTGGACTAATCCAACACCTGCGCATAGTCGGTCCCCTTCATAGCCGTTCATTTGTGAGATGATGCATTCCATGACCGCACCTGGATGGTATAGAGTCTTCGCCTGTTCGATGGATATCTCGGTCGCGTCAGGTGGGACAATAGACGTATACCTTACAATATTAAAGTTTTCGATTTGAGCCATTTGCCGTGCCATATCAAACGAGCCCGTTTCCCAAGGGTCATGCCCCGGACCAATATCGGTATCCCCATAACCTTTTGTGAAAATATAGTCCTTAGGAATCCTTTGACCAACTAACAAGGCTTCATTAATAGCCTGAAATTCATAGGGAGCCACTCTTATTCCTCCTTTCGGTGATCAGCGGGTACAAATAAGGGATACAAATTTTTATTCTTTGAAGCAAGATTTTATGATGAAAAGGGATCTCGAGTGGCACCATTTCAGTTGGTTTGAACGCTTTTATCCCTAAGTGTTCTTAACTTTTTAGGTCTTTATAAAAAAAATATGGTTTGTTATCAACCGTTCATAAGAAAGTTTCAGGAATAATTTATAGGAATTTCAAAAAAATAGTAAAAAAGGTGAAGCATAGCAGAGAGGAAGGGATTGGGATGCGATTAAAGGTTGTTAACATTATGATGGGCTTTCTTCTTTTATTAGTTGGAGGATTGGGGATGGAAAAAGTGTCTGCCAGTGAATCCGTTAATCTTACAGTTCTTGATTTTGGGGCCAATGGTTCCGACTCAGTGGATGATACCGCTAATCTCCAAGCAGCGCTCGATGCGGCTCAAAAATATAGGTCCACAACAATAACTGTACCGGACGGGACTTATTTAATCTCCAAAGCGCTGAAGATCCATTCTAACACCCATCTTATTTTATCAAGCCACGCGGTGATCAAAAGAAATGCGGTTTTTGGACCCATGTTGCGAAATGAAAGGGGTGGCCCTGGTTATACCGGGGATCATGATATTGTCATCGAAGGCGGGACATGGGATGGAAATGGCCAAGCGCTTTCGGGAAAGCATACCTTTGATAATCTCGAATTTGGACATGCCTCAAATGTCACGGTTAAGAACACGAATGTACTCAATGATTATGGGGCCCACGCCATAGAATTTGTTGGCGTTCAAAATGGACAAGTCTTGAATAGTACAATAAATGGTTATTTTCATGATGATAATTTTGCTAAGAAAGAAGCCATTCAACTCGACATAACGCATAACGGTACAGTTTCCTACCCATTCGGTTATTACGATGATACCCCATGCAGGAATATAACGATTCAAGGGAATACAATTGAGAACTACTCAAGGGGAGTCGGCAGTCACACCACTGTAAAAGGTGTTTATCCACAGTACATTACGATTCAAAACAATTCATTCAAGAACTTAACGGATGAGGCGGTTGACGCCTTAAAATTCAAAGATCTGTCCATTTTAAACAATACGTTTGAGAATGTGGGAACAGGCATTTATTTTATAACGGTCCCAAGTAATCCCAAAGCTAATTACAGTCCTGATAATCCCATTGTGCCAATCTATACGGATAATCATTACGCCATTAATATAACAGGGAATCGGTTTGACTCTGTGCATAAGATTCCAGGTCGCGTTGGCGGAAAGGGGATTGTTTTTTTAGGAACATCGGAAAGTAGTATTGAGGATGTGTCCATAGAAAATAATACAATTCATCATGCAGATGGGGATGGGATCTATTTAGCTTATACCAGTCAAACCGTAATCAAAGGGAATAACGTCCAAAGCTCTAAGGAATATGGATTAGCGATTCACCACTATTCCAATGATGTTAAGGTCGACTCAAATACAATTACAAATAACCACAGTCACGGTATATCTGTCTACGCGAATGCCAATGCCTCCATTACGAATAATATTATTCGTGATAATTTGGGAAGCGGGATATCCATTTCAACTCATTCGTCGAGCAACGAAGTGGATAGCAATAAGATCGGAAATAATGGCAATTATGGGATTGTGCTTTATCGATGGTCCAATCTTAATACAATCAGTCATAACGTTATTACTCAGTCTAAATACGGGATTGGGGTCAACTCGGGCTCTAATCAAAATCAGCTTAAGAACAACACAATTATGGGTTCGCAGAGTCATGGAGTCAAGCTCTATGGAAGCTCATCAAACCCAGTAAAATCTAACGTTATTTCCGGTAATACGATTTCTAACAGCGGACAGGATGGTCTGTACCTTGTTCACGCAAACGGCACCGAAGTCAGCAGAAATAAGGTAACAGGAGCTAACTTAAATGGTATATCAGTAACCAATCATTCAACCGCAAAGCTAATTAAAAATAAAATCAGTAAAAGCAAAGGACATGGAATTAAAATCAGTTCGTCCTCTAAGAGCTTTGTAGGTAGAAATAATTCAGTATCTTAAGCCGGAAAACCGGGGTCCAAAGCTGAAAAAACGCCATTGGTCACAATTCGATCAGCCATCCCAATAACGGCATTCAGTTAACCGGTTCGAGGTCTAAACCGATTAAGTCCAATAAAATATAGAATAGAATTAATTAACTTCGCCGCCCTTCAATTGTGGGCGGCTGTTTATTTTTTTCACGAAGGTTGAGCACTCACTGCAAATGGCGCTTGCCCACGAAAATGAGCGAGATGAGAGCTAAAATGGTGGGCAAGAGAGGCTTTCCCGCGAAAACGGTAGCCCTACGCACAGAAGTCGGCGAGTCAGAAAGCAATCAAGGTTATTATTGGTTAGTAAAATAAAACAGCTCTTGCCTACAGGCAAGAGCTGAAACGTGATTTAGTAATTATATTGTATGATTACATGTAGTCATAAACAGAGTCTACAAAATAGAGCCAGTGATAATAGTCGATTTGGCCATCCGTCATCTTGAGAATTTCCTTCTCATTGAACTTGTTCTTATCGATTAACTGTCTCACTTTTTGATTTCTTTCTGATTGACTCATTTATGAATCCCCCTTGTTAACCTTCCGAATGAAAGCGACCTGTTCGCGCTTCATTTATTTCTTATTTTTATTTTAAATCTCAATTTGATATAAATAAAATATCGTTTTGAGATAAATTGGCTAAAAGTGATATGGAATTGCTATTTATTGTGAAAGAGGCCCGAAAAACAAGCCATTGACATAAGAAAATCTTATGTTAAACACAGGCATGGAGTTAAATCGTGATTTTAAAATTGAAAAATGAACATTTTTATAGAGACGATGACTCTTATAAGTGTGAGGGGGAATGAAGTGGATGAACAGATGGTTGATCTTATTAAACCGCCTAACAAGGGCATAACGGGTTCGCTTGTGAGGTGCAAAACTCTAATTATCACCTTCAATCACACTACTATTCACAATAAAATCACAGAAAGAAAAGACTAGTAAACGTCAAAACAACCGAATCCTTTGAGATTCGGTTTGATTATTTTCATAAAATGAATCTATTACCTATTTCATTAAATGGCTAAAGTGAACTTTCTAAATAAGCGGAGAAATTCCGCTTATTTAGAAATCAGCACCAAAAATAGCTAAAATAGACGGAGAAATTCCGACTATTGACTCGAAAAACATGAAAATGGGTCATTTCTTTTTGTTTAAGCGGAAAAACTCCGCTTATTTATGACGAACTGAACGCTACTTTGGTTGATAACGGAAAAATCTCCGCTTATTTCAACGATCACAGGTGACTCTAAAATTTCTTGTTAACCATTACACTCCGGTTTTTACCTTAAGAACCATTTTTTTACAAAGTCTTCGATAATCCAACATTTTTTTAACAGATATATCCAAATTCCTTGGTAATCCCCCTACCTTTCACTTGCTCAATCACCGGTTAATTCACACACCTCCTATAATTATATCCACCCATGTAAATTAAACTATGATTTAAAAAGGTCAATAAACATTGATATTACAATAAAAATCACACGTGCGATTTACCTTGATAGTTAATTGTTTGCACCTCTGAAGTGAACCCGTTAAACAAGGGCATTATGGGTTTTTTCATTATACTAGGCATAAGCCCAAACCTCTTCGAACCGGGACACATACCCTATTTTGACAGACGGTCGAGGAGGAGACTAATTACATGTTTGAATCAATGCCTTATTACAATGGGTTCTATCCTGGATATCCAGCAGGTCTACCTGATGAGAGAGCTTATCATGGTGGACACGGCACTTATGTTCCAGGAGTTGGTTATCATCACGGACACGGCACTTATGTTCCAGGAGCCGGCTACCACCACGGTGGCGGGACTTATGTTCCAGGAGCAGGCTACCACCATACCCATGGAACGTATGTGCCAGGTGCTGGTTACCATCACGGCGGCGGAACGTATGTGCCAGGTGCTGGTTACCACCATACTCATGGGACTTATATGCCGGGTTATGGCCATCATCATGGGGGAGGAACCTATTCTCCAGGAATGGGGTATCACTAAGACCTCAATCGAGATAAAGAAAGAAATAGGGAAGTCATTCCAAAAAGGAGTGGCTTTTTCTATTAGTCGTTCCGATAACGTGGACAAAGCTTGGGGTGTCTCCTAAGCTTGGATAAATAAGCGGAGAAAGTTCTCTTAATTATGAAATAGCGCTGAAAACAGCTTAAATAGACGGAGAATTTCCGACTATTGACTTCGGAAAGCGTGGATCTGAGTCATTTTGACCTGTTTAAGCGGAAAACTTCCGCTTATATACCTGCACCTGAGCTCCATTCGGCTGTTTAACGGAAAAATCTCCGCCTATTTCTGGTTGCTCATTATGGATTCCAGTGTTGCTTTGATGATATAGACATATATTTACAGTTTTGTTATGATGGTGAATAAGGTTTTGATTTTTTTAAACAATATAAAAGTACATCACCCATCACCTAAATAAGTGAAGGGTTTTTTTATTTTTAAAGATGGAGGACATGACAATGGATAGTCTGATTTTCGATTTAGATGGTACGCTGTGGGATTCACGAGAGGTCGTTGCTCGATCCTGGAATAGTGTGATTGAGCAGGTTGAAGGATATGATAAGGTCATTACCTCCGAGGATTTTAAAAAGACAATGGGTTTGCAAATTGAAGCGATTGGGGACATCTTGTTTGCAGATTTGGATGAAAAAAAGCGTCGAGCTCTATTAAAAACTTGCTGTGAAGTTGAAAATGAGTGGGTTCGAAATTACGGAGGCCGTCTTTATGAAGGTGTGGAGGATGGAATCAAGTCGCTTTCTAAGAACTACAAGCTTTTTATCGTTTCAAATTGTCAAGATGGCTATATTGAAGCTTTTCTTGAGTATCACAAACTCGGCGATTATTTTGAGGATTTTGAGTGCCCCGGCAGAACGGGCCTTCCAAAAGGGGATAACATTAAGCTAGTGATGGAGCGCAATCACTTGGAAACGCCTATATATATCGGGGATACAGCTGGTGACCAGCAAGCAGCTAAAAAAGCCGGCATCCCTTTTGTATTCGCCAAATACGGGTTTGGCGAGGTAAAGGAACACGAGTATGCCATTCATCATTTTACAGATTTAATCAATCTAGTTAAAAAAATGGCTTAGATTAGCATGGGAGAAAGCCCAAGAACACTCATTCACTTGAGAGTTCTTGGGCTTTTTAGGTTTCGCCGTTAGCCTTAGACACTTACCGGAATATGGCTCATGGTTTGCACATCAAAGAGCCCCATATCGGTTAGTTTCAGAGAAGGAATAACGGGCAAGGTTAGAAAGGAAAGAGTGAGAAAAGGATTAAAGTCTCCAACAAAACCGAGTTTAAGCAAAGCAGGCTTGATTTGCAGCAAGCCATCATAGACCTGCTTGTAGGATTGGTCGGACATGAGACCCCCTATCGATAAAGATAAGGAGGCGATGACCTTTTGATCTTTCACTATAACAAGACCGCCATGACAATCTGCAACAGCTTCGATGGCAATATGTAAGTCCGCATCATTGGTTCCTGTTGCTACAATATTATGAGAGTCGTGAGCGATGGTGGTGGCAATGGCCCCCGCTTTTAAACCAAACCCCTTAACGATTCCTAAGCCAATATTTCCTGTTTGATGGTGACGTTCAATAACAACCATTTTTAACTGATCGCTTTCAAGTGATGGAACAAACAAGCCGTGATCACGGTTAACCTCTTCCACAAGTTTATTCGTTGTGATTTGATTGGGAATGATCCCGATCACGTTAGCTTGAGATGAGGTGAGAGGGAGCTGCAGACTTTCGCTCGTTAACTTTGGAAGAACGATAGATCGACTCACCTTGGATTCTGAGGTCACTGAGGCTTCTGGCTTCTCTAGATATACCCCGTTTTTGGCCACACATTGCCCTGATTTATAGACTTCAGCGATCGACATATTTTCAAGGTCATCAATGAGCAGAAAATCAGCTTGATAGCCTGGTGCAAGGGCGCCTTTATGAGAAAGACCATAGCATTCTGCTGGATTCAAGGTGGCCATTTGGATGGCAAGAAGCGGATCTAAACCGCATTGGATGGCTAACCTGACAATGTGATTGATGCTGCCTTCTTCTATGAGATCATCAAGGTGCTTGTCATCGGTGCAGAACACACAGCGCCGTGCATTTTTAAGGGTAACCAGATCAATGAGTGAAGTTAAATCCTTTGCAACGGAACCTTCACGGATGAGTAAATACATGCCGCGAGCCAAACGACTTTTCCCTTCTTCAATTGTATGGCTTTCATGGTCGGTTGTGATGCCAGAGGCCTTATAGACATTGACAGCAGTTGAGTCTAACCCAGCCAAGTGACCATCAATATGTCCCCCACGCTGTAAGGTCATCTCTACTTTATCGAGCATTCTGTCATCCGCCATTCTTAAAGAGGGATAATCCATGACCTCTGCTAAACCCAATACTCGCGGGTGGGAGTAGAAAGGTTCGAGTTCTCGACTCGTAAGAACTGCCCCGTTATGTTCAAAAGGGGTGGCAGGGACGCAGGAAGGAAGCATGACGTAGACATCTAATGGGCTGCCCTCTGAGTTATTCAACATAAATTCAAGACCTTCAACCCCTGAAACGTTTGCGATTTCATGAGGATCTGTTACGACTGTTGTGACACCGTGTGGAAGGACGACCTTAGCAAATTCAGAAGGTGTGATCATGGACGATTCGATATGAACATGACCATCAATAAGGGCAGGACTTATATAACGACCTTTTGCATCAATAATCTGATTTCCCTCAAATTCACCGATTCCGACGAAAAAGCCATCGCAAATGGCTAAGTCCGCCTGCAGGAATTCTAAATTAAAGACATCAATAATAATTCCGTTTTTTATGACTATGTCAGCAGGAATTTGTTTGCTCGCCACCGCAATTCGTTTTTGTAAGTGTTCTTTAGTAATCAGCATACTGGCGGGCCTCCTCTTTTAAGTTATCTTATTAATAGATGAATAGAATCAAAAGGCAAAACGCCTGATTTAACTTATCTCAAAAAAAACTTATTCCTATAAGTATACTCGTATCTAGAGCGAAAATAAAATGCCTTGTGAGAAAACTTAACTAGTGGTGGGAGAATAGAGTTAAATAAGGAGAAAGGCGTTCATAAGGGGGATGAACGGCAAACGAAGTGGGGGATCAGATCTCAGGGTGCTTAAGGATGGGGTGAAATGAGCAGCTGAAAAAGGGGTCAGCCTCATTCTTCTAAAAATTTTATAAAATGTGAAAAAATCTATTGTTTCTTGGAAATGTTAGTGCTATTATATAAACCTTCGACTGAAAAATGGAGGAGGGAAGTTGGAATGATTACGGTTAAAGGACTAAACAAATCATTTAAAGTCGCAGAAAGAACGGGTGGGTTAAAACAGGCAGCGAAGTCTTTATTTAAACGAGATTATAAGAACGTTCAAGCACTGCAGGATATCTCGTTCTCAATTGCGCCTGGAGAAATTGTCGGGTATATTGGACCGAATGGGGCCGGGAAGTCGACAACTATTAAGGTGATGAGCGGTATTCTAGTGCCAGACTCTGGAATGTGCGAGATTCTAGGTTACACGCCATGGAAGGAACGAACGCGGTATGTCAGGCATATTGGTGTCGTCTTTGGCCAGCGTTCACAGTTGTGGTGGGACGTTCCGGTCATGGATTCGTTTGAACTGCTTCGCGATATCTATAAGGTGCCTATGGAAGCGTTTAAAGAAACTTTGAATCTCCTTATTGAAACGCTTAATCTTCAAGACTTTATCCACACCCCTGTTCGACAACTTAGTTTGGGCCAGCGCATGCGCTGTGAAATTGCCGCCTCTCTCTTACATAACCCAGAAATTTTATTTTTAGATGAACCCACTATTGGCCTTGATGCCGTGTCTAAATTGGCTGTCAGACAATTTATTAAAACCTATAATCAGGAACGGAAGCTTACGGTCATTCTAACTACACATGATATGAGCGATATAGAAGCATTAGCGGACCGGATTCTGCTTATTGGAAAAGGACATCTCCTGTATGATGGGACGCTATCTGATCTAAGGGAGCAATTCGGTGCCACTAAGCTCATTACGGTCGATTATCAGGATGAAAGACCGACTATCCAGATTGATGGGGCCACGCTTGTTTCTCAAGATATACAACGGGCGGTTTTAAGTGTGGATACAAGAGAATTGAAGGTAGCCGATGTCATCAGCCAGCTCTCTCAGCAAGTGGCCTTAACCGATGTTACCGTTGATGCACAGTCAATTGAGGAAATCGTTGTTCAATTATATGAGGCATATGGCGTATGAGAACTTACTATGCCGTCTTAAGACTTCGCCTATTAAATGGCCTGCAATATCGTGGGGCGGCTTTCGCGGGTGTTGCGACCCAGTTTTGCTGGGGCTCCATATATATCATGATTTATGAAGCGTTTTATAGTCATGCGGGTTCCCCTCCACCCATGACACTAAAGGAGTTGGTTGCCTATATTTGGCTGCAGCAGGCTTTATTGGCTTTAATCGTTCTTTGGTTTCGGGATAATGATTTATTTGATCTCATTGCCAAAGGAAATATTGCCTATGAGCTTTGCCGGCCATTTGATATGTACAGTTTTTGGTTTTCTAAGCTCATCGCTCAAAGGCTATCTGCTGCTTTTCTTCGCTCACTGCCCATTCTTTTCATCGCTTTTTTAATACCGAAACCTTATCGAATGAGTCTTCCACTAAGTTTCCTTAGCTTCATCGTCTTTGTTGTCACACTCTTACTCGCTGTTATCCTTCTCGTTGCGATTTCGATGTTTATGTATTTATCGGTCTTTATTACGATGTCACCGACGGGGTCTTTACTCATGTTTAATTTAATCGGAGAGTTTTTTGCCGGCTTAGTTGTTCCGATTCCACTGATGCCAAATGGGCTTCAAAGATTAGCGAATGTCCTGCCATTTAGATATACGATGGATTTTCCTTTTCGTGTCTATTCAGGGCAAATTCCGGTTGAACAAGCTCTGTACGGGATTCTGATTCAACTCGCGTGGCTGATTTTATTGGTCGGATTCGGAAGGGTAACTTTAAATAAAGTGCTTGCCAAAGTCGTTGTTCAAGGAGGGTGACTATGTCTCTAATCGGAAAATATATGGCCATTCTGCTTAAAGGGCAGCTCCAGTATCGCGCGTCATTCCTGCTCCTTGCCCTTGGACAATTTTTAACACCGTTTTCTCTCTTGGCTGGTGTTTATATCCTCTTTGCCAAATTCGGTGAAATAAAGGGATACAGTTTTTACGAGGTGGGGCTTTGCTTTGCCATCATTCAAATGTCATTTGCGATTAGTGAGTGCTTGGCAAGGGGCTTTGATTCCTTTTCAAGTTTAGTTGTAAGCGGGGATTTTGACCGATTATTAGTCCGACCGCGAAATACGATTCTTCAAGTGATTGGGACTAAGTTTGAATTTACCCGGATCGGCCGTTTTCTTCAAAGTATTGTTGTACTAATATGGGTTCTGGGTCACCTATCGATTCACTGGGATCTAATTAAAGCGGTGACGGTCGTTCTCATGGTTTTGAGTGGTGTGTTTATTTTTACAGGTATCTTTATCTTGGCTGCGACGATGTGCTTCTGGACGATTGAATCGATTGAACTTGCCAATATTTTTACCGATGGCGGCAGAGAATTAGCCCAATATCCGATTAACATCTACAAAAAATGGGTGACGCGCTTTTTCACCTTCGTAATTCCCTTTGGATGTGCGAACTACCTGCCGCTCCTGTTTCTTCTTGGAAAAACGAAGGGACCAGAGCTGCTGTACGCGTGTATTCCGCTAGCAGGGATCCTTTTTATTTTTCCCTGCTTACTAGTTTGGCAGATCGGTGTCCGATACTATCGATCGACCGGCTCTTAATTGGAATGAAGCAATGATTCGAAATTACAGTACAGCGAATAAGGATTGAATTTGTCTCATGTACCTAAGAAGAGTATAGACGAGGGCTTTCGAATTTATGAAGACTTTAAAATGAAGGGAATGGGTGAAAAAAATGAGCTATATTGAAAAATTGCGAAAAGTGGTGGGACATCGGCCGCTTATTTTGCCAGGGGCGGTCGCGATCGTTGTGGATGATAAGGGACGTCTGCTCCTACAACAGCGGAGATTTCCTAATGGCACTTGGGGTCTGACAGGAGGCCTTATGGAGTTAGGGGAATCAACCGAAGACACGGCCCGGCGCGAAATCTATGAGGAAACAGGTCTTGTAGTGGACAAGCTCCATCTCATTACGGTACATTCAGGGCCGAAAAGTTACGTAAAAGCTCAAAATGGCGATGAGTTTTATAGTGTCACGATTGCCTATTATGCAGAGGGTTTTACAGGGGATCTAGCCGTTGATCTCGACGAATCCATCCAGTTTGAGTGGTTTTACCCAGACAATCTCCCCGCACAAATGGTCGGCAGTCACAGAGCCATTATCAATGAATTTTTGGCCAAATATTACTCGTTTCCATTAGAGTGATTGTCCGTTTGAATAACAATCTGTTAAATATAGGGGCAAACGGGCATATCCATTCGCCATATTTGAAATGGTGAAACGCAAGAACCGTCCCTGCGTTTCGTCTAACTTTACAAGACCTTACCAATGAATTGGGTATGGGAAAGACGACGGTCCATCACCATTTAAAGCTACTACGTTCGGCGAGATTGGTCGAGGTCAAGAACGGCAAATATCGCTTGAAGCATCAGGCGGTTCTGTCTCTTGCCAAAGAGCTTGAGCAATATTTGACGGAGCATTAAGAGGGAGTGAAAAAAATGTCTGATCCCGCAGTGAGCATTCGAGATAAACAACTTCCTAGGCTCAGGAGGAATTATCCGGTTTTTCGTTTTATGGGAGGCAATTTGATTTCCTTTTTTGGGGATCAAATTTACTTAATTGCTTTTCCTTTGATCATTCTAAAGCTAACCGGTTCCCCTTTAAGCATGGGGATTGTGGCGGCCTTGGAACGTCTGCCTATTTGGCTGCAGCCTGTCACGGGGGTTTTAGAGGACCGGGTAAATAAGAAAAGACTTTTATTGATCTGTGATTTAGGGCGTGGGGTGTTAATTGGGCTAATCGCAAGTCTCTATCTCTTACAGCATTTAGATATGTGGGAAATTTATGGAGGAGCTCTTTTGATAGGGATGATGAGCCAAATTTATAATACCTCACAGTTTGCGTCGATACCTAGACTAGTTAGAGAACAGGATTTACAAGCGGCAAACTCGATTAATTCAAGCTTTAGTAAAACGGCTGTACTGCTTGGCCCTGGACTCGGCGGTTGGATCGTGAGTTTTTATAATCCAGGATACGCCTTGTTAATCAATAGTTTAAGCTTTTTTGTTTCCTTTTTAACGGTTGCCAGTTTGCCGATTGTAACCGCAAAAAGTCCATCGCGTTCCAATGTTTCCTTTTATAAAGAATTGATGGAAGGGTTTCGGTTTGTATTTAAGACTAAGCCGATCCTATATACGAACCTGTCCATACTGATTTCAATGGCTGGGGCAACCCTTTTTTTAACGATGATGATCTATTATCTAAAAACACCCCGGCATCTCACTGCTGACCAGATTGGCTGGCTTTTGTCACTAGGGGGAGCTGCTTCCATTTTAGGGGCGTTATCAACTAATTGGCTGCTCAAGAGAGTGTCGCGGCGTGGTTTATTGTTCGGTGCATCATTCATTGGTGGTTTGTCTATTATACTCTTTAGTTGCGCTCATTCATTTGTATGGCTTGTTATCTGTAATGCTATTGGGGATTTCTTGGCTTCTATAATGAATCCGGTTATAGTTACCCTTCGCCAAGCGCTCACCCCTGATCATCTGCTTGGACGGGTTCAGGCAACGAGCCGTTTTATGTCCTGGATCTTCTTACCGCTATCATCGTTTTTGTCAGGAGTGCTCGCGCTGCACTTAGGTTCTGCTGGCACGATATTAATAGGTGGGCTTTTATCAGCCGGTGCTTCGTTTTTCTATCTTCATTCATCGCTGAAGTAGTGGCCAAACCATAATAGGAATAGGATGTGAAATGGATGAGGGACCGGGCGGCTGTTGTTTTAATAGAAAGAGGTAAAGTTGCGTTAATTAAGCGTGTACAAAATGGCGAAACTTATTATGTTTTTCCAGGTGGTGGCATTGAGGCGGGAGAAACACCAGAGGCTGCTGCAAAACGAGAAGCCTGTGAAGAATTAGGGGTAGAAATTTTGTTAAAGGATTGTTTATTGGAGCTTGAATATAATGGAAACCAGTATTATTTTTTAGCGAAGATAACAGGCGGGGTTTTTGGTTCAGGAAAAGGGGAAGAATTTGCAGATTCTCATCGAGGCAGCTATTTGCCGATGTGGGTGGGGATTGATGAGCTTGCCACCTTGGATGTCAAACCGAAAGAAGTAGCAGATAGGGTTCAGGAATTGTTTGAGTAAGAGGGAGAGGCGATACGGCCTAAAAGAAGGTAAAAGTACCGGAAAATTAGTCGTGGCGCTTATTCAAGTTTTTAAAAAAGGCGTAATGGAAAAACTAGTGCGCTTCAGATTATAGACAAAGGCCCTCAAATTTTATCCCGAGTGCCTTTTGTCATCCTTTCTTGACTGAACTAAGTGCTAAAAAGGATTTTATCCATTATTATAAGCCAAAAAAGTATGCGATTAGATTGAGTTAAGTTGGAGAATGTGATAAAGTTGTTGTGAGCTAAGTGACCGGATTTCTCATTTGGTCATTTTTTAGGGGTGGAAATGATGGCAGTTGATCGACGACAATTAATTATTGAAGCAGCGACACAGTCCTTTTCTAAGTTTGGTTACAAGGCGACGACCATGGATCAAGTGGCAAAGGCCGCCAATGTAGGGAAGGGAACCATCTATACGTTCTTTGAAAACAAGGAAGACCTGTTTGATGTCATTATTTCTACTTTAATAAAAGAAATGAGAACGGCAGCTGAAGAAGTTATCGATGATCAAGCTTCATTAAGAGAAAATGTGCATCGTTCCATCTACCGCATTCTCGAGTTTCGCAAGGAGCATCAGCTGACCATCAAATTATTTCAAGAGGAACGAGAAATCGGAACGCCAAAGGTTTTGGAAGTCATAAGAAGGGTAGAAAAAGCAATTATTTCTTTTATCCAATTGAAACTTGACCTGGCCATGGAAAGAGGGGAAATTAAAACCTGTAATTCCGAGCTCACGGCTTTTGTTGCAGTGAAATTATATGTGGCCCTCATCTTTGATTGGGAAAGGTATCATGATCCTTTGAGCAAAGAAGAAATTGCTAAGCTCTTTGAATTGTATTTATTTGAAGGATTGTCTGTTTAATAGGGAATCCTTTTATTTTGTTCTAAATTGACCAATTGGACATTTTGGTCAATGTGTTTATGAAGGGGGAAAGAAGGAATGAAACGTTCTATATTCGGTGAATGGCGGGCGATTTTAACTAATCGGAAGCTCTTGATACCGGTTATTGCGATCTTTTTTATCCCATGCATGTATGCGGGGATGTTTTTATGGGCGTTTTGGAATCCTTATGGTCATTTGAATCGCCTGCCTGTCGCGATTGTGAACCAGGATAAGGGCGCGGCATTAGACGGGGATTCGATTAACGTCGGTAAGGATTTTGTCACGAACCTTAAGAAGGATAAGACATTTGATTACAAGGTCATGAGTCAAAAAGAGGCAAATGCTGCCCTTAATCAGAACAAACTTTATATGATTATTGAGATTCCAAAGAATTTTTCTGAAAATGCAGCGACACTTACCAATGACAATCCAAAGAAAATGCAATTAACTTATGTTCCGAATGAAGGCTATAACTATATTTCGGGGCAGATTGATAAAAATGCAATGAACGAAATAAAGGCGTCAGTCCAAGAAAATGTCACCAAAACCTATTCTGAGACCGTTTTTGGAAAGTTAAAAGACGCGGCTAAGGGATTCAAAGAAGCCAGTTCCGGAGCCAAAAAGCTGGATCAGGGAGCTTCAGGTGTCAATAAAGGGGCTGACCAAGTGCATTCGGGTCTAAAGAGTTTAGCAACTAATACAGCGGCCTTTAAGGACGGTCTCTCGACAAGTCAATCGGGAACTTCTGATTTATTATCAGGGGTGCAGGGCTTAAGTTCTGGATTAAATGCGCTGCAATCTGGAGAAGGTCAACTGTTAAATGGAGTTAAAGCCTCGCAATCAGGGACAAATGACTTAGCCTCTGGTATTTCACAAGTTGCATCCGGTTTGAATACAGTCGATTCAAAGATGCAGGCTTTGAATCAAGGAACTCAGAAGGAAGCAACAGGGGTTAATCAGCTTAATCAATCGATGCCGGCTCTGCAAAAGGGTGCCGCCGATACAGCGGCTGGGGCTTCTCAGTTGAATCAAAGCATTGCCCAAATGGAACAGCAAATGATTGCCCAACTCGACCAGGCTTCAGAACAAGAGCTTGAAGGATTGTTGCCTTATTTACAAGCATCCATGACGCCTGAGCAATTGGCTGATTTTCAGGCAAAAGCTAAAAGTGAAGAGGATGCACGAGATCAACAAATTAAAGCGTATTTCGATCAATTGAAAGACGGAAGCTCAAATCTTGCTTCCGGGTCTAATGAGTTAAGCCAATCTATTTCAAACAGCCTTGTGCCAAGTGTATCAAGCTTAAATCAGGGCATGGGACAGATTAACCAAGGTCAGCAACAATTGAGCGATGCCGTTCACAAGCTGTCTGGCGGCGCAGCCGATTTAAATACAGGCGTTAAAGCTCTTCAATCAGGAGAGAATCAGCTTTTGTCGGGCTCCATTACGTTTAATGAAAAACTGCAAGAGGCGGCACAGGGCTCCAATCAAGTCTTGTCAGGTACGCAAAGTCTCAACCAAGGCCTTTCACAGTTATTAAATGGGGCTATTCAGTTAAACAATGGATCTGAGAAACTCGCAACCGGTTCTGGTACTTTAGCAACTGGAACCAAACAGTTGGCTTCAGGAACTCATCAATTGTCTAGCAGTTTAGGTGATGCCGCTTCTCAAGCAGCACCTTCATTGAAAGCGAACGATAAAACGTATAATATGATGGCTTCGCCTGTTCAACTTAAGAGTAAGACCATCCATAAAGTATCGAACTATGGTACGGGGTTTGCTGCCTATTTCTTATCTCTCGGCTTATTTGTAGGAGCTTTACTTATTTCGGTGGTTTATCCCTTTGTTGAACCGGCCATTAAGCCAAAAAGTGGCTGGGCCTGGTATTCAAGCAAATTTTTCACACTGGCAGGTATTGGGGTGTTCCAATCCTTTATCGCAGTGGCCGTCATTTTGTTTGGACTTGGACTTAAGGTGCAGTCGGTGCCGCTGTTTATCTTAACGGCACTCATAACAAGTTTTACGTTTATAACGCTTATTCAATTATTGGTTTCCGCTTTGGGAGACCCTGGGCGTTATCTCGCTATTATGATTTTAATTTTACAGCTTACAACTTGCGGCGGAACCTTCCCGGTAGAACTCATACCATCTGCGCTTCAGCCGATTCATAGCTTTTTACCAATGAACTATTCCATGCTCGCTTTCAAATCCGTTATTTCTTTAGGTGATGCTCATCTATTATGGCAGAGCCTGTTAATACTGATCGGCTATGCTGTAGTCTTTATAATTCTTGCTAGTCTAGTCTTTCAAGCTAAGTTTAAAAAGACGTATTCATTGACACAAGAAGAAGCGGCATAAAAATGTCTCCACGGGCTTTTGCCTGTGGAGGTTTTTTCATACATTAAGATGCATGGGAAAACGCCTTCACCTAGGGGGTTGACGATAGCCAAGTTTTCTTTATGAAAAAGTGTGAAGAGTCACAACGTAAAATCAGGCATATACTCATAATTAGCGTATAAGCATCGAGTGATTTATACTTTAAGTAAACATCCTTAAAAAGGTAGAGGGGAATCAACATGGAGATAAAAATTAGTCAAGAAGCTATGGATTGGTTCAAGGAAGAAGTAGGTGTCGAGCCCGGCAATGGAGTCCGTTTCTATTCTCAAATTTATGGAACAAGCCCTGTACAGGAAGGCTTTGCACTCGGTTTCACGGTAGATAACGAACCAAAAAATGTAGCCGTTCAGACAAAGGTCGATGACGTCTTGTTCTTTGTTGAGGAAGGCGACGTCTGGTTTTTTAATGGTCACGACTTGCATATAGACTATAACAAGCAAAAGGACGAAATCGAGTTCAACTATGTAAAACCTTGATTGTTATGAGTTAAATAAAGAGGCTGAGGCCGTGCCCGCGGATAGCGACGTATTTTGACGGAGCGTTTCATAAATGACTTAACGAAAAACCGAACCCATCACGTTAAAATGTGTGAATAAGTTCGGTTTTTTCTATTTGTAAACTACTTCTGTCCCATCCTCACATAAGTAAGAATGCCAGAAAGGAGAGGCAAAATAGAGAAATGAGGATACGGAAAAAAATTAGATGTAACAAGCATTCGCTAAATCACCGAAACCTAGGCCGTTTTCCAATTAGGAGTAACAAGCATTCGCTATTCTCTTAATGAGTTGGGGATTGCCTATTCCGGCTCATTTAAGAAAATCTCATATTTGTTGACTTTCGGACCAGTGCCCTGATCTCTCCAAAATATAAAAAGAGTAATCGCCTTTTTAATGAATTTCATTAGAAAATCGTTCGATCAGGTCATGGATGCTGAGGGCGCCAAGGTTTCCTTCTTTTCGTTTGCGGAGCGCGACGGTCTCTTTCTCCATTTCTTGATCGCCAACCACTAACATATAAGGGATTTTTTGTTTTTCGGCTTCTCTAATTTTTAACCCGATTTTTTCATTCCGGTTGTCTACCTCGACGCGAAAACCTGCTGATTCCAGTTCGGCTTTTATCTTATAGGCATAGCTTGCATGGGCATCCGCAATTGAAACGATTTTGGCTTGAACAGGGGCAAGCCAGAGAGGAAATTCCCCTGCATAATGCTCAATTAAGATGGCCAAAAAACGTTCAACCGAACCATAAATGGCGCGGTGAATCAGCACAGGGCGATGGGCATGATTATCTTCACCCACATAGGAACAGTTAAACTTTTCCGGCATCTGGAAATCCAACTGAACCGTTCCGCATTGCCAGCTTCGCCCAAGGGAATCGAGAATATGAAAATCAATCTTTGGTCCGTAAAAGGCACCATCGCCAGGATTGAGATGGTAAGGGACCATTTTCTGCTTAAGAACAGATTCTAAAGAGGATTCTGCCTGATTCCACAGCTCTTCTGAACCCATAAAGTTTTCTGGCCGCGTTGAAAGTTCGACCTTATATTCAAAACCAAAATGGGAGTAAAACTCATCAATTAATTCGAGTACTTTTTCGAGTTCAGATTCGATTTTTTCAGGGGGCACAAATAGATGCGCATCATCCTGCGTAAAGGAGCGGACTCTGAGCAATCCATTTAAAGACCCAGATAGTTCATGACGATGAACCAGTCCGAGCTCGGCATAGCGGATTGGAAGTTCTCGATAGCTTCGTCGTTTACTGTTGAAGATGAGAATGGCACCGGGGCAGTTCATCGGCTTAATGGCGTAATGCTGATCATCGACCTTTGAAAAATACATGTTCTCGTGATAATGGTCCCAATGACCGGATTGCTCCCAAAGCTCCTGTTTCATCATAATCGGTGTTTTAATTTCCTGATAGCCGGCTTTTTGATGCTTTTTCCTCCAGAAATTCTCGAGTTCATTCCGGATGACCATCCCGTTTGGCAGAAAGAATGGCATGCCGGGCGCCTCTTCCATAGAAGCAAACAGCTCTAACTCTTGACCCAACTTGCGATGATTACGTTTTTCAGCTTCCGATTGATGAATCATTTTAAATTCCTCCTATTGTTTTTAATATAATTAAAACCGCACTCTTCCCTAAGATAGGGACGAGTGCGGTCGTGGTACCACCCTAATGCCAAGAAGCTGTTTGGATTGAAGCTTCTTGCTCGAAAAGGATAACGGTTAGTCCGATTATAGATAATTTGGGTGTGCCCCATTTCCCTATAATAGCTCCAAGGGGGTAAATCCATCGGGTTTCTTCAGGGCTCTCAGTCGGTGACCCTGTTCTCTGTATAGAAACTTTCGAAGGATTCATGTCCTTATCAACGCTAAAATTATTTATTTAAAAAAATAAAAAACCGCACTCCTCCCTATGATAGGGACGAGTGCGGTCGTGGTTCCACCCATAATTCCAAAAAGCTCAGTTATCCATTAGCTTTTTGCTCGATAATGATAACGGATTTCCCTATCATGGATAGTCTGGTTAAAACCATTTCCCCATAATAGCTCCAAGGTGGTAAATCATTCGCTTTTCTTCAGGGCTTTCAGCCGATGACCCTGATCTCTTTTAAGAAAATGAACGAGTGATCCATGTCCTTGTCATTGCTTTCTATAACGTTTAAATTATTGTTGCCATCTTAATACAAATTATTTAAACGGTCAATAGGCATTAGTCATACTGGAGAAATTTTTAATTTTGTATCAAGACAACAAATAATGAGCGCTCGGCTTTTAAGTTAATGTGTTTCTTTTTCAACCAATTCTTTGAGTGCGTCTAGCTTATTCTCCCAATAGGTTTCAAAAAATGAAAGCCATTGTTTCAGCTCTACCAATGGCTCTGGTTGCAAAGTAAAACGGGTTTCACGCCCAACCTTCTGACTTCTGACAAGACCTGCTTCAGAGAGGATGTGAAGATGTTTGTTAATAGCCGTGCGTGTGATTGGAAATTGAGCGACGATGGCTGCGATCGGCATTTCTTGGTCTGCCAGCAGTTTCAATAGACTGCGGCGGGTGGGATCCGAAATCGCTTGGAACACATCGCGATTGTGCTGCTCGGCACTCATCTCTATGCTCCAATGATTTTAGAAAGTTTATCTTGGACTAGCCTATCCCAACCTGTACTCATATGATTTCGAATAGCTGAATGTGGCTGGTCAAACTCTGTGACTTTTTCTGAATCCCAGCCGGAATGGATTAAGGTGAATTCTGTTTTTTCAGGAGCTAATTTCTTTAATTCAAAGGTAAGCTCCCAATCATTCCCCCATGTAAAACTTAAGCGATAAGGCGGATCGATCTCTGTTACTTTGCAAGGTGAATCGCCATACTCACCAGCGTGAAGAACAAATTCATACCCTAATACAGGCTCAAAAGTATTGGGCATCCACCAGGATTCAAGACCTTCTGACGTCGCGACGGCCTTCCAAACTTTTTCAATAGGGGCATTTAGAACAATGTTTTTTGTAATAGGCGGTAGCAGTTCCTGATGGTTCATTTTAAAAACCTCCGGTCATTATGTAACACCTTATAGTGTCATAATGATTATATCACCAAAAGGTGTTATGTCTATAGTAGATTTGACCAAGAACCGTTAATATCGTAGAATCATGGCCATATTATATAAGTTTTTGTTTCACTCCATAAATGATTTGAGAAGAGGAGAAGCACGAGATGGGACTTGTTAAAAAGCTGCTAATTAAAGAAGGGTTTCATGTAACGGTAGTAAATGCTCCGGCTGATTTTCAGCTTCCTACTGAGGAACTTCCGAGCAATGTTAGTCAGTCGGTGGGACTAGAGGAGTCTCATTATGATTTGATCCTGTTGTTTGTTTCCAGTTCGCAGGAGCTAGCACAGTATGTCCCCTTACTCATCCCTAAATTGGATAGGAACACCTATTTGTGGGTGGCCTTTCCAAAGAAGAGCTCAAAGATAAAAACAGACATCAATCGCGATCATGGCTGGGAAAGGATTGAAGAGGCGGGTTACCTGGGAGTTTCACTTATCTCCATTGATGACACCTGGTCAGCATTTAGAGTGAGACATAAAAGCTTAGTGAAAACCAAATAGGCTAAGCGGGGAAAAGGAGGAGACGGTTCTCCATTAATATGAAACAAGAGAACCGTCCCCGCGTTTCACCCGCGTTTCAGGGGGGAGTCATTTGAAACTAGTATTAATTGTGGGACCGCAGGCTGTGGGAAAGATGGCAGTTGGTCTAGAGTTAGCTAAAAGAACAGGGTTGAAGCTTTTTCATAACCACATGACGATAGATTTGGTGTCTCCTTTTTTTGATTACGGCACTAAAGAGGGAAAACGTTTAGTTAATCTATTTCGTCAGGAAATCTTTGAAGAGGTATCCAAGAGCAATCTCTATGGATTAATTTTTACGTATGTTTGGGCATTTGATCAACAATCAGACTGGGATTATATCAATGGAGTTTGTGAGTTGTTTGAATCAAGAGGCGGGACCGTGTACTTAGTAGAGTTAGAGGCTGACCTGAATGTTCGACTGGAACGCAATAAGACTCCGCTTCGGCTTGAACAAAAGCCGACTAAGCGAAACCTTGAATGGTCTGAGAACAATTTAAAGAGTTCCATGGAAGCGTACAGGCTGAATTCTTTGGAGGGGGAAATACAAAGAGAGCATTATCTTAGACTAGATAATACAGACCTATCTGCCGTGGAAGCGGCGAGAATGATTCAAGAAACTTTCGACTTGTAAGAAGGAAAAAGAGAGGACGGTTCTCCCTAGTATGAAACAGGAGAACCGTCCCTGCGTTTCCTGCGTTTCTAATTAATAGACTCGATCTCCGTTAAAGATGGAGTTTTTGACGATGACGTAATCAACGGTGCGAATCGCGTCCAGCTTGTTGCCGCCAGCGTAAGAGATAGAAGATTGAAGGTCTTGTTCCATTTCAATCAAGGTGTCAAGAAGGGCCCCTTTGTGCTCGACATACATCCGTTTTCCCTCGACATTCTTTCTTTCCCCTTTTTGATACTCAGATGCTGAACCAAAGTATTCTTTATACAATTTGCCATCGCGCTCAATGGTTTGTCCGGGGGATTCTTCGTGTCCTGCAAATAGAGAGCCAATCATGACCATCGATGCCCCGAAACGAACGGATTTGGCGATGTCACCATGAGTCCGAATGCCGCCATCCGCAATAATCGGCTTAGTAGCGGCTTTTGCGCACCAGCGGAGAGCGGCAAGCTGCCAGCCTCCTGTACCAAATCCTGTCTTAATTTTCGTAATACAAACCTTACCAGGTCCGATTCCCACTTTTGTTGCGTCTGCTCCAGCATTTTCGAGCTCCCGAACGGCTTCAGGGGTACCAACGTTTCCAGCGATAACGAAGCTGTTTGGCAAATGCTTTTTAATATGCTGAATCATGTTGATCACGGCATTGGAATGGCCATGAGCAATATCAATGGTGATGTATTCGGGAGATAGTTGTTCCTTTTTAAGTTCTTCAATAAACGCATATTCTTCTTCTTTTACTCCTACACTAATCGAGGAATAAAGGCCGCGGTTCATCATATCTTTAATAAAATGAATACGTTTCTCAGGATTAAAGCGATGCATGATATAAAAGTAATCGTTTTCGGCTAAAAACACAGCAATTTTTTCATCGATAATGGTTTGCATATTAGCTGGTACAACAGGAAGCTTGAAAGTTCTGCCGCCAAACTGTACGCGTGTATCACATTCTGAACGGCTGTTAACAATACATTTATTAGGAATTAGCTGAATATCTTCATAATCGAATACGTTTTCCATTTAGTTTTACACTCCTAATCCGAACGTTTATATTTAATCTGTGATAAATTGTTCGTACATTTGGTAATTTACCTTAATTTTTGTTCAATGTCAAATGTCGTCTTTCAAAATCTTAGCTCGATCTACCCCCTATCTTCTGCACTTAGTCCATGAGTGATGCACTTTTGATTCATTAGCAGGTGTAAAGGTCAGATGAATTAAAATGATTCCTCACAGGCCCATTGATTTCAAAATAGTTTGTTGATAAACTAAGGGAGAATGTTGCGAAGGAGGTATCTATTTTAGACGTCATGAAGAACTAATCCATTTCCCACACAAGTTTTATAGTGATAAGGGAACCTCTGTTTTGTGCAGAGAAGAGAGGATTAGTCTGTCTAAAAATAGATATCGGATAAGCAGCCATATTTTTATAGGAGAGCGAAGAGTCGTTTGAAGGTGTGTATGTTGAACGAAGGAACGGTCTCCTAGGTTAACAATGGTTTGCTGTTCTATTTTAAAACGATGACTAGATCTGAATTCTCACGGAGCACAAGCAGACGCTTGTGCTTTTTTGGTGCAAAAAAGGCATTATAAGAGGTTCTCTCCCGAAAAAGTTAGCCAATTAGTGAGTGAGGAGATGATGTCTGGATGCCAGTCTTAAAAGCCGAAATGATTCATGTTGAAATAAATGGAAGAGACATTTTGAAAAATGGTTCAATTGAACTGGAGAAAGGGGAGCATGTGGCTCTCATTGGGCAAAATGGAAAGGGGAAGACCACTTTTCTTAAAGCCATACTTGGCCAAATACCTATTTCAGGCGGGAAACTCATGTCAAAATTTGCGGAATCAGATTGGGCATGGATGGCGCAGTCTCCTGAAGCAGCGGATTCAGAAACCGTCCGAGAGTTTGTCGAGAGAGAGCGACCAGTGCTGAATAGATTAAAGCAACAAATGAATTGCCTTTCAAAAGAAGCCGAGCACGATCCAGCTTTTACTGAAGCTTACATGAAGGTGCTTCAGGAGTTTATGGATTTGGACGGTTATGAATGGGAGACGCAAGTGGAGCGGTCACTCATGCAGATGGGGATCGCTGAGGATAAGTGGGATCAACCTTTTTCTGAGCTTAGCGGAGGGCAAAAAACAAAAGTGCAGCTTGCCCGCATGCAGCTGAAAGAGGCCTCTTTCCTTATCTTTGATGAACCAACCAATCATTTGGATGTGGAAACGATTCACTGGCTAGCTGAATGGATCAATCATTATAAAGGAACCGTTTTGCTTGTTTCTCATGACCGGGCGTTTATTGATAAGGTAGCCCACACGACTTATGAGCTCACGGATTCAGGAATAAGAAAATATAAGGGCGGCTATAAGGACTATCTCGCTCAAAAAGAGCTTGAGCGTGAAAGTCTTGAAGCCGCTTATAAAAAGCAGGAGCAAGAGCGCAAGAGCCTGGTTGAAGCGATCTCAACCTATAAGACATGGTTTAATAAAGCGCATAACGCAGCAAGTGAACGGGATCCCCATGCCAAAAAACGAGCGAATAAAAATATGACGCGTTTTAAAGCAAAAGAAGCGGCTCTTGAACGCTTAGAGAAGCATCGTGTGAAGAAGCCTCAGGAAGAAGAGGGGATTAACGTCTCTTTTGATGCACAGGCGTTTTCAAGTCCTTCCATGCTTCATTTTGATCATGTTGATTTTGGGTACGGAGGAAGACGAGTGTTCAAGGACATTTCTTTTTTCATTGAAAAAGGAGATCGATTAGGGGTATTAGGTCAAAATGGTGCCGGGAAAACGACGCTTTTAAATTTAATAATCGGTGACATTGAGCCCGATCAAGGTGTGATCTATAGGCATCCTGAACTTAAGATCGGTTACTTTAAACAAGAGCTGGATCAATTACCTGAAGAAAGCACGATTTTAGATTATATTTTAACGCTTCCTGGGCTTACCCAATCTGAAGCAAGAACGATTCTCGCATGTTTTCTTTTTCCAAAAGAAGATGTCTTTAAACCGATTAAGAGCTTAAGTATGGGAGAAAAGTGCCGTGTTGCCTTTGTTCGCCTTTATTTATCAGAGGCGAATTTGCTCGTCCTGGATGAACCGACTAATTATTTGGATATTGCGACAAGGGAAAAAATAGAAGAGGCATTGACACTCTATCCTGGAGCTGTGGTATTAGTGTCCCACGATCATTATTTATTACAGAAGGTGATTACAAGGGTGATCTCCCTTTATGATGGTTTTCACTATTTTCCTGGTACCTATGCAGAGTGGCAATCGGTTAAAGAGGAGCGCGGTTATGATCAGGAAAAGAGGAGACAACTAAGCACCCTTCAGCTCCAATACACCCAGTTGGTATCTGAAGAAGTCGAACAAGAGGAAGAGCAGCGGGGACTCTTAGAAAGGATTAAGGAAATAAGACAACAAATTGCACGGCTTGAACAGGAGTTAGACATATCCAACTAACAAAAGGGGGCATTGGCCCTCTTTTAAAAAAATTATTAACATAATTACCCTTTTGATGATGCGAGAGATGACATCATCGCCGCATATATAGATATTTTAAAAGGAAAAGTAAACAGTGAAGCATGAAAATTAAACAAGAACCTTGGGCTATTTTTAGACCAAGGTTCTTTTTCTACTTGTTGAATAATTTTAGTTTTTTGTATTTGAGGTTTTTGTTAACTGAGTGCGATAACCAAAATAAATAAAATAACACTACCAATGGGATAAAAAACACTCAAGATCATTGACAAAATTGATAATCTCAGAAAGATTCGCTTTTTCTCTAAAAATAGTATAAATGTAATAAAGGACATCACAAAGCTTATACACATGAGCACTTCATAACTGATAATTAAAGCATCACTAACATCTGACCTTAGCTCATAATAAGATATTATAAAATAACCACCATGATTTAACTCATGAATGGACATAAGTACAGGAGATAGAAAAGTAATGAGACTTAAGAGGATTGAACTCAAAAACAGAACACGATGAAATGTTGAAAGGCTTTTCATGTTTTTTCCTCACAAACATGGTAGTGTAAAACTTTATAGAGAAAGAAGTTTTAAAATTTTAATATAGAGTTAGAGGGCTTTCAAGCTAAAAATGTACCCCCTTAATATTAGGTTTGATGAAGTTATCGCATGTAAACTATATCCCTAATTAAAGGAAGTGACAAGATATACCCTTAAAATATAACCAATGTATTCACTTTTTGAAACTTTATAGAACAAAAAATTCGAATCATGTTGCCCCTATTGATCGACAAAGGCATGTTTTATTAATGACAAACTGGTTACTATTGAAAGAAATTGGTTTACCCTTTTAAATTTAAATAGAAGGAGTTTTTTATAATGGTGATGATCAGAGAATATAGAGATCATGAATTAGAACACATTCGAACTCAAAGAGTCAAGGCCTATGAGGAGCACGCTTCTCGACTTCCATCCGCTCACTGGGAGGCTTTAAAACAAGCTATTTCTTCGGCAGCAGATGTGGACGAGGGAGCAGAGCTATTTGTAGCTGAAGTAGACGGGGATATTGTCGGGAGCGTCGTTCTGTGTCCTGAGAACACAGATGCGTACAAAGGTCTAACTGGGATGTCTGAATTTCCTGAGATCCGAATGCTTGCAGTGGCTCCTCGGGCCCGGGGAAAAGGAGTGGCTCGCAAGCTTATTCAGACGTGTATCGATTTAACTCGCGAGTGCGAACACAAAGCAATAGGTCTACATACTGGTGATTTTATGGAGCAGGCTATGGCTCTCTATACAAAAATGGGTTTTGAACGGTTGGCTGAATATGATTTTGAACCTGCTGGCGATGGCATTATCGTTAAAGCATTTCGCTACGTTATTCCTGAAAGTAACGAATGAGTGGGATAAGTTAGGGGATAAGTGTGGAAGACTATGTATATACTCTACAGAATCAAGGAGGATACATACGTCATGAGTCCATTTTTGCATAATGCCATGTCGATATTATACATAGCCATACCGGTTTTATTTATCGTTGCTTTAATCATTCTTACAGGTAGAAGACGGGGTAAGGGAAATCAATAGACAACAAAAAGATGAGGCAAAGCAGAATGGACTGCTTTGCCTATAAGAATTGGAAAAATAGCGACTGTCTTTTTCTAGAGCTTTTCTTATTAGGACCGGCGCCGAAAACCTAATAGCCAAACAAGGAGTCCACAGGCTACCATTAGACAGCAAGTGGTGCAGACGCCTGTCCATCCCCACTCTTTCCAAGCAAAGCTTCCAAGAGAGGAACCGAGTGCGCCACCTAAAAAAGTACTGACCATGAAAACGGTATTGAGCCGGCTTCTCGCATGGGGGGCGAGCGGGTAAATTCGCGATTGATTGGCAACTTGTGTACCCTGAATTCCTAGATCTAACAGAATAATACCAATGATTAACCCCCACAGAAATGAGCCAATTGTCCCGAATAATATAAAAGAAAAGAAGGTAAGGGCCATTAGCGATCCGGCAATTATTTTGGGCTTCACTCGGTCAGCTGCCCGCCCAACGATAGGGGCCATGGACGCACCGACTACTCCTACCAGACCAAATAGTCCCGCAATTTGGCTATTAAAGTTGTAATGAGGGCCTTCTACAAAATAAGTGAGTGAGGTCCAGAAAGCGCTAAAACTGCCGAACATCATCGCACCTATAATGGCAGCTTCACGGAGCGTTCCATGCTGCTTCACAAGGGTGAAGATGGATTGAAAGAGCTGCTTATATGTAATGGTTGTATCCGGTTCATTCTTTGGCAAGAAAAGGCGCAAGGTCACAGCCAGAAGGAGCATAAGGACGGCAGCGAGCCAAAACATAATTCGCCATCCAAAAGTGCCACCGACCAAGCCTGAAACAGTACGAGCAAGCAAAATACCAAATAACAGACCGCTTGAGACAGTCCCAATTGCTTTTCCTTGTTCCTTAGGAGGTGCCAGTGAAGCGGCAAGCGGCAGCATGATTTGAGGGACGATCGTTGTGATTCCGACCGCAAGACTGGCTATGTACATCCAAGTCATCGTTTGAGCGGTTGCTACACCAATTAGAGAAAGGGTGACACAGAGAAGTAAGATAACGATAAATCGACGCCGTTCTTTGATATCAGCGAGCGGGACGAAAAAGAAAAGACCGATCGCATAGCCTATTTGGGTAAACATTGAGATATTTCCGGTTTGATGGGCATTGGTGTGAAATATGTGACCAATGTCAGCAAGGAGAGGCTGGTTATAATAGAGGTTAGCTACCCCTATTCCGGCAGTAACCGCCATGAGAAGCATTAATCCTCTTGAAAGCGCCCAGTCGGACTGTTTTAAATCTGTTTCGTTCAAACGCTCTCCTTCTTTCTATAATTTGTGATTAATGAATAAAATTACTCTTACATTTTTAAGCTATCTGGTACAAAAGTCAATGGATGTGCTTTTCTCTTATTCCAATCAATAAGTAGGTGTATTCTCAAGTTTTTATGATAAGATAGTGTGGAATTCCTTTCCTAATGTGCTGTTCTCTTAAATTTATTAAGATTATCTTAATAAAAATAGACTAAAATAGAGTTGCAGGGGATATTTCAAGAAGGGTGGATAAAACATTGAAGGAACAAAAGATCTCAGGCCTTTTGAAGCTGTTGAAGCTTAATAAGCAGCCTGCTACCAAAGCGGTACTCGTACTTGGGAGCGGACGTTCTGGGACATCTGTCTTGACTAAAGGACTTCATTTTATGGGAGTTGACCTAGGAAATGACAAATTTATTAAACCAACAAAGGTTAACCCAAAAGGCTATTTTGAAAATGAACATATTTTAAATCTGCACAAAAAAATAGGATCAAAGCTAAAATTCCGTCCTTCTCCAGAAGGGTATGAGAATCAGCGAAATATAAAACAGTATAGAAAAGAGTTAGAAGACTACGTTCGTGAAACGTTTTCTGATAAACCTGTATGGGGATGGAAAGATCCGCGGACTAACGATTATTTGGCTCTTTGGAAAGCCATTTTGAAGGATGTTAACGCCGAACCCCATTATGTCATCATCATTCGTAACCCGATCGATGTTGTGTCCTCAAATATCAGGGCGTGGGATCGCGATGAGATGTGGGCTCTAAGACAGTGGCAATTAAGAACCTTATTATCGCTTCGAGACACTTTTGGCGGAAAAAGGGTTATTGTTTCGTATGAAGAGCTCTTCGATACACCGCTTGAATGTCTCAGACGGATTTCAAATACATTGGATTTACCATGGCCAAAAGACGAGGCGCATCTCCAAGAGCAATTGGATGAATTCATCGATCCTAATCTCCAAAGAAGCCGGTCAGATATTGATCTGGATGCCTTTAAAGAAAGAGATGATCTAACGGACGATGTTAAAGAACTCTATTTATTAGCATTAGAGGGTGTCCGCTCACAAGAGTATTTTGACTCTCAAGCCTATCATGACCGTGTTGAAGCACTCTATCAGAGATACTTAAAAGATTATGGAACACTTGAAAGAAATCCGCCTACAAAAGAAAAGAAACCAAAACCAGTATAAGACAAAAATGGGGAACTCATCCGAGAACCCCATTTTTTTATTCACTTAATAGACCAGACCGATTGATCAAGTATTAATTAAAGTGACGGAAGTTGGCACGGCGATCGAGAATTTGCTCATGAATTTCTCTTACGCGCAGAAAGTGCTCAAGCTCTTCTGTGCTCAATTCCCGTTTCCGCACAGAAATCATGAGAGTGAAAGCTAAAAGATTCAATTTCAGCATATTAACACCCTCCCTTCGTTGTATAGTCGTTTCATTTAAAGCCAATCTTCTCCTCAAGCCAAGCGTACGTAGCGGTTTTAATTGCAATCATTTACAATTCCTCCTTTTAATGGTAATAAAAATATATATAAAAAAACCATGGCATGATACCATGGTTTTTTCATCACAAAGGATTAAAATAGAAAACCCACGGGACCTTATTGACAAGGGCTCGTGGGCGTAATGACGATATTGAATAAACAATCAGTAGTCAAAATAAAGAACCGTATGAGGCCGAGTCATGTAAAACCGTATGAAATTGTGTTGAATAAACAATAATGGTCTTTTTCATGATACTCACGCCTCCTTTTGTATTAGCAATTAACATACTACATGATTGTTTTTGATTTGTAAACCTATTTTCTCATTTTTCTCATAAAATTGGACTTAAACCTATTTTTTCTAATCATCAAATGGACTTAAAGGTTAAATAACCTTAGTTATGAGCTTCTGTTTGAGCCATACCTTTAATTAAAACCTCTGCTACTTCTGGTCTTGAAAATTCTTTTGGCGGCTTTTGTCCGCTTCTCAAGAGTTCACGCACTTTCGTTCCGCTTAAGTGGATATGTGCAGATGCATCATGTGGGCAGGTTTTAGGTGTTCCCATGTTCCCGCATTCCGTGCAGTAAAAAGCATGTTCAAACTTCATGATAGCAATCCCGAGTTCTGGTTCAAATTGTGAAATAAATTCTTGGGCTTCATAAGTGCCATAGTAGTCACCGACACCGGCATGGTCACGACCGACAATGAAGTGGGTACAGCCATAATTTTTTCGTACAATGGCATGCAGAACGGCTTCCTTTGGACCTGCATAGCGCATAGCAGCAGGATAGATGACAAGACGGGTGCGATCCTTAGGGTAATAGTGTTTAAGGATGACCTGATAGCTTTCCATCCGAATTTCAGCTGAAATATCATCGGATTTTGTCTCGCCGACGAGTGGGTTTAAAAGCAGCCCGTCAACTGTTTCAAGTGCACATTTTTGAATATATTCATGGGCACGGTGAACCGGGTTGCGAGTTTGGAAGCCAACGATTGTTTTCCATCCTAGCTCTTCAAAAAGCTGACGTGTTTCACTTGGATCTTTATAAAATTCAGCAAACTGATCATGGTTAGGACGATTTAACAGCGAAATCGGGCCTGCTAAATGAACGTCGCCTCTCTCATACAATTTTTTTACACCTGGATGAGCCTTGTCTGTCGTACCATAGACATTCTGTGCTTCTAGTTCTTTGTTATAACGGTATTTTTCTTCGAGCTTAAGTGTGGCATAGATAACGCCATCTTCGCCTTTTAATGCAATGCTCTCACCGACATTGAAACGGTCCGCTTCCTCAGTGGAGACGCCGAGAGTAATAGGGATACTCCACACAAGTCCACTATCAAGACGGGTTTGATTGATTACATTTTCATAATCAGCCTGTCCCATAAAACCAGTCAGAGGGCTGAATCCTCCTATACCAATCAGCTCAAGGTCAGAGACCGTCCATGCTGATACTTGTAGTGATTGTAAGCTTTGAGCTTGCTTAAGAGCGTCTTCACGCTCCTTGCCAGTTAATTCGCGGTTAATTAACTCACCGCCATGTGCCGAAATTGCCAAAGTAAAAAACCTCCTTAAATTAGGTCGCTTAAATACGATAATACAATGTCCTTAATATTTCATTAATGTCCTTGCCAATTTATTATAAAACATTTTAAATGTTTTTCCGAGTGTAAAGGTAGGAATACCATTATCAAGGGGGACAGACCTCAACATCCAGTTATCCTTTCAGTAGAGGCCAGTCCCCTGCTGAAAGCAAAGTAAAACTTTCGGTAGAGGCCTGTCCCCGCCGTGTTCCACAATGCCATTATGAGGGGGATGGAATCAATCAAGTGTAGATTAGCCTCATAAACCGTATGGATGGCTGTAATTGGGATGGAGGGGTTAGCGGAAGAGGGAGAACTTTTAATTCAAAGCTTGCTTTTAAATCTACCATCATCCGGAACTTTTTCCATTCACGCTGTTCACGTACTTGGCAGCTTTCTAGATGGTTTTGTTGCTTTAGAACATCGGCAGCCTTTGCTAAATTGTGATTTAAGGGAAAGTGTTCTATTTAACATTTTCCCTATTTATAAGGGGAAAGGGAAAGAATAAGGGGATTCATTCTTTCCCCCATTTTTTATCCTTCCACATTTTATACCAAACAAAGGAACCAGCAGAAGCAATAATTAAAAGGATGATCATGCTGATTAAATAAGTTAAGTTGGAAAACATGCTGAGCACCTTGCCTTCCATTAAATAGTTAGGTTTAGTTTAACCTTAATTGAAATATTAATGCTTTAAGGCATTGCATCTGTTAAGGTTAGAATTATTGAGAGAATATGACAAGAAAGATGGGAGGATTATTAATGGCTAAGTCAGTTTTATGTGTTGGAGAACTGCTCATTGATTTCTTTTGTACGGATATTGAGTCGGATTTAATAGATGGACATCATTTTTTCAAAAGTGCGGGCGGGGCACCTGCCAATGTCACGGCAGCCATTTCCCGGTTAGGTGGGACAGCTTTGTTTAGCGGTAAGGTTGGGAGCGACCCTTTTGGCTTCTTTTTAAAACAAACGCTTGATGATGTTGGTGTTGATACGTCTCTCTTAGTAATGGATAAAGCGGTTCCGACGACTCTCGCCTTTGTTTCACTTAAGTCAAACGGTGACCGTGATTTTGTTTTTAATCGGGGAGCGGATGCTCATTTGAAATTGGATGAGATTGATACAAAGAAAGTGGAGGCATCCTTTATCTTGCACTTTGGTTCAGCCACTGCGATGCTGAGCGACCCGTTTTGCACTACGTATTTTCAAATGATGGAGGATGCTCATAAGAGGGGGCAGTTCCTTTCCTTTGATCCCAATTATCGAGCAGACTTGTGGAAGGAGAATGCCGAAACATTTATAAAGCTTTCTAAAAGAGCAATAGCCTTAAGCGATTTTGTCAAAGTCAGCGATGAAGAGCTTGCTCTTATTACTGGGATCGAGCGGGTCGAAGAAGGGGTGAGGGCCCTTCATAAGCTAGGGGCTAAGGCAGTAGCCGTAACATTAGGGAAAGAAGGGACCTTTGTTTCTTTGGGGAGTCAATCTACCACGGTTCCAAGTATCCCAATTCAATCAGTCGACTCGACAGGTGCAGGGGATGCTTTTGTTGGAGCCGCTTTGTTCAAACTCGCTCAATCTGAAGACCCGCGAACGATTTTAACTGATTTTGAAGAACTGCAAAAGGTGATCGTTTTTTCCAACAAAGTAGGAGCCATTGTGTGTACAAAAATCGGCGCAATCGTTTCCTTACCATCACTTGAAGAAGTTGAACAATGGTGAAACGCGGGGTGAAACGCGGGGGGGGAACGCGGGGACGACGGAACGCGGGGACGGTTCTCCCGTTTCATCTTAGAAGGGCAACTAGTTTGAGAACCTAGGCGTAACCAGGATTCGCTATTCGCTTCTCAATGGTCCGTTTGACAAATTAGGCGTAAAGAGAATACGCTATGGCCCCAAAAAGGTCGCCGATTTGAGCAAATAGGGAATCGCCGTTACACTTAAAAAAGTTAGGCGTAACGAGAATACGCTATGACACCAAAAAGGCTCTCGATTAGAGCGAATAGGGAATCGTCGTTACACGAAAATGAATGAGGCGTAACGAGAATACGCTATGGCCCCAAAAAGGTCGCCGATTAGAGCGAATAGGGAATCGCCGTAACACTTAAAAAAGTTAGGCGTAACGAGAATACGCTATGACTCCAAAAAGGCTCTCGATTAGAGCGAATAGGGAATCGTCGTTACACTTAAAAAAGTTAGGCGTAACGAGAATACGCTATGACTCCAAAAAGGCTCTCGATTAGAGCGAATAGGGAATCGTCGTAACACGAAAATGAATGAGGCGTAACGAGAATACGCTATGACTCCAAAAAGGCTCTCGATTAGAGCGAATAGGGAATCGTCGTAACACGAAAATGAATGAGGCGTAACGAGAATACGCTATGGCTCCAAAAAAGGTCGCCGATTTGAGCAAATAGGGAATCGCCGTAACACGAAAATGAATGAGGCGTAACGAGAATACGCTATGACTCCAAAAAGGCCCTCGATTAGAGCAAATAGGGAATCGCCGTTACACTTAAAAAAGTTAGGCGTAACGAGAATACGCTATGACTCCAAAAAGGTCGCCGATTAGAGCGAATAGGGAATCGTCGTAACACGAAAATGAATGAGGCGTAACGAGAATACGCTATGGCCCCAAAAAGGTCACCGATTAGAGCAAATAGGGAATCGCCGTAACACTTAAAAAAGTTAGGCGTAACGAGAATACGCTATGGCTCCAAAAAAGCCCTCGATTAGAGCAAATAGGGAATCGTCGTAACACTTAAAAAAGTTAGGTGTAACGAGAATACGCTATGGCCCCAAAAAGGTCGCCGATTAGAGCAAATAGGGAATCGCCGTTACACTTAAAAAAGTTAGGCGTAACGAGAATACGCTATGACTCCAAAAAGGCTCTCGATTAGAGCAAATAGGGAATCGTCGTTATACGAAAATGAATGAGGTGTAACCAGGATTCGCTATTCGCCTCCAAATGGTCCGTTTGACAAGTTAGCCGTAACCATGATTCGCTATTCCCCTCCCAATGCTAAATGGGCCATTTGACAAGTTAGGCGTACCCGTAAAATAATCTTAAACAATTATTAAGGTAATGCCGTTAAAGTGTAAGTAGATTGGCTTGTTGATTTTGAACGCTCTTATTCAGAAAAGGAGGCATTCGTTTTGAGGTCCAAGGAATCGAATGTAATAAATAGATGGGCAAATTAATCAGATTCGGACTTGTTGGTGGGGTAAACACGGGGATTGACCTCCTTATGTTCGCCCTTTTTGTGCATTTTCATATTCCTTATACAATAGCTCAATGTCTATCTTATATTTGTGGCATGCTGAACAGCTATATCGTTAATCGAAACTGGACATTTGAGGCAGTGTCTCGTCCGACAAGTCGAGAGATGGTGTTATTTGCAGGCATAAATTTGCTCAGCCTTGGTGTTACTGAGGGAATGCTTGTCTTCTTCCATCACTCGTTGTTTCATTCGTTGATGGCAAGTAAGCTTCTCGCAACTTTAGTTGGTTTAGGAATCAATTTTATTGGAAGCAAATATCTCGTATTTAAGAATACCGCACAAGTGGATCCTCAGTGATAAACAAAAAAACTTGTCTCCTGCTTGTAATATAACTCAAGCTGTGGATCCAAGTTTTCTTGTTTTACAAAGTGTTACCCTGATTCGTTTGCCTTTCTCTAGAAGAGCAGGCCGCTTAAAGGGTAAACAGCAGGACCTTGAGAAGTCAAGCAACAGAAAACAAACTGTTTTGAACACTCGAATGTAGAACTCCTGCATTCTCTTTTTCTATTATGAAGGTTCCTTTTTACTGCTAATCAAATTCATCCATCTTCCAAGTTAACAACACGTTCAAAAATAACAATAATCAGAGGCTGCTACTCCTCTTTTTACTACCTAAAACGACGAAAGCCCTACCTCTCTTTCATCTTTACGGTTCCTCGACCGAGCCAATGGGATTCAGGTATGAAGATTAAAACTTGAATCGCGAGCTTTGAATGGTGTTTGGGAAGGACAGTACTGTGGGGTAGGAGCGGTGTAAACCACTCGACTCATTTTCTTGATGTAGTGAAAAAGGGGGGGCGAACAAAAGAGGACCTTCATTATGAAGGCCCTCCTCATTATAGGCAGAATTAACCTTTAACAACGTTAGAAGCTTGTGGTCCACGGTTACCTTGCTCGATGTCAAAAGTAACAGTTTGGCCTTCTTCTAGAGTTTTAAAGCCATCGCCTTGAATTGCGGAGAAGTGAACGAATACATCGTCTTGACCTTCAACTTCGATAAAACCAAAACCTTTTTCAGCATTAAACCATTTTACTGTACCTGTGTGCATTAAAAAACCTCCAAAATAGATCCGAAATTGTACACTACCCATGATGTATGTAACGAAGATTAATCAAAAGGACAGTAAAACTCAAGCGTTCTGTGAATCTAGCACAAGATGCTGAAGTTATGTCTTCGTTCATTCTCGTTCATATTTCAAATAGTTAGTGTAACTTTATCATAGGGGATTCATGCCAAAAAGTCAAATGACCCGGGCGCTTTGATTAACTAATAAGTCATTTCGACCTAGCAAAAATCACTATTGAAACCGATTCCAAAACGAGGTATAATAGGAATGGTTAGACTGCATTTTCTATTTACTCTGAAAAATCATATCAGATAAGGTTCTCTTTAATGCGAGACTGCGTTATAATAGAAGTCAGAGTTGAAATATCAAAGGAGTGAACGGTAATAGATGGGATCCGAACAAACTTTGAGAGTGCATTTTGAACAAAATTTAGGGCGCCATTTAACTGAAAAAGAAACTGCGTTCATTAAATGGATAGCAGATCTAGTTGAGACTATCGGAACGTGTAAGTAACAACATCGTTTTAAACCAACCGCGTAAGTCTCTTTTTACTTCTATTGAATCTCTTTTCGTCATTTCCTCATTTTGAGTCATCTTCTTCTAAGAACCTCATCTTTTAAAAAAAACTACATAATCAATTAGCCCCTCTTTAAGAACACCTTAAGCCTTTAAAAAAATTAAAATTCAATGAGTTGCAATTTTTGAATCCAATAAAAAAAGAAGAGAGGGCTTCATCTAAAGCCCAATTTTACCCGTTAATTTCTTATTTCGTTTAAGCTTTTGGGCGTTCTGAATTTTTCTCGGAAAGCTCTTCTTTAACGTCATTGTACGCTTGATCTAGATTCTTTAATCGGCGAATAAGTTCGAAATTCTTATTAAGGTTATCAGCGATGATCGTGGATACCATTGAACGGTAGAAGCTGTTCATAGCATGGGTAAACGTCACATAGTCCTTGTTCTTTTCAACATGTAAAGTTAGAGCTTCTTTAAAGTAGTCTACACTGAATTTATCTGTATTCATTAGATGATCTCCTCTTCTGTTCCGGTAATGAGGCGGGCCGATGACTTTCCGCCATGAATTTGTATAAATTGGGTTTGCAATTGAGCCATGAGGTCGCGGGCTGATTGGCGGTCCATAGACGGGCGGATGTACACTAAATGCAGAGCATCTGTCGTTTTTTTCGTCACCATAGTGCGCTTGGAGTCTACTATAGGGCTGCCAAAGGCGCCTGCTGCATCCGCGGATAAAAGCTTTCCCTCCATTCCCATGTCACGCCCATTGATCCCTTCGTAATGATCATTTAATCGGCCTTTTCTAATCTCCAGTTGCTCACCAACTATGGCGCCTAGATCATAGAGGCCCATAGGGATTTCATGGCGAATTGAGAAAAAGTTCATCAGGTCAACAGCGGATTGGACTTCAGGCATTGGTTGGTCCTTTATTAGTCGACGAATAAGCGCTTCATGAGAAGGACGGTAGCGTGAAGGGTCTGTCCCTATTTTCTTAAAAATGCTCCGCCATTCTTTTATCCCTTCGATGTCTGTAACCGTTTTGTCAGCAAAGGCTAATTTTCTCTCTTCATAGAAGAGCTGGATACGGCCTTTCAGCATTTGCGGTGTTTCCCTAACCGTTATATCATGATAAGTAATCATACCTATTTTAAAGTCAGGAATGCTAGCAAAAATCGCAGGGTCGATTGAAAGCTGAACCATGTTGGCCCTCCTATCTATTAAATGCATGCTATCATAGCTATTTTTTATGTAATAGGCTTTGCCTGCTTTTATCATACCATGTTCACACCTATTAAGACGACTAGAGGGGGATCAAATGAACATCCAAGAACTTAAACAATCCATTATTGCCTACAGTCAAACCATTGGGATAGACAAAATTGGCTTTACAACGGCTGATCCTTTTCATTCTCTTAGAAATCGTCTTTATCAGCAGCAGATGCTGGGGTACCAGTCTGGATTTGAAGCAAAGGATATAGAGAGGCGCGTGAATCCCACTCAACTGATGGACGGAGCTGCCTCTATTATATCTATCGCGCTGGCATACCCGTCTAAGTTAAAAGAAAAGCCACCTGTAACGAAAGAGAGCCGCCGTGGAAGCTTTAGTCGAGCCTCATGGGGATTGGATTATCATCAAATTTTAAAGGACCGTTTAGAAAAACTGGAAGCCTTTATCCTTGAGAGGTATCCGGAGGCGTTGCTTAAGTCAATGGTCGACACCGGTGAGCTTTCGGATCGAGCTGTGGCGGAACGCGCTGGCATTGGATTTGTCAGCAAAAATACAAACCTTATAACTAAGGAATATGGGTCTTATGTCTATTTAGGAGAGATGCTGACCAATATCCCATTTGAACCGGATCAACCTGTTGAGAATCTATGCGGGGATTGCACGCTTTGTCTTGATACTTGTCCAACCGGCGCTCTCGTTCAGGGAGGACAGCTCAATGCACAGAAATGCATTGCTTTCCTAACTCAAACTAAGAAAAAAGTGCCTGAACCGTATCGAAAGGCTATTGGGAATCGGGTCTATGGCTGTGATACTTGTCAGCAGGTTTGTCCTTATAATCGCGGCAAAGACTTTCATTTTCATAGTGAGATGGAGCCGGATCCCGAAAAAGTAAAACCAGAGCTAAAACCGCTCTTGTCTTTATCGAACCGTGATTTCTATACGGCATTTGGAAAGATGGCGGGCTCTTGGAGGGGAAAGAAACCTATACAGCGTAATGCCATTCTCGCATTAGGAAATTACAAGGATAAAACGGCTATCGATGTTTTGCAGGCAGGACTTAAGACTGATCCTCGACCGGACATTCGGGAAACGATCGTTTGGGCGCTAAGAGAGATTGGGAAAGCCCATGCCGATACGCTTCCGACTATAACCGACCTGCTTATCAAACAAAAAAACGTTGAAACACATGAGAGTGTGTGCATAGAAATAGATAAAACGCTTCAGCAACTGCATCAAAAGGAACGCAAATCGAGTCATTTGACTGACTAAAAGAAGGTTAACTATTATTTCAGAATTGAAAGCTACAATCGGATTGAAGGATGAATGGAGAAGAAATTGCCTTCACTCCTTTTGATCAACCGTTTAATTATAAAATGGGCATTTATGTTTTGGAGGATTGGCTCTTTCAAGGCTTTATTGGGAAAAGCCAGCCCTTCCTTATTATAATTATGTATTAAAGAAGGGGAACGTATGGAGAAGAAACCATTAATCTATGTTAATGAAATGGAAAGTCCGATTGGACCGCTTACTTTAGGCTCTGTGGAGGCAGGGCTTTGTTATGTCTCCTTTGGGCATTTAGTAGATGAAGAAGGCCTAATCAAAGCATGGGCTAAGAAGCACATGCTCCATAACGAGCTGGTGTTTGATGAGGATCATACATCAGAGATTCGTAGACAGCTTGAGGCTTATTTCCAAGGACAACTGACCGCTTTTGACCTCCCGATCGTATTAAAAGGATCACCTTTTCAGATCAAGGTATGGAAAGCGCTTCAAATGATTCCTTATGGGGAGACAAGGACTTATAAGGACATTGCGGCAATAATAGGAAATCCGAAATCAGTAAGGGCCGTTGGCGGAGCAAACAACAAGAATCCCATTCCAATCATCATTCCTTGTCATCGGGTTATCGGCTCAAATGGTGCTTTGGTTGGATATGGCGGTGGGCTAGATAAAAAAGAATATCTGCTAGCCATTGAAAACAATCAATCATCATAAAAAAATAAACGAATGGTACAGAGGTTGTTCTAAGGGATTCCCCTAATAGGACAACCTTTTTTTCATGGATTCATTTAGGCAATTTGGCATGAATGAACAATTCTCCACATAAAAACAAAACGTGGTTGTTTTTCGAAAAAGGGGTTAACCTGAGCTTTCCCGCAGGCAGTCTATTACTTTTATATAAAGGTGGTGTAAAGCCTTGAGTTGGAGAGAGGCTTGGCGCGAGCATGTTAAAAAAACAGGCGACTTTTGGGTGGATCGGACACATGACCGATATGAAGTGATCGATGAAAAAGAGCGAAGCCAAACCATGCGTAAGAAACGTTCGATGCGTGATCGTTCGGCTCAAATTGTAAAATCGACGGTGGATGCTCGAGTGGTTGGGCATCAAAAGGTAGATAATCAGGATCAAGTTCGGTATGTTCTTCATCTGACTTTTCTTATTAAGCAAGGTGACCTATTTTACATTGAAGAGCAGGAGATTGAAAAAGAAGGAATTTTTGATGGGGACGTGTTGATTACAGACCGCACTTTGAACCAAGAAAAAAATCTGGATACAAGAATGAAGATCACCTTTCCAGAGCCGCGTGTGCAATCAAGCGGGACTGCTCGTTATACCTATGATCGACAAGCGGCTGTTAAGTATGCGGAAAAGTGGTGGAATAGCTATAATCCGGCCTATCCCAAATTTGAAGTGGATTGTACGAATTACGTTTCGCAATGCTTGAAAGCAGGTGGGGCACCGATGTCACATATAGGGGAAAAGGGTAAGGGGTGGTGGTGCAGAGGAAAGGACTGCAGTTACAGTTGGTCAGTTGCTAATGCCTTAAGGTGGTTTCTTGCAAGTGATGGCAATTCAGTAGGGGCTGTGACGGTGGAAGAGCCAGAAGAACTTGTTCCGGGGGATGTTATTTGTTATGACTGGGAGGGAGATGGCAAGTGGAACCATAATACGATTGTAACTGGACAGGACCGAGACGGGATGCCGCTTGTTAATGCTCATACGTATAATAGCCGTAACCGCTATTGGGCTTATGAGGATTCACCGGCTTATACAGAGAATACGCAATATAAATTTTTCCACATTAACGCAGATTAGTGTGAATGGATAGCCCTTCTGCGGAATAGTTAATAGATGGTCCTCTTTTTCAATTCCTTCTAAAATGGTAGTATATTTAAAGTTGGTCATAGGCTGTCCTTAATTAATTCGAGGAAGTCTGGAACTATTTTTAGAAGTTGTTCAGAAAGAGGTGCCTTAACTGTGGGCTTGAATATTGTCTTGTATCAACCTGAAATACCATCTAACACGGGAAATATTGCACGAACGTGTGCCGGAACGAATACGTCCCTACACTTGATTCGTCCATTAGGTTTTTCAACTGACGACAAATACTTAAAGCGTGCAGGTCTTGATTATTGGCCGCACGTAGACGTTCATTACTATGATTCATTAGATATTTTCTTTAATCAAAACCCTAATGGTGAATTTTATTACATTGAGACGAATGGTGAGAAGCCGCATTCCGCGTTTGATTATAGTGATCAAAGTAAGGATTATTTTTTCGTGTTTGGACGTGAAACAACGGGATTGCCGAGTGAATTATTAGAAGCCAATCAGTCCAGATGCTTGCGACTTCCCATGTCACCGGTTATGCGATCACTCAATTTGTCAAATACAGCAGCCATCATGGTCTACGAGGCTTTACGACAACAGGGATACCCTGGGCTAAGCTAATCATCCAAACAACAAAACCGACTCCCTTCCTGAGAGTCGGTTTTGTTATGTAGGTTGTCTTTTAGAAAATCAATATTTTTGATTTTCAGGTTTATCATTGTAGCCAGCTGTGAACATAGCGGTTACAAAAGCAATAATGACAACCAAAATAAGAAACATATGCATCGGGCAGCTCCCCCTTTAGACTATGTTTCAATTTTCTTTTATTATAACGAAAGCGTTTTAATAAGTACAGAGGAGTTTAAGGGGTTGTAGGGGGATTGGAGGGGGCGGTTCCATTTGAGACGGGAGAACCGTCCCCGCGTTCCACCCGCGATCGATGTTTTTTTTGAATTGTCATGAAAAGAATGGACTGTTCGAGCATAGGATTAATAGTACACTAGGTGAGACAGGGGGACCATCATGGATTTTCTTAAGAGAGTAAAAGATTATCGTGACCAAGAAGATCAGTTAAAGTGGGAAGGGACCTTTGCCGAGTATTTGGAATTAATCAAAGAAAAGCCTTGGATTGCGCAATCCGCTCATACAAGAGTCTACAATATGCTTAAAGATTCTGGAATTACTGAAGAGGATGGCAGAAAAATTTATCATTTCTTTGATAACCAAATTTTTGGGCTTGAAGAGTCGCTTGAGCGATTGGTGGAGGAGTATTTTCATCCTGCAGCAAAACGATTGGATGTTAAAAAACGTATATTATTATTGATGGGACCAGTTAGCGGCGGGAAATCGACCATTGTGACTCTTTTAAAAAGGGGGTTAGAGGCATTTTCACGAACGGATGAAGGGGCAGTATATGCCATTAAAGATTGTCCGATGCATGAAGATCCGCTGCATTTAATACCCCCTGCGTTAAGGGATGATTTTTACAAGGAATATGGAATCCGCATAGAGGGCAGTCTAACTCCGCTGAATGCCTTGCGCGTTGAACAGGAATATGGTGGCCGGATTGAAGAAGTGCCGGTTGAGAGGATCTTATTTTCTGAGGAAAATCGGGTAGGTATAGGGACGTTCAGTCCGTCAGATCCTAAATCTCAAGATATTGCTGATCTTACAGGGAGCATTGATTTCTCGACCATTGCGGAGTATGGTTCTGAGTCAGATCCGCGTGCTTATCGTTTCGATGGGGAGCTCAACAAGGCTAATCGCGGGATGATGGAGTTCCAAGAAATGCTTAAGTGTGATGAAAAATTTCTTTGGCATTTGCTTTCACTCACTCAAGAAGGAAATTTTAAGGCGGGACGATTTGCCCTTATCTCTGCTGATGAGTTAATTGTGGCTCATACGAATGAAGCGGAGTTCCGGTCTTTTATGAGTAATAAAAAGAATGAGGCCTTGCATTCACGGATCATGGTTATGCCGATTCCTTATAATCTTAAAGTGAGTCAAGAAGAGCGGATTTATCAAAAAATGATTGATCAAAGTGATCTTGTGGATGTGCATATTGCTCCGCATGCGCTTAAGGCTGCTGCCATTTTCTCGATTCTAACGAGACTAAAGCCGTCCTCCATTCGCGGCATTGATCCTATGAAGAAGCTCAAGCTTTATGATGGTGAGCATGTCGAAGGATTTAATGAAGTGGATGTAGCCGAATTAAAAGCTGAACATCCAGAAGAAGGCATGTCGGGGATTGACCCAAGGTATGTTATCAATCGTATTTCCTCAGCGATAATAAAGAAAGAGGTTCCGTCCATTAATGCACTCGATGTGCTCCGATCTTTAAAGGACGGTCTCGATCAACTTCCTTCCTTGACGAAAGAGGAGAGGGAAAGCTATTTGAACTATATTGCGATGGCAAGACGGGAATATGACGAGCTGGCTAAGCAAGAGGTGCAAAAAGCGTTTGTTTATTCGTATGAGGAGTCCGCTAAGACCTTAATGAATAATTATCTCGATAATGTCGAAGCTTTCTGTAATAAAAATAAAATACATGATCCAATCACAGGTGAAGAGATGGATCCTGATGAGAAGCTCATGCGCTCTATTGAAGAACAAATTGGCATTTCTGAAAATGCCAAGAAGACCTTTAGGGAAGAAATTCTCATTCGTATTTCGGCCTACGCTCGGAAAGGAAAACGTTTTGATTATCAATCCCACGATCGCCTTCGCGAAGCTATACAGAAGAAGTTGTTTGCTGACCTTAAGGACGTGGTGAAAATTACAACCTCGACAAAGACGCCGGATGAAACGCAGCTTAAACGGATGAATGAGGTCATTGCCCGGCTTATTGATGAACATGGTTACAATTCTACTTCAGCAAATGAACTTTTGCGTTACGTAGGCAGTCTTTTGAACCGGTAGTGGTTTTACAATAAATAGACATTGGCCTCTCCATAAAACTTATACTTTTAGCAGAGAGTTTGAATACTAGACGTAGCTTGTGATGATGGACTTAGAAATGGTAAAGTTAATTTTAGATGTACTTTTTGGAGGGCCCAAATGGAAAATGAACAAAGAAAACCAGCGAAAAAAGAAAAAAATGAAGTCTTTGAATGGATTAAAGCACTAGCCGTTGCCGTTATTATTGCGATTGTTATACGCAGTTTTATATTCACCAATTATGTGGTGGAAGGCGAATCCATGATGCCAAACCTTCAGAACGGCAACCGCCTGATCGTTAACAAGGTGGATTACCATGTCACACAGCCAAAACGGTTTGACGTGATTATTTTTCATGCCACTCCAACAGAGGATTATGTAAAACGTGTTATAGGTCTCCCAGGAGATACGGTGGAATATAAAAACGATACGCTTTATATCAATGGGAAGGCAATAGCGGAGCCTTATTTAGATGCGTATAAGAAGAAAACGAGCGGCAATCTGACATGGGATTTTAACCTGAAAAAAGTAACGGGTAAAACAGTCGTTCCTAAAGGGAAGTTATTTGTAATGGGAGATAATCGTCAGAACAGTGTAGACAGTCGGGTGTTTGGTTTTGTCGATGAAAGTAAAGTAGTTGGTAAGGTTGATTTGCGTTATTGGCCGCTGAATGAATTTGGCACTATAAAGAAATAAGTTCCGATTTAATTGGATTCTGAACTATTAGCACGAAACTTAAATAAGAAATGAAATAAAGCAAACCGTCCTGTGCACCCCTTGTGACCAAGAGAGTGACTAGGGGCGGTTTTTTATTAGAATAGGCCGTAAAAGATGATTTTTCTGTTAAATAATGAGCAATTTGGCGTCAGATCCTGCATAGACTAAATTAATCTCGAAACTTTCAAAAAATAAGACGGGAAATAAAAACCTGTTACAATAACAGCCGATTGGAGGGGGAATATGAAGCGCTACGCGGTTTCGGAAGAGCATTGGGATCTCCACCGTAAGGGCCATCAGGACCAACAACGGCATTTGGAGAAGGTTAAGAAAGCTATAAAGGATAATTTACCTGATTTGGTTAGTGAAGAAAGCATTATTATGTCAGATGGAAAAGGTATTACACGTATTCCCATTCGGTCACTTGATGAGTACAAAATTCGTTACAATGCAGATAAACAAAAGCGCGTTGGTCAGGGAGATGGCACCACGAAGGAAGGCGATGTGTTAGCTAAGCTTCCCGGCCAACCGTCCAATCAGCCTGGCAAAGGACCAGGGAAACCTGGTGAAAAACCGGGTGTTGATTATTATGAAGCGGATGTTTCCATGATGGATATTGAAGAAGCCCTCTTTAAAGAGTTGGAGCTTCCGAACTTGAAGCCAAAAGAAGAAGTTGAAATTGTTTCTGAGCATATAGAATTTAACGATATTCGGAAAAAAGGTTTAATGGGTAATGTAGACAAACGGCGGACGATCCTTGAGGCGATCAAACGGAACGCCATGAAGGGAAAGGCAACGGTCGCACCCATCCAGGAAGATGACTTGCGCTTTAAAACTTGGGATGAGGAACCGAAAGAAGAAAGTCGGGCCGTGGTTATTGCGATTATGGATACGAGCGGTTCGATGGGCAACTGGGAAAAGTTCATGGCACGAAGCTTCTTTTTCTGGATGGTCCGTTTCTTAAGAACTCAATACGAGAAGGTCGAAATTGCATTTATAGCACACCATACTGAGGCGAAAGTGGTATCAGAAGATGACTTTTTTAATAAAGGAGAGAGCGGTGGCACCATCTGTTCCTCGGCCTATGTAAAAGCATTAGAGCTTATTAATGAGAAATATACACCGTCTCGTTATAATATTTATCCCGTTCATTTTACAGACGGTGATAACCTCACATCCGATAATAAAAAATGTCAAGACCTTGTGGAACAGCTGACAACCCTCGCTGGCTTCTTTGCATACGGCGAAATCAACCCATACAATCGCCGCAGCACTTTAATGAGTGCCTACGACAGAATCCAAGCAGAAGGCTTTCGCCACTTTATCCTCAAACAAAAAAAAGACGTCTACCACGCCCTAAAGCACTTCTTCTCAAAGCAGGAAGAGTGAAACGCGGGGAAACGCAGGGACGGTTCTCCGAAACGCGGGGACGGTTCTCCCGTTTCAAAATAAGCAGGAGAACCGTTTTTCCATTTCGGAAACGCGGGGACGGTTCTCCCGTTTCAAAATAAATTAGGAGAACCGTTTTTCCGGTTCCATTTTTTAAATTAAAAATAGGACATGAAAACCTGATAATCGGTCACACTATCATCTGAAGGGGGCGAACTTTTCAGATGACAAAAACAATCAAAGAATTGATGACAAAAGACGTCATTTCTGTTTCACCGGGGCAAAGTATTCAAGAAGCAGCCAAGCTTATGAGTCAATATAATGTTGGGGCACTTCCCGTTGTGGAGAATAATCAGCTCAAAGGGATTATTACAGACCGTGACATTACCTTGCGCTCTACCGCGAAAGGTGGAACCGGGAACGAAACCGTTTCCGATTGCATGTCCAGTCATAGCCTTGTATCGGGTACTCCGGATATGTCGGCTGACGAAGCGACACAGGTTATGGCCCAACATCAAATACGCCGCTTGCCAATTGTGGACCAAAACCAACTCGTGGGGATGGTTGCTCTCGGTGACTTGGCGACGACTTACGAATCTCAGAGTGAAGCAGGAGAAGCCCTTCAGTCTATTTCCACACCGTCTGAACCTCAATGACGGTGGAAAGACCTCCATTCGGGGGTCTTTTTCTTTGTTTAGGCTCACTGCTTTTAAATGGGAACTGTCTTCTTTTGGTGAGAAAGTTATTGAGCCATAAACTAAGGAACCTTCCGAGAAGCTTGTGTGAGTCAGTTGGTTGATATAGAGCGCTTCCCAGAGATAACGGGAATTTTCAGTTAATGGAACGCGAGAACCGTCCCTGCGTTCCCTGCGTTCCCCCGCGTTTCACGATCTCTGCGGTTCAGTGGTAAAATAGGTGTGTGGGTAGTACATAATGTAAGTGGGGGTGCGGTGAGATGATTAGGGCTTTTGTGTTTGATTTTGATGGGTTGATTTTGGATACGGAGACGCTTATGTTTAAGGCGACTAATGAGGTTTATAAGGAATATAAGAGTTCGTTTCCGATCAGTATTTGGGGGCGGCTTGCCGGAACCCATGAGGATGAGTTTGATCTTTATGTGCATTTTATTGAACAGACAGGGGCATCCCTTACGAAAGAGGAATTTTATGAGAAGCGAGATGCTTTGTTTAATGAAATGATTAAGGATGAAGAGGTGCTGCCAGGGGTTCGCGAGTTGCTTGAGGCTGGGAAAGAAGCGGGGCTTAAGATTGCTCTCGCAACAAGCTCGGGTGATCAGTGGGCGAAAAAACACCTTGAACGTCTTGGGCTGCTAGCTTACTTTGACTGCATTGTAGAGGCTAATGATGTAACGGAGGTTAAGCCAAACCCTGAGCTTTTCTTAAAGGCTTGTGAGGGAGTTGGCGTCAAACCAAGCGAAGCCATTGCGTTTGAAGATTCCTATCACGGAGCGGTTGCTGCCAAACGGGCAGGTCTTTACTGTGTCGTCATTCCTAACGAGGTAACGCGCGAGTTAACCTTTGAAGACGATGTTGATCTCAAATTGCTTTCTCTTGCTGACACTAATTTCAAATTACTTTTGGATACACTTCAGATCAGTTTAAATGATGAATCAAAAGGAGATTGACAGATGCCAAAATTAGATCTGCATCATTTTGAAAAAAAGATGGAGATAAGAAATATTCAACTCTCAGATATTGATGCTATCTTGGAGCTCCAAGAAGTTTGTTTTCCGGGGATGGACCCTTGGAAGCGGGAACAGTTGGAAAGTCATCTTGCTATCTTTCCAGAAGGGCAATTCTGCGTGACGTATGAAGGGCAAATTATCGGCTCCTGTTCAAGTCTGATTATTAACTTTGATGAGTATGATAATGAGCATACATGGGAGGAAATCACAGATAATGGCTACATTACAAACCATGACCCAGAGGGAGGCAATCTTTATGGGATTGAGGTGATGGTGCATCCTGATTTTCGCAGGATGAAAATTGGTCGTCGATTATATGAAGCACGAAAGAATTTGGTTCGTCGTTTAAATCTTAAGAGCATTGTGATTGGAGGGCGAATCCCAGGCTACTCCAATTACAAAGACAAGCTTACACCGTATCAATATATGGAAGAAGTAGTGGAAAGAAATATATACGATCCTGTTCTGACCTTTCAATTAATGAATGGGTTCACGGTGAAACGGATCAATGCTGCCTATCTCCCCGATGATAAGGATTCTGCTGCTTATGCCACCCTTATGGAGTGGAACAATGTTGATTATAAAAGAACACCAGGGCGGATCTATCAAACTTCTCTGCCGGTTCGGATATGCGCTATCCAATATGAAATGAGAAAAATTTCAAGCTTTGCTGATTTTGCTCACCAAGTGGAGTTTTTTACCGACGTAGCCGCTGATTATCGAGCTGATTTTGCCGTCTTTCCTGAGCTCCTTACCACTCAGTTGATGTCTTTTATTGAGGACAAAAGTCCGAGTGCTGCTGTTCGGCATCTTGCAACATTCACCGAAGATTATATTGAACTGTTTAACAACTTATCGGTTAAATATAATGTGAACATAGTTGGCGGGTCTCATTTCGTGGAAGAGGAAGGCCATATTTATAATGTAGCTTATCTGTTTCGAAGAGATGGGACGATTGATAAGCAGTATAAAATCCATATAACACCAAATGAACGTAAGTGGTGGGGAATTTCACCAGGAAATCAAGTCCGCATTTTTGATACAGATCGCGGAAAGGTCGCCATCCTGATCTGTTACGATATTCAATTTCCCGAACTTGCTCGATATGCGGTTGATCAAGGAGCCAATATTATTTTTTCACCGTTTTGTACGGACGACAGGCAAGGCTATCTGCGAGTCCGATATTGCTCGCAGGCACGTGCGGTAGAGAATCAAATCTTTACGGTGATTGCTGGGACAGTAGGGAATCTTCCATCCGTAGAAAATATGGATATTCAATATGGCCAATCCGGTATTTTTTCACCATCTGACTATAGCTTCCCTAGAGATGGCATTGTAGGGGAAGCCTCTCCCAATATTGAAACTGTTGTGGTAGGAGATGTAGATCTTGAGATTCTGCGCCGCGGCCGAAATATGGGAACCGTCACACAGCTTAAAGACCGCAGGAGTGATTTGTTCACTCTTAGAATCGATGAAAAAATGAAATAAAAATAATGGGCGATAATTTAAGTCTCTCTTGGTAAAATAAAGGAGAGACTTTTTTTACAGGAAAGAACCACTTATAATAAAGCTGAAGTGCGTAATATTTTATTTAGTCTATAATTACATACAATGAAAAAGTGTGAGAGGGGAACAGGGAATGACAGAATGGACAAACGCTTATCAAAAATGGGTATCTGCCGAGCATCTCGACCCAGCGCTTAAAGAGCAGCTTGAGGCCTTAGCTGGAAACGAAAGCCTTTTGGAGGATAGCTTCTATAAGGCATTAGAATTTGGTACAGGCGGAATGCGTGGTGAAATTGGCCCGGGTACTAATCGTATCAATATCTATACGGTTCGAAAGGCTTCTGAAGGGCTTGCTCGTTACATTGTGGAATCTGGAGAAGAAGCGATCAAGCGCGGTGTGGTGATTGCCTATGATTCTCGCCATTTCTCACCTGAATTTGCTTATGAGGCAGCTCAAACGATTTCCAACCATGGCATTCAAACGTATGTCTTTGAATCCTTGCGCCCAACACCAGAGCTTTCATTTGCGGTTCGTTACCTCAATGCTTTTTCAGGGATTGTCGTTACAGCAAGTCATAATCCACCACAGTATAATGGCTACAAAGTTTACAATGAAACAGGTGGCCAGCTTCCTCCAGCAGAGGCTGACCGAGTGATTTACTTTGTTAATCAGGTTGAAGATGAACTCGCTGTTGAAGTAGGTAATCTAGAGGCTTTAAAAGAAAAGGGCTTGCTTAAAGTCGTTGGAGAAGAAATTGATCAAGCCTACCAAGAACAATTAAAATCGATTCAGCAAAACCCAAGTGTGATTGATGAAGTGGGAGATGAACTTAAAATTGTTTACACCCCATTACATGGGACGGGTTATAAGCCTGTAACAGAAGGTTTGAAAAACTGGGGATTCAAAAACGTCACGGTCGTAAAAGAACAAGCTGTACCCGATGCGAATTTTTCTACAGTGAAATCGCCTAACCCAGAGGAGCATGAGGCATTCACCCTTGCCATTAAGGAGGGTAAAAAGCACGATGCCGATCTTCTGCTGGCAACAGACCCTGATGCCGACCGTGTCGGATTGGCGGTAAAGAATCACGAAGGTGAATATATTGTATTGACAGGGAACCAAACGGGTGGTCTTTTGCTTCACTATATCTTGAGTCAAAAGAAGGAAAAAGGCACACTTCCTGAAAATGGGATTGTCTTAAAGACCATTGTGACAAGTGAGCTAGGGCGCACAGTCGCTTCACGCTTCGGTATTCCTACTGTTGACACTTTAACGGGATTTAAGTTTATTGGAGAAAAAATTCAAGAATATAATGAGACCGGTGCTCATCAGTTTTTGTTCGGTTATGAAGAAAGCTACGGCTACCTAATTGGAGATTTTGTAAGAGATAAGGATGCTGTTCAGGCTTGTCTCCTTGCTGCTGAGGCGGCGGCTTACTATAAGCTCCAAGGAAAATCGCTGTACGATGCTCTTCTTGAGGTGTTTGACCTGTACGGGTATTACCAAGAGGGACTGACTTCAATGACCTTAAAAGGGATCGAAGGAAACGCCCAAATTTCCCGCATCCTTCAGTCGTTCCGAGATAACCCGCCAACCGCGGTCGTAGGTAAACAAGTTCGTGTTATGGAGGATTATAAGACCTCTGTTCGTTCGGATTTTTCCGCAGCAAAAGAAGAATTAATTGATCTGCCAAAATCAAATGTTCTAAAGTTTATCCTAGAGGACAATTCATGGTTCTGCCTCCGCCCATCTGGGACTGAGCCTAAAATTAAGTTCTATTACGGCGTAACGGGAACCAGTTTAGACGATGCAGTCACCAAATTAGAGACTTTAAAAGAAGTAGTTATGGGACTCGTTAATCAAATTGCTTAATTCTTAAGAAGGAAAGAGGGGCTCCTCTTTCCTTTTCTATTATGAGGTGTGAGACGTTTAATCGATTCTGACTCAAGCGGGAGGGACTTCAGAATACCAGGGGCATTTGGGCTATTTTGCTGATTGTAACGGAGACTTTTTGGTACAAATGGGATTGGATTTTGGGTTGTAACGGATTCTATGTCCGTTAGAAATGGCGAACCCGTCCTATTTACCGTTTAATGGACTCCTTGTCCGTTACAGAGTCATTTTCGTACTTTAACAATTACATCTATCCCCCTTTTCTGTTGACCTTGTCTAAAAGGCCATATATGTGCTATCTTTTTTAAATGGAAACCTTTTAATAGGCATGAATAAGGTGAATTAAGTAATTTTTTAATAAAACGTAGGCTGGCCCAGCTCTTGGCAGCCTGACCAGAGGAAAGAAAGGACTCTTTTGTATGGCCCAACTAGAACAAGAAGCAAAAAAGCGCAGAACCTTTGCGATTATCTCCCACCCGGATGCGGGGAAAACGACGCTAACTGAAAAGCTGTTATTGTTAGGAGGAGCCATTCGTTCAGCGGGGGCAGTTAAAGCACGGAAGACAGGTAAGTTTGCCACCTCTGACTGGATGGAGCTTGAGAAACAAAGAGGGATTTCGGTTACTTCGAGTGTCATGCAATTTGAATATGATGATTTTAAAATAAATATCTTGGACACTCCTGGACACCAAGATTTTAGTGAAGATACGTACAGAACCCTGATGGCTGTCGATAGTGTTGTTATGATTTTGGACGCAGCAAAAGGTGTCGAGCCACAGACGAAAAAGCTTTTTAAAGTTTGTTCGGATCGGGGAATCCCTATCTTCACCTTTATCAATAAGCTAGACCGTGTAGGAAAAGAACCCCTCGAACTATTCGAGGAGTTAGAGGATGTGCTTGGCATTGCCTCTTGTCCAGTCAATTATCCAATTGGAATGGGTCCAACTTTCCGTGGCGTCTTTGACCGGTTTAATAATGAAATTGAGTTTTATGGTGAAGGGAAGAAGTTATCTTCACTAAAGGTAGACGGGCCGGAAGCGGTTCGCGAGGCACTGCAATCACAGGCGGATGAGGATGTGCTCGTGCAGCTAGAAGAGGAGCTCTTGCTATTAGAGGAAGCCGGAAATCCTTTTGACATGGAGAAGGTGTTAGAAGGGAAGCTGACACCCGTTTTCTTCGGGAGTGCTGTTTCAAGCTTCGGAGTTCCAACCTTTCTTAAGCATTATTTAACAATGGCTCCACCTCCAGCGCCGCGTGAGTCAAGCATCGGAACCATCGAGCCCAAGGATGACGTCTTTTCAGGCTTTATCTTCAAGATTCAAGCCAATATGAATCCGGCACACCGGGATCGCATTGCCTTTTTACGGATTTGTTCAGGTAAATATGAAAAAGGGATGGAAACATGGCTGGATCGTACGGGGAAACCGATTAAACTGGCTCAACCACAGCAATTCTTTGCGGACAGCCGTGAAAATATAGATGAAGCGTATCCAGGAGATATTGTGGGGATCTATGACCCAGGGATTTATCAAATCGGTGATACATTGGTTGGTAAGAAGGATACTTTCAATTTTGGAAAACTGCCGCAGTTCTCCCCTGAGCATTTTGCAAAGGTCCGCCCGAAGACCGCACTTAAAGCGAAGCACTTCCAGAAGGGGATGCAGCAGCTCGCACAAGAAGGGGCTGTTCAGGTGTATAAAACTGAGCGCTTTGAAGAGACCGTTCTTGGCGCAGTTGGCCAACTTCAATTTGACGTCTTTATCTACCGAATGGAAGCCGAATATAATGTGGATTTGGATATACAGCCTCTGACCTATCGAGTTGCACGCTGGCTGAATGACGATGAAATTCCGACAGAAGCACTGAGAAGCACGTCCAATATGGTTGTGCGGGATCATCGCAACCGCCCAGTTATCTTATTCGAAAACGAATTCGGCCTCCAATGGTTCCAACAAAAAAATCCAGACATTCACCTATCCGAAACCTCCCTGTGAACGAGGGGACGGATCTCGCGTTTCATTAGCAGCGTGTGAACAGAGGGACGGTTCTTGCGTTTCATTTTCATTTGCTGTACATTTCCGTGATTTAAAGAGGTTAGCTGACCTTTTCATAAAACGGCCGCCTTTGGATATCCTAATGAACGACTTCATTATTAGGAGGGATTCATAGTGGGTGCTCCTTATGATAACAAGCGTTTTGAGCCAGGAGACCGTGCGCCAAATGACGGTGTTTATATGGAGGTTGGCGAAACAGGAAGTATGGTAGAAACGCCTACACAGATCCACATGAAAGCAGGACAAAAATTTCCTGATTGCGCTAACGAAAACAGGCAGTGGATGCATAAGCCGAAAAAATAATCATTTGGACGAGGTTAGTCCTTTAGGGTCTGTTTACCCACTTGAGGGGGCAGACCCTTTTTCTGTACGCACAGAAAGCGATCACTTGGGCCAGGACTTTTTGACAAGAACCCTCCCTTGACGGTTCTAAATGAGGAACGTTACCATGATTATATGAATGCTTAAATCATAATTTTAAAAAACTGCATAGAATACAGTATAACCCCGAGTAAGGAGGATTTCATGAGTCACTCCCATACGCATGACCATGACCATGATCATGATCATAGCGGACTTTTTCATACCCATGCTCCTGCAGGCAAAATGAAACAGGCCTTTTTCCTAGCGATGATTATTCTTGTAGCCGAATTAATTTTTGGCCTCATTTCAAACAGCTTGGCTTTGTTGGCGGACGCTTGGCATATGGCAACTGATGTGTTGGCAATTGGCCTTTCATGGTATGCGCTTGTTCAAGCGAAGAAGCCGGCTAATCGCTATATGACCTTTGGCTATGAGCGGGCGGGAATCCTTGCTGCCGCCGTTAATGGACTAACTTTGGTATTAATAACGATTTGGATTTTGTATTCAGCGGTGACGCGGTTAATGATTCCCAGTCCGTTCATGGGTTTGGGATGTTTATCGGTGCGGGTATTGGTTTAGTTGTTAATCTTATTATTATATTTGCTTTAAACGGTGAAAGCAGTAATCTCAATGTGAAGGCGACGCTTTTACATGTTATGGGGGATTTAGGAGCTTCTGCTGGGGTGATTGTGGCTGGAATCATTATTTATTTTACTGACTTTCAGTGGATTGACCCGCTTTTAAGCATTTTAATCGCCTTGCTGGTCGCTTATAGTGCTTGGAATATTATTAGGCAGAGCTTTCGGATTTTAATGGAAGCCACCCCAAAAGGCATACAGCTTGAAGAGATTGCTGAGAACATAAAAAGGATATCGGGAATCAAAGGAGTCCATGATTTGCATATTTGGACATTGACAGGCGATCGCCATTTTCTAACGTGTCATGTTGTATTAGATGAAGGGGTACCGATGAGTAAAAGTCCCCAGTTCATCAGTCAAATTAATAAGGCACTTAAAAATAATGGCATCCATCACTCAACGATTCAAATGGAAGACTGTCAAACCTCGCACCGTGATCACCTTATCTGTACCGACTTACATGATCATGACCACGACCATCATCATCATGAATCACATTAGCAGCACCTGTGTCTTGCTCGCAGGATGAAAGACCCAAAACCTAAGAATGTAGAAAGAGATCAAATCGCCGACGATTTGGTCTTTTATTTTACCAATTGCCAGTAAAATCGATACCCAGAAGATTTTTTTACTAAAGCAGGTAGTTGAGTCACCAGAATAAGCGGAGTTTTTCCGGTTAAACTGCTGGATAGAGCTCGCGTGCGGGAATATAAGCGGAGTTTTTCCTGTTAAGCAGGGCAAAACGACTCCGGTCAACGCTTTCCGGAGCCAATAGGCGGAAATTCTCCGTCTATTTAAGCTGTTTTCAGCGCTGTTTCCTAAATAAGAGAACTTTCTCCGCTTATTTATCAAAAGTCGGTGGTGGCGCTACCTAATGAACTTGTATAAGCCCTCAAGCTTTAGTCTGCCAATTATTAATCCGCCAAGTTATCGGAACCACGGCTTGCACAAAAAACACACCTTCTTTTTTAATAAGAAGGTGTGTTTTTTAAGGCGAAAATTGAAAGGAGGTTAGTTAATGAGAGCGTGGCGGTCATGGGATTGAGGCGGTTCCTCTAGCCATCCTTTTTCTGCAAGTAATTTGGCACCTTTTTGCCCGTATGAGTAAACGGTCTTAGCGACGCTTATTATTTTTATGGGAAGATCGGTTCTTAAGCTAAAAGCAGTCCCAAGTGCATTGCTTCCGAGGCCGAAGCTGCAAAACAGGCTCGTACAATACATCATGAGCTTATCGGAAAAAGGGGCTACTCTCGAATCCGTCACTTGTCCTGCCCAAGTGGTTGGGGGTTGGATATCCGATTCACTAAGAATAGTTGAAAAGTCTTGAATGATTTGCTTGGCAATGTTCTTCCCTTCTTCAAAAAAATTTCTTATGTCTTGCTCGCTTGCAACCTGAGCGAACCCAGTAATCATGTACATGCCAAAGATGTTGGACTCAATGGCGAAAAAGAGATGGGCAGTTTCCACTGAATTTAATGAACGCTTCTGATTGAGGGGATTAAGGCCGCTCATGTAACCTTTCCCCTTTGCAAACTCAACCGTTTTAGAGGGTGACATTCCTGGAGATTTGAGTATAATATCTTTTGCTTCCAAGTAATCCATACAGGCATTGTAAGTATCCTGGCTAAAAGTGGTTAGTCGAGTGAAGAGGTTGCGAATATCTTTTCTAAAACTCATGTTAAGATGAAGGGTATGTAGACCCATACCAATTTCTAAGAGCAATCGGAGAAACAAGATATCAAAATACTGGTCATACAAGCGCGGTGCTCCTACATTAACATCCTCTTCCGTATAACCGACAGGGACAACAGCTCCATAATTTTTGAACAGTTCCGCTATTTCACCAATAAACTTGCTTATTTGATTATGGGTGTGCTTCAGGAGCTTACCTGAGTTATGTTCATCACAGTTTTGTATGAGATATTCTAAAATTCTCTGAGTCATCGTTTGTTGCTGATAAGTCATCCACAATGTTCCATACTCACTGGATGTCAGGTCGTTCTGAATAGGCATTTAATCTCTCCTCCAAATTGAATACTAATAAAAATAGTATTGATCTTAAACAGGTGAAATATGTTCATTGCTGTAAATCCTATTGTTATAGCATCTAAATTCAAGCAGAGGGTTACATCTTTATAAGAGGTGTAGCTTTCTTCTGTCTTATAATGTGGTAAAATGGCTTTAATCTATAAATAATTAGGGCTAAGTTAGGAGTGAGCAACACCCATGAACCCAATTGCAAAGGGATTAAATGAGGCCATTCAAGCGGATCAGCCATCGGTCTATCAAATGCTCTCTGAATTAGGAAAAGCACTTTATTACCCAAAAGGTATTCTCAGTCAATCTAATGAAGCGAATCAAAAAGCAACGAAATTTAACGCCACCATTGGCATTGCTACAGAAGGCAATGAACCTATGCATTTCAAACATATACATAACAGCATGCCGGATTATGAGACCAAGGATTTGTTCCCTTATGCACCGCCTCAAGGGAAACCTGCGCTCAGACAAGTATGGAAGGAGAAGCTCTTAAGAGACAATCCATCCCTATCCAATAAGAAAATAGGGCTTCCCATTGTGACGAATGCCCTTACCCACGGACTAAGTCTTGCTGCTGACCTCTTTGTTGAAAAAGGGGATACGGTTATTCTTCCAGATAAAAATTGGGGGAATTACAATCTTATTTTTGGAATCAGAAGACAGGCAGAACTTAAGACCTTCCGATTGTTCAATGAAGAAGGTCGGTTTGATGCAGAAGCCTTTAGAAATACCATTTTATCGGTTAAAGAAAAAGGAAAGGTTGTCCTTCTTCTAAATTTCCCTAATAACCCAACAGGTTATACGCCGCACCCAGATGAAGCCAAAGCGATTGTAAGCACAATCGTTGAAATGGCTGAAGCAGGATTGGACATTGTGGCGATTATTGATGATGCGTATTTTGGTTTATTTTACGAGGATTCAATTAAGGAATCGCTATTTGGTATGCTCGCTAATGCTCATCCCCGTATTCTGCCGATTAAGGTGGACGGGGCTACTAAGGAGAATTATGTCTGGGGCTTCCGAGTGGGCTTTATCACGTACGCTTCTGAAAGCGAAGAGGTTCTCAATGCATTGGAGGCTAAGACAAAAGGGTTGATTCGAGGAACGATTTCAAGCGGTTCGCATCCTTCGCAGACGATCATTTTGCAGTCCTTGCAATCCGATGAATTTCAGATTGAAAAGCAGGAAAAGTTCGAAATTATGAAGCGCCGAGCTTTAAAAACGAAGGAAATTATTACCCAGCCAAAGTATAAAGAGGTGTGGACTTACTATCCATTCAATTCAGGTTATTTCATGTGTCTTAAGCTTGACGGGGTCGATGGTGAAGCAGTTCGTGTTCATTTATTAAACGAATATGGAGTGGGAACCGTTTCAATTAACTCAACAGATCTAAGAATTGCCTTCTCATGCGTGGAAGAAGAGGATTTAGAAGAGTTATTTGAGTTGATTGCTAAAGGGATACAAGATCTTAAATAAAGCCAATTCTTTCGGTCCAGGCCTGAGAGTTTGACTTCTTGAAGGACGCTGCCTTACCAAAAATGTCGATTTTTCAAAGGAGGGCATTATGGCCGAAGCCGTGAATAAGATGAAGGTGAATGATGTGTCCTTTTCTCTAAAAGAACCACATTCCTTCGACTGGTTAATGGACTTAGGAAAGGTCTTTACGGTCTTTGATCAGCAGGATTCGGGGAATCTCTCTTTTGGAGTCATGATAAAAGGGCAAAAAAAGTTTGTGAAGTATGCGGGGGCCAGCACGATACATTATTCGGGAGATCCCCAGGATGCGATCGATAAGTTAAAGGCGTCAAGGCATTTATATCACGCATTAGAACATCCTGCGTTAATCCAATTTGAATATGGCTTAGAGCTCCCAAATGGTTATGCCATGGTGTTTGATTGGTTTGAGGGGGAAGGTCTGCATAATCATTGGAGATACCCGCCGCCTTTAAAGGAGACCGATCCTGATTCCCCCTTTCGTCGATTTCGTGAACGGCCCATTCACAAACGGCTTTCCGCCTTTCAGCAAGTCTTGGCGTTTCACGTAGAGGTGGAGAAGCGAGGATTCGTTGCAGTTGATTTCTATGATGGAAGCCTTCTTTATAACTTTCAAGCAGATCAACTCAGAATTTGTGATATCGACGAGTACCGAAAGAAGCCTTTTATCAATGACATGGGCAGGTTATGGGGCTCGACACGGTTTATGTCGCCTGAAGAATTTACGTTAGGAGCCTCTATTGATTCTAGAACCAATGTGTTTAACATGGGAGCTTTAGCATTTGTTCTGCTTGGTGGAGGGTTGGACCGCTCTTATTCGAAATGGGAGGCAGGACCACGGCTGTTTGATATAGCACGCAAAGCGGTTGAAGAGGACCCTGGCATGAGATATCCATCCGTTGATGAACTAACAGCAGTTTGGGTTGAAGCAAGTACTGAATAGAACTGACATTAGAGAGAACACACGCCAACATTTTCAAGGATTGCGTGTGTTTTCTTCATTAAGCGCCCTGAGATTTGATGCGGCTGGGAAGCTTACAGGACGGGTTTATGCCTATTTTAAGATATAAAGTGGAGTCGTTAGGATGTTGATCCTTTCAATGACATTCAAGTGTGGGGGAGTAGACATGAGTTTTGAATTTCTAGAGGCGGATCGCATTAAAGGGGAAGAGATTGATTTATTGATTGATAACTATATGCCAGGCGATTTGGAAAAGGGGTGGGTCCCTGCTTACCGCTATCACATTGTCATAGCAGGAACGAATCAAATCATTGGGAAAATTGATCTAAGAATTGGTGAGCAAGAGAGCCTCTATTATGGGGGGCATATTGGCTATAGTGTTGACGAAGAGTATCGGGGACATCGTTATGCAGGAAAAGCATGCAGACTGTTAAAACCAATAGCACTTAAGCATGGGAAGAACCGCCTCTACATTACTTGTAATCCGACTAATTTGGCATCAAGAAAAACAATTGAGCGGGTGGGTGGTAAGTTTATAGAGACCGTTGATTTACCGCCTTATAACGATATGTATCAACGCGGAGAGCGAGAAATATCGATTTTTGAGTGGATATTAGATTGAATCAGGATGGAGAGTGTCGAAATTTCCCGGGTAATACACTTTGAAGGGAGACACTCATTCCTAACGCTGCATTTTTTCGACTTTTTTGAAGGGAAAGCTTGTTGGGCCCTTCTGCTAAAGGGATTAAGCAATAGATGGAGCAGGCGGTTTTTCGTCAGACAGTCTCCTTTTCCTTGCGCTTACGTTTAAGGAGTAAGACCAAGGCGCGAGCAGAAAAGCCAACAATAAGGTAATAGCCAAAGGAATAGTAAATGGACCAATTGATATAAATGACTAATTGTAAGTAAATACAAACGGGCTCACCTATAAACGCATACATTAAGCTTATGACTAACAAAGTCTTCCAATAAGTGCGCCACGATTGGCAGTATTGATAAATAAACATGAACATAACCGGGACAAGTGATAAATCAAAAGGGAGCGCACTTGGAATGACAGGTAAAAATTTGGTTGGATACCGCCAAAAATTAAACTGTGATCCGATGCTGTCGATAAAGAGTGTCAAAGCAATGGCATAACACCCGATAAAAGCGGATTCGAGGTAAAGTTCTTTTTTTCGGAGCAGCATCCAAATCACCCATGGGACAATTAAAAATAACAATAAAAGCCACCATCTTGCAGAAAACAAATCATGGTGCAGCCATTGATTAATTTCAAGATGGCTTTTTTCTTGTTCATATTGGCGTATTCTATGGACGAATTCTCTGTTGGTCATATGGGGACTTCCTTTATTCATAAACTGTTTAAGATAGGCTTAGTTTTTCTAAGACCTAAACGATTTATGTTAAAGAAAGGGACTGTATTAACAAAAAAGATCTGATTTAGTCCCCTCCTAGACAGTCCTTATAAAAAGGTCTGACTAAAGAAGGGAGATACAGATCTTCCAAGAATCAGCTGCCAGGTGTGACTAGATGGGCAAACTGATTGATTGTCGTTGTATATTTCACATAAATTCGAGGCAATAGGTAGTTCTCATCAGGTATCCAAAGTTTATGATAGAAACCTGGTAATGTTGTCAAACCGTAATTATAATAATGGGAGGCTTTTCTAATGACCTTCGCATTAAATAATCCGTAGGGATAAGCAATCGCGACAACGGGTTTGCCTGTTAGATTTTGGATGACTTGCTTGGATTTGCCTAACTCATAATCTAAATCCTTTGACCTTGCTAGATTAGGATGTGTGACGGTATGGGATTGGATCGAAAAGAAGGGCGATTTAGCCATTGACTGGATATCGGTTTGATTTAAATGGTTGTGTTTTCCTATATCACCGGAAATGACGAAGATCGTTGCTTTAGGCTCGAACTCATTCGATTTGACCTTATTAAAGATGGCCCACATTTTAGTATTGTCTTTATATCCATCGTCAAAGGTGATAAAGATAGGCTTTTTGACTAGGGAAGCCTTGCCCCAATCCTCAAAAGTCAAAGGGGTAAATCCATGCTGCTTTAAATAATTCATCTGAGCTTCAAAATTTTTAGGTGAAACATACAGAGCTTTCTCCCCGTGCCCCGGATAGGTACCCAGCAAGTGATAGACTAATATCGGGATGGGATGCCTGGAAAAGGGGGGCATGGAATGATTGAAGGAAAAAAGAAAGAAGCCGATGATCATGATCCTGAGTAACCATCTAACTGCCGTAATGGTCATCCTCCCCCTTTGTCGATAGTCTCTCTATTTGTAACCAAAAAAGCTAACCGATACTAATTATAATGGGATATGGATTAAAACTAAAGTCTATTTCACGAAAAAAATGAACACGCTTTCCTGTTTTCTCTAAGGAAAAAGAGATCAGTTATTGCTCAAGGTTCGTGAAAAGACAAAAAGACAGTATAGCCTAAGCTAACAAATTTAGCGAATTCATCGATTGTGACTCATTTCTAGATTAGAAGTGAACTTGTATTTCTCAAGAAATTAGACGAGCAGGAAGTGAGGAGATTTGGCAAATGAAAATAACTAAACTCGAGACCTATGTTGTACCACCCCGCTGGCTCTTTTTAAAGATAGAAACAGATGAAGGGATGACAGGATGGGGAGAACCTGTAATAGAGGGTAGAGTCGCAACCGTTGAAGCTGCTGTACGCGAGCTAAGTACATATTTAATTGATCAGGATCCCCTTCGTACTGAGGATCTATGGAATGTCATGTATCGAAGCGGCTTTTATCGCGGTGGTCCGATTCTCATGAGTGCGATCGCTGGTATTGACCAAGCTTTAAGGGATATTAAAGGCAAATATTATCATGCACCGGTCTATGAACTAATGGGTGGCGCCTGTCGTGACTCGATCCGTGTTTATTCATGGATTGGCGGTGACCGTCCGAGTGATGTAGGCAATTCGGCCAAAGAAGTTGTCGAGCAAGGATTTACAGCAATCAAAATGAATGCTACCGAAGAATTGCAGTATATTGATACCCATGAGAAAGTAGATCAAGTTCTAGAAAGAGTAGCAGCGATTCGCGAAGCGGTTGGAAACTATGTCGGAATTGGCATTGGCGTCATAAGGATGGCAGCATCGCGGAATGGTAAGCTATGTCCATCATTCTAAAGTATAAAAAATAACTAAATATTCTAACATCTGTCACATGCTTGTTCGCTCATTCATACACTAGTGGCAACATATATTAGATAAAAGGATATAAGGAGTGAGGCCGCTTGAAGTCCGATGAGTTGAAAAAGCTGGATGTCGCGATTGAGGAAATCACGGAGATTGCTGAGGGATTGGGCCTTGATTTTTATCCAATGAGGTATGAGATTTGCCCAGCTGAAGTTATTTATACATTTGGGGCCTATGGCATGCCGACCCGTTATTCACACTGGAGCTTTGGTAAAACCTATCATAAAATGAAGCTCCAATATGACCTCGGCATGAGTAAAATCTATGAGCTTGTCATTAATTCCAATCCTTGTTATGCCTTTCTACTGGATTCCAATAGTCTCATCCAAAATAAAATGATCGTTGCTCACGTACTTGCTCACTGTGATTTCTTTAAGAATAATGTTCGTTTCTCGAAAACGCGCCGAGATATGGTGGAAAGCATGGCGGCAACGGCAGAACGCATTAAAGCCTACGAGGAACGGTATGGGCGAGACGATGTCGAAGCCTTTATTGATGCCGTCTTATCGATTGAAGAACATGTGGATCCTACCCTGACAAGAGTCAGACGGGAAGAAGCGAAGGAGACGGATTCCTTGCGTTGGAAGCCCGCAAAGCCTCTTTCTGATTATGATGATCTTCTGAGACTCGACGCTAAGAAAGTATTGAAAAATCCTGAAACCAAAAAGAAATTCCCTGAAAAACCGGAAAAGGACTTGCTCTTATTTATAGAAGAGCATAGCCGTGAGTTGACCGACTGGCAGCGTGATATTCTCACTATGCTTCGTGAAGAAATGCTCTATTTCTGGCCGCAAATGGAAACCAAAATCATGAACGAAGGTTGGGCGTCCTACTGGCATGCGAGGATCATGCGGGAGATGGATCTTACAACGGAGGAAGCCATTGAATATGCCAAATTAAATGCCAGCGTCGTTCAGCCGTCACGCCGGCAGATTAATCCTTATTATTTAGGAATTAAAATCTTTGAAGATATCGAAGAGCGTTATGATAACCCGACGGAAGAGATGTTAAAACGCGGAGTAAAACCTGGATCTGGCCGAGAGAAAATCTTTGAAGTACGCGAAATTGAATCTGACCAATCCTTTATCCGAAATTATTTAACGAAGGAACTTGTCCAGCGTGAGGATCTCTTTTTATTTGAAAGAAAAGGGAATGAAGTAGTTGTTTCGAGCAAAGATTGGGAACAGGTTCGGGATGAACTGGTCGCGAGCCGTGTTAACGCCGGTTTCCCATACATTGAGGTAGAAGACGGGGATTATTTAAAAAATGGAGAGCTTTATTTAGCCCATCGCTATGAAGGTCAGGAGCTTGATATCAATTACTTGGAAAAGGTACTCATCCATGTTCACAAGCTTTGGGGCCGAACGGTTCATATTGAAACGATTATCGATGATAAAAAGACGCTCTTCTCGTGTGACGGGGCCAAGGTGCACCGGAAGCGGCTGGATTAAAAATATTATGATTAAGCAAGGATCAACAATGATTCTTGCTTTTCTTATGTGGTCATCATTTCCTCACTTTTGCAGTTATAATCCAGGACCGATTTCTTTTTTTATGCTGCTATGATTTTGAGGGTGTCCGACTGAAAAGTTGAACAATCCATTTGAGTGTTTAAGAGTAGATATTTTCGAAACCCTCTTTTCATTTTCTGAAATTAAGGTATACTGTAACTACAATTAAATAGCGAATAACTAGGGGAGTCCAATAAGCTGGGCTGAGAAAGAAACGCGATGAAGTTTCTTGACTCTTTGGACCTGATCTGGATCATGCCAGCGTAGGGAAGTTAGATGTTTTTAGAAATCAAAGTAGGTAACTTCTACATATTAGCTGGGTCCGTTTTATTTATGGACTCAGCTTTTTTCTTTGATTTTGACTACTCTGTATTGTCTGGGTCTCGTCTTTTAAAAATTTTAAAAGGGGAGATTTTTTTTATGTCACTAAATGAAAAAAGTATTTCGATTATGTCCCAGTTTCCAGGAAGTAAGAAGGTCTATGTAGAGGGCTCACGAACGGATATTAAGGTACCTATGCGGGAAATAGAATTAAGTCCTACAACAGGCAGCTTTGGAGAAGAAGAAAATGGGCCTGTCCGTGTTTATGATACAAGTGGGCCTTATACAGATCCTAATTATTCAATTGACATCAAAAAAGGCTTACCTCCAATTAGAAGCACTTGGATTAAGGAACGCGGAGATGTCGAGGAGTACTCGGGGCGCGATATCCTGCCTGAGGATAATGGGTATAGGGATGAAAAGGATCCAAGAGCAAACCATAACGTCTTTCCTGGATTAAAACGTGAGGTCCTCCGGGCAAAATCAGGAACAAATGTCACTCAACTTCATTATGCCAAAAAAGGAATCATTACTCCGGAAATGGAGTTTATAGCTATTCGCGAAAATATGACTCCTGATTTTGTTCGAGAAGAAGTGGCAAGAGGAAGGGCCATTATCCCTTCTAATATTAATCATCCAGAATCGGAGCCTATGATTATTGGTCGGAACTTCCATGTAAAGATTAACGCCAACATTGGAAACTCAGCTGTATCCTCTTCAATTTATGAGGAAGTCGAAAAAATGACATGGGCCACTCGCTGGGGTGCCGACACTATTATGGATCTTTCAACAGGCAAAAACATTCATACTACTAGAGAATGGATTATTCGTAATTCGGCTGTTCCGGTCGGGACTGTCCCTATTTATCAAGCTTTAGAAAAAGTAAAAGGGGTTGCTGAAGATCTGACTTGGGAAGTTTACCGTGATACGTTAATCGAACAAGCGGAACAGGGCGTTGATTACTTCACCATTCATGCAGGCGTGCTATTGCGGTATGTTCCGCTTACTGCCAATCGTGTAACGGGAATCGTCTCACGTGGAGGATCCATTATGGCTCAATGGTGTTTGTATCATCATCAGGAAAACTTTTTATATACTCATTTTGAAGAAATCTGTGACATTATGAAAACTTACGATATTTCATTTTCATTAGGTGACGGCTTACGTCCGGGTTCTATTGCAGATGCCAATGATGAAGCCCAATTTGCAGAACTTGAGACCCTTGGAGAGCTTACTCAAATCGCATGGGAACATGACGTTCAAGTTATGGTAGAAGGACCAGGACACGTGCCCATGCATCTTATTAAAGAAAATATGGATAAACAGCTGGAGGTTTGTAAAGAAGCCCCTTTTTACACACTTGGACCGCTTGCAACCGATATTGCCCCTGGGTATGACCATATCACCTCTGCAATCGGTGCCGCTATGATTGGCTGGTATGGAACGGCCATGCTTTGTTATGTGACACCTAAAGAGCATCTAGGGCTGCCTAATCGGGATGATGTTCGCGAAGGGGTGATCACCTATAAAATTGCGGCCCATGCTGCTGACTTAGCAAAGGGACATCCAGGTGCACAAAAAAGAGATGACGCCTTGTCTAAAGCCCGTTTTGAATTCAGATGGCGCGATCAATTTCATTTATCATTAGATCCTGAACGGGCGATCGACTATCATGATGAAACCTTGCCAGCTGAAGGAGCAAAAACAGCTCATTTTTGTTCCATGTGCGGTCCGAAATTTTGCAGTATGAGGATCTCACATGATATCCGCAAATTTGCAAAAGAAAAGAACCTAGATACACAGAAAGTCATTGAACAAGGGATGAGAGAAAAAGCTAATGAATTTAGGAGTTCTGGCGGAGGTATTTATCAATAAATCAGTTTGATGTTCCTTTTTGAAAATCACATATAACATATGCCCTCAAGGTTTGCCTATCATTACTCCAAATCTCACTTACCGTTCAACCATTTTTAGAGGCTATGGCCGTGCCCGCGGAGAGCAACGTATTTTTGACGAAGCGTTTCATAAATGACTTAACTTTTAAATGAAAAACCGAACCCATCACGTTAAAAGATGTGAATAAGTTCGGTTTTTTCTATTCGTAAACGGCTTCTGTCCCGGCCTCTTTTTAAAAACCATTTTTAGTAATGAATTCATTACTATCTATTCGAATTTAAAAGCCGAACAAAGTAAGAGGGATGTTCTACCGTACTTTGATAGCGTACTTTGATAGCGTTCAATTAAGCTATTCAAAACGGCAGGCTTTTTAATTGTATTAAGATTTTGATTTTAACTTGAAATTTAAATAGTAATACACTACAATTTGTAGTGGAGGACTAAACGAAATGACTATCAAAAATTTTAAATATGATAAGGTTGGATTAGACCGCTTTTTCGGCCCGCTCGAAGCTAAAATAATCGATTATCTATGGGAATCTGGTCAAGAACAGTCAATCAAGCAGGTTCAGCATTACTTAGAGAAGGATAAGCCGATTAGTTTTAATACGGTTATGACCGTTATGAAACGGTTAGTCGACAAGGGCATTCTTACAAAACGGACTGATGGAAGGGTTTCTTTATTCAAGCCCGTTCAGACAAAGGAAGCGTTTATTGAGGAACAATCGAAGCGGTTAACAGAGAATTTGCTGGACGAATTTGGTGGTGTTGTAATCAACCATATGTTAGATGTTATAACGGATGTTGATCAAAACTTATTAAATCAACTGGAACAAAAAATCAAACAATTAAAAAAGGACAAGTCATGATGTGGAAGAAAAAGTCAAAGATGATGTTTGGAACGGGCGTTTTCATCGCATTAATTGTATGGTGCCAAATAGCTGTTTATGGGATTCATCTTATTTTTGGCTTGAAATTTCAAGCGGATTTTTTTGACTTCTGTATTGGGCTATTTGAAAGGGATTCACCTTGCTATTTAATTGTTGTTTTCTTGTTAAATTCGATTATGGCCTACAGTATTCTCGTTTTAATAGTGGGAATGATTGAATATGCTATTCAATCAACTAGAATGCATGCTAAAATCGATTCCTTAAAGACTATAAAATGGACCAAAGCGGTTAGTGAGAAATATAAAGTTGTAGGTCAATCTATTGCCGTGATTAACGATGATAAAATGGTGGCCTTTACGATTGGACTCCGAACTCCGTTAATCGTATTGAGTACGGGTTTACTCAATTTGCTTGAAACTCAAGAGGTTGAGGCTGTCATCCTGCATGAAATGTCTCATAAAATCAATCATGATTCTTTAAAAATATTCATTTTACGCCTGATTGCACGGACATTGTGGTTTGTCCCCATGACCAAATTGCTGTATACCAATTTTAAGATTTTATGTGAACTCTCAGCAGATGAATATGCTATTAAAACAACAGGATCCGAATTAGGGTTAAGCACAGCATTACTTAAAATGATTAATAATTTTAAAAAGAGGAATCGATCCCTCATTTTTGTGCACTTCTCAAACGAAGCGGTTAATTATAGGCTGCAACATTTGATTAACCCCGATCAAAGCCTTCAGATAAGAATGGATCGCGAAACTGTTTTTGTTTCAGTTTTAGTGATTCTCTTCGGTATGGTTTTAGTGACAATTGCTTAGCTAGTCGCTAAAATTTTTTTAGCAACTGCACTACAATATGTAGTGTAGTAATTTTAACTTTCTAGTTGAGGAAGGACAAGCTTAAATATAGCTTTAAACTATTTTCTTAAAAGAGGTGAAAAAATGGCTTTAAAGAAAAAGGTAAAAAAGAAAAGCGGTTTCTCGATTTGGATTTTCTATGGGACAATCGGAATCATTGCCATTTGTACGGTTGTGTTAATTATTATTGGTCATTCGCAATCTAGTAAGGTAGCGGGTGCCGTTACGTTCAATTATAACGATGAGCCCTATTTAGGGAAGAAAGGGGCACCTGTCAAGATTGTTGAATTCGGGGATTATAAATGCCCAATCTGTAAGAACTTCAATGACGCAACCTTTCCAGCGATCGATCAGGATCTTATACAAACAGGAAAAGCGACTTTTTATTTTATGAATGATCCATTTATAAATAAAGATTCCACTCGGGCTGCTCTGTTTGCAGAAACGGTCTATAACGAGTTGGGAAATAAATTATTCTGGAAATTCCATGATTTATTGTATTCGAAACAGCCCGCTGATTCTAAGTATGAACAAATTGATCTTTATTCGGAGTCATTTTTAGAAAAGACGTTAAGTGAGATAACGAGTCCAACCAATGTAAATAAAGTCGTTCAGGCATTTAAAACAAATAAGTTTAAGAGTGCCCTTGATAAGGACACCGCTTATGTCAACCAATTATCGATTCAAGGGACGCCAACCTTCTTTGTAAATGGGAAAGAATTCACAGGCAATTCTTATCAGGAGCTTGTCGATCAGGTCGATCAATTAGCTAAATAAGTCAATTCTTGATGAAGGGACTATCACCTATATTTTTTAGGATCCAAAAACAGTTAATCATAAAGGAGTTGTTATAAGTATGCATAAGGATTTGTTTAATTTATTCGGCTATGTGGTTCAAACGCATGCCGTGATTTCCCTTCTCGCTATTATATTAGGGTATGGTGTAGCCTTAGCCTTAACTAAAAATACGATTTTTTATAATCATTTAAAGGCATTTATTCTTTATGGAGTTATTGGTGCCATTATAGGAGCACGAATTTGGCATGTTTTCATCTTTCAATGGCCTACATACTCTCGGCATCCGATTCAGATTTTTGAAGTTTGGAATGGTGGTATTTCTATTGAGGGGGCGGTTGCCGGCGGGATTGTCTCACTAATTATTTATTCTAAGTATCACAGAATAAGCTTTTTACAATTTGCAGACTATCTTTCACCGGCTATGATCCTGGCCCAAGGGATTGGAAGAATAGCTTGCTTTATGAATGGCGATGCTTTTGGTAAACCGACTGGTGGGAATTTTGGTCTTGTTTATCCAAAGGGCACCATTGCCTATGACTATTACGGAAGTCAGCCTCTTTGGCCAGCTGAGGTTTGGGAATCTCAAGGGGATATGATTCTCTTTTGTGTTCTTTTTATGATCTCGAAATTTTATGGCAACCGTTTGGGAAAAGGCTGGCTCTTTTCCATTTATGTCGCCGCCTACTTCGTCGAGCGTTTTATCCTCGAGTTCTTTCGTGGGGATTCTCCGCGATACGGCAAGTTTACAGGTGGCCAGTGGTCAGCCATTGGAATTGTTGCACTAGATTTAATCTTTATGATCTATTTAATCGTTCGCGATAGACGCCTTAAAGTAAACTTCAAATAAAACGTCCTGCTTAAGTTGATAAATAGGAAATGATTAGGCCTCCCCTGCAGGCTTAGTCATTTTTTTGCAGTACATGAGTAGAAAAAATACCCCTGATACGTATCCACTGAATAAACGCCGTGTTTTATGTCCCTTTTTGCGTAAACTTTAATTGTTAAGTCTTTTAGGAGGCTTAAGAAGAGCGTAATATAAAGGTGAAATCTAGGACTTGCTGCGTGATACCCCTCGGGAGTTTTTACCCCTACCCCCTATTTTATCTTAATGAAATTCGATCGTTTTTCAGTAACAGGTTCAATTATTTGACATATACCATATAGGGGTATAATATAAAATTAGATAAGAGGTGAGCAAATGGTAAATGAACCTAATGAGATATTACCAATAGATACTGGGAGAAAGCCTGCCGTTCCACGGACAGATATGGAAAAGGATAAATTAATAAATCGGTTAAAGCGCGTGGAAGGACAAGTGAGAGGTCTTCAAAAAATGATTGAAGAGGACCGTTATTGTATTGATGTTCTTGTCCAAATTTCTGCCATACAAGCTGCTCTTAAAAAAGTAGGGTTTAATCTCATGGAGCGTCATACTAAGTCATGTGTTACTAAAGCTATACAAGAAGGGCATGGGGATCATCACATTGACGAATTGATGAAAGTGATTCAACAATTCTCAAAATAGTGGGTTTGCGTCTGGTTTGGAGGTGAGAGAGCAATGACGGTGAAAGAAAGAGAATTATCATTAGCGATAACAGGCATGACCTGTGCGGCCTGTTCAACCCGTATTGAAAAAGTATTAAACAAAATAGATGGAGTCGATGCCAATGTTAATTTGGCGTTAGAAAATGCGAAAGTCCATATTCATGATGATCAAGTGACGACAGAAGAGATTGTGACTCGTATAAGGAAGCTAGGCTATGATGTTCAAGAAGAGAAACAGGAATTTGATATACGTGGTATGACATGTGCCGCTTGCAGCACGCGAATAGAAAAAATGTTAAATAAAATGCCTGGTGTGGATAAAGCTACGATTAACTTAGCTACCGAATCAGGGACAGTCGAGTTTTTATCAGGGGTAGTAACCGCTCAGGACATCGTTGAGCGTGTCAAGAAATTGGGCTACGAAGCGATTCCGAAAAATGAGAACCAATCACAAGAAGATTATAAGGAAAAGGAATATAAACAAAAACGGACGAAATTTATTGTTTCTGCGGTTATAGCCTTGCCTTTTATTTATATGATGATTGGTCATGCGGGCATCCTGCCTGTTCCAGGATTCGTTGAAAATAAGTGGTTTCAACTGATCCTCGCAACCTTCGTTGAATTTTATATTGGCGGTCCATTCTTTGTAGGGGCTTACCGTGCCCTAGCCAATAAGAGTGCCAATATGGATGTGCTGGTTGCTTTGGGGACGGCATCCGCCTATTTTTACAGTCTATATGGAGTCATTCGGTCACTGGTACAGCCAGGATATAAGCCGGAGTTCTATTTCGAAACAAGCGTGTTGATCATTACCCTGATCCTTCTAGGTAAATTGTTTGAAGCAAGAGCTAAGGGCCGAACAACGGTTGCGATCAAATCCTTACTCAATCTTCAAGCGAAAGAGGCTACTCTGATCAAAGATGGCGAGCAGGTCAAAATTCCTGTTGAAAATGTACAAGTCGGGGATGTTCTTCTTGTGCGTCCAGGTGAGAAAATCCCTGTGGACGGTTCAATTATAGAAGGTAAGTCAACTGTCGATGAATCTATGATTACAGGTGAATCACTCCCGGTTTCCAAGCAAGTCGGCGATGAAGTCATTGGAGCTACTCTTAATAAAAATGGGACATTGACCATGAAGGCTGAGAAAGTCGGCAAGGATACTGCTTTAGCAGGTATTGTTAAGATTGTGAAAGAAGCCCAGGGGTCTAAAGCCCCTATTCAGCGATTAGCGGATGTGATTTCGGGCATTTTCGTTCCAATTGTAGTTGGGATTGCGATTTTGACCTTTATTGTTTGGATTGCCTTTGTCACACCAGGAAATTTACCTCATGCTCTTGATGCGGCTATTGCGGTTCTAGTGATTGCTTGTCCATGTTCATTAGGGCTTGCGACACCGACCTCCATCATGGTGGGGACAGGTAAAGGCGCTGAGTCGGGTATTCTATATAAAGGCGGGGAATATCTCGAAACCACTCATTATCTCAATGCTATTCTACTTGATAAAACCGGGACGATTACAAAAGGAAAACCTGAAGTGACCGATTTCATCAACCTTGGTGAGGATTCCGACGAAGCACTGCTTGCCAAAATTGTGGCAGCGGAAGAATCTTCGGAACACCCATTAGCCCAAGCCATCGTGGAGTATGGAAAAGAAAAAGGGGTTCTATCGGTTAGTGTCTCTGAATTTGAAGCGATACCTGGACATGGTATTTTTGCAAAAGTTGATGACGTGCCACTCTATATCGGAACACGCAAACTGATGAGCCGTGAAAACATTTCGATGGATGATCATGAGCAAACGATGTCTAAACTTGAACAAGATGGTAAGACAGCGATGCTCGTGGCATATAATGGGCAATTGCAAGGGATTATTGCTGTTGCTGACACGGTAAAAGAGACTTCGAAACAGGCAATCAGTGATTTAAAGGCATTAGGCCTAGATGTCTATATGATCACGGGTGACAACAAGCGAACAGCGGAAGCGATCGCGCGACTTGTCGGGATTGATCATGTATTTGCGGAGGTTCTTCCTGAAGAAAAGGCATCTAAAGTGAAAGAACTTCAAGCTCAAGGGATGAAAGTGGGCATGGTCGGTGACGGCATTAATGATGCGCCAGCCCTTGCCGCAGCTGATATCGGGATGGCTGTCGGGTCTGGTACAGATGTCGCTATTGAAACAGCGGATGTCACATTAATCGGCGGCGGCTTAGAACATGTTGTCAAAGCTATTGACTTAAGCGGTAAGACGATGAAAAACATTCGCCAAAACTTGTTTTGGGCATTGTTTTACAATTCGATTGGGGTGCCAATTGCTGCGCTTGGACTGCTGGCACCATGGGTAGCAGGAGCAGCAATGGCGTTTAGCTCCGTATCGGTTGTCACCAATGCGTTGCGCTTAAAACGCGTTAAAATTTAATTAAAGTGAGGGGATTCATTTTATGCAAACTATTACACTAGATGTCAAAGGGATGACTTGCGGTCATTGCAAAATGGCGGTAAACGGTGCACTTACGGATTTGGATGGCGTTCAAAAGGTGGACGTTAATCTCGAAACAGGTAAGGTTAGTGTCGAGTTTGATTCAAGCAAAGTGAGCTTGGAACAAATGAAAGAGGCTGTTGAAGATCAAGGTTACGATGTTGCTTAACATATAAAAAGAGAGGAAGCCTATTTTCTATAGGCTTCCTCTTTCAGAGACTATCGACAATACCCTAAAACAGGGGAGTTGATGGTCTTTTTTTATTCTTCTCCAATAATCTTCACTTCGGTTTCTAAATTCACATTAAATTTTTCTTTTACGACGTGTTGAACGTGGTGAATCAATTGGACATAATCAGTGGCTGTCCCATTACCAACATTAACCATAAAACCTGCGTGTTTGGTCGAGACTTGAACACCGCCAATTTGCACCCCTTGTAAGCCACTGTCTTGAATCAATTTACCTGCAAAAAAACCGGGAGGACGCTTAAACACACTTCCGCAAGACGGATATTCAAGCGGTTGTTTGCTTTCACGCAGAAACGTTAATTCATCCATCTTTTCTTTAATTGCTGCCGGATTACCCAAATTCAAACGAAAGCTTGCTTCCAAAACGAGATATTCTTTTTCTGGGATGATGCTATGGCGATAAGAAAATTTTAATTCCTCATTGGTTAGTCGTAAAAGGTCGCCCTCTTTTGTCACAACTAATGCATCATCCAAAACATCTTTCACTTCTCCGCCGTAAGCCCCTGCGTTCATATAGACGGCACCGCCTACAGTTCCAGGAATGCCGCACGCAAATTCTAAGCCAGTTAAGGATTCTTCGTAAGCTATGCGTGAGACATCGATAATTTTGGCTCCACTTTGAGCAATGAGATGGTTCCCTCTCCTGGAAACATCGTTCATGGCTGTTAAATTGATGACGAGCCCACGAATGCCTCCGTCACGAATGATGACATTAGAGCCGTTTCCTAAAATGGTCACAGGTATACTAGTGTGTTGAGCGAAACGAATGACTTGTTGGACTTCTTCGTAAGTTATAGGTAACACTAAACAGTCGGCATTTCCGCCTGTTTTAGTAAACGTGTAGTTCTTAAGCGGTTCATTTATTTTCACTCGATTGGCATCGATCCTGTCTTTTAATTCCAAATAAAAGTCATTCATCTTTTTCCCTCATTTTCTAACAGTCTATAGTCGTATTATCTCATATTTATTATAAAGGTAAAAAGCGAACTCAAGAAGATGAGTTCGTTTTTTACCTAGTATATTATTATGAATCGTTTATTTAATTTGATTACGTTAAGCAAAGACGTTTTAATGATTTCTTCGCCAAATAGATGCTTTTCATGTAATTGAATTCTCTTCAAATGTTCGATCCCATCCTTTTAAAGGATTAGGATAATGGGTCTTTCTGCCCTTTCAAATCTTATAAATCTATCTTACCTGAATTGATGATCGTAATATTGACCGTAATATGTCTCAGCATATTTTGGGAAAAGCCTATATTTCCTTTTGTTTTTTTCCAGAGCGGATTATTCTGCCGATATAAAGTGTTTTCTAATTCTAATAGATCTAAGTTCTTTGTTAGCCCCTTATTATAGGTGAATTGAATTTCTTTCTTGATTTCCTCTTGAATAAGTCGTTTAGGATTTTGCTGATTTTCAAGTTTATTTAATATGGTTGCTTTTCCTTTAATATGAACATCGAATTTAGGCGTGCCGTTCTGGTCATAGGTTTTAATTTTAGGTTTGACTTTCCAGACAGCGACTTCAAATGCCGTATGATGTTTGGAATCATGAACGTTTAGGAGTGTCCGTTCTGTATGGGGGGTTAACCATCTGTATCCAATAAGTGAATCATCTGAGAACCAAGTGTAATATTTCTTATCATGAAACAAAAAGGCACCGTCTATACGGGGTAAAGGGTTTGGTTTTCCCCCACTATACCAGGAGTCCGTAAGCGACAAATTGGGAAGAAATACTGTCCGATTGGTATCACAATATTCTCTGTTGAATTCTAATGTTTCTAAAGGGGTGATACGGTTGTATTGCTTGGAAATCGCTTTAGGTGTATTTTCTATAAGGGTTAAAGGAGAATTATTGAGGACAGGATTTGAATTTAAAATAGACATGATATCGTCTTTGGTCCCAAAAATCCATCCGCTTAGTCTAAAATCTGGATATCTGCGCAATAAATCTAATGTATCATCTAAATGATGCTTAATGGCGGATTCAGAAAGAATAAAAGTATTAACATGACTAAAGACAATATTCTGTTGAGACATCCTTTTTGCATCTCTAATGGCATCAAAAAGAGTCTGACCAGATCCAGTTAAAATCCAGATAGGAACAGCTTCTGTTGGTTTTCCTTGTTCGGTTTTTGCGATAGTTGAAAAATCTAACAATTTTAGATAAGTTATATATTTATTATCTTGATAATCGATTCCGACCGATGCAACATAGTATATATCTTGTATCACCTTTTGATCCCAGCACCCTGTAAGAAAGATACTTGAACATAACAATAAAAAAAGGGTTTTTTTAGTTGTCATTCTTTCCCCTCTTTCTGTTAATTGAGTTGGATTTTGTGATGCGGCTCGGTTTTTCATCATCATAAATAGAGGGTTTCGAAAACATGGCCGATATAAGTTCACGAGGGTTTAATGGTGAAACGGGTGATAAATAAGGGACACCAAATGACTTCATATTTGTTACATAAATACAAATTCCAAAAATTGAAAGAAAGAAACCGAAGAAACCAAAAAAAGATGAAAAAATCATGATGATAAATTTCAATAAAGTTACTGAGTAGGTTAAAGTTGGATTAATCAGAGTAAAGCTGGCAACGGCTGAAACAGCTGTTACGACAAGAATGCCTGGCGAAGTGAGACCAGCACTAATTGCAGCATCACCTATCATAATTCCTCCTACAACCGCGACTGTTTGGCCAACAGCTTTGGGTAATCGAAGTCCTGCTTCGCGGAATAATTCAAACATAATCTGCATAAGAAAAGTTTCAAAAGCGGATGAGTAGGGAATCCCATATCGCCCCATTGAGATCGTTGCTAACAGTGGAACAGGCAATTGTTCAGGATGAAAAGAAGTAAGGGCAATCCAAGCACCCGGAATTAACAGGGCAACTATAAAAGCAATAGTCCGTAGAAATCTTTGCAACGAAACGATGAAAAAGGGGAAATAAGAATCTTCGGCTGATTTTATTAACTCCATAAAACCAGTTGGTCCAACAGTTGCGCTTGGAACACCGTCCATCAAAATAACAAAACGACTATTTATCAAACAGCCCATTGCCAATTCGGGACGTTGAGTGGTATCCGTCACTGGAAATATGCTAAAAGTACGATCTGATATCGCCTCTTTGAGCATTGCATGTGTTAGGGCCTCTCTATTAATGCCTTTCAATCTTTTGCGCACTTCTTTTAGAATTTCTGGGTTAATAAGATCTTCTAAATAAAGAAGTCCGACCTTCGTCCGTGATCGACTACCGATTACAAATTCTTCGTAGTATAAAGTATTCGTTCGTAGGCGTTTCCGGATGAGCGCCAAATTTGTCCGAAGATCTTCAGTAAATGAATCCTTTGCTCCTACAATTGTGACTTCCTCATTGGACTCTTCCGGAGTACGATTTGGAAAAGCGGCCATATCTAAACTAAAAAGATTCCTGTCCCTTTCAATATAAAATACTATTTTACCGTCAAATACCTCATCAACCAATTTTGAACAGTCACTAGATTCCAATTGCCTGATATTTAGTAAATTGCTTTCATTAAGCTGAATGGATACAGAAGCTTTTTTTTTGATTGCCATTTTTTCTAAAGCTGGCAAGACAATTTGGTTGATGTCCTTTCCATCTACCAATGTCTCGCAGTAAATCATAATAATTTTATTCTCAGCAATGGAGTCACCAAAAGAATGGGTATTAACTTTGACATCATGGCACCCCTTAAATAATTTACTGAAATTGGGAGTTTCTATCGGCTTCATGGACTATCCCTCTGACTTTCTTTTAAAGATGGTTAAGGCGGTTAAAAGAACAGTTGCTCCCCCAAAAACAATTACTATCAAAATGGTATAGTAGTTCGTTATGAGAGATAAAATAATTTCTTGATTTATTGGTAACATGGCAAAGGCTATAAAAATTAAATACACAACAGCTAGAAAATAAGCTTTAACTTTTTTGGATTGAATGTTAAATAAATCCATTGCTAAAAAACCTAATAGGGAAATTCTAACGAATGCTCCTGATAACCATTGAAATATAGCAAAGAAATCAATATGTGAAATATATTTACCAATTGTGGCAATACGCCATAATTCGAAGGCAGGATATATCTGCTTGGATGCCTCTTCAGGGCCAAATACAGAGATCGCTCCTAACAGAGGACCAATGGTTATTCCGATTAGAAATACACTTAAAATAGCTAAATGAATTAATCTAATCCTTTTTAAGAGATGTTGTTGAAATAATAAGACAAGAAACAGCTCCATTAATCCCCCAAGTGTTAAAAAGGCACTGTGCCAAACGGGAATCATTCCGTTTTCAAAAGAGGGCCATACGTATGTGTAATTTTTATTGGGGATGTTAGTGAGCATAATACCAAAGCCCAAAATGATGACTAATGGTCCAAGTATCCCGGCCGTGTAGGCGATATTCCGAATACCTAATAGGCAGGTCGAATAACAGAGTAAAGCTAAGAATAAGGCTAAAGCTAAAGGGGGCGTATAGGGTAAATAACTTGCAATGGACCAGGAAATTGTATCCTTGAAAGTCACGCAGTTCATGATAAAAATACAAGCGGCAATAGGAATTATTAAAAGATAATGAATTCCCTTCCCAAACTTTTGGATAAGCCATGAAGAGATCGACATCCCATTTGTAGATTTAGAGATAAACCAAAATATAAGAATTAAAAGCGGTATAAGCAGTGAAGCCATTAGAACGCCAATCCATGCATCTCTCCCTCCGGCTTTTAATAGAAGAGGAGTTAAAATGACATGGTTATAAAGGCCGGAACTAAGCAACATCATAAACAGGGCGTTATATAAACCAATAGTACGTTCGGTCTTATTCAAATTCTTTCCCTCGCATTTAGATAGACTTGTTCTTAACTTTTCCTTTATAGAAACGGACTATTCTTAAGAGAGCACTTTGAGAAAGGAGTGAAGAGGGACAATAGCTAATAGAGGGATAACCATTCACTTTATTCCTTAATCGAGAAGCCATTTAACTTCTATATAAATCTTTGGGAAAGACATAACTGCCTCATAAAACCAAACTACAGGAGCATACAGAGGTTTAGACTTGAAATTCTTGTGAATCCTAAGTTTATAAAAAGGAATCAAGGAGGAACAGTCGGCAATGCTTGTATATAATGAATCGACTGGTGAAATTGAAGAGAGACAAGAAGCGGGAGTCCCAATTAAAGATGGGGCAGTTTGGATCTGTTTAAACTTAGAAGAGCATGACCGACTCCCGAGTTTTCTGGAACAAACCATTCATCCGCATATAAAAAAGAAACTTTTCGACCTTGAATCTATTCCGACGTTGGCCCAATTAAAGAATCAACTGTTTTTTTCATTGACTGCCATTGGAAAGGATTTGACTCCAATCAATTGTACAATTTTAGTAATCGAAAACTATGTTGTGACAATCCTAAAAAGTAATCTGTTTAATTTGTTTTCTAAAATCAAAGAAAGCTTTATAGAAACTCCTGAGAGCATGACCAATCCTTTTAAAATCCTTTATCATATTCTGAATGCCTTTTTCATGTTGTATTTACAACAAGTGGATACCATTGCAGATAAGTTCCAAGACCTTGAAGGACAGGTGTTTAAGTGGCCATTTGAAAATGACATAGCTAGGCAAGTCTATCGAATGAAACAACATCTGCACCGTTTTCGGCAAATAATTGAACCTCTTGATGCCCTTATAACAAAAATGGAGGATCCCGACTTCCCCTATAAAGATGAAGATATCAGTTTCTATTCACAGGATCTAAGAAATAGTTACAATCGAATTGTACAAGCGCTTGATCAATTTTCGGGAAGTTTTGATGGGATTTTTAATCTGCAAATGTCACTTAAAGCAGACCATACAAACACCATTGTTAAAACTTTAACTTTATTCAGTGTTATCTTTATCCCAATGACGTTTATAGCGGGACTTTACGGGATGAACTTTAAGTATATGCCGGAATTAAATTGGTCCTTTGGGTATTTTTATGCTCTAATTCTCATGTTTGGAGTAGGCGCTTTATTGGCCTTTTATTTTTATTTAAAAGGCTGGTGGGGGAGATCCAAAAAACAGAAATAACCAACAGAAGTCTATTAAAAGAGATGGCCTTGAGGAGAATGGACATTGAATTAGAAATAAAATTTTAAAGACATTTTGTGTAAAACAGAGTTATTTTTGGCCCTTATGAAGATTGGTAGAAATCAGTTTCTCGTTGGAGGAGAATGCGTGAAGCTGTTGGATTAAATAAATTTAAGAAAAGAGAGTGATATCCCAGGAATAGAAATGGGAGTGAATAAGGTGTTTGGAAGACAGCACATTTATAAGTAACATTTAAGTTGGATTTTTATGAAAAGCTAGAGTGAGCTTTCCAATTTACAATATACCTATACGGGTATATAATACCAAAGTGTCAAGCACAGGATGGAGGTCGCCAATGATGATTGCAGTCTTTATAATACTTGCAATCATTGGAGGATCCCTATTTTGTCTACTTATTCCAAAGCGATCTCTACCCGCATGGACGATTGAAAAGATCCACAAAAATAACAAAATGTTGCTATTGGATCTTAGGGATTACAATGTTTTTATAAGTCACCTTTAAAAGGGGGCCAGTAATATCCCCTCTCCCTATATAAAAAGGGAGTATTCAGAGGTTCCGAATCAAGATCTTGTTAATGCAGTAGAGCAACGAATTTTACAAAGAAAGGGATTAAATAGGGGCGGAGTTATTAGGAGTGAGAAAACGATTGAATCCCTGACAATGCGAAGGTTAAGGAGGTGAACTTATTATGCCGACATGGCTAAACATTGTGATTATAGCGCTGATTGTCTTGTTCCTAGTAAAACGGATAATGCCAGTAAAGGGAGTAAAGTCGATATCGACGACCGATTTAAAAGGTCTATTGAAAGACGTAAATAAGCAATTTATTGATGTTAGAACGCCTGGAGAATTCAAGGCTAAGCATATTCGGGAATTTCAAAATATGCCATTGAACACACTTGGACAACAGGCGCAGCAGGTTTTATCTAAAGACAAAGAAGTCATCGTCATTTGCCAAAGTGGTATGCGGAGCAGCCAAGCCAGTAAACTGCTCAAAAAAATGGGATTTGAAAAAGTAACCAATGTAAGAGGTGGCATGAGTGCTTGGCTATAAATTGGATAAACTAGGATAGAAAGGAGACGTGATCGATGATATCAACTCATGGCCAACGTCTTAATCCAGGACACGAGGCTAAACTTTTAAGTGATCACAGATAAGAAATACCTACTCCTAAGCCAATTCTTGAACAACTCGCTATTAAAGAAGGTAACGTTTGTGATTTGGGAGCGGGCAGGAGTTCACTTTTTTAGGTTGACACACATACCCTGTGGGGTATAAAATAACAACATAAAGGGTGAGGGGGGAGAGAATGAATTACGATGAAAAAGTAAAAAACAGAATGCGTCGTATCGAGGGGCAGGTCAAAGGAATTATTAGAATGATGGAAGAAGAAAAAGACTGCAAAGACCTGGTTACTCAAATGGCAGCCGTGCGATCTGCTTTAGATCGAGCGATTGGAGTGATTGTCAGTTCTAACCTTGAAGCCTGTGTACGTGAGCAAGTTGAAAAGGGCGAATCGACTGATGAACTCATTAAAGAGGCTGTTAATCTTCTAGTTAAAAGCCGTTAAAAAATTTTGGGGAAGGTCAGTCCCCCCTATTTTTTTTAATTAGTTATATACCTATACGGGTATTGGTAAAATATTTTGAGAGGGAGCATTATGGATGGTTCAAATAATCTTGCCAGACGATCTATATGAAGCTATTAAACATGGGGAGAATTTAAGTATTGTGGATGTTCGTGAAGATGATGAAGTAGCCCAAGGTATGATCCCGGGTGCCAAACCTATTCGTTTAGGAGATCTCGAAAATCGGCTGAAGGAGTTGGATAAGACGGCCAAACATATCATGGTGTGCCGCTCAGGAGGACGAAGCGCAAAAGCTTGTGAAATCCTACAAAGAGAGGGACTTCAAGCTATAAACTTGGTGGGCGGCATGACAGCCTGGAATGCCAAGTATAGTCAATAACTTTAAAAGGAGGACTATTATGAAAGTCATTCAGACGAATAAGGTATTAGATGCAAAAGGACTGGCCTGTCCAATGCCCATTATACGAACTAAGAAAGCGATTGATCAATTGAAACCCGGTCAAGTCATGGAAGTTCAAGCGACTGACAAAGGGTCAACGGCGGATATCCAAGCTTGGGCCAGAAGTACAGGTCATCACTACATTGGAACACTAGAGGATGGGACTGTTTTAAAGCACTATCTTCGGAAAGCACTTCCTGAGGAAGAAACAACGGAGACCCATCATTCAAATGTCATGGATCTAGACACCTTACGTAAGAAAATCGAAGGGAAAGAAAACATAACGATTTTAGATGTTCGTGAATCAGCCGAGTATGCATTTGGGCACATCCCTGGAGCCAAACATATCCCGTTAGGCGAACTTGAAGAACGCTTTGACGAATTGGAAAAAGATGCTGAAATTTATGTGGTGTGCCGTTCGGGCCACAGAAGTGATAGGGCGTCACAAGCCTTAACCAAAAAAGGCTTTTCTAAAGTAGTAAACGTTATCCCTGGCATGTCAAGCTGGGAAGGTCCAATTGAAAAATAACAATAAAAACATAAAGAATAAATTTGGAGGAATTGAACATGACAAAAGTAGCGATTATTGCAGCAAACGGTGGATTATTTGATGCTTATAAGGTATTTAATATCGCAACAGCTGCCGCAGCATCAGATGCAGAAGTAGGGATTTTCTTTACATTTGAAGGACTTAACCTTATTCATAAAGAAGCGCATAAAAATCTCCCAGTACCAGCAGGCAGAGAGCATTTTATTGAAGGATTTAAACAATCGAACGTCCCCTCTATTGAAGAATTATTAGAGATGGCGAAGGACCTGGGTGTCAAATTAATTGGGTGTCAAATGACAATGGATGTCATGAAGCTTGATCAAGATCAATTTATTGAAGGTATTGAAGTAGGCGGTGCGGCAACATTTATTGAATTTGCGAAGGATGCCAATATTACACTATCCTTCTAAAAATAAAAAGGGGAGGAGATAACGTGACTGTAAAACATATGACAGCTGAAGAATTGTCAAAAATCGTGATGAACAAAGAACGTTTATTCATCTTTGACGTTCGAAATACAGATGAGTTTGATGATTGGAAGATTGAAGGAAAAAACATTGAGATTATCAATGAACCGTATTTCAACCTGCTAGATGGGGTTGATTCAGTTGAGAGCCGATTACCGAAAACGGAGCCAATACTCGTCGTGTGTGCAAAGGGGGGCTCCTCTGAGTTTATAGGGGAACAGCTTGTTGAAGCAGGTTTTGATCAAGTCTATAACCTTGAAGGCGGCATGAAGGCTTGGAGTGAGTATTTACAGCCGGTAAAAATAGCGGATCTAGAAAATGGAGCTCTTTATCAATTTGTGCGTCTTGGAAAAGGGTGTTTATCCTATTTAATAGAGTCTGACGGTGAGGCCGCGGTTATTGATACCGCTCGTACAATAGATACTTATCAAACCTTTGCAAAAGAGCGAGGTTTAACCATTAAGTACACTTTAGATACTCACTTGCATGCCGATCATATCTCAGGTGGCCGTGCGCTAGCTAAAGAAGAAAACGCAGCGTATTATCTCCCGCCAAAGGATGCCGAGGATGTTACCTTTAAATATGAACCGCTTATTGATGGAACTACCCTCACAGTTGGTAAGACGGCGATTAAGGTTCAAGCCTTATACTCTCCAGGTCACACAATAGGAAGTACGTCCTTTATTGTAGAGAACACCCATCTATTAACCGGAGATATTCTTTTTGTTGAATCGATTGGACGTCCAGATTTAGCCGGTAAAGCTGAAGATTGGGTGAGCGACCTTAGGGAAACCCTCTATAAGCGCTATAAAGATCTTTCTGAGGATTTAATCGTACTCCCAGCACACTTTTCAACTAGTCATGAAATGGGTGAAAATGGGTCAGTTACAGCCAAGCTTGGGGACTTATATAAAGAAAATGCGGGCCTTCAAGTCCAGGATCAAGAGGATTTCCGTAGAATGGTAACAGAAAATTTGCCCCCTCAACCAAACAGCTATCAGGAAATCCGACAAATGAATATGGGTAGATTAGAAGCTTCTGAAGAGGAACAACGTGAAATGGAAATTGGACCCAACCGTTGTGCTGTGCATTAAACAGGGAGATCCACTTCATGAAAGGGGTAAATCCTATTGAACTTATTAGCGGATAAGGTGTTAGATGTAAAAGAGCTAGCTTGCCCTATGCCCATTATCCGAACCAGAAAAGCAATGGATGAGCTTGCCGCAGGACAATTAATTGAAGTTCATGCAACTGATAAAGGTGCAAAGAGTGATCTGGTAGCTTGGGCCCGTTTTGGTGGACATGATCTGCTTGAAACAGATAGAAGAAGGAAACGTTCTTAAGTTTTGGATTAAAAAAGCATAGAGATTTTGAGAACCTCTAGAGAAGTCTAGGGGTTCTCACATTCTTCGAGAGGAGGGCAACCCTTGCTATCATTTTCTTATCTGGTTATATTGTTTGTTTTAGGATTTATTGGGTCATTTCTTTCAGGAATGCTTGGCGTCGGGGGTGCCATCATTAATTATCCGATGCTGCTTTATATTCCACCACTTTTGGGGTTTGCTGCCTTAACTGCCCATAGTGTCTCAGGGATCGTAGCTGTTCAAGTCTTTTTTGCAACCCTCACAGGAGTTTTTGCCTATCGGAAAAGCCGTTATTTAAATAAAGGTCTTATCATGTATATGGGAATAAGTATTTTAATTGGAAGTTTGCTTGGTGGAGTAGGGTCAAGATGGGTTTCTAATGCAGTTGAAGACCTTGTTTATGGGATTCTAGCCCTGCTTGCCGTTATCTTAATCTTTATTCCACGAAAAGAAGAGAGGAATCTAGATGAGCCACATAATTTCAATCGCTTTTGGGCCATCATCCTATCCTTCTTGGTAGGCGTCAGTGCAGGAATAGTTGGGGCTGGAGGAGCCTTTCTCTTAGTTCCGATAATGCTAACGGTTCTTAAAATTCCGCTGCGAGTTACAATTGCCACATCGCTTGCTGTTACCTTTATTTCCTCCATTGGGTCCACTTTTGGAAAATTAGTCTCGCATCAAGTGCTGTTTATCCCAGCACTTATAGTGGTACTTGCGAGTATTATTGCGTCACCACTAGGAGCGATGCTTGGGCAACGTCTAAATGCGAAGGTGTTAAAGGGGATACTTGCGTTTTTAATTGTCATGACCGCAATAAAGGTATGGAGCAGTATATTGTGAGTAGTGTTAGGTGGTCTATTTGAAAGATTAATAAATGGCGGCTAATTTCAGATTTTGACAGTTATTTCTATTTCATTTAATTGAAATGTGAGGGTTAACGGGTTTATTTGCAGTGATTCACTGAAGTTGAAAGTGAACGGTCTATCATTTTCTTATTATTTCAAAATAAGGGTTGAAGATTGCTTGCGAGTTTGTTAGACTAAAAGAAATTAAAAGGCAATGTGTTACTGGCGAACACGGATCACCGTGAGGGAGCGCATTGTATCGAGGCCGTTCGCCTGGGCAGAGGTAAGGGATTCTATCCCTTGCCTCTTTGTGTTTTTAAGGGGAATTTGAGCTTGAGATTGTGAAAAACCAATAAGGAGGAATGAATGGCCATGTCTACTTCAACTTTAGAAAAGAAAACGTTAGGGCAAATTAAAGTGTTAAATAAGATCTCCGAAAAGGGCTTAAAAGTATTTAAGGAGCAGTATGAGGTCTCCAATGTGAGCCAAAATCCGGATGGAATCCTTGTTCGCAGTCATGAGATGCATACCATGGAATTTGGAACGCATCTAAAAGCTATAGCCAGAGCTGGAGCAGGGGTCAATAATATCCCTGTCCAACTCTGTACTGATAAAGGCATTGTGGTCTTTAACACCCCAGGAGCGAATGCCAATGCTGTCAAAGAGCTTGTTTTGGCCTCATTAATAAATGCCTCTCGAAATCTTTATGAGGCCGTAACTTGGACTCAGAACTTAACAGGTGATGGTCATGAATTGGCAAAGCAGGTTGAAGAAGGAAAGAAACAGTTTGTTGGAACTGAACTGGAAGGTAAAACTCTTGGTGTTATTGGTTTAGGGGCTATCGGGGCGCTTGTCGCTAACAATGCCCTGAACTTAGGGATGGATGTCGTTGGCTTTGATCCGTTCATCTCTGTAGATCTTGCTTGGAATTTATCTCGGGATGTCGGGCGGGCGATGAGCATTGACCAACTCTTTGAAGAGGCGGATTATATAACCGTTCATGTGCCATTAAATGATCAGACAAGAGATATGTTCAATGAAGAGGCCTTTAACAAGATGAAGCCTGGTGTCACGATTTTAAACTTTTCTCGCGGTGAGCTTGTTAACGAAACGGATCTGGCCGTGGTTCTAGAAAGTGGAAAAGTCAACAAGTATGTGACAGATTTCCCGAATGAACATGTACTCAACATGAAGCATGCTTTTGCAACGCCTCATTTGGGGGCTTCGACCATCGAATCTGAGGAAAACTGTGCGGTAATGGCGAGCCGCCAATTGAAGGAATTCTTAGAGACAGGTAACATTAAAAACTCCGTCAATTTTCCAAACGTTACACTTCCTTATACGGGAAAGCGCCGAATAACGGTTTTTCATGATAACATTCCGAATATGGTCAGCCATATCACGGCTATCTTAGCGGCTTATCAATTTAATATTACAGATATGGTCAATAAAAACCGTGGAACGATCGCTTATACGCTTATTGACATTGATAATGAATTAAATGGAGCAACTGTTCAAGAATTGGAAGGGGAAATTAACCAAATTCAAGGAATCATAAGAACCCGTATTATTTAAACCCGGTTGCTTGAATGTTACTGAAACTAAAGAGATGGGGATCTAGTCCTTGCAAGTTCAGTTCTTGAATAGAGAAACACCGATCATATACCAATTCGTAGTTAAAATCACAATAAACTTTACACAAGAAAACGCACAGTGATTGGTTCACTGATGCGTTTTTCTTGTGTTTTCGGATCGTTTATTTGAATTGACATTGAATCGTATTTAGGATCAAATTCTTTAAGTCGTTTACACGATTAGGCGTATTAGGAGTGGAATGGTTTAACATATCGCATAGTGCCACTAAATCTTCTAGCTTAGATAAGAGTTTCCAATTATCATTGAGGGTTACTCCATTTTCTTGGTAGCCTCGGATAAAATGGGTTTCAAAAATAGACGCTGCTTCTTCATATCGTAACATATTGCCAATATCTGCGTATCGGTTCCAAGAAAAGGCATCTTCCCAGTCTAAAACAGCAGAGACTGAATAGCCATTTCCTTTCTGTTGAACTAATAGGTTTAAACCATTGTAATCTGAATGAACGAGGACAGGGGATTCTTGGTTTTCAGTTAATAAGGAACTGTACGTTTGGCAAAAGGACCAAACTTTTCGTGTGTATGTTTCCCCAAGATATAATCCGCAATTGTTATGTAAACACTCATCTATAACCGATAAAAATCGGTCACCATCCATTCTGAAAGGCTCCTTGATTTTGAGACTTTTTCCGAAAAACCCCGAATTATTAAATGTAAATCGGTGTATGTCAGCAAGCACTTTACCAGTTGATTCAGCAGATGAAGCGATGTCCTCACGTGTTCCTTGTCTGATCACATTCCACAGAAGTTGACCATCTTTCCATTCTAAAATAGACCAAGGATGGTCCACTTTACTGCAGCTAGTATCGGAGACGATGAAGTTGGCGATAGGGATATGTCTGCTAATTAAATGGGCAATCTCTAATTCCTTAGATGCCACCTCCTTAGTTCCTCTATATAGTCGGAAAACAAAAGGTTGTGGGGTGTTATTAAAATATATTTTATAGTTGGAATTACTTAGTCCAACGCCAATTCGCTCAGAATAGATCACCCGTTTATTTGGAAAAGCTTCTTCGATAATGTCGTTTATTTGTGCAGAGTTCAAGGAAGGAGGAGAATTCAGACGTTCCCAATTGTCTTTCATAGTATGGCTCCTTTACTAGAAATATAGACTTCTAATCTAAGTCGATTATAAATTAAGATAGCCTCATAAGAAACGCTATAAAATTTTTTAACCATTAAAAGGAACTTGGTGATATGCTAAAAATATAGAATTTTCGGTTGTTTAATTTGATATTATGCAGAGGTGAAGAAGAATGAATCATCCACTAAGAGGTAGAAGAAATTTATTACTCAAGTAGTGATGCTGGAGTTGAAGATCGTATGAAAGATTGCGCCTTTTTTCTTAAGGTGCCAACGGTCAAATTTGCTTGCAGATAATTAATACTTCAAAAAAGGGAAAAGTTATAAAAATTATAATAAATCTATTCTGGATTATGGTATAATTTGGTATCATCTTGCTTTTTATTACTTTTTATAATTTCGAAATAATTAAGAAGACCAAAATAACCAAATATTGGAGGTTATACCAAGGCTCTCAAAAGGGCATGGGTTAAGCAGGGAATACAAAGTGTGTTGGTGAGGGGAGTATGGCATGCGTTTTCGAGAGTTTCATCCAAATGTTAAATTAAGAATTATTATAGGCTTTTTTAGCGGTATTGTAGGGAGTATGATCTTTCCCTTTATGACCATTTATTTTGCGGATCATTTTGGGGCAAAGTTAACAGGAATCCTGCTTATTTTAAATATTTTAGTCGGTGTACTGGTTGGCTTTTATGGCGGCTATTTATCGGATGTTATGGGTAGAAAGAAACTGATGGTGATTGCTGAAGTCATGATGTCGTTTGTCTTGATCATTGGAACTCTTGCTAATTCACCTTGGTTCACATCGCCGATCCTTACTTTCTTTATGTTTTTAATGGGGAGTGTGTGTTGGGGGATTGAAGGACCCGCTACAGATGCGATGTTTATTGACATAAGTAAACCAGAGGAACGCAAATCCATGTACGCGATTATGTATTGGTCCTCCAATCTTTCTGTCGCGGTTGGGGGGGCTGTAGGAGCCTTTCTATTTGAAAAGTACCTGTTTCAGTTACTCTTAGCAATGGCTATTATCTCTGTTTTGACCACCATTGCTGTGATTTTTTTTATTGAAGAAAGTTATGTCCCGCCAGAGCATATGAAAGAAAAACATAAGGAGACAAAGATTTTAACCAATATTTTTCAAAGTTACAAGACGGTTGCAACAGACAAGCTCTTTATTTTGTTTGTTATAGCAGGGTTGTTTGTTCAAAGCCTGGAATTTCAATTAACCGAATATATCGCGGTTCGTCTTCATAAAAGTATGCCAACCCAACATGTCTTGTTTTGGTCAATGGACGGGCTTAAAATGACGGGTATCTTAAGAACGGAGAATACACTGTTAGTTGTTCTTTTAGCAGCATTGATTGCCAAAATCATTCAAAAATATAAAGATAAAAATGTGTTTCTAATCTCCATTGTTCTATTTACAATCGGCTATACCTCCATCAGTTATTTTAATAACGTCTGGATCTTACTAGCCGCCATGGTGATTTCAACAGTAGGTGAACTTATGAGAGTCCCTGTTCAACAAAATTACTTAGCCAGCATTCCACCTGATGATAAAAGAAGCAGCTATATGGCCGTCAACGCCTTTACTTATCAAGGCGCTAGTATTCTCGCATCGATTTCCGTCACATTAGGGGCTTACCTGTCAAAAGGGGAAATGAGCGTCTTTTTGCTGATAACAGGATTAATTGGATTCCTTCTGATCCAAAAGATCATCCCTGGTCTAGAGAGCAGGGCAAAGGCACACCAACAAGAGGAAAGTGTTTCATAGATAAGAAGAATAACAAGCAACAAAAAAGGGCATGTTTGGCTACCATGGGAGAATGAAGTTTTTCTCCCTTTTTCTGTGTCAGCGGTGATCGTTTCGTTACAGGGTTGGCTAAGAGGAAGCGATTATTGAACAACAGTTGCCGTTCTTTCTTTAAGTAATGGGGCAGTAGAGTTTAAAAACGTAAATGGTGGGGAGCGGAGGGTGTACGTCGATTGGCACCACTATCGAATGTAGTTGTTATTATCGATGTTTTATCGTTTACAACTTGTGTTGAAATTGCTTGTTCTAGAGAAGCATTGGTATTTCCATATCGCTACAAAGACAAGTCTGCCGATAGATTTGCCAATTCAGTTAATGCCCTATTAGCTAAAGAACGTGGTCAAATCCCATCTCTTTCTCCCAATTCTTTGTTAGAATTAACCCCAAAATCACGTATCGTATTACCGTCTCCAAATGGTTCAACATGTACAGTTATTGCGAGAGAATCTAATGTTTGTACGATTGCCGGATGTCTAAGGAATGCCTTCGCCGTTTCTAACTATATAAAGATGAATTATCCAAGCAAAGTTGTCAGTGTAGTTGCATGTGGTGAACAGTGGTCTAATGGTACGTTAAGACCAGCTATTGAAGATTGGATTGGAGTGGGAGCCATTCTTAGTCAATTTGAACAATCAACTCTTTCTTCAGAAGCCAAGGTTGCAGTAAGTGCCTTTAGACATGCAGAACATGACTTGAGAGATGTTTTGATGTCTTGTTCAACGGGGCGTGAACTAACAGAGAAAGGTTTTCCAGAAGATGTTTCGGTTGCAAGCGATCATTTAATAAGGTCAATCATTTTTGTGTTTAAAAGTTTAAATTTACATAAATTTTAGGTGTTATTGCTTTAATACTGGGTATCGTTGCACTAATAGAAATGAAACGTATTAAACAAGAAGGAAGAAAACTAGCAATCACGGGTATCATTTTCTGTAAGGAGTGTAATTTCAATTTTCTTGATGACACTTCTACTTGCAACCAGATATGTCGTTCAATCGGGATGATAAATACAATCTAAAATAGACATTATTTAACTATTGATTCCGGTAGAGGACATTTAATGCAATGATAAAAGACCGAATAGCTAGAAAAAAAATGGATGAAAGTTAAAAGAGGGGATGAAATTATGAAAAAAATAAGTAAACATAAACTTTTAAGTTTCACTCTATTAATCATACTAATTTTGTCGTTTTTTGAATTTCATAGTCCAGATATTGAAGCTGGGGACCATTGGTATGGGTATCCAATTCCTTGGCTTGTCTTTCGTAAGTATGGGGGGATGAGTTTTCCAATAATTAATCTACTTGCAGACATTGCACTTATTTTTTCTGCCCTTAGAATAATAAAAAGACTTTTCATTAATAAAAAAGGATAACTAGAACGAAAGGAAATCTAGTTTTAGTTTTGGGAGTGGAAAATTTGAATAACGCTGTAATTCGTATACTAATTGATGTCCCTATTTTAAAGGTATTGAATTTGATCTACTTGCTTTTTAAAGGCGTTCTCTTTGCCCCCCCAAATAAGTAACAATTTTTCTTGTAATTCAACACGAAGTCCTAGTTCTTCAACCATATTTTTGAAAATTAGAGTTTTGGTCTCCTCTGTATCTACAACCATATTTTTTATTACTTCACTTCTTCCTTTAAATGTTAAAGTAATGTCAACTAATAGCAATCCATAATTATGCTTGATTTTCATGAAAGCCAAATCCCACATCTTGGCGTACTTCAATCACAATATTTTTATTTGCAGTATGATAAACCAGCTCATCACCTTTTGATTTTAAAAGTTCATTCGTTGCTTGCTTATCTGATATAGATTTTATCAATGCAATTTCTCGATGAACTCTTGTCCATTATCTATATGAGACAGCAACACTTTTAATTTAACAAATTGATGCGGGTACAATTGTCTAACCTCTGACCATTTCAAATCTTTCACTGCCTTCTTTTTACCCGTTATTATAACACTCATGTTGAAATTTACAGAAAAATTACGAAATGATATTTATAATAAATTGTTGGGAGGAAAATCAATGGTTTTAAATTGTTTATCAGAATCCTTTTGATATATAACGCAATATACGGTCGCCTCCTGAAATGTCTTTACTTTATTTAATTTTTATTTGTAGACATTTTAAGGAGTAGAATTATGAATAAACAATTATTTGTTTTTTTGATAGGATGTATTATTACTAATTTTGCTGATAGTTTTTATATGGTCGCCACGGTTTGGTAGTCAAAACTGTTACCGACTCACCTTTTTTGATAGGGATAACCAGTGCTGTTGCTATTTTGCCCGTAACATTTCAATTTATTTATGGTCCAATCATTGACCGTTATTCGAAACGAAAGATTTTATATTTTGCAATGATAGGGCAATCCATTATTGTTGGCGTAATCTCAATCGTTTACTTCATCCATCTTTTGTGGCTCCCGCTCTTACTTTTCATGATGTTTATTTCGTTCCTGTTATCGGAAATAACATTCCCAACAGAAAGTTCTTTGATTGAGGTTTTAAGCCCTCGTGAAAAATTGACTAAGATAAATTCCATTTTTGAATTTTGTTATCAATCACTTGACATTATTTGTAATGGCATATCGGGAATTCTTGTCTTATTTATTGGAGTTGGTTTTATCTATGTCTCCAATAGTTGTTTATTATTCTTTGTAGGGCTAATTTTTCTAGTATATCTCAAAGTTCCAAAGACTAAAAAAGAGTCTGAGAGATCAACTAATGATTTTTTACAGCAGTATAAAGTTGATTTTATTCAGGGGTTTCAAATTGTAAAAGAACAAACTATCTTGTTGAATATTGTTTTTGGGGTTATAGGAATGAATGTCATGGCAACGATGGGAATTGCAATGCTTCCTGTCATATCCAAAACCTCTGCCCAATACGGTTTCTGGTTAACGGCTATGTCAATTGGGACTTTATTGGGAACTTTATTAGCAAATAAGGTTGAAAAATTCCCACTGAACCTTGTAATGCCAATCATTTCTTTGTTTACAGGAGTGGTTTGGGTTATGTCAACACTCTTAGTGAATAAACTCATTTTTGCTACCATTTTGTTTGGTATTGCTTGGATTGGTATTGGAATTCTAAATATTTATGTGCAAACTTTAATTCAGGTGAACTTACCAGAAGAATACATTGGACTTGGTTTTTCTTTTATTTCATCAATATTAGGTTCTCTAAGCCCAATTGGATATTTTATTGGTGGTTTAATGGGTGGTCTAACATCGGGGAAGATTATTTTATTCATCTCAGGATTGGGTTATTTAGGGTTTACCGTTTATTTCTTATTAAACCCAAAGTTAAATAGCTTAAAAAATCAGTTGAATAAGCGGTTTGAACGATCAAACGACTAGTCAAAAGGTTCCCATTCTAACCGTTAAGGGCGATACTGATCCCGTTGAACGTGTGAAAAATTGGTTTAAAGGATTGGGTAATCGTCATATTTTCTTTTTCCAACAAGTTGCGTTTCTTCACAAATGAAGAGACGCTTTTTATTTGTCTCACGCTAATTAGGAGATCAATGTTAGTATTAAGATAAAGAAAATTCAGTCACTTGATTAAAAGTAGGATAGTTTAATTAGAAACTGTTTAAAGTTGTGGTGAAGAGGTGGAGTTAATAGTTTTGGAGGGGTTATTAATGAAAAACATTATACTAGATCGTATAGCTGACACCAAAGAAAAAGTTAGATTCTCAGGAAACATTCTTGTTAAGAAATATAATGATGTCTTATTGGAATTAAGCTACGGATATGCTAATCGTTCTGAACAAATTGAAAATAGCACAGATACAAGATTTGGGATTGCATCGGGATGCAAACTCTTTACATCTATAGCTATCTGCCAGCTTGTGGAAGCAGGAAAACTTACTTTTGAAACAAAATTAGAAGATTGTCTTGATGTGCATTTTCCTAATTTTGATAAGGAAATAACCGTTCACCATCTTTTAACGCATACTTCAGGAATACCTGATTATTTTGATGAAGAAGTTATGGACGATTTTGAGGAGTTGTGGGTTAAGAATCCAATGTATCTTATAAGAAACTTAATAGACTTCTTACCACTATTCCAGAACCAACCAATGAAATTAAAATTGGGTGAAAGGTTTCATTATAATAATGCAGGATACATTTTACTTGGTTTAATTGTCGAGCAGGCAAGCCAACTAAATTTTTCTAAATATATAGAAGAGAATATATTCAAAAAGGCTGGTATGACTAACTCAGGCTATTTTGAATTTGATTCTTTCCCCAGACATACAGCGCTTGGTTATATTGACCTTCCTAATGGTAAGTGGAAAACAAATATTTACTCGTTGCCTGTAAAGGGTGGTTCAGATGGCGGAGCCTATGTAACAGTGAATGATATGGCAATTTTATGGGATTCACTCATCAATAACCAATTACTTAATGAAGAACAGACTAAAAAGTTACTAACTCCATATGTTCGAACCAATGACAAAAATGGATATTATGGTTATGGGCTATGGATTGAGAAAAATGATAGTGAGATTTTTAAATATCATATTATGGGTTATGACCCTGGAGTTAGTTTTCATTCGACTTTTTACCCCGAAACTTCAATAAAAACAGTAATTTGCTCTAACAAATCCCAAGGAGCGTTCGATATTATGAGAGAGATCGAGGAAGAAGTTTCAAACTAATAAGTTGTATAACACTAAAGATTGATAAAGGTTTTTATTTCACCCGTGCTTTTGCAGAACAAGGAGCACTCCATCGCTATTCAATTAGCGGTCAGCATTCCTGTTGGGAAAGTCAAAGGAGTAAGGGGAATAACAATAGGTTTTTTTGTCTTTATTTATAGAAGTAGTTCAATATGACATTCCAATGGGCCGTGCTTCTGATATAGATGACATTATTCTAGATACTTTTGGATCATTATTTGGAAGTACTCTCATAAATTATTTAAAAAACAACCAGTTAAAAAGAAGGTTAATGAACGCTTTTGACTACAATTAGTATTCAACTAAAACTCAGACTAATTCAAGATACTGAGAAATTACCGAATAAGATGACAGAGCATCATAAAGGGGAAAAAATGCAAAAGATACTAAATAAATTAAATGAAATTGAGTTGGGAGAAGTAGGGATACTGGTTTACTCAGTATTAAAACAGGAAGTCATACTATCTCTTAATCAAGAGTTAGAAATACCTCTTGCATCTGCTGCAAAAGTAGCAATAGCATTCTGCATAGCTAAATTTGTTGAAGAAGAAAAGATTAATTGGAACGATATTGTAGGTCGTATTCAATTCAATAGAAATGAGAATAGTAATCAAATATACCCTCACTTTCAACATAGAGATATGTTACCATTGCGAGATGCAGTGGAAGTGATGATTGCTTGCCACGATAGTTTTGTTGCTAATCGAGTTGTTGAATTTTCTGGTGGTTGGGAAGTAATTAATGAAAAACTCAAGAGGCATTTTAATAATATTAATGTTACAGAGGATCCAAGAGATGTGGAGAATAAAGGGCAATTAATTGAAGTGTTTAATCTTTTAAAAATAATATTTCAAGGATACAAAGCTAATCCTGAACTATGGGCACCTATTATTAATGGATTAGTAAGACAAAAAGATGATGTTAAGAATATACCCCCATATATTTTAAACCATATGACAGGCGGATTGGATAACGTAGTAGTGGACTTAGGAATATTAGGTGAGTTCACCCAAAATCCTCTTTTGTATGTCTTAGGAGCAATAGACTTGCCTAATAGATTTAAAAATAATCATTCAGATGAAAAAATTTTAGAAAGTATTGAGTTGCTTTATGAAAACTACTTAAATCAAGAGAAATAATTTAGATACGACAACATTATTCTTTGGTTTTAATACTAAAAAGTGAAATGAAAAGCATTTTTAAGATTAATAATTTTAATACCTAGGAAAGGGAGGGAAGTTAATGATGATCAAACCGCGTGCCTTACAAGAAGGTGATCGGGTAGCGATTGTTGCACCGGCTGGCCCCCCAGACAAAGAGATGTTGCGACAGGGGAAACGTGTACTTGAAGAAATGGGGCTTGATGTCATCTTTGGACGTCACGTATTCAGTGTGGAGGAGGAGCTTACATCTTTGGATCAAAAGCGCCTTGCTGATTTGCATGAGGCTTTCTTTGATCCTGCTATTCGGGGGATTTTTTGTGCTAACGGAGGATTTGGGACCGCTAGAATTGCTCCTATGATTGATTATGAACAGATACAGAGAAATCCTAAGGTCTTCTGGGGGTACAGCGATATGACGTATCTGCTAAATGCCATTCAAAATTTGAGTCATTTGGTTACTTTCCACGGGCCGATGGTGGCATCCGATTTGAATGATGAACAAAGGACAAAGGAGACAGAATCCACATTTTTGTCTTTATTCACAGGAGAATCTTTGACCTATGATTCTAGTCATTCTCCGCTCAATACGCTAGTTTATGGCACAGGGGAAGGACGTTTGGTGGGAGGGAATTTAACATTACTCACCAATGGTTTGGGAACTCCTTATCAAGTGAATGCGGACGGAGCCATCCTACTCATTGAGGATGTTGAAGAACCTGCGTTTAAGATTAATTTGATGCTTACCCATCTCGAACAAGCCGGAGTGTTTGAGAGTGTTGAAGGTGTGGTCATTGGCAATTTTCAGGCGGATCCAGAAGAATACGCAAAAATAAAAAAGGTGTTACAAGATTTCTTCGCTTGTGCGTCTTTCCCCGTTGTTGAGAATTTTTATATCGGTCATTGCCAGCCTAATTATGGCGTGCCTCTGGGAGCAAATGCAAAACTCACAACGTCGCCACCTAGATTAGTGATTGATTCAGGTGTGGCTAAATCTTAAATGCGTATTGAAGGTTTGGATCAAGTAAACAAGTTTAAATATGGGAAGGTAGATCATATGTCTGGTGAGAAGGATTATCGGTTATTCTATATCAGTCTTGGTTACCTAGGGTATTTATCCATAGCGATTGCATTCTTGCGGTATATTCTTATTTTAAACGACGAAATGGCAGATGTTTTCATAATCATAGGTGTCGGATGCCTTGGAAGTTTTACTAGGTTTTTAGAGTCAAAGTTCCCATTTTTTTCTTCAGTTAAAGAGAAAAGGATTTTTAAGAGGATCTTTAACGGTGCATTAATGGTTATTGTGATAATAGGTATTGGGCTTACTTTCTTTAAGTCACGAGCGTAAGCGGAAGATCGTATTATTTCTCCAAGTTGACGAATTTAAATTATTGTTTTGTGCTCTTTATTAATCCTTCACAATATTTTTCAATTGATTTAAAAAGTAAACTATCAAGCGACAGCTCCAGTGCCTTTAACCTAATCGGATTGTTAGAATCACATTCATTAATCATTTTTTTAATCTCGTTAAAAATTATGCGTTCTTCTGAATCTAAATAATTTAAAGGATTCATTTGAATATCATCATCCTGTCACTGGATTTTCTTAGAAGACCATTCATACAAATGGGTTAATTTACTTTAGGCTATATAAACTGAAGGCTAAGGTCTCGTTTTATAAGGTTATTTTATGCGAATATACGTTCTTATATAACCTATTATAACGCCTAATAATTAAAGTGTAAAGAAGGGTCACGGCAAGACAGGCAATGAAACTTACTTTAGTTATGACAGATACAACAGTTATGTGATTTGAAAGCCCTGATTTCCTGCTTAACGCAGAAATCAGGGCTTTTGTTGTTTTTAAAACAGCTGGTGATTCCTCTCTTAATACTATAATATAAGCATATGCTTATATGGTTTTCAGGAGGAGGTTTTTATGGACAAAAAGGAAATTAAGATGGAGAAAGCCGTGTCCATTCTAAAATTATTGGGGGATAAAACAAGGCTTACGATCGTTGCTCTTTTAAGTCAAACAAATGAGTGTTGTGTCTGTGAATTTGTGGACCTTTTTAATATGACTCAGCCCGCAATAAGCCAGCATTTAAGAAAATTGAGAGAGGCCGGCATTGTAACAGAGAAGAAGAAGGGGCAATGGGTGTTTTATTCTCTAAATAAGAATCAGGAAGCTTATGCTTTGATTCACTCGCTTTTGGAACACGTTCCAAATCAGAAAGAAAAGTTAAATGAGTTAGAGGTTAAAGGTAGCCGCATGAGCTGTTGTTAGTGGGAGGAAATGAAGTGACAACCTTGATTTTAGCAATCGTAATTTTTGTTCTTACTTTGGTTTTTGTCATTTGGCAGCCAAAGAATTTATCAATTGGCTGGTCAGCTTGTGGTGGAGCTGTTCTGGCTTTATTAGTTGGTGTTGTACATATACATGATGTCATTGAGGTGACCAAAATTGTTTGGGATGCGACATTTGCCTTTGTTGCAATCATTATAATCTCCTTGATATTAGATGAAATTGGTTTCTTTGAATGGGCCGCACTCCATATGGCAAAGGCAGCGAAAGGCCATGGGGTGAGAATGTTTGTTTACGTGACTATCCTTGGTGCTGTCGTATCCGCTTTTTTTGCGAATGATGGAGCAGCCCTCATTTTAACGCCGATTGTATTGGCGATGGTGCGGAGTCTTAAATTTAATGAAAAAATGATCTTTCCGTTTATTATCGCGAGCGGTTTTATTGCCGATACGACATCACTTCCGCTTGTGGTGAGTAATTTGGTCAACATTGTTTCGGCCGATTATTTCGGTATTGGCTTTATTCAATACGTTTCAAAGATGATTTTGCCGGATTTATTCTCAATATTAGGAAGTATTCTGGTGCTTTATTTTTACTTCAAAAGGAACATACCAAAGAACTATGATTTGGATGATTTAAAAGAGCCGGTTCAGGCTATCAAGGATTTAAAAATGTTTCGTCTCTCATGGCTGGTCCTAGCTGTCCTGTTAGCGGGCTATTTTATTAGTCAGCTTATTCATGTTCCTGTTTCGATTATCGCTCTTATTGTTGCTTTCTTTTTCTTACTGATGGCCAGGTCCAGTTCTGCCGTTCATACTAAGAAGGTTTTAAAGGGGGCACCATGGGCGATTGTGTTCTTTTCCATTGGGATGTATGTCGTGGTCTATGGTCTCCGAAATGCTGGGTTAACGTCTCTTCTAGGGCATTTGATTCAAGCGGGAGCGGAACAAGGGATGTTTCTTGGAATCATGGTGACGGGTTTCTTGGCAGCGGTTTTATCTTCTATCATGAATAACTTGCCAACCGTCATGATCGATGCTTTGGCGATTCACAGTACAACGACGCAAGGTGCCCTTAGAGAGGGGTTAATTTTTGCCAACGTGATTGGTTCAGATTTAGGTCCAAAACTAACGCCAATCGGCTCCCTTGCGACTCTTTTGTGGCTGCATGTTCTTTCCAAAAAGGGACTTAAGATTTCTTGGAGCACCTATTTTAAAACCGGAATTGTTCTTACCATTCCTATTTTGTTTATTACCTTGCTCGGTCTTTATATACGATTGTTAGTTGTGTAAATTTCAACCAAGAGGAGAACGCATGATGACTCAAAAAACCATTCGTTTTCTATGTACGGGTAATTCCTGTCGCGGCCAAATGGCAGAGGGCTGGGCAAAGAAGCTTCTTGGAAAGGAATGGAACGTCCAAAGTGCGGGGATTGTGGCGCATGGTCTTAATTCGAATGCGGTTAAAGCTATGATGAAAAAAGGAATTGATATTTCCAAACAGAAATCAGAAGTGATTGACCCCGATAGTTTAAATAGTGCAGCATGGGCGGTGACATTATGCGGAGACGCTGCCGACAAGTGCCCAATGACACCACCGTATGTAAAACGGGACCATTGGGGTTTCGAGGCCCCAGCCAAGGCGACAGGGACCGATGAAGAAAAATGGTCGCTTTTCAATGAGTAAGAGATGAGATAGGGGAACGAATTAAGCGATCTGCAGAAACAGGAGAATAAAAATGAGGGAACAAGAGGGGGCGGTTCTCCAATTGAACCAAGAGAACCGTCCCCGTGTTTCGATGTGCTGAGGGGGATTATAAGTGCTTTTCTTCTTTGGAAAATTTTGAAATAATATGTAAGGGGAAAGTGCTTGAGATAACCTTTTTCTTTTTCGGGAATGAAGATATTATGTGAAATGGAGAGAGTGAGGATATTGGAGCTAAGCTATCGTGAGAATTCGACTGTTAAGCAATTTATTATTGATAATCAAAGTCCTTTTGAACAAGAATTGCTTGATGAGGCAATCAATGTCAAGGATAAGATTAATGAGATTTTGTTCATAGGAAATATTGATTTGCTAAAGAATGCTCATAAATTGGTCATGTTTGTTGTAGAAAAGAAGGAAGAGGAGTTAGTCGCTTTTGCCAAACAAGAAGGCGTGGCATGGGCCAAATATTCTTTAACATTAGCATTCAAGCTGGAATGGATTCACGCTATAAGAAGGACTTTGTGGAAATTTCTCAATAATTACCAGTTGTTAAATAAAGAGAAAGAGGATTCGAATGCCTTTTTTACTTTAGAAAAAAATATAAATGATTATATAGACCAATTTCTGACCCATTTTTTTATTAGTTATTCTACATATAAAGATGAGCTGATTGAAAAACAGCGAGAGCTTGTTGAAAATTTATCCGTCCCTATTATTCCTATAAATAAGGAAATTCGTATACTCCCATTAATAGGATCGATCGATACTAGCCGTGTTAGAACCATTCAAGAAAAGGTTCTTGAGGAAATTGGAAAGCATCATATCCGAACTTTAATTATTGATTTATCGGGAATTACCCCAATGGAAGAAGTGGCGGTTTATGATTTTAAAAAGATCATTGAGGCCAATTCGATGATGGGTTGCCAAACGATTATAACCGGCCTTCGTTCGGATATTGTTAAGAACTTTGTTAATATAGGTATTAATCTAAGAGAACTAGCAGAATTTAAAGGGACATTGGAATTGGCCTTAAATGATATCCTATTTGAGAATAACAGTAAAATTTAATACCTTCCTCAATGGCACCTGAGTTACAAGTAGAGATCCAGTTTTAAAGGGGCCGGAACAGAAGGAGTTGATGAATAGAAAAAAACCGAACTTATTCACACCTTTTAACGTGATGGGTTCGGTTTTTCATTTATAAGTTAAGTCATTTATGAAACGCTAGTCAAAATACGTCGCTTTCCGCGGCCGTGCTATTCCCTCAGAAGTCTCCGTATTTTGACTACGCCTCCTATTTGTTTCTGTCCTTATAAACATTTAGTGTTCGGAATTTAGGTTAGTTAGTTTAGTTTTGTCCCAGCCTCTTTCCTGTTCCTAAGTTTATTTAGAGTTAGTGTGATGAAGCCTGTGCATTCGGTTTTTTATGGATGCCGATTTTGTCAACTAACTCTGAGCTTTCTTGGTTTAATCCGATTATTTTAACTTCTGTATGATTTTGTTTGTATTTAAGGACGATTCGATCGATCGCGTCGACTGCTGAATGATCCCATACATGAACATGTGTAAGATCTAATTCAACGAGTGCCACTTGTTCTTTGTAATCAAAGTGCGATAAGAGGTCCGTGACGGATGCAAAGAATAATTGCCCTTTTATCTCGTAATGCTTCACGCCTGTCGATTCATTAAAAGAGGCTTTAACATGAACGCTTGATATTTTTGAAGCAAAGAAAATAGCACTTAAGATAACGCCAGCTATTACTCCAATGGATAAATTATTGGTTAAAACGACCACGATAACTGTTGCAATCATTACAATCGTATCGGTAATCGGCATAACAGGTAAAGTCTTAAGAGAACCCCAGTTAAATGTTCCAATTGATACCATAAACATGACGCCGACTAGAGCAGCCATCGGCACACGAATTAAAAAGCTATGAAGGACAACAATGAGAATCAGTAAGAAAACACCTGCAACGAATGTTGATAAACGGCCGCGCCCGCCAGATTTCACATTCACCACTGTTTGGCCAATCATGGCACAGCCGGCCATACCTCCGAAAAATCCGGACACAATATTGGCAATACCCTGTCCTTTAGCTTCTCGGTTTTTATTGCTGGTGGAATCGGTCATGTCGTCCACAATTTGGGCGGTTAGAAATGACTCGATCAGTCCCACAACCGCCGTTGTTAAAGCATATGGGAAAATGATTTTCAAAGTTTCCAAGTTTAACGGAACATGTGGAAACATAAAGTTAGGTAAGGATTGCTTCAATGCCCCTAAGTCGCCGATTGTTCGGACAGGACTGTGAGTGACAATAGCGATAATCGTAATAATTAAAATGGCAACCAGGGGTGCAGGAATGGCTTTAAAAAACTTCGGCAGGATATAGATTATAGCTAGTGCCCCTGCAACCATGACATACATTTGCCAGCCTTCTCCTACAAATTGAGGGAGCTGTGCCATGAAAATGAGAATCGCTAAGGCATTGACAAAACCGGTCATGACCGGTCGCGGAATAAATTTCATGAGATGACCAATTTTTAAATAGCCCATGATGATTTGCAGGACACCTGTTAAGATCGCCATTGCCAGCAAATATTGGACACCATGCTTGGCGACTAAAGGTGCCATGACTAAGGCAGTCGACCCTGTTGCAGCAGAGATCATCGCTTTACGTCCACCAGTAATAGAGATCGTCACGGCAATACAAAAAGAAGCATACAACCCAACCATAGGGTCAACACCCGCAATGATTGAAAAAGCAATTGCTTCAGGAATTAAGGCAAGAGCAACTACTAACCCTGAGAGGATATCCCCGCGCAAATTGCCAAACCAGTCTTGTTTAATTGTCATAAGAAAGTTCATACATAACCTCACTTCTATTTTGAAATTTTTTGTATATATTTGACTTCTAACTCTCATAGAAGTCGGGGCCGTTATCAACGTGAAGAATTATAACATGGATTAGAGGAAAAACGTAACTTTAAGAAAACGCTTAAAAGTAGATCATGCGTTGATTATCTCCTGAATGCTATATTCTACATGATGAAATGATACTTTGAGTTTTTCACACGAGAGCTCTTGAGGAAAAGCATCATCAAAAATTAGTTTCTGCTGAGAAGGAATTTACAGAGGAAAAGGAGACAGGGCCAAAATAGTCATGTCTGCTAATGAGGGTGTGTATGCCTTGTGATGGCAGGCAGCAGAGGATTAAATGAGTTTCAAGAAATGGTCTTGGGATCATTAGTCATAGTGAGTAGTTAAAGATACAATTTGCCCTGCTTTAATATAAAGTGATCAGAAGAAATGTTGTTGAAGCAACGAAGGAGGATAGTATAAGAATAACGAGGGCTTTCTTCATTAAAAGCGCGCGATCGGTCGAGATTTCCAAAAGACAACCCTTAGCGCAAAAGTGTTGTCTTTTTTTTTGGGGCTGATCATCCAGAAAATGGCATCGTGCGTCTTATTTCACTTAGCTTTAAATAGACTGTTTATAATTGAATTGGATTTAACAGCATAGGAGTTCAACGAATTAAAGAATTCTAACGAGAATTTATCCCGGTAATAATCGACGCCTTTTCTTAAGGATTTGTTCAGTGACAGGAGCAGGAGCGTTAGCAATAGGAAAAATAAAACTCCAAGGAAATTATATCGTCTTTTTTTTGTTTGTTTTAAAAGGCTCATCCAGTTCATAGTTTTTTCCTCTCATATTAGGTAGAACAGGGGCTCTAAAAAGTACAATGGCAGGTCCTACGTAATTTGTTAAATTCCTATACTAAGTGGGCTTTCCTATTCCTCTCGAATGGTCATGTTATTTATTCGAGCGATTCTCCATTTGAGGGGGCTCCTCTAACCATCTATTTTTGATTAAGAGTTTAATACCTTCTTCATTATAATCGTAAATTTCTTTTGCGATTAAGGCATTTTTCATGGAGATATCATTTCTCAAGCTAAAGAAAGAGCCGAAACTTTGACCGACAAGAGAAAAGCCATTTAAAAAGAAGATGCATACCATCATCAGCTTTTGAGAAAATGGTGCAACAGTTGAGTTGGTGACAGTCGCACCAGATGTCACAGAGAATTGGACATCACTTTCTAAAAGCAGATCTTCAAACAGCTTAATTTGTTTTAGAGCAAGATTCTTTCCTTTAATGAAGTACTGTCTGACCTCTTTATCTTCGGCAACCTGCGCAAACCCCGTGATAAGCTGCAAGCCGATATTATTTGCCTCAATCCCGTGATGAAGATAGCCCAGTTCAATGTTATTTAATGGGCGAAGCTCACCAAAGAGGTTAAGTCCCTTTAAATAAGAAAGATTGTTTATAAACTCAGTTGTTATAGGGGGAGTCACTTTTGGCGGCAAAGTAAGAATACCTTTCTTAAGTAAATAGTGTGTACACAATTTATAAATTTTTTGACTGACGGTTGTCAGACCCTCATACACAGACATGACATCTTCACGATAGGCCATATTCATATTAATTGTATACATTCCTAGACTGACCTCTTTTAAAACTCTTGTAAACATAAGATCAAATCCGTTTTGATATAATTCAGGGGCGTTTAAATTCACATCTTCACTCGTAAGGCCAACAGGTATGGCAACTCCATCATTCACAAGAATCTCTATAATAATTTCAACATAATGATTAAGTTCTTGCCATAACCCTCCCATAATATTGATGGCTTGTCGATCTGCATCTTGCCCTTTTTCAAGTGCTTTTTGTTGGAAGTATTCTAATATCCGCATGATCAAGGTTTTTTCTTGATAAGTAAGCCAAAGTGTTCCGATCTCAGATGCACTTAATGGGTTTTTAGCCGCCAAAATTTTTCCTCCACTTCTTATTCATTCTTTTAAGACAAATTATGAGCTTTTCAATACTTGTTTATTCAACAAAAAAATATAAACTATGGAATAAAATGGAATTATTCGGATTTAGGGTGCTATAGATGGGCCCAAAATAAATTTGGCGGGATAGAAGCTCCTCTTGCGCACGAAAAAGTCGGTGCGCGTGAAGAAAATGGTGTGCAACCACCTCTTGCGCACGAAAATGGCCGTGTGCCCATGGAAAATGGTGTACAAGCGAGCCTTTTATTTCCACCGGAGTTTTGTCATTTCCACTAAGCAAACGCCTATTTAATCCGTTTTTTGTAGTTTTTTATTCATTTTATTGATCATTTTAAAAGCCAATTAGTTTGACTTCATGAAATAAAAAGGTTATTTTAAATAAAAGTTCTATAAGCTTGACAATTTTATAAGTAGTCCTTCGGGGTCGGGTGAAAATCCCAATCGGCGGTAATGAGCGAAAGCTTTAGCCCGCGAGCCACTTGTGGCAGGATCTGGTGTGATTCCAGAGCCGACAGTTATAGTCTGGATGGGAGAAGGATCGTTTAAAAAAGTATGGACAAAGGATGTCGCATGCTCTTTTAAGGTTGATTTCTCCCTCAAGATGACTATCTTGGGGGATTTTCTTTTATATTCGATTTTTAAATACGAGTTAGACAGAGGGTGATCGAGTTGCGGGATGCAGAGTATATGGCTTTTGCTATTGAGTTGGCACGTAAGCTGAAGGGCCAGACGAGTCCAAATCCAACGGTGGGAGCGGTTGTAGTCAAAGACGGTGAGATCATTGGCATGGGAGCTCACTTAAAAGCGGGAGGACCTCACGCCGAGGTAAATGCCCTAAGAATGGCTGAAGAAAAAGCAAAAGGCGCAACTGTATATGTCACACTTGAGCCATGCAGCCATTTTGGTAAAACACCCCCTTGTTCTAATTTGCTGATTGAAAAGGGGGTGGCACGAGTCGTCATCGCCTCAACTGACCCCAATCCTCTTGTCGCAGGCCAAGGGATCAAGCGTCTTGAGAATGCGGGAATAAAGGTGGAAGTTGGGCTTTTACGCGAAGGGGCTGAGGCCTTAAATGAAGAGTTCTTTCATTTTATTAAAACAAAACAACCATATGTCACTGTAAAGGCCGCAACGAGTATGGACGGTAAGATCGCGACTTCAACAGGTGAAAGTAAATGGATTACGAGTGAAGAGGCTCGGATGGATGTTCATCGGCTCCGCCACAACCATGACGCTATTTTAGTTGGAATAGGAACCATTTTAAAAGACAATCCCAGTTTAACCACCCGACTTCCCGAAGGAGGGAAACATCCTCTTAGAATCATTTTGGATACTCATCTACGTACGCCAATTGATAGTAAGGTTGTGACCGACCAATTGGCTGAAACATGGATCATTACAGGAAGGCCAGATGAAAAACGAGTCGAGCTTTTTAGATCCACAGGGGTCCGAATTATTGAAACAGGTGAAGAACGGCCTGCTTTAGCACCCCTTCTCCAATTATTAGGTGAGGAACACATCACTTCATTACTTGTAGAAGGCGGTGGAGAGGTGAATGGGAGTTTTATAAGAGAAGGACTTGTCGATCAATTAATTTTGTATCTTGCACCAAAGGTCATTGGTGGTGGCAGCGAATCACCATCGCCAATAGGAGGGGCGGGGTTTCTAAAAATGGCTGATGTCATGGAATTAGAGTTTAAGTCATTTGAACGAATCGGGCCTGATATCAAGATAGTGGCGATACCAAAAAAGGAGAACCTCTAATGTTTACCGGAATTATCGAAGAGATTGGACAGATTGAGAGCATTCAGACGGGCAGTCAAGTCTATACCCTGACAATTGGGGCAAAAAAAGTGTTACAGGATGTGAAGCTTGGTGACAGTATGGCAGTCAATGGGGTTTGCTTAACTGTAACGTCTTTCCGCTCAAACGAGTTTACCGTTGACGTTATGCCTGAAACCGTAAAGGCCACAACTATTCGCACTTTATCTCGAGGATCCAAGGTGAATCTTGAGAGAGCAATGGGGGCTAATGGGCGGTTTGGCGGGCATTTTGTAGCAGGACACGTGGACGGTGTTGGTCAAATAAAAAAGAAAGTCGCTTCAAACAATGCTATTTATTATGAAATAGAAGTGGAACCCTCTCTTCTTTCTTACATGGTACTAAAAGGGTCGGTAACCGTTGATGGGACAAGCTTGACTTTATTTGGCTTAACAGACGCTACTTTTACGATCTCTCTGATTCCTCATACGTTGCAAGAAAGTATTATAGGTGAGAAAGAACCTGGACAATTCGTGAATGTCGAGACAGATATGCTGGCTAAATATCTATATAAGTTTTCGGAAATGGGAAAAGCTCAGCAACCAACAAATACGTCATCCATAACTCCTGCTTTCTTAACTGATCATGGATATATGTGATGAACCTGAAGGAGTGACACTATGTTTCACACAATAGAAGAAGCCCTTCGAGATCTTAAAGAAGGAAAAATGATTATCGTTTGTGATGATGAGAATCGCGAGAACGAAGGTGATTTTATAGCCTTATCAGAAAAGGTTACGCCTGACGTCATTAATTTCATGATTACAAATGGAAAAGGATTAGTGTGTACGCCAATTAGTGAGGAACGAGCCGTTCAACTAGGCTTAACGCCAATGGTTATGGCCAATACAGATGCGCATCGGACCGCCTTTACGGTAAGTGTCGATCACCAAAGTACAACGACCGGTATAAGCGCTGCCGAAAGAGCCCAAACGATTCAAGCTCTTATTCATCCTGATACTAGGGGTGATGAGTTGAATAGGCCAGGACATGTCTTTCCTTTAATCGCGAAAAAAGGCGGGGTTTTGGAGCGGCCGGGCCACACGGAAGCTGCGGTTGATTTAGCAAGGCTTTGCGGGGCGTCTCCGTCTGGTGTGATTTGTGAAGTGATTAATGAGGATGGGACGATGGCAAGAGTGCCAGAACTTCAGACACTTGCGGAGCGATATAATTTGAAAATGATTACGATTAAAGATTTGATCCACTACCGTCGTCTTCATGAAGCTTTAATTGAGCGAGAGGTTGAAATTCAGCTTCCGACGGATTTTGGTGATTTTAGGGCAATCGGCTATTCCTCCACTTACGATGCCAAAGAGCATGTTGCTTTGGTGAAGGGAACTATAAAGCCGGATGAGCCAGTCCTGGTCCGCGTTCATTCTGAGTGTTTAACCGGAGATGTGTTTGGCTCTCGTCGATGTGATTGTGGTCCTCAATTGCATGCCGCTTTGGAGCAAATAGAAGAAGCGGGGCAAGGCGTTCTACTCTACTTAAGACAAGAGGGTCGAGGAATTGGCTTATTAAATAAGCTTCGTGCCTATAAGCTTCAAGAACAGGGCTATGACACGGTTGAAGCCAATGAACAGCTAGGCTTTCCAGCAGATATGCGAGAATTTCATACGGCCGCACAGATGTTAAAGGATTTAGGAGTGAGGGAGTGCCGCCTCCTAACCAATAACCCCACAAAGGTAGCGGCCTTAAAGAGCTATGGGATCGACATTATCGAGCGAGTTCCGCTTGAATTGCCATTGAACAAAGATAATGAACGTTATATGAAGACGAAAGCAGAAAAAATGGGTCACCTGCTGCATTTGTAAGGTTTAAAAAAGAAGGAATAAGAATGGGGCGATTGGAATGGGTCAAACGTTTGAAGGAAATTTAGTAGGATCTGGTTTGAAAATGGCTATTGTTGTAGGAAGGTTTAATGAATTTATAACAAGCAAATTATTATCAGGTGCTCTTGACGCACTTAAGCGGCATGGAGTTGATGAAGCATCTATTGATATTTCATGGGTTCCCGGTGCGTTTGAAATTCCATTTATAGCAAAAAAATTGGCGGCCTCTAAAAAATACGATGCGGTCATCACGCTTGGAACGGTCATTCGCGGGTCGACAACACATTATGATTATGTATGTAATGAAGCCGCTAAAGGGGTCGCCCAAGCGGGGATGGAAACAGGCGTCCCTGTTATTTTTGGGATCGTTACCACCGAGTCCATCGAACAAGCCATTGAACGTTCCGGGACAAAAGCCGGCAATAAGGGCTGGGACAGTGCAGTAGCAGCCATTGAAATGGCGAATTTAACGAAAATAGTCCAATAGCTTTAGGGCTGCTTGAAAAAATGTGAATAGTTTAAGGAAGAGCGACTTAAACGTCCAAGCGATGGACTGATTAGGTCGCTCTTTTATTTATACCCGAGCGCAAGTGGGGCTTGCGCACGAAAACAGAGGCCGCGTCCAGCTGGCGTAACCTTTTCGCTCTAAATTCGTATTGTTGTATATAACAGAAAAATAATTTTACCAAGTATGAGGTATCCCAGAGGTCGGGGAATTTAAATGTGTTGATGACAAGCATTAGCTTGTTTAAGGAGGACATTATGAAAAGATGGGTTAGTTTAGTTTTGGCTTTAATGATTGGTTTAGGGATGGTGCCGCATTCTTCTGAAGCCCGGAGCTATAGCCATAGTTTTTCACGACATTATTCGACGCCTAGTCGTTCCTATACAAATCGTGGCACTTCTTCTTTTGGAAGAAGCTTTACCTCTCATGCAGCGGCTTTTGGGGCAGGTATGCTCATTGGGCATATGTTCCATCCGTTTGGCGGCTATTATGGCGGGACTATGTACGGCTTTTCGTTCACAGGCATTTTGGTTGATATTATCCTTCTTCTCGTTATTGTTTGGTTGATCAGAAGACTTTTTACAAGACGAAGGTAAGCCGCCTTTTGGTTGATTATATTTCCTCTCTATTCCTCTCTTCTGCTCATTATAATAATGGTTATTGTGCATATTAAATGAGAAGAGTTTTAGAAGCAGGAGGGTAACTAGAACATGAAGAAAAGTCTGATCTTTCTTGTGACATTAATGGTTTTTTTCTCTCTCACAGCATGCGGGTCTGGCAAAAATAAGGCAAATACAACGAACCTTTATCAATCGATTCAATCAAAAGGAGTTATAACGATCGGGACAGAGGGAACTTATCCGCCTTTTACCTATCATGACTCAAGTGATAAGTTAACCGGTTTTGACGTCGAAATCGCTCAAGAAGTGGCGAAACGTCTCGGAGTAAAAGCGAAATTTATTGAAACCAAATGGGATGGGATGTTGGCGGGCTTAGATGATAAGCGTTACGATATGGTCGCCAATGAAGTAGGAATTACGCCAGATAGACAAAAAAAATATTTGTTTTCCCGTCCTTATATTGCGTCAAAGGCAGCGCTTATTGTCAAACAAGATAATAACACGATTAAAACCTTTAAAGACTTAAAAGGAAAAAAGGTCGCCCAATCCTTAACAAGTAATTACTATAACATTGCTAAGAGCTATGGAGCAGTCAATACTCAAGTGGATGGATTTAATCAGGCTGTTGATCTGATAACATCGGGGCGTGTGGATGCAACGGTCAACGATAGTCTCTCTTATCTAGATATGAAAAAACAGAATCCAAATGCACCGATTAAGATGGTGGCGGAACAGTCAAATGCAGCCAAAAGTGCGTTTCTATTTCGGAAGGGTTCAACAGCGCTTGTTCAGAAAGTCAATAAGGCCCTTGCTGATATGAAAAAAGATGGAACCTACTTGAAGATCTCCAAAAAGTATTTCGGTCAAGACGTCTCAAAATAAGGATGCCGGGCTATGTCTGAACATACAGCACATGTTATTCACATTTTAATCACGTCATTTTGGCCTATATTAAAAGCGGGATTGGAATTTACGGTCCCGCTTACCCTTATTACTTTTTTACTTGGTCTTATATTAGGCTTCTTTACCGCAATGGCTCGTATTTCTGAAATAAAACTATTAAAGGGCCTTGCCTCTTTTTATGTGTGGATCATCCGAGGGACACCGCTTCTTGTCCAACTGTTTATTTTATTTTACGGTTTACCAAGTGTCGGGATCACCCTTAATCCTTTTACGTCCGCCATAATTGGCTTTACATTAAATATGGGGGCTTATAATTCTGAGATCATACGAGCGGCTATTCAATCCATCAATAAAGGCCAATGGGAAGCGGCTTTTTCGATTGGAATGACCAAATGGCAAGCGATGAGGCGGATCATCATACCGCAGGCCTCAAGAGTCTCTGTCCCTCCCCTGGGTAATTCCTTTGTAAGTCTTGTTAAAGATACCTCACTTGCAGCCACTATTACCGTTACAGAGCTTTTTCAAAAGGGGCAGCAAATTGCGGCAGTGACTTATGAACCGCTTTGGCTCTATATTGAAGTCGCGTTTATTTACTTAATCCTTTGTACCATTTTGAATTATTACCAGTCGACATTAGAAGAACGGCTCAGTAAATTTACGGCAAAGAATTGAGGTGACAAATTCTGATTACACTATCGCAGCTTCAAAAGTCTTTTGGCGATCATCACGTTTTGCGCGGCATTGATTTGCGTGTTGAAAAAGGACAAACAACGGTGATTATTGGACCGTCGGGATCCGGAAAAACAACGTTATTAAGATGCGTTAATTTGTTGGAAATACCGAATGGCGGGGAAATATCGATCGGTGATCATAACGTGTCCTTTGATGAGCATAATGGACTTACCCCACGGGAAATGACTTCATTTAGGAAGCAAACGGGAATGGTTTTTCAAAATTACAATCTGTTTCCTCATAAGACAGCATTAGAAAATGTAACGGAAGGTCAACTGGTTGTTCTTAGGCGACCAAAGAAAGAAGCAGAGGACAAGGCTATCGCACTATTGAAAAAAGTGGGGCTGAGCGAGCATATTAATAAATACCCTCATCAGTTATCAGGCGGGCAGCAGCAACGAGTCGGAATTGCTCGTGCCATGGCGATGGATCCGGAAGTGATTTTATTTGATGAGCCTACATCCGCTCTTGATCCAGAGCTTGTGGGTGAGGTATTAGAAGTCATGAAGGATTTGGCAAGTGCTGGCATGACGATGATCGTGGTGACACATGAAATGAGCTTTGCGCATCATGTGGCCGATCAAGTCATCTTTATGGCCGAGGGACAAATTATTGAAAAGGGCACACCTGATTATGTATTTGAACAATCGGAAAATCCCCGATTGCTCCAGTTTCTAAAACGTTTAAAATCTGAATAAGCCTAAAATACGGTGGGGACTTTTTGGGGACAGACCTCCTACTGAAAGACTAACTGCTCTGAAGAGGTCTGTCCCTTACACACCTTGAAGAGCAAATTGAGCTTCGTACAGTTCTCGATAAAGTTTGTTTTTTTGCAGTAATTCTTGATGCTTGCCTGAAGCCGCAATTCGACCATCCTGAAGAACGACAATACGATCGGCCGTTAAAATGGTGGAGAGACGGTGAGCAATAATAATGGCGGTACGTCCTTTCAATAGGACTTCTAATGCTTCTTGAATTTGCCGTTCGACAAGAGTGTCCAGGGCACTGGTTGCCTCATCAAGCAGGACGATTTGAGGGGCCCGCAATAAGACTCGGGCTATGGCCAATCTCTGGCGCTCTCCCCCGGATAGCCGGTAGCCCCTTTCACCAACAATTGTATCGTAGCCGTCTGGGAGGCTTGCAATCATGTCATGAATTTGAGCCGCTTGACAAGCTTTTACAATCTCATCCCGTTCTGAATCAGGTTTTGCAAAAAGAAGATTGTTGTAGATGCTGTCATGGAAAAAGAAAGGATCCTGAGGCACTAATCCCATTTGCCCGCGCAAGGAAGCGAGAGTTAATGATTTACTCTCATAATTATCAATATAAATATGACCTGAAACTGGATCGGCGAAACGAGGAATGAGGTTAAGCAGTGTAGACTTACCCGCACCGCTTGGACCCACTAGAGCAATCATCTGTCCTGGTTGAATATCGAGTTCAATATCGTGAAGAACTTTATTGGACTGTTGGGTCTCATCCGTTTGATAGGCAAACGAAACCTTGTCAATACGAATTCTCCCTTTTACAGAACCATCTGGAAGCGTGAGAGGACCGTCTGTGACTTCAGGTTCAATATCGAGTATGGCAAAAATTCTCCGAAATAGGGCAATTGAAGAAAGTAAACTGACTTGCATCTGAGCCAGATCCCGCATTGGTCCATATAATCGACCTAATAATCCAGTAAAAGCGACGATGGTCCCAAGCCCCATTTGATGGTGAATGACAAGCCATCCCCCATATCCCCACAGTAATGCGGGTCCAATAGAGGAAAACATGCCGATCCACATAAATAGCCAGCGTCCGACAAGCGTTTGTCTGACTTGCAGATCTCTAAGCTCCATGTTAACTTTATTAAATTTGCTTGTTTCTTGAGGTTCTCGATTAAAGATACGAGTTAATAAGGCTCCGCTTACGCCAAATTGCTCACTAAGCTGGATAGTAAGTGCAGATAATTTGTTTTGGATTTCACCCTGCAGTCTTTGGCGTACACCGCCGACTCGTTGGGTGGGGAGGACAAACCCTGGAACAACAACGAGAGAGAGAATGGTCATCTTCCAATTCATTTCAAACATAAGACCCAGTGTCGTCAGTATGATTAGAATATTGCTGGCTAATCCCATTAAGGTGGAGGTAATGACATTTTGGATAGCCGTTACATCATTCATAATCCGTGAGACGAGATCACCAGTTTGACGGGAGGCAAAAAAGTTCACCGTTTGACGTTGGATGTGACTAAATAAAGATAGACGATAATCCGCCATCACATCTTGTGCGACAGAATTGCTTAACCAGGACTGGGCAACTCCGAGTAGCCCTGTTATTAAAGCAATCAGTATGAGTGAAGAAGTCAACCAGATCACGGTCGAAACATGGCCTTTCAGAATGCCTTCGTCAATAATTTGCTGGGTTAACCAAGCGGGAAGAGCTCCCCCGGCTGACGTAATTAAAAGAAGAATAGATACAAAAACAGCTTTTTTCCAATAGGTTCTAAAGGATTTACCTACTCGCTGGATAATGGCCCAGTCGAAGTGCTCTTGCTTAGCCAGTTCGCGCAATTCCCAGCCCTTTCCCCCACCTAATCCTCTCATAACTAATTCCCCCAGAAGTTTATTAATGACCGACCTAACTATCTATGTAAGAGTTGGTATACAAATGTATTCAAATCTAATTGTATTCCGAAGACAGAAAGGTGTCAACCAACAAATGATTGCGTTTACATTAGAAAAACTAGGGCCCGCCAAGCCTTTAGGTGAAGACGGCAGCCTAGTCGCACTTATACTTGCGTCGATTTTCTTAATGTATAAAAAAGAAATGTGTCAAGGGTGGAAGATGGCCGATTCCTAATATCCAAAGCAGGTGAGGGAGCTTCTTAAAGCCATTTTAGGCAAGCGTGGAACCCTCTTATCTTCGCAATCCTAGGGGATTTTCTTAAAAGTTAGTTTTATTTTACTTTTAGAAATTAAGCGTTGTTTAATAATTATGTTCTACTATTTGATTATGAGTGTGTTGAACACTCGACTAGATCTTCAGGGAATTCCTGGAGGATAAGTATTTAAAAAGGGAGTATGACGAATGGACCCTTATACGGCTGAACTTATGAATACTCAGTTTTATATAGATGTATCCGACCAAGTGGATGACAATTGGAAAGATTACGTTGGTGAATGGCTGCATTATGTTAATGCGGAATGGTCCAGATTTCAAAAGGATAATGAGCTGGATCGGATCAATCAAGCCCCAAAAGGAACCGAACTGGTTCTTCCACCGGCACTGTATGGTTGTCTAAAAATGGCCGATCAGTATCGGGCTATAACTCAGGACCGGTTTTCACCTTATTTAAAGAAAGCGCTGGAACAACAAGGCTATAATAGAAGTTTTCCTTTTACATCATCCGAAGAGGGGCTCCTTGAACCCTACCGCTTAGAAGAGCAGCCCTTTATCTTTAAAGAGGAATTGACAGTGGTCAAAAACACCGACCTCCAAATTGATCTTGGAGGAATTGGCAAAGGCTATGCCGTGCAGGGAGCGGCTATGTGGCTGAAGGAGCACGGTGCGGATTACGGGATTGTTGATGGAGGGGGCGACATGACGGTTTGGTCAAGCGGTGAGAAGCAATGGAAGATTGGTGTTACCGATGCTTGGGATAAGCGTAAGGAGCTTGGCATCTTTACCTTTAAGAATGCGAGTATCGCGACGTCTAATCGCGTTTATAGAAGTTGGAAACAAGGGAGCGAAACGAAGCATCACTTGTTGGACGGGCGAACAGGTAAAGTGTTAGAGTCAGAAATTGTTCAGGCAACCGCCATCGCCGAAACTTGTGTTGAAGCAGAAGTTGCAGCGAAGATGTGCTTCTTGCTAAATGGGCAGGAACGTGAAGAGTGGTTTAGCACCAAAATGCCTAATGTTCATTATTTGTTGGTGAAAGCAGATGGAGAATTGGTTCAAAAGCAAAGAATCAGCTAATCGAAAATGGGAAATTGAAGTGTCAATAGTTGATACAGATTAAAAAACAAGGTGGGGGCGTGGGGACGGTTGGCATTGCCTTTTCAGTTTTCGTTTTAACAATACGCAAAGCTCAAATGGATATATTCAGTGACCGTCAATCGGGAGCCGCTTAATTTATAGGGATAAAGGTGGATGTATATGCAAAACTTTTTACAGCTATTTGATACCTGGCATCTCATTCGGCTATTCGGATGGTTAGCCTACTTCTTCTTTTCAATGTCGCTTGTCTTTGGTATGCTCAGCCGGATGTCTTCCTTTAAGAAAAAATGGGGATTATTTAGTGCCATTCACATGTCCTCGAGCTGGGCGGGGCTTTTTGCTACACTGGGACATATCCTTATCTTAATAGTAGATTCGTATCAGCCATATACAATAAAGGAAATTTTCATTCCGTTTGTTGCACAATATGATCGGATTGCCTCAGGCTTAGGAACACTCGCATTCTTTATCATTGTTATTGTCTTATTTACTTCTGATGTGATGAGAAGCAAAATGAATAAAAAGGTATGGAAAAGGATTCACTTGATGGTGTTTCCGGCCTGGCTATTAATGCTGATTCACGGGGTTGTGATGGGTTCTGACACTAAGACGGTGTGGGGAACGTCTGTCTATTGGATCTCTGGAATCATCATCATTATTCTGTTCTTAGTAAAGTCAATGAATAGGGGAACCGTTCATAGAAAAACCGTCTCAGATCGAAGCACGGCCAGCTAGAATGACGAGATCTTAATAGAAAAACTCGGGCTCTTACTTCAAGGAAGAGCCCGATTTTTTTCTTTATAAGAGGCAATTGACAAACAGGCATTCAATTGTATACATTATAGGAAAATACAGTTGTATACAAATGTATTCGAAGAGGTGCTTTTGATGAAGGACATTGACAGGCAGCAGGAAGATTACATGCGTGAGGGCGGGAAAACAAGAGGAAGGGGAAGGCATCACCATCATGGGGCCCAAACGTTTCGTCGCGGCCGTGCCCTTGATTTCTTAGAGAAATTAAATGTCAAACGTATGACATTAAGACAACAGCTAGAAGCCCCCGAATTTCAAGAAATTAGAATGGTCATTCAAGGCGAACTAAAGGCCATTGAGTTGGTGATTGAGGAATTTACGAAACAGTTCGAGCTTCACGAGGCAGAGAAAATAAAAGAACAAGCATGCCGAGCTATTGATGGAGAAGATGACGGAGAGGAGGATTGAAATAATATTAATAGGAGAATTCCTAAAGAGTCATATATTAGTGAATCATTATTGATTCCTTATGCATATAGGGAAGACAGAATTTTAATAAGAATGAGCAAACTCTTCAATTTAAGCAAATAAAGTTAGTTTTAGAGAAACTGGGTTACTCATGGTCCAAGAACCTTTGCCATATCCCATTCGGCATGATTTTAAAGGGTGGCAAAAAGATGTCAACACGAAAAGGAAAGCTTGTTCTACTTGAAGAAGTTCTTGAGCAGGCGATTCAAATGGCAATGGCTAATATCCACGAGAAAAATCCGACCCTTGCAGAGAAAGAAGAAGTGGCGCGCGCCGTAGGAATAGGCGCCATTATTTTTCACGACCTCAAACATGACCGACATCATGATGTCGAGTTTTCGATGGAAGAGATGCTGACATTTGAAGGTGATACCGGTCCTTATGTTCAATACACCCATGCCCGTGCCGCCTCACTCCTTAATAAAGGAAATTACGCAAATGACGCGGAGACGGTTTTTAATGGGGATGAGTATTCTTGGTCAATAGTGACTCAATTAATGACTTTTCCAGAAACCGTTGTTCATGCTTTTGAAGCCTATGACCCATCCTTAATAGCAAAGTACGTACTGGATCTTTCTAAAGCCTTTAATAAATATTACGCTTCTGTCCGCATCCTTGAAGAAGATGGTTTAAAACAGGAACGATTGTCATTGATCGATTCTGTCAAAATCGTGCTAAAAGAAGGTCTTCGTCTGTTGGGGATGAAGGCACCTGAGCAGATGTAATAGGACTAGAATAACTTGAGCTAAAAGGTGTTCCTCTTAAGGGGCACCTTTTAACTTTAAAGAAACCCGCTAAGAATACCAACTGTTGCGACAAATCGTTTCACATGTTTGTGACTGACCGGAAAAGACTTAGCCGGTTTTGATTGAGATTTAAATGACTTCATGCCTTTCTCACTCCTTGATTTGGATTATTGAAAAATGTTTACCCAGGGCAAAAAAATTATTTGGAATTAATATATGTGGCAGCGGCAAAAAGGATACGCTCTCATTCAAATTTTTTTGAATGAGACAGGCTTTAAGCGGATTTTAAGAAGGAAGAGCCATAATGGAATTGTTTTTAGGAGACAGACACTACATTTTCTATTGAAAAAATTGTTCAAGCAGGCAAGGAGGAACTCGATGATTGACAAAAAGAAGGGTCATTTAATCTTCAAAATTAGCATTTCAACATCTCAAGCGCTTCATTCAATAAAAAAATCACTTTTTTTAGCAAAAGAGGCAGCGGCAAAACAGAATGTGCGGTGCGGGACCAAGGTGGTTAAGTTAAGTGAATTTTAATTATAAGTTCCTATAATTAAGGGTAAAAAACGAGATGCTAGAGGTGTAAGAGGATGAACCAAAATAAAAAAGCAAAATGGATTGTCGGTACGGTTGGAGTCGCCTTTTCAGCTTTTGTATTAAGTCAATTTAGTCCTGCACAAGCAACAAATAAGACGCAAACAAATTTATTTAATAATGAAGTAAACGGAGGCAGTGTTCAAAACGGGACGAACAGTAATACCGATCCATTCAACAGTGATAATGGTTCAGCCGCCTATGGCGATGGCGGACAAGGCTCTTACGGGGACGGGGATTCAGGTTCATATGGCGGAGACGGTGGTTCAGGCTGGAGCTTTAATGATTCCCAAGGAGGGGGAGGACAAGGCACAGGAGGCTTTGGCAGTGACCGTCAATCAGGTGCGTCCTAATGAAATACTTAGAAATACGGGCTAGAAGTAAAGGCTTTCTCAGAATACTGGGGGAGCCTTTTATTTTGTAATGGGAACTTGGCGTTTATTCCAGATAGAAAGAAGAAATAATAAAGAGGGTAAAAATTGAAGTTTAAATAAAAGGAGACAAAACACGTGACAAATGTAAAATTAGCGATTATTTATTACAGTATGGGAGGGACGAACTATCAACTCTCCAAATGGGCAGAGGAAGGTGCAAAAGAACTAGGTGCTGAGGTAAAGGTATTAAGGGTACAGGAATTAGCTCCGGAATCTGTCATTCAAGGGAATGAAGGCTGGAAAGCACATGTGGAAGCCACCAAGCACATCCCTGTTGCCACATCTGAGGATATTGAATGGGCCGACGCGATTATATTTAGTGTTCCAACTCGATTTGGGAACATGCCTTCTCAAATGAAGCAATTCCTTGATATTCAAGGCGGACTGTGGGCGACCGGAAAGACTGTAAATAAGGTTGTGAGTGCGATGACCTCTGCCCAAAATCCTCACGGAGGACAAGAAGCCACGCTGCTCTCTCTTTATACAACGATGATGCATTGGGGAACCATTATTGTACCTCCAGGTTACACGGATCCCGTTCTTTTTGGCGCTGGAGGAAATCCATATGGAACCAGTGTTACGGTTGACCAAAATGGGAACATGGTTGGGGATGTTCAAGCGGCTGTTAAGCACCAAGCCAAAAGAACCGTCACCGTTGCCGAATGGGTTAAAAAAGCGAACCAATAACTTTCAAAAAGGAGCGACCACCTGTGTGGTTCTCTTGAAGGAGAGTTTGCAAAAAAGGCGTAATATATCGCAATACATTACAAAAATAAAAAGGCTGGTACAAAACTCAGTAGAATAAAAGCGGTATCCACTAAACAATTAGCGGGTACCGCTTTGATATAGTATGCGACTTATGGGTGCACGAAGCTAGGGGCGATCGGTGATATTCTTGGAATAGAGGAGGATATTTTGAGTCATAGCGTATTCTCGTTACGCCTATTTTCCGAATGGCCATTTGGAGGCGAATAGCGAATTCTCGTTACGCTCAAAAGAAATAGGCGTAACGGCATTCCGTTATTTCGGCATTCCGGCCGAATTCGCGGCGGATAGCGTATTCTCGTTACGCTCAATCGAAATAGGCGTAACGCCATTCCCTTATTTCGACATTTCAGCCCAATTTAGAGTCGGATAGCGTATTCTCGTTACGCTCAATCGGAATAGGCGTAACGCCATTATCTTATTAGGGCAATTCGGTCCAATTTAGAGTCGGATAACGTATTCTCGTTACGCTCAATCGAAATAGGCGTAACGTCATTCCTTTATTTCGGCATTTCAGCTCAGTTTAGAGTCGGATAGCGTATTCTCGTTACGCTCAATCGAAATAGGTGTAACGCCATTCCCTTATTTGGGCAATTCGGTCCAATTTAGAGTCGGATAGCGTATTCTCGTTACGCCTAATCAAAATAGGCGTAACGTCATTCCTTTATTTGGGCAATTCGGTCCAATCTAGAGTCGGATAGCGTATTCTCGTTACGCTCAATCGAAATAGGCGTAACGACATTATCTTATTAGGGCAATTCGGTCCAGTTTAGAGTCGGATAGCGAATTCTCGTTACGCCTAATCAAAATAGGCGTAACGTCATTCCTTTATTAGGGCAATTCGGTCCAATCTAGAGTCGGATAGCGTATTCTCGTTACGCTCAATCGAAATAGGCGTAACGACATTATCTTATTAGGGCAATTCGGTCCAATTTAGAGTCGGATAGCGTATTCTCGTTACGCCTAATCAAAATAGGCGTAACGTCATTCCTTTATTTGGGCAATTCGGTCCAATCTAGAGTCGGATAGCGTATTCTCGTTACGCTCAATCGAAATAGGTGTAACGACATTCCCTTATTTCGGCATTTTCAGCTCAGTTTAGAGTCGGATAACGTATTCTCGTTACGCTTAATCGAAATAGGCGTAACGCCATTCCCTTATTTCGACATTTCAGCCCAATTTAGAGTCGGATAGCGTATTCTCGTTACGCTCAATCGGAATAGGCGTAACGCCATTATCTTATTAGGGCAATTCGGTCCAATTTAGAGTCGGATAACGTATTCTCGTTACGCTCAATCGAAATAGGCGTAACGTCATTCCTTTATTTCGGCATTTCAGCTCAGTTTAGAGTCGGATAGCGTATTCTCGTTACGCTCAATCGAAATAGGTGTAACGCCATTCCCTTATTTGGGCAATTCGGTCCAATTTAGAGTCGGATAGCGTATTCTCGTTACGCCTAATCAAAATAGGCGTAACGTCATTCCTTTATTTGGGCAATTCGGTCCAATCTAGAGTCGGATAGCGTATTCTCGTTACGCTCAATCGAAATAGGCGTAACGACATTATCTTATTAGGGCAATTCGGTCCAGTTTAGAGTCGGATAGCGAATTCTCGTTACGCTCATCCGAAATAGGCGTAACGTCATTCCGTTATTTCGGCATTCCGGCCGAATTCGCGGCGGATAGCGAATTCTGGTTACGTCTAGCAAATTTTCGTGCAACGAGGGGATAAAAAATGGGATCAATAAAAGGGTTGCCATATAATCAGTATCTCTCTGATTTTTGGCAACCCTTTTCATGCAATCAGCCTGTAAGGATATTTTCTTTTGGGTAGCGAATGGGGGCATCGTTTTGTTTGGCAAACGATATGGCTAGTGTCAGCGGTCCTATTTTACCAACAAACATGACTAGAATAATAACGATTCGTCCAATCCAGGATAAGTGACTCGTCAGGCCCATAGTTAATCCAACCGTACCAAAAGCGGAAATGGTTTCGTATAGAATTTCAATAAAAGGCGCTTTTTCAGTAATGTTGAGAATGAAAACAGCGACAAATATTAACAAGAAGGCAAGAAAACTAACCACAAGTGAACGAATGACAATGGATGGCGGAATGGACCGCTTGAAAACAACAATCTCTGATTTTCCTCTTAGAAAACTAAGAACGCAGAGAAGAATGGCAATAAAGGTGGTTAATTTAATCCCACCACCAGTTGATCCGCTTCCTGACCCAACAAACATGAGCAGACACATCAAAAACAAAGATGATGGGTGCATGCTGCCGATATCAATCGTATTAAATCCTGCCGTTCGGGGGACGGTTCCCTGGAAGTAGGCCGCCCAAATTTTTTCCGGCAATGTTAGTTTTCCTAATGTATTTGGATTATGGTATTCCATTATGAATATTAAGAGGACTGATATGACGTTAATGACAAGTGTTCCGATCAGCATCAATTTGGTTTGCAGGCTCAGGTCTTTAAACCGTTTTTTTGTCCATAAATCAATTAGAACCGTAAAGCCTAACCCTCCAATAATGTATAATAATGAGATCACAATATTAACCGTCGGGTCCCCAACAAATTTAGTTAAGTTATCTGACCAAGTGGAAAAACCGGCGTTATTAAAGGCAGATATGGAATGAAAGATAGCGTTATAGATCCCGTTTCCCCATCCCATTGTCGGACCCCATCTTAAGGCTAAGAAGAAGGCGCCGATTGATTCGATGATTAGAGAATAGGTGAGTAAACGGCGGGCAAGATAGATGATGCCGCCAAGTTCTGTTTGGTTAATGGATTGCTGCATAAGAATCCGCTGTTTAAGCCCAATCTTTCGCCCGAGAAGGATAAAGATAAAGACAGCAAAAACCATGATTCCAAGACCGCCTGTTTGAATTAAGAGCAGGATGACGATCTGTCCAAAATAAGTGAAAGCTTCTCCCGTATCAACCACTGCAAGCCCTGTAACGGTCATGGCTGATGTCGAAGTGAAAAGGGCGTTTAAGAAGCTGATCCCATGTGTGGTTGAAAAGGGCAGCATTAAAAGAAGAGCGCCAATCAGAATAATTAAAAAATAGACAGAAGTAATAATTTGCGGCGGGCTGAGATTCATAACCTTCAATCGATTAAGCATAAATTAGACACCCTCTTTTTCGAAACGTTCAATGTCTCTATTATGTCCAATGACAACCAGAACATCATCCGCTTGAATCCGCTCATTAGCAGAAGGCGAAACTTTAATTTGGTCCTTTGTCTTAATCGCTACAATCGTACAGCCAAATTGGGCGCGCGTATCGAGTTCTACTAGAGATTGGTTGGCTACCTTTTTACTCGCAATCACCTCAACAATGCTAAACTCATCAGATAGCTCGATAAAATCTAATATCTTATCCGAAGTAATGTGATGGGCAATCCGCCTCGCCATGTCACGTTCAGGATGGATAATGCGGTCCGCTCCGATTTTCTCAAGAACGCGATGATGATAATCGTTTTGGGCTTTAACCCAAACATTTTTGACACCCATTTCTTTTAACAGAAGAGTTGTTAAAATGCTTTGTTGCAGGTTATCACCGAATGATACGATGACGTAATCGAAATTTCGAATTCCAATCGATTTTAAGACATTCTCCTCGGTTGTATTTCCTTGTACAGCATGAGTGGCAATCGACAGGTACTCTTCGACACGATCTGGGTCTACATCCACTGCCAGTACTTCAACACCATAGCTGTGCAGTTCAGATACTAAACTCCCGCCAAAACGTCCAAGACCAAATACTGCATATTGTGTGCGCTTATCCATAGTCGTCTCCTTGGTAAAAAAATAGCTTTACAAGATCCTTATTCATTCATTTGAAAGCCAGCTTATTTTAAAAAAGGTAATGGTATTTACCACCGTTTTGAGCCGTTGAAACCACGCCAAAAAACCACAGAGAAAGACTCTGTGGTCAACTGTCAGATCACATGGGTTTCTCTTAATACACGCTTACGAGGGTAGCTGTCGGATTCGGGACTATTAAGAGTATCCCTACCTTCTAAGCATCGAAGGATTCACCCCAAGTGATGTTCGTTTCATATCACAAAAATAATGGTTTCCCCGTTTTCAAAAAAAGAAATTAAGCGTTGCTTTCAATCACACTACTATGTTACTTTCCTCCCCCTGTTTTGTAAAGAGGAATTATAATAGATATGTGAAGCGAGGACTGAAACGCGGGGACGGTTCTCTCGTTTCTGAAACAGGAGAACCGTCCCCGCGTTTTTTTCGTCCCCGCGTTTTCGCATTTCATTTAATTAAGCTTTTTTTGGGGGAGAGGAAACTCATTAATCCAATTGTCATGACAAAGGCCCCAAAGACAATAATGACTTCATAGATATTTTGTTCGATAAGGGCTTCGACGAACAAGTAAGAGATGATCATCGAGGAGATCGGTGATGTAATCCATACTTTTATAATTCGTTTGACAATATCGGATTTCCAGATGTTGAGTCCATCTCTAGTCGTGCCAATCCCGAAAATAGCCATGGTTGTGGCTTGAGTCAGCGGTACGGGTAAGCCAAAAATAGAGGCGATGACGACAAGTGTACCGCTCGTCAGTGAGACCATACTGCCTTGCAGAAGGGAGAGCTTTGTTATTTTTTTGGCATTGGTGTCTAATACCTTTCCTCCAAGTGCAAAAGCACCTAATGCGACAAATAATCCACCCCAAAGAATGGCGGTCGATTTGTCGATTAGTCCTGCGCCGACCAATGGACCAACGGCATTTGCCACATTATTCATTCCCGCTGAAAAGGCTTCGTAACAGCCCGATAGGATCAATAGGACGATAAGAAATTGAGAGGCTTTCTTTGCATTTTTGAATGTGATCAGCCACTTCTCTATGTAAGGTGCCAGTTTCCCAAGAAGATAGGCACAACAAAAAGCTAAAAAGGGAAGGGCGATCCAAACGACCACAATGAAAAGAATATAGCTTCCATAAATGGCTTTGCTCGCTATTCCAACACCTACAACCGCGCCAACGGTTACTTCACTGGTCGAAAGGGGGATACCTAATAAATTAGCCAAAAATAAGGTCAGACAAGCCGACACTAAAATAATAATAGTTATTTGACTGGTAAGGACTGTGGAAGGAATGAGTCCTTTACCAATAGTCTTCACGACTTCCCCTCCGCCAAAGTAGGCACCAAGTAAGACGGATAGACTGGCAAGCAGCAAGGCGATCCATCTCTTTTTTATGGCTCCCGCTCCATAGGCGGCGCCCATTGAAGCTGCGGTACCGCTTGCACCAATATTTATAGCAAAAAACAGTGAAATGATAATAGCGATGGTCGTCAGTGTCACTGAGTATCCCTGCTTTCTAATTCCGAGTAAACCAATAAGGTTAATGATAATAAGATAGCATGAACGGAATTGAATGGCTAGAAAATAATCTTAAATGACAATAAATTAATTGAATCTTAATAATGGTCAAGCGTTAAATCGATTATAATGGACTACAAAGAAGACGCAGACATCCACTTTTTCCCTCGGCCTTTTCGCCTGGCTTAACTGTGGGAGAGTTTTAAGTGAATCTAAAGGAGAGACTGGCATCCTGAAATTTTTTTTTTAGGACAATGAACTTTATACTTATTTAGGCTGTCTTATTATAGAAGACAAAGCGAGGAGGTTAGTTCATGAAGAAGCCTACCGTCTTAATTTTGTATGCCAATTATGGGGCAGGGCACAAGAGGGCAGCTGACGCAATCGAAGAAAAGCTGAAATTGGCCACTGTTCACCATAGGGATGCGATGATTATTCACAAAACCGATTTTCTTGGCCAAGCCTTTCCTCTAATTGACCAATTTATGAGGAAATTATATATACAGTCCTTTCATTGGGCTAAACCATTTTATAAGAAGTTGTATTACCAAACAAAAGACTTACCTATCGATTCTTCGGTCACGTCCCTTTTTACCTATTTAGGCAGTCTGAAACTGGAGGCTTATATTCGCCAAATGAAGGCCGATGTTGTTATCAGTACTTTTCCAGCTTTAACCGGTATGCTGTCTCAAATCAAAAAGCGTGGTCAGACATCTTTTAAGCTGTGCTGTGTATTAACCGATTATACAACGCATAATCATTGGCTCTATCAGCATGTCGATCATTATTTCGTTCCGACCAATCAAATTAAAAAGGAATTTATTGCGCGGGGCATTCCGGCTGAAACCATTCAGTCAACTGGCATTCCGGTATTAGCACAATTTGAAGAGAAGAGAGACCTAGAGCAATTAAAAGCCAATCTTGGGGTGAGTTCAGATCGACCGATTGTCTTGATATCGGCAGGTGCCTATGGGGTCACTAATTTTGCTTCTGTTTGTGTGACTTTCCATGAGCGCTATCCGGAATTTCAATTTGTCGTGATTTGCGGTAAAAATGCCAGTTTATTCAAACGTTTGAGCAAGGTTCAGGGACTTAAGGTCATTGGATTTACGGATCAAATGGCCGAGTGGCTGCAAGTAGCCGACCTTTACTTAACGAAAGCAGGAGGGTTATCGATCTCTGAGGCGATAGCAGCGGAGACGCCTATGCTTTTATATGGGTCCTTACCAGGGCAAGAGATGGAAAATGTCCAGTTTTTAACTCGAGCGAATGTAGCTCGTGCTGCTGAAACAGAAGAAGAGCTGATAAGATGCTTCGAAGCGATGATTCAAAATGACTTCCGATTATTAAAACGTTTGAAAGCACAGATTAAAGCCTTAAGAAAGTCCATTTGTCATCATGAACGATGGTTAACGACGGTACAGACCGAATGTAAGACCGAGCAGTTTGCGTCTATTCCAAGCCCCTACAGAAGTCGTGCAAAGAATCTTTCCAATCGATTGTTTAAAAAGGGCAAAAGAAGCTTTCAAATCTAGGCCACTTCGGTGGTCTTTTTTTTGTGGGAATTTTTCATTCTAGGCTCAAGAAGCGCAGGACCTCATCCATTGAACGGGGAGGAGATTTCGAACTGAAAGCTAGCAAATTTGGTTAAACGGGTCCGTTTTCAGGCAGCTGAGCAAAGATTGTCGAAAAAATTACACATTCATCCTTATTTTTATTAAAAACTTTGTTAAAATAGAAAAAGGAAGCGCGATGCTTAATAAGCGTTCATTAAACGGTAGCAGGGTTAGCCTTAAGTGGTGAAAACGTTATCTATACAAATTTTCAGTTAGCGGCAAATCGAATAATCAAGTATAATAGTCTAGTTAAAACATACGTTATTAATAAGAGTTTTCTATTCGAACGACTAGAAAACCACTATAAGATGATTTTCAGATGTCGAAAAAAATCTATTAAAAGGGTGTTCAAATATGTCCATTGAGACAAAAGAATCAAAGAAAATTATTGTTTTGGGTGGAGACGGTTTTTGTGGTTGGCCAACAAGCCTGCATCTGTCAAATTTAGGCCATGATGTTGTCATTATTGATAATTTATCTCGTCGCAATATAGATAATGAATTAGAAGCGCAATCATTAACGCCAATTCAACCAATGGGAACTCGTCTCAAAGCATGGGAAGAGGTTTCAGGTCGAAAAATCAATTTTTATAATTTTAATATTGCAACGGAATATGACACATTGTTAGCTGTTTTGTTGGACGAGCAGCCGGATGTGATTATCCATTTTGCAGAACAGCGATCCGCTCCGTATTCCATGAAATCACCGAAGCATAAAAGATATACAGTCAATAATAACGTCAATGCGACTCATAATGTATTGTGTGCAATCGTTGAATCTGGACTTGACATTCATCTTGTTCACCTTGGCACAATGGGTGTTTATGGCTACGGTACAGCTGGGATGAAGATTCCTGAAGGGTACTTGGATGTGAAGGTTCCAACAGAAACAGGTGAACTGATTCACCAACAAATTCTCTATCCAACGAATCCAGGATCTGTTTATCACATGACGAAAACGCAAGACCAGCTCTTGTTCCATTACTACAACAAAAATGATGGCATCCGGATAACCGATCTTCACCAGGGGATTGTTTGGGGAACAAACACGAAAGAAACGATGCTTGATGATCGCCTCATCAACCGCTTTGATTATGATGGCGATTATGGAACCGTCCTTAATCGATTTTTGATGCAGGCAGCGGTTGGTTATCCGATTACGGTTCATGGAACAGGTGGACAAACACGTGCTTTCATCCACATTCAAGATACTGTCCGTTGTATCCAATTAGCAATCGAGAATCCTCCAAAACACGACGAAAGAGTTATGATCTTTAATCAAATGACAGAGACTCATCGCGTTAATGATCTTGCCCATCTTGTCAGTGATTTGGCTGGCGGAGAAGTTGTCTATGTGTCGAACCCGCGTAAAGAAGCAGCTGAGAACGAGCTTTACGTATCCAATGATCTGTTCTTATCAAAAGGCTTGAATCCAACAACATTGGATAATGGACTGCTTCAAGAAGTGACCGATATCGCAAAGAAATATGCGCATCGTGTGGATTATTCAAAGATACCTGCTCGAAGCACATGGACAAAAGAGCAAAAACCTGGTGTACCAGAAAAGAAAACGGAGAAAATGGTATAAACCTGAATGATTTTGATTGAGATGCCTAGTGTGAAGGGGACTTCCTTAGGCTTCTTTTTTTGTTTATTTTTCGATCGATAGTCTAAGGAGCATCCGATGTTTCTCAGTATTTCGACAGGACAGGTGACTGTCTTGTTTTTTTATGCCGACTTATAGCGAGACTTGTATGAAGGATATGTAGCTCTAGACCTCGAAGAATTTAAGAAGAATTAAATAGAAGACAAATCTCACCATTTAATGAAATCGCAGAAGGGCGAACGAGCGTTAGAGAGCTTAAAGAGGAATGTGAAAGGGGGGAGTCGGATGTCCAAAGAAGAAGTGCAACTAGGGATCATCGGTATGACGTGTGCAGCCTGTGCGGCAAGTATCGAAAAAGGGTTAAACGAGATGGAGGGCGTTCAAGCTCATGTCAACCTTGTACTTGAACTAGCGAACATCACCATACATGACAATAAAGCTTCACCAGAAGAGATCATCGAGCGGATTCGAAAATTGGGCTATGATGTTCGATCTGAAAAACGGGAATTTGATATTAGAGGGATGACTTGTGCGGCCTGTTCAGCACGAATCGAGAAGGTGTTAACGAGAACACCTGGAGTCAATCAAGCCATTATTAATCTTGCGACGGAATCAGGGAGTGTTTCCTATTGGCCAGATGTCCTCTCTGTTGAGGAGATTGTGGAGCGGGTGAAGAAATTAGGCTATGAGGCTGTACCGCAAAGCGATGATGCCGATCAAGCAGGATATAAGGAAAAAGAATATCTAGAAAAACGTCGTACTTTTATTCTCGCTGCTCTCCTTTCCTTGCCTTTTATTTATATGATGTTGGTCAAATCAGGGTTTCTTCCTATGCCAGGACTTTTGGCGGACGGGTGGCTTCAATGGATCCTGGCAACATTTGTTCAGTTTTATATCGGTGGCCCTTTTTATATAAGTGCTTATCGAGCCATCTTGAACAGGAGCGCCAATATGGATGTTTTGGTGGTGTTAGGGACTTCGGTCTCCTATCTGTACAGCCTTTATCAACTGATTCGCTCCATGACGGATCCGACGTTTGTACCTCATCTTTATTTTGAAACCAGTGTGTTAATTATCACATTGATCCTATTGGGGAAATTATTAGAGATGAGAGCAAAAGGACGAACGACACAAGCCATCAAATCACTTTTAAATTTACAAGCGAAAGAAGCAATTGTTCTGCGCAATGGGAGAGAAGAACAAATACCTGTTGAGGCCATTAAAATAGGAGAGGTATTACTGGTTCGTCCAGGTGAAAAAATTCCTGTGGATGGATCCGTAATTGAAGGCTATTCTTCTGTGGATGAATCGATGATAACGGGAGAATCCTTCCCTGTTGAAAAAAAGAAAGGGGATGCTGTTATAGGAGCCACTATCAATAAAAACGGGACTCTAACAATGAAAGCGGAAAGGGTAGGAAAGGACACCGCTCTCTCTGGGATTGTCAAAATTGTGAAGGAAGCACAAGGCTCTAAAGCTCCCATTCAGCGCTTGGCCGATGTCATATCGTCTATCTTCGTCCCTGTTGTTATTCTCATCGCTTTGTTGACTTTTCTAATCTGGATAAAGTGGGCTTCTCCAGGGAATTGGTCGCAGGCGCTTGATGCCGCTACGGCAGTTCTTGTTATTGCCTGTCCCTGTGCCCTCGGGCTCGCTACACCCACCTCGATAATGGTGGGATCAGGTAAGGCAGCGGAATTAGGCATCCTTTTTAAAGGTGGCGAATATCTTGAAACGGCTCACCATCTCAATGTTCTTGTATTTGATAAAACAGGGACCATTACTAAAGGGAAACCAGCGGTCACCGATTTTATTAATTTAAGTGTGCGATCTGATCAAGACCTTCTTTCGTTGGTTGTAGCTGCCGAAAAAGGGTCCGAGCATACCCTTGCTCAGGCTATTGTTGAATTTGGAAAATCAAAGTGGGTAATGGTAAAGAAAGCCACCCAATTTGAGAGGCTCCCAGGGTATGGGATTATAGCTAGGATTGATGGTATTGAATTAGTGGTCGGATCGGTAAGATTGCTAGAAGCACACGCTATTGACATGGAGTCTCATGCAGCTGTCTTGAAGGTTTTGGAAAAGTCAGGGAAGACAGTGGTTCTGATTGCTTTTGATGGAAAGCTACAGGGAATTATGGCGGTTGCCGATACGGTCAAAGAAACGTCAAAGGAGGCGATTCGTTCTTTAAAGAAGATGGGCCTTGACGTTTATATGGTAACAGGTGACAACCGCGGGACAGCGGAGGCTATTGCCGCTGAAGTAGGGATTGAACATTGTTTGGCGGAGGTTCTGCCAGAAGAAAAAGCGGCAAAAGTAAAAGCGCTTCAGGCCATGGGAAAAAGAGTCGGTATGGTGGGGGATGGGATTAACGATGCACCGGCACTTGCCGAAGCGGATATTGGAATCGCGATCGGTACGGGATCGGATGTCGCGATTGAAGCGTCTGATGTGACATTGCTTGGTGGCGATTTACTTCATCTTGTAAAGGTTATTGAATTAAGTCGCAAAACTCTAGCGAACATAAGGCAAAATCTATTTTGGGCGCTTATATTTAACTCAGTCGGAATTCCCATTGCTGCCTTTGGACTGCTTGAACCTTGGTTAGCGGGCGCAGCCATGGCGTTTAGCTCAGTTTCAGTGGTAATCAACGCATTGAGACTTAAACGAGTTCCACTATAATGGGACAAGTCATTCGAGTCATCCTTAATTTGCGGAAATTGTTCTTATTTAAAGGTGTATGAAAAAATATGGAACTATGCAAATTAAAGCTGAAGGTCATAATTGAAAGGATTTTTCTAGATGCATGTGGCGATTGCTCTATTGACATTGCTTGCCTCACTTAAATGGGCAGATTGGAAAAATTGGAGAACCTATCATGCCAGTATGTTTTTTATTGCAACGGGTGGATTGCTTTATGAATTCATGGTCAAAGACTATTCTTTATGGAAGTTCCATCCCGATATTCTATATGGTAAAGAAATGGTTGTCATTATTTATGCGCTCATAACGATGCCTGTCAGTATCCTCATTTTTCTTTCGCACTTTCCTGAAAAGTGGTCAGAACGTGTCTTTTACATTCTGATTTGGTCGGGTATTTATATTGTAGTAGAATGGGTCATGATGATATTTGGAAGAATTTCCTATTCTCAAGGGTGGCATATTTGGTTCTCGTTCTTATTTGATATTATTATGTTTTCTATCATTGCCTTGCATCAGCGCTACCCTTTTTGGGCTTATCTATTATCAGTTGGGTTTGTTGCTCTGTTAATCAAGATGTTCAAAGTCCCTTTTAACTTCTAAAAAAGGTCCATATGGTTTGTGTAGAGCGGGGCTTACTTCAAGGGAAAGTGTTGAAGAAGCCCTTTTAATTTCGACTGAGCAATTGTAGGAAATTCTTTTGGGGTAACCCACTTCCGCAGAAAAGAAAACGGCGATCCCTGCCTCAAATTAGAGAAAGGGAGGCGCGAAACCAATCGTTTATAATATCACACAAAATCCAAATTTTCCAAAAATAATACGAATTTGTAGAATTACGAATTGACAGGGTCAAATTTTAAATTATCATAGAAGTAAGACATACACAGGTGGCTTTACAGATATCTATTCTTTAGAAGAGGTGCGTTCGCAAATGGGGTTCACTTTACCATTAGAAGAGAAGGAATTGTTTCTGAACGCGTTTCATCATGCTCCTATTGGAGAAGCAATAGTGGATCTTGATGGCCGCTTTCTTAAACTAAATCGAGCGTTATGTGATATGCTCGGCTATTCGGAAGATGAAATGTTGAAATTGACTTTCCAAGAACTAACCTATCCCGATGATTTAGATCGACATTTGATTTACTTTAGACAAGCTTTACGAAGAAAAATGGGCGATTTCTATCTTGAAAAGCGCTATATTCACAAGAGGGGTCATATCGTCTGGGGGTCTATAAGGTACTCCTTAGTTAGTAATGAGGCGGATGAGCCGATGTTTTTTAAGGCCCAAATTCGCAATGTAACGGAGCAAAAACGAGTGGAGCAAGCTTTGGAAGAAAGCTATCAGCAATTTAGACGATTAGCGGACCAGCACCCCGATCCCATGCTTGTGACATGTAAGGGTAAAATTATGTACATTAATAAAGCGGCGCTTCATATAACGGGCTACTCTAATATTTTGGAAGAAGATGTACGTCGGTTTGTGCATCCGCAAGACTATCAAAAGTTAGTAGGGATTGAGGCTGACGCTGCTGCTACTCAGAAAGAGCGTAAGAGTGCTGACCTTCGAGTTCTCTGTAAGGACGGGCATTATATAGAAGTAGAGGTTTCCGCTACCGAAATTTTGTATGCCGGAGAACAATGTGTTCAATCCGTTCTCCATGATATCACACATTTGAAAGAATCCGAGAAAAAAAGTGCCGAGATGTTGCGCTATCCCGATCGCCTTTATGCTTTGGGGGAGCTCGCAGCCGGAATTGCACATGAGATTCGTAACCCATTGGCAAGCATTCAGGGATTTATCCAATTGTTTCAAAAAGAATTGATTGGACATGCTTATTATCCTTATTTAAAGGTGATCGCAGACGAAGTCACTCGAATCAATGACATTGTTGGGGAATTTTTGTTGCTCTCGAAGTCCGATAATTCAACATTCCAACCGCTCAGTATTCAAGTGATTTTAGAACAAGTGATCCACTTTCTCACACCGCAAGCCAATCTTGTTTCGGTTGAGATCATCCCTAAGTTTGAGACGAAAGACGTCACGGTGCTTTGTAATATGGTTAAGCTCAAACAAGTGTTTATTAATCTTATAAAAAATTCAATTGAGGCCATGCCTTCTGGCGGTGCTGTCACGATCAAGATGAGTTTTATTAAAGGTTTTGTCAAGATTACCGTGGAAGACCAAGGATGTGGGATTCCAGAGCCCCTTCTTACAAAAATCGGCAAGCCATTTTTTACAACTAAAGAAACAGGAACAGGCTTGGGGATCATGGTGACCAAAAACATTATTGAACATCATAATGGCACGATCCTGTTTAGAAGTCGTGAAGGTATTGGAACCGCTGTGGAGATTGATTTACCAATATATATAGATTAGTTATTCTATTAGTTTGAGGGGCTTCTTTTTCTGAACGATCTCGCCCTTTCTTTGCTTTGCAGGGGCTCCTCTCATCCACCGTTTTATAAGTCGATTCAATGATAGCCTCCTTTCAAAATCTCCTGCGACATGCCTTAGAGCTTGTCCAATCCTTTTTTTCAACCGTTTGCATACCCTCATTCACCTTTAGTTTAATTCCTATAAAAACCATATCGCGAACTTTAAATAAACCGCTTTTGGGCAGTGCAATTGGGAAACTTAAAAGAAGCCAGAAGTCTAACTAGACCCCTAACTTTTCAAAGCGCTCGATGTCCTTGTTATGCCCAATCACGACGAGAATATCATCTTCTTGTATTTGTTGATCCGCAGAAGGGGAAACAATAATTTGTTGTGGATTCTTGATGGCCACAATATTGCACCCGAACTTAGCGCGTGTATCAAGCTCTGTTAATGTGTGATTGGCGACTTTGGTGGTCGCTCTAATTTCAGCAATACTGAATTCGTTTGAGAGTTCGATAAAATCTAATATCTTATCAGATACAATGTGATGTGCGATTCGTTTTGCCATGTCCCTTTCAGGATGAATGATTCGGTCGGCTCCAATTTTTTCAAGCACGCGATGGTGGTAATCGTTCTGTGCTTTTACCCAAACTTTTTTAACCCCCATTTCTTTGAGCAGCAGGGTAGTAAGAATGCTTTCCTGCAAATTGTCGCCAAAGCTGACGATCACATAATCAAAGTTGCGAATGCCGATCGATTTAAGGACGTGCTCTTCAATCGTATTAGCTTGGAGTGCATGAGTCGCAATTTGGGCATATTCTTCTACTTTTTCTAAGTCATTGTCAACAGCTAATACCTCGACTCCATGGTTAGACAATTCGGTAACGAGGCTTCCGCCAAAACGTCCTAATCCGAATACGGCAAATTGAGGATTTTCTTTTTTACTCACGATAATATCCGCACTCCTTCAACAAGCAAGTCTGAGTCATTTTTAGGATGCATTAAGGAGAGGTGATTATGCATTCTGCTTCTCTTTTCCACTCTTATTTTTTTAGATTGTTGTGTCATAAAGGCGAACATCGATCCACAGACAGGCGGGTAGCTTTACGAAAAACACCTTTAAAGGAAAAGATGAAAAGATAGGGAAGGAAATCTTCTATATTGGTATAACTTGTCCATTTTAATAATAGATATATATTAAAATCTATGGATAAGGAGGAGCATCCATTTATGAAAAGATATATGGTAGACGGAGGGCTTGTCTTACTAACTGCCTGTCTGCTGTTAATTCTATTGATCGCCGTAAAATTGCCGTTTTTTACAATTTTTCTAATAGGTTGCTTCATATTTATTGCTGGTTTGATTTCGTCACTATTCTTTGATAAGGCAACAAAACCTCGCAGGATCACGATTCTAGTAAGTGGATCGGGTGGGTTCTCGGCTCTTTTAATTTGGCTCCTTGTCCGATTTCTTCTGTCTCGACTTCAATAAATGTTGGCCAACTTCTAAATAGAGGTTGGCTTTTTTCTTTTTATATTAATCGCCCAATTGGAGGCGGCTAGCCGCTGCTAAACGGGGATGAAATGCCGAAATAAGGGAATGTCGTTACGCCTATTTCAGTTGAGCGTAACGAGGATTCGCTATCCGCTGCGAAATGGGGCTGGAATGCCGAAATAAGGGACTGTCGTTACGCCTATTTCGTTTGAGCGTAACGAGGATTCGCTATCCGCCGCGAATCCGGCCGGAATGCCGAAATAAGGAAATGTCGTTACGCCAATGTCGGATGAGCGTAACGAGAATACGCTATCCGACTCTAAATTGGACGGAATTGCCCAAATAAGATAATGGCGTTACGCCTATTTCGTTTGAGCGTAACGAGGATTCGCTATCCGCCGCGAATCCGGCCGGAATGCCGAAATAACGGATTGCCGTTACGCCTATTTCGTTTGAGCGTAACGAGAATACACTATCCGCCGCGAATCCGGCCGGAAAGCCGAAATAAGGAAATGCCGTTACGCCTATTTCGTTTGAGCGTAACGAGAATACACTATCCGCCGCGAATCCGGCCGGAATGCCGAAATAAGGGAATGACGTTACGCCTATTTCGTTTGAGCGTAACGAGGATTCGCTATCCGCCGCGAATCCGGCCGGAATGCCGAAATAAGGGACTGCCGTTACGCCTATTCGGGTTGAGCGTAACGAGGATACACTATCCGACTCCAAATGGGCTGGAATGCCGAAATAACGGATTGCCGTTACGCCTATTTCGTTTGAGCGTAACGAGGATTCGCTATCCGCCTCCAAAGGGGCTGAAATGCCGAAATAAGGGACTGTCGTTACGCCTATTTCGTTTGAGCGTAACGAGGATTCGCTATCCTCCGCGAAATGGGGCTGGAATGCCGAAATAAGGGAATGACGTTACGCCTATTTCGTTTGAGCGTAACGAGGATTCGCTATCCGCCTCCAAATGGGCTGAAATGCCGAAATAAGGGAATGTCGTTACGCCTATTTCGTTTGAGCGTAACGAGAATACGCTATCCGCCTCCAAATGGGCTGGAAAGCCGAAATAACGGATTGGCGTTACGCCTATTTCGTTTGAGCGTAACGAGGATTCGCTATCCGCCTCCAAAGGGGCTGAAATGCCGAAATAACGGATTGCCGTTACGCCTATTTCGTTTGAGCGTAACGAGGATTCGCTATCCGCCGCGAATCGGGCTGGAATGCCGAAATAACGGATTGCCGTTACGCCAATGTCGGATGAGCGTAACGAGAATTCCTTATTGCGGATTTTGACGCTGATTTCAAGAATAGCTGTAACCACGATACGCTATTTTCCTCAAGATCAAGGGCTTTAAGTCATGTTTTTGAGTCATTGTGTATTCTCGTTACACTCTAGAATTGTTCGTCATTTAAGGAGATTTTTTAATAAAATAACTGATGATAAAAGGAGATTTGGTAAATCTTATTAAAAGGGTAACAGGCTTTGAAAGAATTAGGGTAAAGGAGAGGTTGTATGAGATCGTTTATAAACTTTAACTTAAGAAATAAATTTGCCTTGTTATTAATGACCCTTATTGTCATTGTTGGAGGTTTGTATTCCGGTTTACATATGAAGATGGAAACGATCCCGAATATTAACATTCCTTTAATCACGATTGTGACAACAGATCCCGGGGCAACCCCTCAGCAATTATCAGATGACGTAACGGACCCATTGACAAATGCAGTTAAAAATCTAGATGGTGTGGATACAGTCAGTTCATCCTCTTCACAAAATGCATCATCCATACAGATCGAATATAAGTTTAATAAAGATATGGATAAGGCCTTAACAGAAGTAAAGGATGCCATATCAGGGGTGACATTGCCGGAGGGGGTCGACGCTCCAAAAGTTTCTCGTTTAAGTTTTAATGAAGTGCCGGTTATTACGTTGAGTGTTACAGGGAAAGGGATTGATATGGATGCCTTAACAAAACGGGTTGAAAATGACCTGTCCCCGACTTTGCAAGGATTAGAGGGCGTCTCCTCTGTTCAACTATCAGGTCAGCAATCCCAAGAAGTTCAGCTCAAGTTTAAGGACGGAAAGCTTAACAAATATGGGTTAACTGCAAATACGGTAGAGCAGGTTATTCAAGGTTCCAATGTAAATCTTCCGCTTGGATTGTATACATTAAATGGAACACAGAAATCCATTGTCATTAACGGCAACATTCAATCGCTCAATGATCTCAAGAACCTGAGGATTCCTTATACCCCACAATTGCCCGCAAGCATGGGGCAGGCAAACGGAGTGTCTGGGCAAAGCGCTTATCCAAATGGTGCGGGGGCCGCAAATTCAAGCCAAGGACAAATGAGCGGGACGAACTCTCAAGGAATGGGGACAACAACGCCTAGTCAAGGACAGACAAGTGGCACAGCCTCTCAAGGAACGGGCACCACTGCTGTACAACAGGGGGCAACTGCTTCTCAAATCAGTAAGCTGCCTACTGTACAGCTTAAAGATCTTGCTGATTTTAAAGTGGTCAACAAGGTTGATTCCATTTCTAAAACGAATGGGAAGGAATCGATCAGTCTTCAGATCGTCAAATCTCCAGATGCAAACACGGTTGATGTGGTGAATACCGTTAAAAATCAAATTAAACAGTTTAAGAAAGATTATAAAGATGTTTCCATTCTGTCAACCTATGATCAAGGTCAGCCAATTGTTGACTCTGTTCATACAATGCTGAGCAAAGCGGTTTTTGGTGCCTTGTTCGCTATGATCATCATTTTAATTTTCTTAAGAAACATAAGAACGACCTTAATCTCAGTTGTTTCGATTCCGCTGTCCATACTGATTGCTTTACTGATTCTCAAACAAATGACTATCACTCTAAACCTTATGACACTTGGAGCCATGACAGTTGCGATAGGACGTGTGGTCGATGATTCGATTGTTGTCATTGAGAATATTTACCGTCGAATTGGTCTAGAAGGTGAGGAATTAAAGGGTAGGGAGCTGATTCGTGCTGCTACCCAAGAGATGTTTCGGCCAATTGCTTCTTCCACAATTGTGACCATTGCCGTCTTTTTACCGATGGGCTTTGTCACAGGAATGGTTGGTCAACTCTTTATGCCTTTTGCTTTGACGATTGTCTTTTCTCTTTTATCCTCACTGTTGGTGGCGGTAACGGTGGTTCCGGCTATGGCACATAGTCTTTTAGGCAAAGGGCTTAAGCGAGTGAGAACTGATCGTCATGAAGGGCCTAATGCCTTAGCCAGATTTTATAAAAGCGTGCTTAATTGGGCTCTCAATCACAAATGGCTTACATCAGGAATTGCCATCCTCTTACTAATTGGAAGTATTGCCCTCGTTCCACGTATCGGAATGAGCTTCTTACCAAGCCAGGAACAAAATATGGTGATTGAAACATACAACCCAGATCCAAGTATGACCTTAGGGGATGTCAAGAAAGTGGCAGCGAAGGCAGAAAACTACTTCGAGGGGCGAAAAGGGGTGAAAACGATTCAGTATTCATTAGGCGGAGGGGGAAACCCGATGGATCCAACCGCCTCTAACCAAGCCCTTTTTTATGTGGAGTATAAAGATAACTTTACAAACTTCTCACATGAGCAGGAGCAAGTGCTGAAAGATTTGAAGGCGCAAACTGCTAAAGGGGAATGGGCCTCACAGGATTTTTCATCAACAGGCAGCACGAATCAAATGACCGTCAATATTTATGGGGACACGATGGATCAACTCAAGCCTATTGTCTCTGACGTTGAAAAAATTATGAAGAAACAGCCACAGCTTGAACAAGTTGACTCAAGCCTTTCTAACTCTTATCAAGAATATAGATTTGTCGCGAATCAAAACAAACTCAGTCAATATGGGCTGACTGCGACACAAGTGGGCATGGCTTTGCAGAAGCCAAGTGATCCGTCCACACTGACGACTGTTAAATTAAAGGGAAAGGACGTTAAGGTCTACGTTCAAGTTAAGGCTCAAAATTATAAAGATGTTCAAGATATGCTGAATCAAAAGGTGCCATCTGCCACTGGGAAGGATGTTCAAGTAGGAGATGTCATGACGACCAAAAAAGGGACAACAGCCGATACCATAACTAAAGAAAACGGACAAATTATGGTGAGTGTTTCCGGAAAGGTAAAAGGGAATGACGTGTCCAAGGTCTCGAAGAATGTCCAGACAGCTCTAGACAAGCTCCATCTTCCATCAGGAGCAAGTGTTTCAATGGGCGGTGTGACGGAGGATATGAACGATTCCTTCTCACAGCTTGGACTCGCTATGCTTGCGGCTATTGCCATTGTTTATTTAATACTGGTCATCACATTTGGCGGTGCGCTTGCCCCATTGGCTATATTGTTCTCCCTCCCATTTACGATTATTGGGGGCCTTACTGGGCTTTGGATTGCAGGCGAATCCTTAAGTATATCGGCTATGATCGGAGCTCTTATGTTAATCGGAATTGTGGTCACCAATGCTATCGTGCTGATTGACCGCGTGATTCACAAAGAAAGGGAAGGTTTGTCAACTCGAGAAGCCTTACTTGAGGCAGGGGTAACCCGTCTTCGCCCTATATTAATGACGGCTATCGCGACCATCTTCGCCCTTTTGCCGCTTGCCCTTGGATACGAAAACAGTGGATTCATCAGTAAAGGATTAGGCATCACCGTTATCGGCGGCCTTGCCAGTTCAACCCTACTCACCCTCCTCATTGTCCCAATCGTCTATGAGGCCCTGAGCAAACTGAAACGCAGGGACGGTTCTCCCGTTTCATAAACCAAAAGAAAGCTGTCAGACTTTAGGTTCTGGCAGCTTTTTGAATAGATCGCCCTGTCCTTGAAACGGGAGAACCGTCTATTTAGAAGAGAAATAGGTGACGAGCCCATTATAGACTCCATCAGCAACCTCAATTCGGAAGCGATTGGTTTCAACTGCCTGATCTTCGCTTTTATTGGAGACAAATCCTAATTCAATTAAGGTGCAGGGTTGGGTATTTTCTCTAAGGACATGCAAATCATCAAAACGGGTACCGCGGCTGCTCAAACCCGTAGAAGAGAGAACACCGTCTAAGATGTCAGAGGCCAATTCCTGATCTTTATTCTTGGTGTAATAATAGCTTGAGATCCCCTTTACAAAAGGAATCGGAGAAGCGTTATAGTGCAGGCTGATAAAGGCATCTGCATTCTGAGCTTCTGAAATGCTGACACGCTTATCGAGACTAATATAGGTATCGTTGGTTCGTGTAAGAACGACATGTGCGCCAGCTAGAGAGAGTTTCTGGGCAACAAGCTCGGCGGTTTCCAATGTTAATGTTTTCTCTGGTGTCCCGGAAACACTGGTTGTTCCATCATCCTTCCCGCCATGACCAGGATCTAAAACAATTGTTTTACCCTTCAAAACATTCTTGTTCGATGGGGGAGCGGCGAGCTGAACGGTTTGGTTAGAACTCTTGGTTGGAGTTGAACTCGTTGTTGTTCCATTACTTTGATTCTTTTTCGCCTTATCATTTGCACTAAAGGATAGATAAGACTTGGATATCCAGCCAATAATGTTAGTCGAAGTCATGATCTTTGCCCAACCCGCTTGCTCTGATTGAATACGCACCAAGTCGTCTTTGTGCAGATAGCCGAGAGCCTGGCTGCTCGACTCTGGAAGTTCACGAATAGTTAATGCCGCAGCAGTGACACTGGCCTTTTTTTGAGCGGAATCCATCTGCTTGAGTTGTTGGGTCACCCATTGAGAAGCTACCCAGCCAGGTCCATCAGGAGACTGAACTTCAATAAGTTGTCCGCTTTGATTCATCACTTTATAATCATGTCCTGGTGATAAATGCGAGATAATGGTTGATTGTAAATCAGCCGAACGATGAACGTTCAGTCCATTGACCTTAGATTGGATCACTGTGTATGTCTCACCAAGAGTTGGCTGAACGGCATCGCTTTTTACCCAACCCGTTTCTGCACTTATGAGCTCAATTCGGTCCCATCCCGCCTGAGTGTCCGTTACTTTAAAGATATCCCCGCGATGGACAACCTGAATAATCTTTCCCTCAATTGACGGGAGTGTGCGGACATTTAAAGAAGCGGCGGTGACCGTGATGTGAGTCTCGGCTTCAGCCAGGGCCGTCTGGTTCTCATGATTCAGAAAGAACACGATAGGAATAAATAAAAGGACGAGTCCGAAAAGAAAATGTAAGAAGTTTTGGCGAAGTGTTGCTTGCATAACCATTCTCGTTCCTCCATCTTTTTATAAAACTTTTCTAGCATTATGCCCATCAAGCGATGAAAGTATAAGAGAATCGTAGAAAAATAGTTCACAAGTCATGAAGTTGCGAAGCCGATGGATTCCCTATGGGCTCACGGAAGAAGCCTTCGTTTGTGTAAGTGTTTTCATTATCGTCATAAATTATCTAACTTTTTACATAGCTTGACTGTATAATAAAAAGAAAAAGGGATGATGCTCCGAATGCGTAGGAACAGAAGAGGGATAAGCATCTGTTTTGCTCTGTTAATTAGTATGGTTTGCTGGTTCGGACAAGTGTTTCAGGCTTCTGCTCATGCCGAGCTCGTCACAAGTAATCCTGTTGATGGATCAAGTGTTGAGGGACCAGTCTCCATCGTTTTTTTAACTTTTGGTGAAGGTGTTAAGCATTTTAACAGCATGTCGATCAAAGATGACTCCGGGCATACTTACAAGGTCAAGAACTACGACTATAATGGTGAGAAAGTCGTGGTCAATCTTGCTGCTCCTATTAAAAGCGGAAAGATCACCATGAATTGGGTGGCTTTAAGTGAGGATGGGCATAACTCTCCAGGGGAACTATCGTTTACAGTTGGAAGTGATTCATCAGCCAAGTCCGCCCAATCAAGTAAGGCTGTCCAGGCTCCTGTACAACACAATAACACCATGATCACCGTCGCACTCGTTATACTGCTTATCATCATACTTATTGGCTTTGTTTTCTTACTAAAAAGAAATAAAAAGTAAAACAAATGGACCTTCGATTTGAAGGTCCATTTCTATTTTGTTTTTAAAAAAGGCTGTTTTCGTAAATAACGGGTTCACTTCAGAGGTGCAAACAATTAACTATCAAGGTAAATCGCACGGCTTTTCACGTAGTCATTCACCGTGCGATTTTTATTGTAATATCAATGTTTATTAACCATTTCATCCGTAAATCACCGATCAAATCACCGTTTAATTTACATGGGTGGATATAATTAGTGGAGGTGTGTGAATTAACCGGTGATTGAGCAAGTGAAAGGTAGGGGGATTGCCAAGGAATTTGGATATATCTGTTAAAATAAATGTTGGATTATCGAAGACTTTGTGAAGAAATGGTTCTTAAGGTAAAAACCGGAGTGTAATGGTTAACAAGAAATTTTAGAGTCACCTGTGATCGTTGAAATAAGCGGAAATTTTTCCGTTATCAACCAAAGTAGTGTTCAGTTCGTCATAAATAAGTGGAGTTTTTCCGCTTAAACAAAAAGAAATGACCCATTTTCATGTTTTTCGAGTCAATAGTCGGAATTTCTCCGTCTATTTTAGCTATTTTTGGTGCTGATTTCTAAATAAGCGGAATTTCTCCGCTTATTTAGAAAGTTCGCTCTAGCCATTTAATGAAATAGGTAATCGATTGCCTTTTATGAAAGTAAAACAACCGAATCTCAAAAGATTCGGTTGTTTTGACGTTTACTAGTCTTTTCTTTCTGTGATTTTATTGTGAATAATGGTGTGATTTAAGGTAATAATTAGAGTTTTGCACCTCACAGGTAAACCCGTTATTTTCGTAAACCTTGTTGTTTTTTTAGGCTCCAATAAGCTCGCTTTCCGCGGGCAATCCGTGAGCCTCCTCGGCAAAATACGCCTGCGAGGTCTCACCTGGCTTGCTATTCCCGCAGGAGTCTCGCCTATTTCCACCTATTTTTATCAACTAGCAACACTCTTTTAGAAAAGAGCCTTAAAAAAAGACATGCCACAGCGTCGCTCCTACCATCAAACTGAAGAGGAGAGGAAGCACAATAAGTGAGGCAACAAAGGTGCGTTTGGCCCACGTGAATTCATCATCCGGCTCTTGAATTAATCGCGCTGTGACGGCTAAGAAAGAGAGCCCAGCGAGACTTGATGCGATGAAGTAAAAAAGACCGAACTGATGAACGATTGCAAGACCAATTATGGTAATCAATAAAATTAAAGTGTAAATAAAACTTTGAATCTTAGTGGTACGTGCACCTCTGACAACAGGCATCATGGGAACATTTGCGCGTTTATAATCCTTGTTTTTATACAAAGCGAGCGACCAGAAATGAGCAGGTGTCCAAAAGAAGATAATTAGAAACATGGCCCATGCTGCAAGACTAAGATCTCCCGTTACCGCTGCCCATCCAATAAGAGGAGGGATAGCACCCGCTCCGCCGCCGATCACAATGTTTTGCGGAGTACGGCGCTTTAATAAGACGGTATAAACAATAGCGTAATAGACATAACCCGCTACAGATAAGACCGCAGACAAAAGGTTCGCTCCAAAATAAAACACAAAGAAAGAGGCGGCACCTAGTAATAGAGCAAAGGCAAGGGCTTGATTCGCGGTCATTAAGCCTTGCTGAATCGGTCGGTTTTGTGTACGGGACATCACTTGATCAATATCTTTGTCGTACCACATGTTAAAGGCAGCAGCACCGCCGCCAGATAAAGCAAGACCAATGAGCAGAACAAAGGTTGTTTTTAAACTAGGAAACCCACCTGCAGCAACAATCGCTGCAGAGTAGGCGGTAAAGAGTAATAGGGCATTAATTCTCGGTTTGGTTAAAATAACATAGCCTTTGAATCGATCTATGACCGACGAACGGGATAGGGCAAGTTCAATGGATGACATCTCTTACTCCTTTCTTATTGAACCTGAGCATTAAAGGTCATAATCCAAATCGATCCTGCAATGACGCAGAAAGCGAAAAAGAGACCAAGAGAAAGTCCAATAATATGATATTTTGGCCCATCCGATTCCGAAAAATGCATAAAGAAGTAGAGTTGAACTGCAATTTGTAAACAGGCAAGGATTAATAGAATGATTATAACGGCTGCAAATGAAAGAACGCCTGATAATCCCAGCCAAAGGGCCGCAAAGGTTAAAATTAGAGAAAGAATGAATCCAACAAGATTTTTCATAGGAATCATAGGTGTGTGGGTCGGATTAGATTTAGTTTGACTCATTATGAAATCACCCCTGTCATATAAACCACTGTAAAGATGAAGACCCAAACAATATCAAGGAAGTGCCAGTAAATCCCTACAATAAAGGCTTTACGAGCGGTATCCTTATTAATGCCAAAACGGATGACTTGAGTTAGGATAGAGAACATCCAAAATATACCGAGTGTGACGTGGCAACCATGTGTCCCAACTAATGTAAAGAAAGCTGAAAGAAAAGCACTGCGCTGCATGGTGGCACCAATGGATGCATAATGAACAAATTCGCTCATTTCATAACCAACGAATACGATACCGAGAAGGAGGGTGACAATCATCCAGCCAACCATCCGTGATTTGTTATTATTTCTCATCGCAAAAATGGATAGACTTCCTGTAAAACTGCTGGTTAAGAGAGCAATTGTTTCAACCATAAAGCCTTTTACTTCAAACAATTGATTACCTGTCGGACCGCCGTCGGTGTGGTGACTGAGTATTATATAGGTTGCAAACAAACAGGCAAAAAGAATAAGGTCAGTGGCAAGAAAAATCCAAAAGCCTAAAATATTTAAACGGCCCGTTTCGGTTGAATATTCAAGGGGAAGGGCATGGTCATTGCCATGCGTTCCCTTTTCTGAAATTGAACTCATTTTCCGATAACCTCCCCTATATACCTTCCGTAAGATGCTTCGGTTTTTTTGATTTCATCAACAGGGATGTAATAGTCTGTATGTTGATCTTGTGAACGCAGCCACATGCATACAAAGACCCCGATTAAACCAGCAAATCCGATCACGTACCAAGTAAATACAAATCCGAATCCCGAGATAAAGAAGAAGAGAGACATCATAAACGGTTTTGCTGAATTCTTAGGCATATGAATGGGTTTGAATACTTTTGTTTTGTTAAGTTCAGCAAGTGATTCACCGCGTTCCTTCATATACCAAAACTCATCGCGATCACGTACTTCTGGAGTATGAGCAAAGTTATAATGCGGTGCTGGTGAAGGAATCGCCCATTCAAGTGTACGTCCAACCCCCCAAGCATCTCCAGTTGTATCTCTTTCACCATGTTTAATGCTGTAAAGCACCTGAACCACAATGAAAATAAACCCAAGACCCATTGCATAGGCACCAATGGATGAGATAAAGTTCAAACTCGTCCAACCAGCGTTAGCAGAGTACGTAAACACGCGGCGTGTCATTCCCATGAATCCAAGCACATATTGAGGGAAGAAACAGACATAGAAACCGATTTGGAATAACCAGAAAGCCCAAACACCTAAGGTATGATTTAATTTATGGCCAAACATTTTAGGCCACCAATAATACATACCAGCAATGAGACCAAAGACTGTTCCACCGATTAAAACGTTGTGGAAGTGAGCAATCATAAAGTAACTATTATGTTCCTGATAATCAGCTGGAACCGTTGCAAGCATAACTCCAGTAGAACCGCCAATCGCGAAACACGGAATAAAAGCAATCGTCCATAGCATTGGAAGTGTAAACTGGATTTTTCCTCGGTACATAGTAAATAACCAGTTGAAGATTTTAACACCAGTTGGAATCGCAATAATCATAGATGCGATGGCAAAATAAGTGTTAACCCCAGCACCTGCCCCCATGATAAAGAAGTGGTGAGCCCAAACGAGATAGTTAATTACTGCAATGATCATGAGTGATGTGACCATTGATGCGTAACCAAATACTCGTTTTTTCGAGAAAGCGGCAACGACCTCAGAGTAAATACCAAAAGCAGGCAGAACTACAATGTAAACCTCAGGATGCCCCCATAGCCAGAACAGGTTAACGAACATCATTGGACTTCCGCCGTGGGTCATTGTAAAGAAATGGGTTCCAAACAAACGATCAAATAATAAGAGAGCCAAGGCAATTGTTAATGCAGGGAAAGCAAAGATAACAACGATACTTGCTGACAGAACAGACCAGCTAAAGAGCGGCATTTTCATCAGAGACATGCCAGGTGCACGCATTTTTAAAATGGTGACAATAAAGTTAATACCAGTTGCAATACTGCCTATTCCTGAAATTGAAATAGCTAGTAAATAGTAATTTTCACCAGGGCCTGGGTCAAAGCCTAATTCAGTTAACGGTGGATAGCTGATCCAGCCGGCATCTGGTGAACCTCCAATTACGAAGGATAGGTTAAAGAGCATAGCACCGAAGAAGAACAACCAAAAACTGACGGCATTTAAATAAGGAAATGCGACGTCACGTGCTCCAATTTGAAGCGGAACAGCAATATTGAATACGGAAAAAATGAATGGCATCGCCATGAAAAGAATCATGATTGTACCATGAGTTGTAAAAATTTCATCATAGTGTTGTGGATCTAGAAACTTAAGATCTGGTAAAGCTAATTGCGTTCTCATAAGAAGGGCATCCATCCCACCTCTAAAGAACATTAAAAGTGCGCAAATCAAATACATAATCCCAATTTTTTTATGGTCAACTGTTGTAATCCATTCACGCCATAACCATTTCCATTTTTTTAGGAAGGTAAGCGTGAAAATGATGCCAAGCGTAACAAGAACAATTGCGACATCTGCCATATAAATCATAGGTTCACCGGTCACAAAAAAGTGTGAGGCGAAGTCCTCAAGACTAGACATATGAATCCTCCTTATAGTTAAGTGGAAAAAATAAATAAAAACTTACATTCCAGAGTTGCCGGACATACTTGGCATTGAAGACGGGTCTGTTCCATTAATCATCCAGTCTTTCATGTCTTTTCCGCCATACTCCTCAATCGTTTTCGTGTAGATTGATTTTGGATACGATGAATAAGTCGAAACACCGACAACATTATGCTTCGTTAATTTGTTATAAGTGGACGTAGTCATTTTGGGTGAAGAATTTTTGACATTAGATACCCATTTGTCAAAATCATTTTGACTAACTGCGTGAACTTTAAAGGACATATCGGCAAAGCCTTTTCCAGAGAAGTTCCCGCCTTTACCAATATAAGTACCTGCTTTATCGGCTTGAAGCCATAAACGCATAGCCATACCAGGCATCGTCATTTCCTGCCCGCCAAGGCTTGGGATCCATAATGTGTTCATTGGTCCATCAGTTGTTAATACAAATTGAACAGGACGATCAGTCGGGATCTCCAGCGTATTAACCGTAGCAACACCTTGCCCAGGGTACATAAAGACCCATTTCCATGCCATTGATGTCACTTCAATTGTTATTGGTGCCTTAGCCTTTGTTCCATCGCTTGCAGAAGTTACTGGTTGTTGCAAATGAAAGATAGAACGTGCTGTAAAAGTACCAAGAATGATAATGATAATAATTGGAATGGACCACCAAATTAACTCGAGCTTAGCACTTTCTGCCCATTCAGGTTGATACTTTGCTTTCCGATTAGGGCGATCTCGGTATTTGGCGATAATGACAAATAAGAGAATAATGACCGGTAAAACGACAATTAAACAGAGCAAAGCAGATAATTCAATGAGATGAAGCTCTTCTTTAGCGACAGGACCGGCAGGATCAAGGACTGGATATTTTGAACTGCAGCCCGATAATAGGAAAAGACTTAGAGCCGTGAAAAGCACGCCAAGGATCCCACGACGGAATGTCTTTGGCATTACAATTTCCCCCTTCTTGTTTAGGTGATTTGAAAAAGGTATTGGATGGTACGGATAGTTTCTATCTGACAATCCTTCTTACTTACCCTTTTCCTGCCTCCCCATTTTACGAACTTTCAAGCTTGGCTCTGTGTGATATAGATCACAATTAATGTAAAGTTCACAGACCGTTCATATTTCGACATACGGTCTGTCACTTTTTGTTCACTTTTCTAAAAAAACTAGTGCAGATAATAGAAGTGACACATTTTAATCGGTGAGTTCACCGATCATTTTCTAATGAAAGGAAATGGTTAGTTCATTATTTTCCTGACTCTAATGGTGTTCTTGAGCTTCAAGAGGGTTTATTAGGAAACGTGATTTCTATCACAGACAAGGTCAATCAAGTAACTTAGGCTAAAGGTGTACTTTTAATAAAAGCAATCAGTAGAAATACTGATTAGATTTTTCTTATAGGAAGTGATATTTTGGTTGAGCCTATCTTTACAGCTCGAGTAAATGCCCCTGATTATCCTTCAAGAGATAAACATCGAATGATATTGGAAACATTTGAGGCATTGAATCCAGGAACATATATGGAATTGATACATGATCACAACCCCAAACCGCTTTTTTACGAATTTAAGATTGAAAGACCAGGTGCTTTCGAGTGGGAATATCTTGAAGAAGGTCCGGAAATTTGGAGAGTTGCAATTAAGAAGCTGAAGTAAGGGGAGATAAAATTAATAATAGTAAGGAGGAATTGCAAATTGGCTTTTGTTATTACTTCACCATGTATTGGAGAAAAGGCAGCTGAATGTGTCCAGGTTTGCCCTGTTGATTGTATAGAAGAAGGCAAGGATATGTATTACATTGACCCAGAAATTTGTATAGATTGTGGAGCGTGTGAGGCAGTCTGCCCTGTTGAAGCCATTTATCCAGAAGAAGAAGTTCCAGGTGAGGAAGAGAAGTATATTCAATTAAATAGAGATTTTTTCCAAGGCAGATAAAAAATAATGAATTAATATAAGGTATTCCTACTTTTACTTGAGGAGGAGGTAAGATGTGAGCGATCAAACAGCCTTACTAAAATCAATTCCCATTTTCTCGGAATTAACTACCTATGAACTAGCACAAGTTGAGACCATTTCAATCCTTCGCGATTATGAGAAGAAAAGTTATATATTTATGGAAGGCGAGAAAAGGGAAGCGGTCTATTTCATTCAAAAAGGGACCATTAAAACATTTAAGCTGGATTCAAATGGAAAGGAGCAATTGATCTCTCTTTTATATCCCGGAGACATGTTTCCACATGTGGGATTTTTTGATGACAGTCCCTATCCGGCAACAGCTGAGGCTGTTGTAAAAGCACAGTTAGTGATGATACAAATTGAAGAGTTCAATGCGCTATTAATAGAAAGACCTGGAATTGCCCTAAAGGTGATGAAAATCTTAGGGCAAAAGATTCAAGCACTCACTCAACGGATTCAAGAACTTATTTCTGACGATGTTTACCATCGTACAGTTAATACACTAATAAGGTTAGCCAGTGAAAGTGATCGAAGTGAAGATGGAATGCTCATACTTAATGCCCCCATTACGAATCAGGATTTTGCAAATATGGTCGGGTCTTCACGCGAAACGATTAATAGAATATTTAATCAATTCAAAAAAGAGGGCCTGCTTGAAATAAACAAAAGAAAAATAAAAATAATAGACCTTGAAGGATTGAAACAAACGTTAAAATGAGACACGGGAATGAGACACTGAGACACGAATGAGACACGGGGACGGTTCTCGCGTTTCAATAAGATGAATAGAAGGACACTAGGCTTTTAAGGTATTGAACAAAAAATGATCTCTTCCAATAGAGAATCCTATTGTTAAAGGTTAGTAAAAAGACATGAAGCACTGATCTCATTGTTCCATCACCAACATTATGCACTTGTTGTAGTTCTTAAAGTTAACCAAGCTAGGAGTTGCGGACAGCAAATAGTCTATAGAGCATTTGCGGGAAGTAGAGGAGGTCCTGCTGCCAGTCTTTGTACAGGTGGCATCTGCTGATTGTTTAGAAATTAAACAGATGCTGATGGATCATGTCGTCATTCGTGCCTGCATGAAAAAGAAGGAACCCCTGTAACGCTTATGAGGGCTTTGGGGGAATGTCTTCAGTTTCGTGTTAGATGGGAAGAACGCTTCATCAAAACCTAAAGGAAAAGCTCAAGCATTCGCCTAAAAGCGAAAACTTGAGCTTTTCCTTTCATTAGCGGTTAATTCTTTTTTTCTTGATCTAAACGTTGAACAGCCTTAAATATTTCATCTGACTCAAAGAAATCGAATAAACGAGTTAACCATTCATAATACTCTTTAGAATAAAGAAGCTTTTCACGATCCTTTGAAATGACATCACGCTGTTGGTCGGTCAACAAATCCTCATTTGTTAAAAGAGAGTCAAGCTCATTCAATGATTCGTTGATGGCGCTCACGTTAATTTGAACCACTTTTCTCCATTCGTTAGAAAAATAATGAATGAAAATGTCATACCAGTCTTTCTTAGCGGTATACAAATCCTTTCGTTCCCCTTTGCGCCACACTTTTTCAACCATATTCAGATCGGTCAGCGTTCGAACAGAAGTACTCATGCTTGTCTTACTCATTTTGAGTTCTTCCTTCATATTATCAAGCGTTAGGGGTTCCTCATTAAAGAAAAGGATGCCATACAATCTTCCAATAGAAGGTGTAACGCCATATAAATGCATGTTTTGTGAAATGGTTTCAATAACTCGCTCACGAGCCCGGTCAATTTGTTCATCGATTTTTGATTGTGATGAATTTGACATAATCAACACCTATTCTAAATTCTTTTGTCTTAGTTCTATCATAACTTATTATCTATTGAACATGAATTGTCAAGTTTAGCAGTAAATGGGAGGATTCGGTAGGATTTCTAAGAATGGCATCTATTTAGTTTGTTCAGTTTTAACTTTACAAACTATATGAGCTGTTTTGATTGTATATACGGTTTGTTTGAAATAAACGAATTACTTTAGAATTAATTAAGGAGCCAGCGAGAGACCGGCTGACCTTCTGCTAATACAAACATTTTTTTGCTCCCAGTTAAAGGAGGAAGTGCCACTCGCCCTTATAAAGAGAAATGAGGTGACGGTTTGAATAAAATTGAAGTCCGACAAGTGACTAAAGTTTTTGGGAAACAACCGAAACAAGCATTAGATTATTTAAATAAAGGACATTCCAAAAAGGACATACTTGAAAAAACCGGAATGACCGTGGGGGTCAATCAAGCAAGCTTTGATATCCAAGATGGGGAAATATTTGTCATCATGGGATTATCGGGAAGTGGGAAATCGACACTTATACGCCTGCTGAATCGACTGATTGAACCGACGGCCGGTTCGGTTTTAATTGACGGAGAGGATATTACGAAAATGGGAAAAGAAGCACTCCGTCAAGTAAGAAGAAAGAAAATGAGTATGGTGTTTCAGCGCTTTGCCTTATTCCCACATCGGACAATCGTTGAGAATACGGAATATGGGCTTGAAATCCAAGGAATGCCAAAGAAAGAACGTCGTGAAAAAGCGATGGCTGCTCTTGAGCTTGTCGGCCTACAAGGCTATGAAGCGATGAAGCCAAATGAATTGAGCGGTGGGATGCAGCAGCGCGTGGGTCTTGCCCGGGCATTAGCCAACAATACCGATGTTCTTTTTATGGACGAAGCCTTTAGTGCATTGGATCCTCTTATTCGTAAAGACATGCAGGATGAACTTTTGGAACTGCAAGGGAAGATGAAAAAAACCATTGTTTTCATTACACATGACTTAGATGAAGCCCTTCGAATTGGAGACCGAATCGCTTTGATGAAGGATGGCGTTATTGTTCAAATCGGAACTCCTGAAGATATTCTAAGGAATCCTGCAGACGATTATGTAAAACAGTTTATTGAAGACGTCAATGTAACGAAAGTATTTACAGCCCAAAATGTGATGAAGCGTCCTGAAACGGTAGAAATAAGTCGAGGACCAAATGTGGCGGCAAGACTCATGAAGGATGCCGGTGTTTCGACCGTCTATGCCATTGATAAAAACAAACATCTTCTCGGAATTATCTATTTTGAAGATGCGGCGAAAGCAATGGATAAAGACGGACAGTTGAAAGATCTGGTTAAACCGATTCATTCGGTAAGACCGGACACGCTCTTAAGTGATATGTTTGACGTCATTGCGGCATCACCTGTTCCGGTGGCTGTTACGACAGAAGAAGGCAGACTTCTCGGGATTGTAGGGAAAAGTGCCATTATTGATGTCATGGCTCACTCAAGCGACGCACTGAATGAGGAGGTGACATCATGAATGACTCTTATCATCATTTCATTCCAAAAATCCCAATTGGCAAATGGGTAGAAGCCTTTATCAATTTTATTGTAAATCATTTTGAACCCTTTTTCACCGGAATAGCAAATGGAATTACCCATTTTGTCAGTTTTCTTGTGACCCTATTCAGCTCGATTAACCCGTTTATTTTTATTATTATTGTGGCGGCTATTGCCTTTTGGCGAAGCGGATGGGGAGTTGCCATTTTCTCTCTTGTAGGGCTTTGGCTTATTTTCAACCTAGGCTATTGGGAACATGCGCTTCAGTCCATTGCCCTTGTCCTAACAGCCGTTATTATTTCCATTATTATTGGAGTTCCGCTAGGGGTATGGGTTGGTTTGAATAATAAAGCACGGCAAATCATTACTCCTTTCTTAGACTTTATGCAAACAATGCCTGCCTTTGTCTATTTAATCCCAACGATTTTCTTATTTGGGACAGGCATGGCACCGGGGGTCGTGTCGACAGTGGTATTTGCTATGCCTCCTACCATTCGATTAGCAGGCCTTGGGATTCGTCAAGTACCAGAGGATTTAATCGAAGCCTCCAATGCATTTGGTTCAACAACTTGGCAAAAGCTTTTCAAAGTTCAATTGCCTCTTTCCTTACCAACAATTATGGCAGGTATTAACCAAAGTATCATGCTCGCCTTGTCAATGGTTGTTATTGCCTCAATGGTTGGAGCGCCTGGGCTCGGAGCAGACGTTAATTTGGCAGTTCAACAGTTGAGAATTGATATTGGTGCTGAATCAGGTCTTGCCATCGTGATTATAGCGATTGTATTAGATCGGATTTCACAAAATACACGTAAGAAAAAATAATTGAGGAGGAGAAACAGCGTGAAAAAACTTAGCATATTGTTTTTAGGTTTGGTTTGTATGATTGGGTTTGTGTTAACAGGCTGCGGGTCTAGCAGTCAGTCCGCCAGCGGTACGAGTTCTGCGGATTCAAAGAGCAGCAGTTCGAGTTTGGGAAAAGAAGTGAATTACACGATTACGGGAATTGATGCCGGGGCAGGAGAAATGAAAATGGCCCAAGATGCCATTGACCAATATGGTCTTTCAAATTGGACTCTTCAATCTGGCTCAGATGCGACGATGACAGCTGCGTTAACGAAGGCGATCAAAGAGAAGAAACCAATCATTATAACCGGCTGGTCGCCGCACTGGATGTTTGCCAAATATAAACTAAAATATCTTAAGGATCCTAAAGGTGTTTTTGGTAAATCAGAAGAAATTCATACCGTTGTAACAAAAGGATTTGTTTCAGAGCATCCGAACGCAGCTAAAATTCTTAAGCAATTTAACTGGACACCGGACCAGATGGGATCTGTAATGCTCGATATTAGTAATGGGACAGATCCAGCAAAAGCCGCAGAGAAATGGGTTAAAGCAAATCCAGATGTTGTTAAGAAATGGACAGCTGGTGCAACAAAAGGCAGTGGGACCATTAAATTAGCCTATGTTGCCTGGGATTCCGCCATTGCAAGTAACAATGTTGTCAAGACCGTTCTTGAAGACGAAGGTTATAAAGTTGAGCTTCAGCAGCTTCAAGCAGGTGCAATGTGGGCGGCTGTTGCTAAAGGGAGTGCCGATGCTATGCTTTGTGCTTGGCTCCCAACGACCCATGCTTCCTATATGAAACAGTTTAAGAATCAAGTGACCGACTTGGCTACTAACCTTAAAGGAACAAAGCTCGGACTCGTCGTTCCTGATTATGTCAACATCGATTCTATTGAAGATTTAAAAACCAACTAATTCTAAATGGGGCAGACCTCTCAGGATGAGAGGTCTGTCCCCACTTAGTCACTTCCATTTTTCCATCAATTGAAGAAATTCCCAACTTATTTTCTGCATGAACCACCTCCCAAATGCACAAGATAATTCATGTACAAGGGAGGTGACACTGATGGCTAACAACAGTAACCAATTGCTTGTACCAGGAGTCGAACAAGCTCTTGATCAAATGAAACAAGAAATCGCTCAAGAGTTTGGTGTAAATCTAGGAGCTGATACAACTTCTAGAGCTAACGGCTCTGTTGGTGGCGAAATCACAAAACGACTTGTTGCCACTGCACAACAGCAGTTAGGCGGTTACAGCAAGTAAATCATTAATTGGCTAGGGAGAAGCTTTCGGGCTTCTCCTATTCTTTTTGGTTGGGGACGAACCTCTACTGAAAGTGCCACTGCCGGAGGAGGTCTGTCCCCAAAAAAACGGCCGCACATGATGTGCGGCCGTTTTTTTTCTTTATTAATGAATGCGAAGTTCAGTGTCTTTGTCAAAGAAATGGGCTTTGTTCATATCCATGGCGAGGGTGAGTTTTTGTCCGTTTCTGACTTCATTACGAGCGTCAACACGAGCGACAAAATTTTGACCATCGAGTATCGAATAGAGGAAGCTTTCAGCACCCATTAATTCGGCAACATCAATTGTCGTTTCAAAAGAAGTTTCTTTAGAGCTTTCGATGAAGATCGGCTCATCATGGAAGTCTTCAGGGCGAACTCCGAGAACCACATCTTTGTTTACATAGCCTTGGTCACGAAGCACCTTCATTTTACCTTCAGGCACTTTAATTTTGTGCTGACCAAGAACGGCATAACCGTCTTCAAGTTTCACGTTTAAGAAGTTCATGGCAGGTGAACCGATAAATCCGCCTACAAAGATGTTTTGTGGAAGGTCATAGACTTCTTTTGGTGAACCAACTTGCTGAATCACGCCATCTTTCATAACAACAATTCGAGTAGCCATAGTCATGGCTTCCGTTTGGTCGTGTGTAACGTAAATGGTTGTGGTTTGCAGACGTTGGTGAAGCTTGGTAATTTCAGCACGCATTTGTACACGAAGCTTAGCATCAAGGTTAGATAAAGGTTCGTCCATCAAGAATACTTGAGGGTCACGGACAATCGCACGGCCAAGGGCAACACGCTGACGCTGACCGCCAGATAATGCTTTTGGCTTACGATCTAAGTATTGTTCAAGGCCGAGAATGCGGGCTGCATCTTTAACACGACGCTCAATCTCATCTTTTTTGAACTTGCGAAGCTTAAGTCCAAATGCCATGTTATCATAAACGTTCATATGTGGATAAAGCGCATAGTTTTGGAATACCATTGCAATGTCGCGGTCTTTAGGAGCGACGTCATTTACTTTGCGCTCACCGATATAAAGATCGCCTTCCGTAATGTCTTCAAGGCCAGCAATCATACGAAGGGTTGTGGATTTACCACAGCCAGATGGACCAACAAAGACAATAAATTCTTTATCTTGAATTTCAAGGTTAAAATCGTTTACAGAGTTGGAATCACTATTTTCATAACGCTTGTTGATGTGTTTCATTGAAATATTAGCCATTTTTGAAGCCTCCCACTATCAATATAAGTTCTTGTCTTTATTGTATAGTAAGAAAGCCTTTTCATGGGCTGTCAATTTGCACAAAAATAAAGCGGTTTCTTGTCAGTTTTATGAAAACTAGGACAAGGCTGACTTTTTCAGCTCAATTCGTTTAAAAGACCTAGCCGTATGAAAAAAGCATCGCGGAAAAGGCGCGGGTCCAAGCCTGTATTCTCTTTAAATTTGTCGAGGCGATAGTGCAAACTATTACGATGCATAAAAAGGGCCTTGGCCGTTGTTGACAGATTAAGGTCATGGCTGAACAGGGCCTCTAATTGCAGGCGGCTGTCAGGATCTTCTTTTAAGTAAGCCGTTAAAGTCGTGAAAAAAATCGTAAGTGATGTGACAGGCTCCTCCTTTAATAGATAAGGAACAACCTCCGTATAATGAAAGACATATTTGTCGGGCAGTATTTGTTGAACCGTTTCGAATGCTTTCTTCTCTTTCTGAAAAAGAGTTGGGGCAATTTGATGGTGTTTAAAAGGCGTGCCGAAAAGAAGCCGTGCGCTGACAAGGAAATCCGAGTTGATCTGTTCAATTAGCTCTTCACCGCTTGCAAGCTCTGAAGGGTTGAGGCGGGTAACAAGAACCGCTAATTGTGGGTCAGGCCAGAGAATGGTGACATGCCCTGGGAAATAACCGGATATAGCCTCTTCAAATGATTCCTGATCGGTCAAAGAAGATTTAAAACGAATCCAAATCAATTGTGTAAGAGCATCCTTTAAATCAATTGGAAGTTGCGTTTTCCCCTCGTAAAGAAGAGCCATCCAAGCCTTTTGAGAATCTGAAAGAGGACGAATCGGCTGATCCAAAACAGGGTATTGAAGTTTTAAGAGTTGCAGTTCCTTATCTGTAATCCCCGATTTTCTTATCCCAAAGGAACGCCCTGATGAAGAACGAAACCAATAAAAATCTTGAGGTGAAGCAGCTTCTTCCCCTTCATATATAAATGCTTGTCCGAATATTGCTTTTAACTCTTTCATTTTAAACTCCTAGGCCTTTTTTTAGATAACTCCATTATATCATGAAAAAATAAGGCCAAAAAAACCTCGAGTCCTGTGAAAGACTCGAGGCAAGGGGACGGTTTAAGTTTCACGCGGTTTCGTTTCGAGTTGGACAACGTCATGATAGAAATCGACGGATGGATGGTCGTGTTCCCAGTTAACGGTACCTCCAGCCATCCCTTCGTTCATCATCCGATCGACATCCAAGTAATACTCGGCACGGCCTTCATGTTCAATATCGGGCTTAACTAATGGTTTTTTGCCCATGGCAACACACCCCCTTGAACCTAGTTTGCACGGTCCGCAGCCGATTCATGTAAAGGATGGGTGCTGTCTCTATTCATAGACATGGTATAGCATCAATTCATGAATTTGACTTATTAGGGCCTTTTTGTCCGCTTCATCAGGCTCGTTTTGCCAATCAATCGATCCATCAAAATGGTAAATGCCTTGAAAATAGGTTCCTTTATAATAAAACGAAAATTGGTACTCCCGTCTTCTTGATTCAGAAGCAATGAATGGCTGATATGTAAAATGAGTAAACATGGACGACCAACTCCTTTTTTTATAGTCGATGTTTACTATAACATATCATATACATTTATAAACCATTCAAAATTTTGCATTAAAAGGCTCATTTCTGTTCGATACTCCGCTAAAAACTGAGAGTAATCAAGCCAATATTGATGGACGCCTTTAAGCTGATGGCGAATACTGGGTGATAAAAAGATGTGATGACGGGGTTTGGCATTGACCTCAAATAGCCATATTTGTCCTGTTTGATCGATTCCAAGGTCAAAGCCAAGTTCACCTAGTTTCTCATCCATTTGCCTTGAGAGTGCTTCACTCAGTCGAAGAGCAGCCGTTTTAAGCTGCTCGAACGACTCGTTCAGTTGTTCTTGATTAAACAGCTTGGTCAAAGGAATGACTTTTCCGCCATAAGTAAGATGGGTGGTGAGCTGCTCGGCTCCTGCTCGTTTTCCGGCAATAGCGGACAGTTGCCAGCGGCCATTTCGATCCTTGTTCGTGTGAATGCGGAAGTCAACGGGGTGATTTTGGTAGAGAATGAGTCTAATCCCTTTTTGAATGATATATTTATCTGGTTTTTTAATGAGTTGATGAATGGTTTGCCATAAGTCCCTTTTCGTTTGGACCTTCTGTTTCTTTAACTGCTGATGGTGATAGGACTTAATCAAATAGCCGCTTTCATTCGCTTCAATGCTGATAATACCGGCGCCTTTACTTTTGTTTCGAGGTTTTAGATAGAGAAAATCATGGTTCTCCAACATTTTAATAAAGTTAGGTTTGTTGTAGACACGCGTTTCAGGCAGGTAATCTAAACCATCAGACGCCTTTTCTAAAAGGGTGTATGTGGTCCATTTATCAAAGAAACCTTGATTAAACCATGGAATGTCATAGTCTTGTTCGAATAAGGATCGGATTTCCTTAACAAGAGGATGGCGTTCCATGTAGCGATTGGGTGTCCGGTCGTAAACGACATCAGGGAGAGGAAGTTCCATCTTCTTCCATTCGCCATCTGCAAGGACCCAACCTTCAAGCGTTCCTTCATTAAAATTAATGTGTTTTCCATCAAACAAAAAAGCCACACCGCCTAAGTCTTGTGTCATCTTAAGCCATTTTTGTTGAATAGCCGTTTCCGTTCCTAGAGGTTCCTTAGCCCCTCTCTGCAAATGAGGGGTAAAAAGACCAATTAACGGCAATAGTCGAAGGGTTGAGTCCTCCTGAACATAGCGGAATTGGGTTTGGCGGGGGATTCTTAAAAGCTCCCACAAGTCTTCACTAATTTGGAATTCGGTTCCATCACTCAATAAAATGTCGCAAGGAAGCACTTTTCGTCCAAATTGAACATAATGTATGTCTGTTGCAGCAAAGTTAGTCGGGACTCTAATGGATTGACTCTTCTCCTTCATCACAGAGGTGAACCAGTGTTTGGTCAAGCGTCATCTCCTCCATATCGATCCTTTGGGGTTAGCCATAGTTTATGGGCATTCATTTAATAATGTGAGTCTAAGAAAGTGAGGGACCTTGAGATGTTACCTTTTATTGATACTTTTTTACTGCTTGCTATTGTGGGGGCCTTCATTGGAGGAATGACGAATCATCTTGCTATTAAGATGCTGTTTCGTCCCTATCGAGCTTTTTATATCGGGAAGTTAAGGGTTCCTTTCACTCCTGGGGTTATCCCAAAGCGTCATGAAGAGATCGCTTACCAGCTTGGCAATCTGGTAATGGAGCATTTGATTACAGCGGAGGCATTAGAAAAACGTTTCTTAGATGAACGGTTCAAAACGGTTATCCTTACTAATCTCAAAGCACAAATTGAACGGTATCTAATGGAAAAAAGGCCAACCAAAGAGGACCTCTTGACTTATGTTGATGTTGAGGGGATTTCAGGCCATTTTCAAAAGGAACTGGTACAACGGGTCCAAACATGGATTAGGGAAACCGTTGAAGCTCACAAGGAGAAGAAGTTGGGGGACTTAATGCCGGAAGACCTCAAGGCGAAAATTGTGACCTCTTTACCTGAAGTATCTCGGCATATAGCTGATTCGATTTGCGAGATGCTTCATCAGGACGCCACTAAGGAGGTGATGAAGCAGCAATTAGACCAATTCTTCGAAGGACGGGGAATGCTCGGCAGTATGCTGAACATGTTCTTAGGGAATCAAAGTTTAATGGACTTACTGTATCCCGATCTCATTAAATTTATGGAATGTCCGACGACCCAAACCGCCATTTATTCTTTTTTAGAAAAAGAGTGGAGCAAGCTAGAAGGATTGACCTTAGATGAACTAAATACAAAATTTCAATTCACTAATCAAGCCTCAGAGCTCGCCCAAACACTAATCGATCACTCCCCATTGCGCGACTGGGTTGAAAATCCCGGTTCCACTTTGGTTGACTGGCAACGGCCTATTACAGAATGTCTCCTTCCTTCTCTTGTCTCCCTTTTATTAACAAAAGCCTCCTCAGAAGCCGCCCATTTATTAAAATCCTTAGAGATTGACCAATTAGTGAGTGATCAGGTACGTGCTTTCTCTATGCAAAAATTAGAAAGCGTCATTTTAATGATATCTAAGAGAGAATTTAAAATGATCACGTATTTAGGGGCATTATTAGGTGGGATAATCGGAGTCGTTCAGGCTGTCATCATGCATATTTTAAGCTGATGACTAAGAGGGGGGCCATCGTGTAAACCTGGCAAAAGCCAATATGCTAAAAAAAGATCGATCGGTTTGTTATCTCTGAATAGTTTGCTACACTAAGATATATAGTTATGATAAACATTGGAGGGATTAGGTGAACTTACAGGAACAGGCTCATGAATTAGAAAAATCAATACGTGTTAGTGATGAATTCACTTCGTTAAAAAAGGCCTATCAAGCAGTTGAATCAGATCCCGACGCTAAGCGGATGTTTGACTCGTTTAGACAGTTCCAGCTTCAACTTCAGCAAAAACAGCAAATGGGGCAACCGATTACCCAGCAAGAGGCACAAAATGCTCAAAGTCAGCTTCAGATGCTTCAGCAACAGCCGCTTATTAGTCAACTCATGGCTCACGAGCAGCGCATGAGCCAAATCATTGAAGAAATTAACATGATTATTACTAAGCCGCTAATGGATTTGTACCAGCCTAAATAGATTTTAATACCTTTAAAACACGCCTGCTTTTGGGCGTGTTTTTTATATTCTTGAAACCAGCCTCAAAACTGGCCAATAGGGAATCGTCGTTACACTGCGGCCGACTAGGCGAAACGTGGATTCGCTATCCGCCGCGAATCTGGCCGGAAAGCCGAAATAACGGACTGACGTTACGCCTATTTCGGTTGAGCGTAACGAGGATTCGCTATCCGCCGCGAATCCGGACGAAAAGCCGAAATAAGGGAATGGCGTTACGCCTATTTCGTTTGAGCGTAACGAGAATACGCTATCCGCCGCGAATCGGGTCGGAAAGCCGAAATAAGGGAATGTCGTTACGCCTATTTCAGTTGAGCGAAACGAGGATTCGCTATCCGCCGCGAATCCGGCCGGAATGCCGAAATAAAGGATTGCCGTTACGCCTATTTCAGTTGAGCGAAACGAGGATTCGCTATCCGCCGCGAATCGGGTCGGAAAGCCGAAATAACGGAATGCCGTTACGCCTATTTCAGTTGAGCGTAACGTGGATTCGCTATCCGCCGCGAATCGGGTCGGAAAGCCGAAATAAAGGACTGACGTTACGCCTATTTCAGTTGAGCGAAACGTGGATTCGCTATCCGCCTCCAAATGGGCTGAAATGCCGAAATAAGGAAATGCCGTTACGCCTATTTCGTTTGAGCGAAACGAGAATACGCTATCCGCCGCGAATCCGGCCGGAAAGCCGAAATAAGAGACTGACGTTACGCCTATTTCAGTTAAGCGTAACGTGGATTCACTATCCGCCGCGAATCCGGCAGGAAAGCCGAAATAACGGACTGACGTTACGCCTATTTCGGTTAAGCGAAACGAGAATACGCTATCCGCCGCGAATCCGGACGAAAAGCCGAAATAAGAGACTGACGTTACGCCTATTCGGATTGAGCGAAACGAGGATTCGCTATCCGCCTTCTTTTATAACTTTATTGAATCCCTCCGCAGTTACGCCCTTCTTTATTGAATGATAAGTCTGTATTTGGTTAAAAATGTCTAATAAGCATTTAAATATGAAGATCTAATAGGAAATTAGAAGGTGAGGTGGCATGATTGGACTCGAACCTTGAAACCATCAAATTGATGATTGATGATATTGAAGTCGAAGCTGAAAAAGGGAAAAAAATCCTTGAGGTTTCAAAGAGTCACAGCAACATGTATATCCCAGGTATTTGCTCTTATCAGCCTGATCTAGGGGTTGGCGCAATCCAAACCTGTGATACGTGTTATGTGGAAGTGAATGGAAAGCTTGAGAGAGCTTGTTCGACAGAAATTCAATCAGGAATGGTGGTACGCACTCAGTCGGACAAGGTCAAAGAAGCTCAGGAAGAAGCCATGTCGCGAATTTTAAAAAATCATGAGCTTTATTGCACCGTTTGTGATAACAATAACGGCAATTGTGAAATTCACAATACGGCAGAGCATTTAAAAATTAATCATCAGAAATATGCATTTGAACCAAAGCCTTATGCAGCGGATAACACACATCCTTTTTATCGATATGAGCCTGACCAATGCATCCTATGTGGAATGTGTGTGGAAGCGTGTCAAGATTTGCAAGTCAGTGAAGTGCTCAGTATCGCTTGGGATCGGGATCGTCCGCGGGTTATTTGGGATAATGACGTACCTATTGATCAATCGTCATGTGTATCCTGTGGCCATTGTGTAACGGTTTGTCCGTGCAATGCCCTGATGGAGAAAAACATGCTTGGCGAGGCAGGCTTTATGACGAACATTCCAAAGGATGTCTTAGAGCCAATGATCGATATTACTAAGGAAGTTGAACCCGGCTATGAACAAATTTTCACCATATCTAATATTGAGTCAAGCATGCGTGAAGACCGTATTCGAAAAACCAAAACGGTTTGTACATATTGCGGGGTAGGCTGCAGCTTTGAAGTGTGGACTAAGGATCGGAAACTATTAAAAGTACAGCCAACTGAAAAGGGTCCTGCTAATGGGATATCAACTTGTGTGAAAGGAAAATTCGGCTGGGATTTTGTTAATAGCCCAGAACGGATTACCACCCCAATGATTCGAAAAGGGGATGAGTTTGTTGAATCAACATGGGAAGAGGCGCTAGACTTAGTCTCAAGCAAATTAAAACAAATTAAGGAAGAACATGGGGCGGATGCGCTCGGCTTTATCGCTTCCTCCAAATGTACAAATGAGGAAAACTATTTGTTTCAAAAGCTCGCGCGTGGCGTGTTCGGTACTAATAATGTGGACAACTGTTCGCGTTATTGTCAGACACCAGCCTCAACCGGTCTCATGCGCACCGTTGGGATTGGCGGGGATGCCGGAACGATTCATGACATTGCAACAGCAGGTCTTGTGATTGTTATTGGGGCTAACCCTGCTGAATCGCACCCTGTCTTATCAACCCGCATTCGAAGGGCCCATAAGCTGCATGGACAGAAATTAATGGTTGCCGATATCCGCCGACATGATCTGGCCAGACGGGCTGACCTACATGTTCATCCGAAGCCTTCAACGGACCTGATTTGGTTGAATGCCGTGACCAAATACATTATTGATCAAGGCTTTCAAGATAAAAAGATGATTGAAGAGAGAATGGTCGGTTATGAAGACTATGTGAAATCACTTGAAAAATACACCTTAGAGTATGCCGAAGAAATGACGGGCATTTCAAAGGATACCCTTATTCAAATGGCGACAATGATTCATGAATCAGATGGGGTTTGCATCCTATGGGCGATGGGGGTGACCCAGCATTTGGGTGGAACAGACACTAGTACGGCTATTTCCAATTTGCTTTTAATAACAGGAAATTACGGTCGTCCTGGTGCAGGGGCTTATCCTCTGCGCGGCCATAACAACGTTCAGGGGGCAAGTGATTTCGGAACAATGCCAGCATGGCTCCCTGGGTATCAGCCTGTAGAGGATGATGCAATCCGCGGGAAATTTGAGAAAGCTTGGAAAACGATGATTCCAAAACGCCCTGGTCTTAACAATCATCAAATTGTTGAGGCGATCCAAAAGGATAAAGTAAAAGGCATGTATCTGTTTGGGGAAGATATGGGGCTTGTGGATTCGAACATTAACCATGTGCATAAATCCTTTGAAAAACTAGAGTTTTTCGTTGTTCAGGATCTGTTCTTCTCCCAGACCGCTCAATTTGCAGATGTTATTTTACCGGCGGCGCCAAGCCTTGAAAAAGAAGGAACCTTTACCAATACGGAGCGTCGAATTCAGCGCCTTTATCAAGTTTTTGAACCGCTTGGTGACAGTAAGCCAGACTGGGAAATCTTCCAAGAAGTGGCTAATCGTCTCGGCGCAAATTGGAATTACCATCATCCATCTGAAATCATGGATGAAGTGGCTTCCCTTACACCGAAATTTGCTGGAGTCACTTATGAGCGTCTTGAAAACTGGAACAGCCTTCTGTGGCCCGTCTCAAAGGATGGTAAGGATACACCGCTTCTTTATACTGAGCAATTTGGATTTCCGGACGGCAAGGCTCGACTTGTTCCGGTTGATTGGACACCGCCATATGAACCTGGTGAAGATTATGATCTTCATCTTAACAATGGCCGGTTGCTCGAGCATTTCCATGAAGGAAATATGACGTATCGTTCACCTGGTATTACTCATAAAGTGCCAGGGCCATGGCTAGAAGTCTCTCCGGAGCTTGCAGAGGAGCGCGGGATAAAAACAGGGGCACTTGTCCGGTTAGAGTCGCCTTATGGAAAAGTTAAAGTACGGGTTTGGGTGACGGACAATGTCAAAGGAAAAGAGCTGTATTTACCCATGAATACGCTAGACAATGAAGCAGCGGTTAATAAACTAACAAGCAGCTATCATGACATCATTACCCATACACCAAACTATAAGGAAATGAGTGTCAAAATGACCGTGTTGGAGGCGGATGGCGATTCGCCGCTCCCACGTGTGAATCATCGCTTTGGAAACCCGCAGCCCCATATCAGCGTTGAAGTTGAGAAGAAATGGGAACGCCGAGATTTTCTTTCAATCCCAGAGTTTATTGAGAAGGAAGGGTATCAGAATGGCTAAGGCGATTACTAAGCTTAATAAATCAGTTCCAGATCCGGTTGAAGAACAGCGCCAAGCCATTGAACAATTAATGGAGATGACGGCTGATAGTCGAAATGCCCTAATGGAGACGCTTGAGATATTGCAGCGGCTTCAGGAGTACGGGGTGCTTGAGGCGCTCAGAGCGATGCTGAATCAAGGGCATCGTGTCAGTGCCCTTGCCATTCAGCAAGTGAATAAGCCCGGTACGTATAACATGATTAAAAATGTCTTTGCCATGGTTGAAATCATGAGCGCATTGGACTTAAGCGGGCTGGGTGCCATGACAGGCGGTGTCACAAAAGGGATCGAGAATGCCTCTGAATCCTTAAAAACAAACGAGCAGATCAATGTTTGGGGCTTAATGAAAATTTTAAAGGATCCTGATGTAAACGCCGCTTTAACGGCCGGTGTCAGCTTTTTAAAGGGAATCGGTGAACACTTAAGAATGCAGGCATCGGAGCAAGCTTCAGAAGCCCACTAATCCATTCAAGCAAGGACAGAGTTTAGGAAGATTCTAATAAAATTTGTTAGGTGAAATAAGCGAGGGATTATCGTGGAAGTAATCAGATCAATTAAAGTGAAGGATCTGCAAGATGAAAAAGCAGATGAGGTCAGCCGAATTCTTTATGATGTATGGGGCATTCGAAATGTCGAAGTCAACGTAGATACAAGCGAAGCCGTCGTATCCTTTAACGAAGACTCAGCCTCACTCGAAGACTTCGAACAAGCCCTAATGGACAGCGGCTACCAAATAGAAATTTAAATTATTTAGGGGGTCTGACCCCCTAAATAGCTAATTCAACAACCAAAACGTTGTCATATCAAGGTTTTTGATGCTAGGGGTCTGACCCCCCTGTCTAAAAAAAGGAGTGAATAGGTGCATGGCACGTACTTGTGAAGTTTGTGGACGAGTTGAAGAGCGGGATAATGAAGAGGAAGATTTGTATGATGTTTGTGAAGCTTGTACAGAGAATTTAAGGCATCCTGAAGATACTAGGTTTTAAGGAAAACGAGGGCTGGTGCCAAGCCTTTAGGCGAGGTACTAGCCCTCGTTGCCCTTATACTCAAATGAAAACATCCCAAAAGAGCAGTGCTCTTTTGGGATGTTTTTAAATATCAATCCGCTTTTGGTGATCGAATATAGGTCATCCAATAAATTAGGCCAACCATGATGCTTCCGCCGACTATATTTCCGAGCAGGACGGGGAAAAAGTTAGTGAAAAAGTCTCCCCATGTGGCTTGACCGGCGAAGATAGCGGCAGGAATAACGAACATATTGGCGACAACGTGCTGAAAACCGATCGCGACGAAGGTCATGATGGGAAACCAGATTCCAACTATCTTTCCAATCATATCATTGGCCCCATATGCCAGCCAAACCGCGAGACAGACTAACCAGTTACACCCCACGGCTGAAACGAAGGTCGGCCACCACGCTTCCGAATATTTAGCTTGTGCAATGGCAACCGTCTTGTCGAGGAACGGTGCGGTCTCTGTAAGACCAACAACATGACCAAAGAAATAAGCGACAAAAACCGCGCCAATAAAGTTAAAAATAAGGATGCTAATCCAATTGCCAATTAATTGAGCGAAACTCACCTTTCTTGAATACCAAGCCATTGCGACGGCCATCAAATTTCCCGTTAAAAGTTCTCCCCCTCCCACAATAATGAGAATAAGTCCAACTGGGAAGACGGCAGCTCCTAAAAAGGAGGGAAAGGAACCCCAAACATTGGCAGGCATACCAGCGGTGACACGAATATCTAAAAGAAAACCAATAGCGATGAAGGCTCCACCCAAAAATCCTAGTAAAACTTGTGAAAGAAAGGGAAGATTTGCCTTTTTCGTCCCATTTTCTACGGCCTTTTGGGCAATTTCATTAGGTGCTAAGAATGACATAGTTCTTCACACTCCTTTAATTGTAGTTTTTATATAAGAAATAGCTTTTATTCAAAAAAGATGGTATGCCTGTTCTATTTTATAAACCAATACCATATGTTTGAAATTAGGACATTAGTTTACTTTGGAAAAGGGGGATTACCTTGGTTTATCGCATACTCGCATTGGACATCGATGGCACCCTTTTAAAAAATAATCATCGCTTAGATCGTTCAACGAAGGAGGCAGTTGCTTTTGCAAAAGAGAAAGGCGCGATTGTGACACTTGTCACAGAACGTCATTTTCATTCCGCGGCAAAAGTGGCAAAGGCGTTAAAATTGACACATCCAATCGTGACACATAATGGAGCTTTTATCTCCACTACAATTGATGATCCCATCCATACGAACAAAATTAGTCATGATGTCTTGCTTCAGCTTGTCGAATTTCTTGAAACTTATAATTGCCGCATTCGATTTGCACATGAGCGCTTATCTGTCAGCAATCGTCCTAGACAAAAAAATCTGATTGCTAAAATGACGGTAGGCGTTAGTGAACCCCTATTCTATCCAGTTACTTATGTGAACTCTTTAAGTGGTTATCTTCGTGAGAACGGAGATGACGCGGCAGAAGTAGAAGTTGAATTGTACAATGACAATATGGAGGAAGTCCTGCAGGCGATGGAAGACTTTTTCCCTTCTTTACAAGTCAGGAAAGAGGATGCCACAACGCTTGTCTTGACGAATCATGGGGCAACTAAATGGGGCGGCTTGAGCTATTTGTGTCACCGCTTAGGGATACCTGTCCATCAAGTGGTGACAGTCGGTGACGATGCTAATGACTTAGAGATGATTGAAAAAGCGGGGCTCGGTGTAGCCATGCAAAACGCACCTAAGGAAGTTCGGGCTAAAGCCGATTGGATCACGCGCTCAAACGACATGAATGGTGTTGCCTATGTTGTTCGTGAGGTATTCCGCAAACAAATGAAGACTTATGTATAATGAAATCATAAAATTATTTATAGAAACCTTCCCAAAAAAGGGAGGGTCTTTCTTTTGGTTTGGCAGAGCAGGAGGCGGGATTCCCAAAAGGCTCTTTGATAAGCTTAGAGGATGAACATCGAGGCACATTAATGATTTGACCAGATAGACTAGAGATAAGGGATCCAAGGTCCGCGCTCCTGAGCCATTCGCACTCACTTGAGATCCCTTATTAATACTTCGTCCTATCTATGAAAGTGGATGAGCTTTCCTCGGGATGTGACACGGCTTGTTTTTTCAGAGAGACCAAGTTCAATTAATTTGTTTTCTCCTCTGTAGCGGGCAAGTTCATCATTCTCTGCTTCAAAGACCTCGTCAATGAGTTTGGTTCCATCCTTTTCATAGGCTGTAAGCGTGTAGGTAAACATCTGTCTTCCCCCCATCATGATGGTTGCGCTTTCTTACATACTTTCATTTTTTCTCTTAAAGAGCAGGTTTGTCAAGTTATTGTACACAATATAAAAAATTATCTCGCAATTAATCGAGGGATTATTTATAATAGTATATTGAAAGCGCTTTTATAAAAGGGTTTATTACAGGACTGGCATATATTTCTGGATGAGGAGAGATTCAATATGTTAGATGAACCAAGGCCTTGGTTAAACGTTTATGATGAGCGCATAGTACGGGATCTGCCGGCATCAAATGAATCCATGAATGATTTATTGAAACAAGCCGTACAGAAATACAAAAAGGATGTTGCTTTAACTTTTTATAATCAGACATTTACTTATGAACAAGTTCAAGGGATCGTTGAGCAGTTTGCGCAAGCCCTTTATAAGTCAGGGTTTAGAAAAGGTGACCGGTTAGCTGTCATGCTTCCGAATTGTCCTCAGAGCTTCTTTTCCCTTTTTGCTGTGTTTCGCCTTGGTGGGATTGTCGTCCAGGTCAACCCGATGTACGTGGAACGTGAAATAGAGTACGTCTTAAAGGATTCTGAAGCCACCTCAATTATGGCTCTTGATGCTTTTTATCCAAAAATAAAATCTGTTCAACCCAAAACACCATCACTTAAACAAGTCATAGTGTCTTCCTTTTCAGGCAAATTGGACTTTGAATTAAGTGAAGGAGACTATTTGTTAGAGGATTTTCTTAAAACGACTGATGAGCAGGCTCCAGAAATCGAAATCAATGCCTTAGAAGATGTCGCGGTTCTTCAATATACAGGGGGAACAACAGGCGTCTCTAAAGGGGTTATGTTGACCCATGCTAATCTGCGTTCGAACGTTGAGCAGGTCTATGAATTCAGTTTTAAAACGCTTGATTACCCTTATAACGCTAAGATAATGACTGTTCTCCCGCTTTTTCATATTTATGGATTAACCTGCAATGCCTTTCAAGGAATTCGAACAGGAGCGAATCAGATTCTTTTACCTCGGTTTGACCCAATAGAAATTTTGGAAACGGTATCTAAGCACGAGGTGTTTTCCTTTTCTGGTGTTCCAACAATGTACGTGGCGTTGAACGCACAAAAAGACATTGAGAATTCGGGTCTTACTAAGATTCGCCTTTTTAATAGCGGAGGAGCGGCCATGCCTCTTCGACAACTTCATCTATTCGAGCAGCGAACCCGTTCTCAATTATATGAGGGTTTCGGTTTATCTGAATGTTCACCTGTCACCCATAGTAATCCGGTGTTTACAGATCGACGTGCGGGCTCAATCGGCATTCCTCTCCCTGGTACAACAGCGGCCATTGTCCGAGAGGGTGAAAATGGATTGGAAGTTCTTCCGGCAGGGGAAGTTGGCGAATTAGCGATCAAAGGCCCGCAGGTTATGAAAGGGTACTGGCGACGCCCTGAAGCGACGGCTGAAGTTCTGAAAGAGGGCTGGCTCTTAACAGGAGATTTGGCACGAATGGATGAAGACGGTTATTTCTATATCGTTGACCGTAAGAAGGATATGATTATTGCAAGCGGTTACAATGTCTATCCACGTGAAATTGAAGAGGTGCTATACGAACATCCAGCCATTCAGGAAACAGTGGTGATCGGAGTGCCCGATGCCTATCGCGGTGAAACGGTAAAAGCCTACGTGACGCTCAAGCCGGGTCAAAGCGTTACAGAGGATGAAATCATCGCATTTGCTAAAGAACGCTTATCGCCTTATAAGGTTCCCAAAATTGTGGAGTTCCGCGATGAGTTGCCCAAATCCGCGGTTGGAAAATTGCTCAAAAGAGAGCTTCGGGATGAAGACATGAAGAAACAGTCATCATTGGATCAGCCAACTGATCTTAATCGATAGAAGTTACGGTTATTTAACAACGAGGGGTGACCAAAAATGTCAAGTATAAAGCTTTTTGATCTAACAGGAAAAACAGCTATTGTTACAGGCGGCGGTCGCGGGCTTGGTCATCAAATGTCGATCGCATTAGCTGAAATGGGAGCGTCTGTTGTCGCGTGTTCTAGAAGGGTAGAAAATTGTGAAGCGCTCGTCAAGGAAATAGAAGCGCTGGGCGGAGAAGCACTTGCTCTGCCATGTGATATTACGAAGCCTGAAGCTGTCGAAAACGTGGTCAATCGCACATTAGAAAAGTTTGGAACCATTGATATTTTAGTAAATAACAGCGGTGCAAGCTGGGGAGCGCCTGCACTTGAAATGCCTCTTGAAGCCTGGCATAAAGTCATGGAAGTGAATGTAACAGGAACATTCCTGATGACACAAGCTGTGGCGCGTCACATGGTAGAACGCGGTGAAGGATCAATTATCAATTTGGCGTCGGTTGCGGCACTAAAAGGTTCAGAACCTGAAATAATGGATGCCATCGGTTATCAAGCTTCCAAAGGGGCCATCGTCTCATTTACAAGAGATATGGCGGCAAAGTTGGGGCCTAAAGGGGTGCGCGTCAACGCCATTGCACCGGGCTTTTTCCCGACAAAAATGTCAAAGGGTGTCCTTGAAGTCTCCGGAGAGCGAGTGCTAGAGCACACCCCATTGAGACGATTTGGCGGTAATGAGGACCTTAAAGGAGCGGTTATTTATCTCGCATCCAAAGCGTCCGACTTTGTGACCGGGCATGTTTTAGTTGTCGATGGCGGCTCAACAGCCGTCTAATAAAGGGATTTGAAAGGGTCTGTTTTATAACAGCCCTTTTTTTAATGCAGGGACGGTTCTCCCGTTTCTTTTCATAAATAAGATTGTTCTTAGAAAAAAGTCACAGACTCTCTTTTCAGGTATATACTGTATCACAACAGAATATGTTATATAACAAACTGTCATATATCGAAAGAGAGGTATTACAGATGCAAAACCCGGTTGAATTTTTTAGAAACTTACCTAAGAAAAGATGTCTTGAGTGCGGAAAAAGGATGGATGAACAAGCAGAGTCTTATCAAGTGGAATGTGAGAGCTGTCAAGCTAAGAAGAGGGACTAAAACAAGGGGTAAACGTGAGGGGACAGACCGCTTCTGAAAGGGTCTGTCCCCACCTATTATTTATGAACGAATAGCGGCATCTAAGGCAATTTCAATCATTTGGTTAAAGGTAGTTTGGCGTTCTTCTGAAGTCGTTGCTTCACCTGTTATAAGATGATCGCTAACAGTAAGAATAGAGAGCGCTTTTGCTTTAAAACGGGCCGCTAATGTATATAATGCGGCTGTTTCCATTTCTACAGCTAATGTTCCATGTTTTCTGAGCAACTCCGTTTGTTCCTGATTATCGTTGTAGAAAATGTCACTTGTGAAAATGCTGCCGACATGAACAGGCAAGTTTTTTTCGATGGTGACGTCATAAGCAGCCTTAAGAAGTTCAAAGTTAGCGGTTGGAGCAAAATCAATGCCTTGAAAATGAAGTTTATTGATTTGTGAATCGGTTGAAGAAGACATCGCCAAGATAACGTCTCTCACTTTTACTTCCTCTAAATAAGCGCCGCAAGACCCGACACGAATTAAGCTCTTAACACCGTAGTCCGCCATAAGTTCATGTGTATAGATTGAAATAGAAGGGACGCCCATTCCAGTTCCTTGTACGGAAATGCGTTCTCCTTTATAGGTTCCAGTGAAACCATACATACCGCGCACTTCGTTATAACAAGTGGCATTTTCTAAAAAAGTTTCCGCAATGTACTTTGCCCGTAGAGGGTCACCGGGAAGTAAAATTTTATCTGCAATCTCACCTTGTTTTGCTGCAATATGTACACTCATGATTGTTCCTCCTTAGGATTATTAATAGGTTGTCCTACTCATATGAGTCTATGTGAATTGTAGCCTCTCCCTCTCGGAGAATCAAGAAAACTCTAGATTAAAAATTGAAATGGTTGGTCAAACAAGAACATATGATCGTGAATTATGGTAAAATAGGGATGGAAATAGATTAGCTTGAAAGGAGACTCTGGACGTGACCATTCGCTTTATACATGCCGCGGATTTTCATTTGGACCGCCCCTATAGAGGTTTGACGCCGTTACCCAATGCACTGTATAGCCAAATAATAGAAGCTCCTTTTCATGCCCTTCATCAAACCATCACCTATGCGATCGAAAATGAGGTTGATTTTATACTTATATCGGGTGATTTGTATGATAGTCATAATCCGAGCCTTCGAGCGGAGCAACGCTTTAAGAAGGAAATTGAACGTCTGAGGCATCTCGATATCTCGGTGTATGTGATTCATGGCAACCATGATCCTCTTGATTCGGTCCGCTTGGATGTGTCAAATGACCAAGTTGAAGTCTTTTCAGACAAAGTTGAGGTTAAGCGATTTATAAAAGAAGGCAAACAGACGGTCAACCTTTACGGCTTTAGTTACCCCACTCGTCATGTGACAGACTCCATGATTTCCTTGTACAAGAAAGAGTCTGGTGCAGATTATCATATCGGTCTTTTACATGGGTCGGTCAAAGGGACGATTGAGCATGACAACTATGCCCCCTTTACTGTTCAAGAACTTATCGAAAAGGATTTTGATTATTGGGCTTTAGGTCATATACATAAACGTGAACGGTTAACGGATCACGCTCCTATTTATTACTCAGGAACCCCTCAAGGTCTTTCGGTTAAAGAGACGGGAGATAAAGGTGTGCAACTGGTGACCTTATCGAAGAGGGAGTGTAAGGTTGATTTTTTGAGTACGGCCTCCTTTTTGTTTGAGACCATGACAATAGATATTACCGAAATGCTGACTCTAAATGATGTGATACTAGAAGTCGAGTCAAGGAAGAGCTTGTTTAAAGAGACAGGAATTTCAGGGCTGTTCCGTTTAAAAGTAATAGGTCAAAGCCCGCTGCATCATACCCTTCGAACGATAGAGGTGCAGAAAGAATTGCTGGACCTTTTTCAGGATGGAGAAGATCAAGAAGAGGTCTTTTGTTGGATCATGGAAATGGATTGTGACACATTGCCGGATTACCCGCGTGATGATTGGGGTAAAGAATCTCATTTCTTAGGTGACCTGATAAGACTAATTGATGATACCGACACACTGACCCCATTTGTTGAAGAACTCTACACCCATTCAAAAGCCCGAAGTTATTTAGATCCTATTGATGCCAAGCAGCAAGAGTCTATTCTGAAAGCCGCTGAGCAGTTAATTGTTCGCAAGTTATATGATGAAGGAAAAGGACGGTGAGAGGATGAGGGTAACTGAGGTTCATATTGATCAATTCGGTCAATTCAGTGACCAGTTTTTTGAATTTCCAAATGTCCCTTTTCTAGTCATACAAGGACAAAATGAATCGGGAAAAACAACCTTGATTCATTTTATTAAATATATGTTGTTTGGTTTTCCATCACGTTCCACCTTGCGTTCACTGGGGTTTCTAGGGGACAGCGATATCCAATTGGGAGGACGCCTCGTCGTTTGGCATCCTACTGCTGGCAGGGTAACCATTGTTCGCCATTTAAGAAAAGCAAGTGGTGAAGCTGTTCTTTATTTTCCAGATGGCTCCCAAGGTGACGCCTCCCTTCTAAAGGAGTGGTGTCACGGAATTGATTTGCCTCTCTTTGATGCGATCTTCGGGTTAGACTTAGACGGGTTGAAGGATGTACATCGAATGAAGCCTGATACGCTTCAGCATTACTTGTTTAGCACAGGGATGATGGGGAATGCCAAGATTTTGGAGCTGGAACGAGAACTTGAGAAATCCGCGCAGGAGCATTTCCGCCCCTTGGGGAAAAATCCAACCATGAATCAGACGTTGAACGAGTTAGGCAGGATTAGAGAGAAGCTTTCAGTATGGGAGAAAAAGAAAGCCTATTATTTATCTTTAAAGAAAGAGAAAGAGATTTTAACGGATAAAGAAAAGCGGTTGAAGCAAAATCAGAAAACCTTGCTGGAGAAAAGACAGCAATTTACAGAATATAAGGCCGTTGAACCGCAGTTAATAGATTTTCAAACGCTTAATAGACAAATGAGCTCATACCCGGATAATCTTGACAGCTTTCCTCATGATGGCAGAGCCCGTTATGAATCCTGGCGCACGCAATGGGTGACGCTCGAAGGGGAGAAGGCAGAGCTTGAGCTTCAAATCCATGATCTAGAAGGAAAAATCGCTCAATTAACCGAACAGATTGATAGCCGCTGGGCAGCTGAACGGGATCAAATACAAGCGTTCATAGAAGACATGCCGCGGCTCGATGCCCTTCTCATTGAAATAGGAAAGATCGAGGAACGGCTGAATGGTGAACAGCGAGCCTATCAAATTCATCTCAATCGCCTTGAACCGGCCTATAAACATCACTTAAGTGAAGAAAAGATATTAGAGGCAGATACGAGCCTTCAAATGTCGCATCAATTAACATCAGCTTTGAAGGACATGCAGCGGCTAGAACAGGAAAGGGATTTTATTGAGAGAGATGTAGCGGTTATTGAACAGGAATTACATCTATTGGATACACAGTCCTTAAAAGACCATTCCTTGTCATCGGAAGAGAGAGAAGCAGGGGAGCGACTCTATTCCCTATATTTAAGAAGGGATGCCCGTAAAGAAGAAGTCAAACGTTTGGAAACGGACTTAAGGCAGTTAAAGGATGGGGTCAAAGCGCAGAAGAAATGGAAGCTTTATTCCTCTCTGGCTCTATTTATAGGGCTTGCGGCTCTAATAGGCTGGCTGGTTGGAAGCAAAATGTTTTCTCCCCCTTCTTGGACGGGCTGGATAAGCGGCTACATACTCACCCTTGCGCTCTTGGTTTGGGCAGGCAGTCAGCTTCTCTTCAAAAAAACGTCTTCTCTAGAACAACTAGAGGCCGTTCAAAGGCGTTTATCCGTCCTGCGACAAGAAACAGAGCTGCTTAAGCAACAGGAATCCTTGCTTCAGCGCTATATGGAGGACCAAAGTTTTCAAGAAAAGGAAAAGGCTCGAATAGAAAAGAGACAGGCGCTGCTCGATAAGCGGCAACTGAGTCAAAAAGAATGGGAGGAAGCGGAAGCCCTCCTTCAAACACGAGACAACCAATTTAGGACCTGGCTCATTCAAAAGGGGTATCCTGAGATTCATGATCGTTCTCTCGCTCTTGAGTACGTCAATTGGATGGAACAAGCGAAACAAAAAATTTATGAGATCCAATCCTTGCAAAAGACATTGGACAAGCTAGTTAAAGAAAAGGAACAACAGGACCACTCTCTTGAACAATTGGGAGAACGCTTAGGAGTTTCACGATTAAGTTTGGGAGACTTAAGGCTGACTTATGAGAACCTGTTAGAAATGGAAAGGAAAATAGACCAACATAAGCAGAATATGGAAAAGTTGAGAGAGAAAGAGCGTTCCTATGAAGAAAAAATCGCTCGTTTTCAAAAGGAATGCTATAATTTATGGCAGCAAGCTCAAGTCGATTCTGAGGAGGCTTTTTATACAAAAGAAGCATTGCTGAAGAAGAAAGAAGCAGATAGTCAGGAATTGGAACGACTTAATCAAACATTGCTAAAAGCGCTTGGTTCTCCTGAACAATTGGAGCGTCATCAAGAAGACTTCAATCACTTAAAGTGGCAGGGGGATTGGGAAGAACGGTTTAGCAGAGAGCTGAATCAAATTGAGAAAAACTTGCAGGAATTGCAAATCGATCTAGAGGATCTTACAGTTCAAATCAGGCAGATTGAGGATGATCAATCACATGCTGAGTTAATCCATCAATTTGAGCTCCATCGCAATCAATTAAACAATGAGGCAAAGGAATGGGCCATTTATAAGACAGCTTTAGGTCTTCTCATAAAAGCGAAGGAAACTTATAAGGCTAATCGATTGCCTGCACTTGTTGAGAGCGCCAAGGAGTATTTCAAACTGATCACTGATGGCAAGTATATCCGTTTATATTATCAAGAAACGGAAGGGTTTTCCGTTGAACATGAAGATGGAACCCTATTTAGGGCGGAAGAATTAAGCCGTGGCACAGCTGAACAACTCTATGTGAGTCTGCGTCTAGCGTTAGTCGATTTATTTGAGACGCGAGTGGCCCTTCCTCTTATTGTTGACGATGGGTTTGTGAATTTCGATCAGGGGCGGTTGAATCAAATGATGGTTGTTTTAGAAAAGGTTGCAAAAAATCGTCAGGTCCTTCTTTTCACTTGTCATTCCTATGAGTCCACAAGTATAAGAATGGAAGATTGGAAAGAAAAGGGTCGAAAGGTGGCCAATTAAAATGAGTGATTGGACGTTTCATATTAATCTAGTTGAGGATGAAGAAAACCTTGCAGCCATATTAACAACATATCTAGAAAATGAAAACTGGAAGGTTTCTACTTTTCATAGTGCAGAGGAAGCTTTGGAACATCTTCATAATGGGGCCCATCTCTGGATATTAGATGTTATGCTTCCAGGCATGTCTGGTCATGATTTAATCAAGGAAGTTAAGGCGGTTCACTCTGAAAAGCCGGTCATCTTTATTTCTGCTCGCGATCAGGATCTTGACCGTATTACAGGACTTGAATTGGGCAGTGAAGACTACTTAACGAAGCCTTTTCTTCCAAAAGAATTGGTTATTCGTGTCCAAAAATTGCTGCATCGTGTTTATGGGCAAGGCATCAAAACCCATGTTATTGATCTTTCCGATTACCATATTGATGTAACAAGAAGGAAAGTGCATGATGACAGTGGTGCTGAAATTGAATTGACGATGAAGGAATTTGATGTCCTCTTCTTCCTTTTAGAAAATACGAATGTCGCTAAGACAAGAGAAGAAATTTTATCTGAAGTATGGGGAGAAGATTATTACGGCTCCAATCGGGCAGTGGACGACGTCGTCCGGCGCATTCGAAAGAAGATGCCAAGGCTTTCGCTTGAAACACTGTATGGAGCCGGCTATAGGATTGTGACCTAATGCTTCGTTTAAATCTAACGAGTCGAATCTGGTTTTCCTTTATTTTATTAATTCTAGTTATTGCCGTGAGCGTTGCGGTTATTTACCCGATTTCTATTCAGCAGGCATTAAAAGAAGATTCCTTTGATTTGATCCAACAGGAGCAGCTTAACTTTATTCCAACTATTGATCATGATGACAATACCCAATCAGGACTTGGATTTATTGAGCAGCAACAGGCAGCGCACTCTGTAGGAAATCTCATTGTTCAAAATGGGATTGGTCAATTATCAGGGGCCGCTGTTCCGGCAAGTGTTTTGAAGGAAATGATGTCACATGCAAATAGCAGTAAGAAACTTGAAGTGGGTCAATTTGAGTTGAATTATAAAGGGGCAACGCTCTTTTATGTGACCCGTCATATCGATACAAATGACGGACAAGCCACAGTTATTTCTTATATGTGGGACACTTATCGCAACCAAATGGCTAAGAAATTATGGATTCGGCTCTTATATGTCTTTTTGCTAGCGGTCATAATCAGTCTGGGGTTCTCTGTATGGCTGACTCATTATTTAAAAGCTCCGCTAAAGGCTTTAGGGAAAAATTTTGAAGCTATTTCGAAATTCAATTGGAAAGAGCCCTTTATTTGGAATAGCGGTGACGAGTTTCAAGCATTAGCCGATCAATTCGAGAATATGAGAAAAAATTTAGTTCATTATGATGAAGCTCAAAAGGAATTTCTCCAGCAAGCCTCGCATGAGCTGAAAACCCCAATAATGGTGATACAAAGCTATGCACAGGCTGTAAAGGACGGCTTGCTGCCCAATGGACTAGATACTACAATGGATATTATTTTTGGGGAAGCGAAGCAAATGGAGCATCGGGTGAAGAAGCTTCTCTATTATACGCGTATTGATTCACTTAAGGATGAAACACCGACGCTCGAACTGATCACATTTGGTGAGCTTGCTCAGTCTTTTAAAGAGCGCTTATCCGCTATGAAGCCCGAGGTGAAGTTTCATATAAGTGGTGAAAGCGTCATGCTGCATGTCGATCCCGAACAATTTGGGATCGTGTTAGAGAATCTCTTAGAAAATGCGCTTCGTTATGCTGAATCTAAAATTGAATTGAAGGCTGAGGAAGGCCAAGGGTGTCACATCATTTCAATTCATAATGACGGATCTTCTATTTCAGAGGATATAATGGATAGCTTGTTCGAACCCTTCAAAAAAGGGGTAAAAGGACAGTTTGGGTTAGGCTTAGCCATCGTTAAACGGTTGATTGAGCGCCATAATGGAACAATTGATTTGTTTAATGATAAAGATGGTGTGACGTTCAAAATAACCATACCCTTTTGACGATTGAGATCACATTTAGAAAAAGAGATGCTTTTCTATAAGGGGGTTGCTAGTTTCGCTTAATCAAATAGAGGCCAGAAACTAGCCTTAACAATAGAGAGCAAATTAAGGAGGAGACGAGACTTGAAGGGAATCATACAGGCATTAGAAGGGGAAACGATCAATCAATATCTCTTAATTAAATCCGTAAGCCGTTCAATCGCAAGCAATGGAAAGCCGTATTTAACCATCATTTTACAAGACGTCTCAGGTGAAATTGAAGCGAAATTATGGGATATCTCACGTGATGATGAGGACATTTATCAGCCGGATACCATTGTCCTTGTTGAAGGGGATATTACAAGCTTCAGGGGGAAAATGCAGCTTCGGATTCGTCGCATTCGACAGGCTAAAGAGTCCGATCCGATTACAAAGGCCGATCTTGTTCCGGTTGCTCCTGTACCTGTTGCGGATATGATGGAGAAGATCACACAGTATATTTTTAAAATGAATAACCCCGTCTTACAACGAATGACACGTGCTTTGTTAAAGAAACACCAACAGGCCTTTTATGAATACCCAGCTGCAACGAAAAATCACCATGAGTATATGTCAGGTCTTGCTTATCATGTCACTTCGATGCTGGATCTCGCCGCTGCGATATCGGGTCTATATCCCGAATTGGATGAAGACTTGTTATACGCAGGGATCATTCTTCATGATATGGGTAAAGTGATTGAATTATCGGGTCCGACGGCAACCGCCTATACGCTCGAAGGAAAACTTCTCGGCCATATCACGATTATGGTAAACGAGATAGGTGAAGCAGCGAAGGCACTGGATTATGAAGAGGCCGAGGAGGTTCTCATTCTCAAACATCTTATTTTGAGCCATCATCATAAGGGAGAATGGGGGAGCCCGAAACCGCCTTTAATTAAAGAGGCCGAAATTCTTCATATGATTGATAATCTGGATGCCAAGATGAATATGATGTCCAGGGCCCTTGAAAAAGTACAGCCGGGAGAGTTTACGGAGCGACTTTTTGCGATGGATAATCGTTCCTTCTATAAACCGACATTTACGTCAAAAACGGTTTCAGTTTAAGCTGATTAAATGGTTTAAAGAGGTGGCGCTTCTGTTTCATAAAAAAAGAAACAGAAAGTGCTGCCCCTTTTTTGTAAAACAAAAATTGACGTTAACGTTAAATTTATATTATACTCATAAAGTGAGTTTGAATTATGGGAATTATCAAGAGATTATGTTTGAAAGAAAAGAAAAGAAAATGAGTTGGCCACAGTGATTATAGATAAGTGGGATGGGAGGTGTTTTATGGAAAGGGGTTTTAAAATTGATGAAGTCGCCAAACAGTCTGGATTAAGCAAGCGGACGATTCGTTACTATGAAGAAATTGGTTTATTGGATTCACCACCTCGCAGCAAGGGAGGAACGCGAATCTACTCTGACAAGCATGTTGAACTTTTGAAAAAAGTCACGACCATCAAAGAAGTGTTAGGCTTTTCCTTGCAGGAGCTCGTCCATTATATGTCGCTTAGGGAAAATTTTGAACAGACACGTGCAAATTATCTTCAAGTAAAAGAATTAAAGGACTCAATTAGTGAAAAAACGAGCCTGGAGGAAATGGGTAAGACACTGGATAAACAAATTCTTGTGATTGAAGATAAAATGCAAAAAATACTTAGCGTTCAAAAGGAACTTGTCACGTTAAGAGAGAGAGTACGGGCGCGGATTGGGTCGTTAGAACAAGAATTAGAAATGAAAAGAGGAGAGAGTCGACATGACGCAACAAGCTGAATTGTCAAAAGAACACCAAGGGGGGCAATCCATCGCCGTATGGGCTGTTTTTTTTGCTTGTATCATCGCCTTTATGGGGCTTGGATTAGTTGATCCGATCTTACCGGCCATTGCCACACAGTTAAAGGCAACACCCAGTCAGGTCACTTTGCTATTTACAAGTTATAATGCGGTGATGGCGGTTGCCATGTTAATTACAGGGGCCCTTTCATCGCGTCTTGGAATTAAAAGGACTCTTTTATGCGGAATTGTCATTATTGCTTTTTTCTCAGCAGCTGGGGGTCTTTCAAATAATATATGGGCCATTGTTGGTTTACGTGGAGGCTGGGGTCTCGGTAATGCATTGTTTGTAGCAACAGCCTTAACGGCGATTGTTACTTTATCTAATAATGGAACGGCAAAAGCGGTGATTCTTTATGAGGCGGCAATCGGACTTGGCATTTCAGTAGGTCCTCTCCTCGGTGGTGAACTCGGAGCGATTACTTGGAGAGGGCCATTTTTAGGAGTGGCAGCTCTTATGGTATTGGCCTTTATATTTGTCAGCGTGCTGATGCCAGGAACTCGTAAGCTGAACGCTGGGAAGCCAAAGGCTAAATCAACCTCCTTGCTTGACCCATTTCGTGCTCTGAAACATCGATCGATCGTCGTATTTGGGTTAGCAGCTTGTCTTTATAACTTTGGTTTCTTCACTTTATTAGCTTATGCGCCGTTCGTTATGGGCTTAGACGCACACGGACTTGGTTATGTTTTCATTGGCTGGGGTGTTTTGTTAGCTCTCACATCCGTTTTCATGGCACCGAAACTGCAGCAGCGTTTTGGGACGGTCTCCTCCATGTGCGCCATGCTATTTTTGTTTGCGCTCTTACTTATTATCATGGGGATATGGACGGACATTCAATGGGTTATTATTGTAGCAGTTATATTAGCGGGTGCCATGCTCGGAAATAACAATACATTAATTACAACTGCTGTGATGAATGCAGCGCCAATCGAGCGTTCAACGGCATCCGCTGCCTATAGCTTCTTACGCTTTTTGGGCGGTGCCGTCGCCCCTTATCTAGCTGGGAAATTAGCGGAATGGTTTTCACCGCATGTTCCGTTTATTGTAGGCGGCGTTTTTGTTCTTGTGTCGGTTTTATTTATTTTAGTCAATCGAAAGCACGTCCACCACGTCGATCAGGTTGAAGCCGGTCATTAATAAATGTGAGGACAGGTTTTACTCAAAAAAAGGGAAATAGTTTTTCTTCGATAAAATTGCGGGGACCGTTCCTCTGTTTAATTAATGGACAGAAGAACGGTCCCCATTTAATGGATTTAAACCATTAACCCTTTTTGTCATATTTTAAGGGGAAGGTGCATAGTCTTATATAAGCCGAAGGACAAGTTGTGTTAGTCGTTTATCTCTAGAGGAGGTATTTCATATGAAAAAAGGAGCCAAACGTTCACTTTGGATCATTGGCGGTCTTGCCGGCATTTTTGTGTTGAAGACTTTAGGCGTCTTTTCCCTTATTTCCACGTTACCTTGGTGGATGTATTTTGTCATTGCCGGGATCCTTTTTAGCGGGTATCAATTCATTAAGGCTAATCAAGAGGACCGCCAAGCTGACCAAGCTTTTATAGAAGAGCAAGGACAGGTTTATATGGAGCGGATCGAAAAGGCACGCAAAAAAAGAAGCAGTTAAACGGATATCACTAATGGCTGCTTAATGTAAACTCTTTTAAAAAAGAAATAGCGTATTCTGGTTCCCACTAAAATGAGTAGGTGTAACCACAATACGCTATTCGCCTACCAATGGATCATCCGAGCAAATAGGCGTAACGAGGGCACGCTATGACTCAAAAGCAGGCCCAAAAGCCTCCTATCCGAGGAAATAGCGAATCGTCGTTACCTCTATTCAGGCAATCAGACACAAAATCAGCCAATAGCGAATACTCGTTACACAAAAACTAATTAGGCGTAACCACAATACTCTATTCGCCTATCAATGGGCTATCCGAGCAAATAAGCGTAACGAGAATAAGCTATCCAACTGAAAATCACCCACTTAATGAAAAAAGGAGTCTCACATTTGTGAGACTCCTTGAACCTTTTATTTGCTGGAAGAACTGCTTGAGCTTGAATCGCTGCTTGAACTTGAGCTACTGCTGCTGTCTGTACTCGTATCAGTACCAGTGCTAGAGCTGTCTGTGCTTGTAACAGCTTGTTGCTTGAATAGATCTTTAAATTGGCTGTCATTCACTTTAATACCGCCATTCTTGATCAAACTGTTAAGGACAACCTGTTGATCTTCAGCCTTGGAGGCCTTATAGTCTTCTGTAACTTGGGATTTGAAATCAGAAAGACTGTCTTTAATATCCTCGGCTTGGATAATGTGGTACCCATAGTCAGACTTGACTGGAGTTGTGGTAATTTGTCCTTTTTTAAGCTTGAACAAGGCATCTTCAAACTGCTGTACCATTGTTCCTTTTTTCACCCAGCCAAGTTCGCCGCCTTTGTCTTTTGAACCTGTATCCGTTGAATATTTTTTAGCTAACGTTGCAAAGTCCGCACCATTTGCCAATTTCTTCTCGATCATGTCAGCTGTGGACTTCTTGTCAACAAGAATATGACGTGCTTTAACTTCAATGTAATTGCTCTTATTTGCATTAAAATATTTTTGAAGATCAGCATTTGTCACTTTGACATTCTTTGTTTCGGCTTTTAACAACAATAGCTGTGTCTTAACGTTGTCTTTGAACTGTGACATTGTCATCCCTTGTTGTTGAAGAGCTGCTTGAAGTTGGTCAGAGCCGCCTAAAGAATCCGTTACTTCTTTAATTTTGGCGTTAATTTCTTTTTTCGTAACGGTATATTTATCTTGAAGTAATTTAGTATATACCATATTTTGGATAACTTGGTTGCCGTATTCAGATTTCAGTTCCTTATAAAAATCTTGTTGCGTAATATTTCCAGCCTTTGTTTTCACAATCGTTGGATTTCCACATGCTGTCAGACTGAAGATCCCGAAAATGACGGCCGTTGTTGCTACCAATTTTTTCATGTAAACACTCCTATTAGCCTTAAAATTATGAGAGGAACTTGTCCAATTATTATATAGCCTTTCTTAAATATAGCAAATTTTTATTAAAAAAGCCTTAATAAATTAAAAAATGTGAGAAATAACACATAGGTCTTATCGATTTGATCTTCCATAAACCCTGTTGCTTGAATGATTACCAAAAAAACTCTAACATTTAATTTGTAACAGTTGGGGATATTTTATACATTAAAAAGAACTTCGATGTAAGATGAAACTAATAAAATGGTAATGGAAACATTAATCATTTTGAAAACTGAGGACTGTTTGTCTTCCGGAATATTCTTTTTTAAACATAATGTATTGGTTAAAATATTGAACAGAAATAAAATAATAAATCCAAAGAAAAGATATAAAAGATACAAAGTAACGTCTACCTCCTAATTTGCACAAGGCGTTATTATTATAAGGGTACCAAACTCAAGCTAAAAAAAATAGTCTTTGAGATCTGGAAATTAAAGTGACAAGAGATTTGGAAAGAGAGGTTTGTTGTGATCAATAAGTGGAAACGCGCGTTTTTTATTTTATTAGCTGTGGATGTCCTTTTTGTCATCATTGTCTTGCTGCTACTTGTAACGGCCTTACCTAAAGCTCAGCCGCCTGTTAATACAAAGTGGCAAACATCGGCAATCAACACAGCACCTATTTTTACAGTAAGTGGTAATAAAGAACAACTGGCTAGTTTAATGAATGCTGAGCTTCAAAAAGAAATAAAAGGTAATTTGGAGGCATCCATCTTATTAAATAATCAGGTTGAATTTACAGGTTCTCTAAAAATTCTTGGTGTGAAAATCCCTTATAGTATGTTGTTTGATCCCAAAGTCGAAAATAATGGAGAAACGGTTGTCCTTAAGGAAACCTCTGCCACCATTGGCCTGTTTTCCTTGCCTGTTTCACAAGTAATGACCTTTATCCAACAAGGGGCAAGCCTTCCCAAATGGGTAGTGGTTCAACCGAACAAGGAAAGGCTGGAGGTTCATCTTTCTGGATTTGTTATCCGTGATCAGTTTACCATACGTGCTGAGCAGATTGATCTAAAGCATAATAAGCTGATTTTTAATATTTATAACTCAGCTAACAAAAAATAGCTTAAAGAACAACAAAGAGGCTGCCCATATGGGAAAGCCTCTTTTAAGCATTCATTGCCCACACTAAGGGGGATTTTAGTTCCAGAGCTCTTAACTCGTTTGTTTTATAAGAATTTTGCACCCATTTTGATCGTCTTCTATATAAGATTGGTGTGGAGCTTTTAACAGATTAATAATATATAAGAAATCGATGGCTGAAATGCCAAAATTCAGGGCTCCATACGTCCCGAAATAGTCCATACCTGATGGGAATGCCCATGTTAAGACGATCGTCAGGACAGTCCCTATTAAAGCAGGAAAGATCATCACCATTAGGCATAATCGCTTGGAGAGCAGTTGATTAAAACGTAAAGAGGGGAGAATTAGCGTCCGATTCCATTGGAAAATCGTTTTCTTTCTGGTAAGCCATAGTGGAAGACCATGCAAAATCTTGTGAAGCGGCATGACCAATAGAAAAATAACCACTATTATAAAGGGATTAAAGGCTACTACTGTTGTTTTGTTAAAGAACGCTGCCACGGAGATGTTGAAAAAGATGAAAAAGGTAACCATGAAAAAAAGCGATAGAATAATAAGCCGTATTGAGCCATGGTCCTTCGTTATATTAAATGATTTCCAACAATTCACGACCTTCGCCCTTTCTACTCTCGAAGTCTATTTTTAATCACTCAATTAATGTACTGTCTTTTAATTAGAAAATCAACCCTCATAATGATTAAATGCACAATTCGAAATTTTGATAGAATCTAATTTTAGAAAAGATGAGAAGAAAGAAGAAAATAAAGGCAATCGTAGGCCTTAAGACGTGTGAATCTTATCCTAACATTCAGCAAGTCCTCATACTTCTATAACAACTATTCATTTCGCCTTTTTTTTATTCCTGTTTTAACAGGTTGACAGATTCATCTCGTTTAACGTATGCAGAATTTCGTTCGTTCGTTTAGGTAAATGCCTAAATATTAACTTAATGGGCATTGGCCTATGGCATTTGAAAAGGGCATGGGTTGCCTAAGTCACGCTTTCTTCAAAGAGATGTTACCCGACTTTTAAAAAAAGGAAACAGCGGACAGGGCATTTCAAGGTAAATAAAAACCAGCAGGTACCTCTGTTAGTTAAGAGGCGCCTGCTGGATAGGTGTCTTTAGTCATCGATCGACCGAGTAATTGGAATTCGTTTGGTCTCTTCTCCAAGGGATTTGGAGTCTTGAAGCAGTTTTCCAAGGTGGGGTTGAACTTGGGACTTCCAAGTATCTACTAATTCCTTGACATCGTTTACGGTTGTTCTTACAAGAGGCATCCCTTTTGTCTTCAAGTCATTGATGTTTTCTTTCGCTTGATTGACTGCGTTTTTAATATCGTCTACAGAAGCACTCATTTCTCCTACTTTATCTTTTAGAGTGGTTCGAAATTGTTTACCGGCTTTGGGTGTACTGAGCAAAACGGCTGATGCTGCCGCAACACTTCCAAATGTAAATCCTAAAAGAAATGATTTCGCTTTTCCCATTTCTTAGTCACTCCTATTCCATTCGTTATTTTTTAGGGGATCTATCTAAAGCTTGGAGCTTTGTAACAGCTTGGGAAACAGCAACTCTTGCCTTTTCAATAAAATCTATTGAATGAATTTAGGAAGTTGGAAACACCATATTCTATTTAAGACATAAGATAGTATAACGAAAAATAAACTTATTTTTAGAGGACGTCTACTAAGGAGGTCCGTCATATGTTAATCTTAATGTCTTTGTTTTTAATTGTCGGTATCGGCTTAATTGGATACACAGCCTTACAATGGATCGGCATGCGCCGTTTTATGTTTCGCGATCCTAAAGGTTCACAGAAAATCATGCTGATCGCGTGTATCGGATTCGTATTACTGATTATTTCGCTTTTCTCTCTATTTTGAGAGTACCAAAGTCACAGTCAGAAAACAAATGAAATGCAGAAGTCTAGTCTGTTAGCACCTATACCGTCCCCGCCAAAAAAAGGCTGCCAGTGTTGGCAGCCTTTTAGAGTATAAGCTTAAGCTGTTATTTTTGGGTTGGAAGAGCGGTGACCGCTTCGAACCATAATGCCTGCTACAATAGGGTAAACAATGGCCATAAAAACAGCGTTAATCAAAGCTGCTGGAAGAACGACCGCTGTGAAAAGAGCAAAGAAGGATTTCGGCAAGGTTGCGATTAACCCTAATGCACTTAAGAACACGGTTCCGCTCACAATCGTACCAACCACTGTCAGAATTGCTGCCCCTAAAAATGAATGAATGACTTTTTTGAAGGCCATAAACAAACCGAAAATAATCAATGAAGTGATCAGTTTATCTATGACGTTCGGTAAGAATCCACCTGGCATTGTTGAAAAAAGTCCTGACAAGACGCCTGTGACTAAACCTAAAATAATAATCGTCCGTCGATCGGCTAAGAAGAAAATCGACAAGAACATGGCTGACAACAGCATGTCTGGCTTCATCCCCATCACAAAGCCGGGAATAATGGCGTAAAGCACTGTCCCAATTCCTAAAAATAAAGCCATAAGTACTAATCTTAACGTAGGTTTCAAACCTCATCTCTCCTCATCTAAACTCTGATTTTCCTCCGATAATGCTCTCATAGCTTATCGCGAGGTTACAAACAGTATATCAAAAAACAGGGGAATACGGAACCTTTTCTTAAACCTTAAAAAGGAGCGGGATCCGCTTTCCTAATCCTTAAACGATTAAAGTGCGTCCGCTATTTTTTGCGCGATTTCAGTACGCGCTTCGGGTGTCACGTCATTTGTTTTCCAGACGGCACCAAATCCGTCGCCTTCACCGTAACGAGGAATCAAGTGGACATGATAGTGGAAAACACTTTGCCCGGCTAACTCGCCATTATTATTCAAGAGATTGAGACCAACAGGTTGAAAGGCTTGTTTGATCGCTCTTGCAATTTGAGGCACGGCCGCAAAGAGTTTCGCAGCGGTATCTTCCTGAAGCTCGAAAATATTCGCTTGGTGGTCTTTCGGGATGACAAGGGTGTGTCCTTTTGTTACTTGTCCAATGTCAAGAAAGGCAATTACATGTTCATTTTCAAACACTTTAGCAGCAGGGATCTCCCCCTGAATTATTTTACAGAAAATACAAGTTGAATCATGAGCCATCCTTCTACATCCTTTCTAGTCTTTTTTCAATCTTACCATATTGTTCATGTCTATCACTAGATGTGAGAAGCACACTGCAGGTCGTTCCTTTTTGATTTGGAATATCCCGCCAAAAGACGTACAATAATGACAGATGCAGTGAGGGGGACGATCAATGGAATCGGTTTTAGAAGTCAACCAATTAAGTGGAGGATACTCTGGAAAAGGACGCATTCTCCATGATTTGAACTTTCAAGTTGCAAAAGGTGAACTTGTTGGACTAGTCGGGCTAAACGGAGCCGGAAAGAGTACGACAATCAAACATATATTAGGATTACTTCTGCCTGAAAAAGGCGTCATTAAGATCAATGGCATAACCTTAAAAGAAGATGTGAACGTCTATCGGTCACATCTCTCATACATACCTGAAACGCCTGAGCTTTATGAGCAGTTGACACTGAGAGAACATTTAGAATTCACGGCTATGGCTCATCATCTAGACCCGAAACAAGTCGAGGAGCGGCTGCCCATTTTATTAAAGCAGTTTCAAATGGAAGAGCGGTTGGATTGGTTTCCTGGCCACTTCTCAAAAGGGATGAAGCAAAAAGTCATGATTTTATGTGCCTTTTTAATTAATCCCTCTCTCTATATTGTAGATGAACCGTTTGTTGGCTTAGATCCTGTCGGCATTCAAGCCTTTTTGGACAATATGGTAGAAGCCAAAAAGCAAGGTGCTGGTATTCTTATGTCCACACATATTTTGACAACTGCCGAACAATATTGTGACCGATTTATCTTTTTACATAAAGGGCGTATCGTTGCAATGGGAACCTTAAAAGAAATTCAGGAAAAGATCGCGAGGCCTGACGCGACTTTGCATGATATCTATCTTGCAATGGCAAGAGGCGAGCTTCTATGAGGCTTTCACAGCTTTATTCTGAGAGACGGCAGGCTTGGACGAAGATAACGATTCGTTACACCAAATTAGTTGCGAATAGCGGGTTTATGTTTAGCCTTTATATGGGGCTTATTATCGGCAGTGTTTATTATCAAAAAGCGTTAAAAACGCTTCCCGCTCATTTTCCGGCGGCATTTATCTTAACCATTTTGTTTGGAGCAGCCGTCATTCCCACCTCAATTAGAACTTATATCCAAAGGGCAGACCTTGTGCTCCTTCTACCGGCAGAAGGGGACTTAACAGGCTATTTCCGAGCGGCTTTAAGAGATAGCTGGGGCAGGCAATCGATCTACCTCATTTTTCTTTCAGCTGTAGCAATGCCGCTTTATTTGAAAACGCTAGATGCTTCGCCCGCTCATTATGCCGTGATCGTTTTACTGTTAATTCTTCTTAAAGGCTGGAATATTTATGGGGTTTGGTGTGAGTCCCGCCTTGAGGCTATAAGAGGATTGAATTACGCTAGAGCTTTGCTTTCGCTCATTTTTATCTATCTTCTTTTAGTAAAAGCGAATTTGTGGTTCATCGCTGCTTTGATTATCATTCTAGCCATCTATAGTTGGTTGGGGTATCAGCCCCTCCTTCTCAGAGGGTCTCTTAATTGGATTTTACTGGCGGACGAAGAAGCACGTCTCTCGATGAGGTTCTTAAGAATTGCTAATTGGGTGACCGATGTCCCAGGACTCATTCAACCTATAAAACCAAGACGCTATATTGATCTTTTAATAAAGCCATGGGTAAGCCGAATTCATAATGTGTATGCTTTACTTTATTTAAAGACATTTCTTCGTGCGGGTGATTATTTCGGGATCTTTGTCCGTCTTACTCTAATCGGAGCCCTTCTTATGATCTTGACCCGTTATTCGCTTGTCCTATCGATTGTGATTGCTGCTGCGGTTATCTTTTTGACTGCATTTCAATTGCTTGCTCTTGGTAAACATGAGTTTCCAGAAGCGTTAGAAGGGCTGTATCCGATTAATGGGTCAGAAAAGCGGAGAGGTTATCTGTACGTGATGCGTGTATTGATCATGAGCCAGACGGTCTTGTTGACGCTTGTATTCATTGTTACGCATCTGCAAAATGGCTTGACGGCCGTTATGATGCTTATTGCGGGGATCCTATTTTCAACGGTTTGGTTACAGTGGGTATCAGGCCGCCAATTAAACGAATAGAAAGGAGTGCCATCCGATTTATGGACGGGCACTCCTTTAATATATAGAGAGAACTTTGGCGGATACGCCGATCCTCTATTAAATCAAAAACATAGCAACAATGGTGGTTACTATGAAGCCAATTAGAACGGGAATCAGATTACGCCTGGCGAGTTCAAAGGCATCGACTTTACAAATAGCGGCAACGGGGATTAAGGCCCAAGGAATGATGGTGCCCCCGCCGACATAGATCGCAGCGATTTGACCAAGGGCAGTTAGCGTGGCAATCCCATGTCCAATGGCTGCACCAAATAGATGGGCAATTGAGCCGGCAAGTGTAATACCAGCAAACCCAGAACCATCAAGTCCAGTGATAGCGCCGACGACAGTCAATGTACCCGCTGCAACTTGAGGATTAACCGGGACACTATGGGCAAGAGCAGCACCAAGGTCACTAACGATTCCTTGAGAGCCGTGTGGAAGGACATTTCCAAATACTTGGGTAATCCCTGTATCCCCCATGTAAAAATACGCTGCGATCGGAATGACCGGTCCAAATACTTTGAATCCAAACTGCAGCCCCTCAATAAGGTAATCGGTTATCTTCTCAAGCCCCTTGTTTTTATAAGCAGTTAGGGCAATAAGAGAAAGGATAAACAAAACGGTACCGCCGATTAAGGCAGTGGCGTCCCCGCCTTGGAGATGAAATAGGAGCATGCCTACAACGTCAAGAATCAGTAAAACAGGGATGAGCAGTGCAAAAAAGTGCTGACTGCCTTTTGATAATGGGCTCATTTTTTCTTCTTGATTATTAATGTCTGCTAACTCAGAATCTGAGACGGTTAATCTTCCCTTTTTCATATCGCGACGCAATAGAATAAAGGCAGTGATGGTTGTAACAAGACCCATAACAATAACAAGAGGGACGCTCGCAACCATAACACTTGAAGTTGAAATACCTGCTGCCTGTGAGGTGAGTTTGGGTGCCCCTTGGATGATATAGTCACCTGAAAGGGCAATTCCATGACCAAAAAGGTTCATCGCGATCGCGACTCCTAAGGCGGGGAGTCCCACCCTTAGAGCTACCGGAAGCAGGATGACGCCTAAGAGAGCGACGGCTGGCGATGGCCAGAAAAACCAGGAGACAATCATCATGACCAATCCGATCACCCAAAAGGCGAGAGTTGGATTTTTAATCAGCTTAGTAAAAGGACGGATCATAATATCGTTTATTCCGGTTTTAGTCATAACGGAGCTGAGGGCGACAATGACAGAAATAACCAAAATAATATCCAAAAGTTGGCCAATGGCATAAACAAGGCTTGAGAATACACCAGCTGTTGCATGAACAAGGGAATGGGTTCCAATAAGCCCAAGAACAAAGATACCAATAATGGAAATTAAAGACGTATCCCGTTTCATCACCATAAAGCCCATGATAAGCAGGATAAAGACGAGGTAAGTCCAATGTAAAAAAGTTAAATGGACAGCCATAAGACTCCTCCTTTTAAGTATAGATGTGCTTTAGATACAGTATGCAAAGACAATTGGGCAGGTGAGTGGGGTGGGGAAGTCTAAGAGAGGTTCGAGCGGGTTGTCTAATTAAGAAAAGATTTTAGGACAGATTCACGGATCTTTTAGCGACCTTCTCGGATAAATGGGGAACCTTCTTGGACTTTGCGCTCCTGGCTGGGGGGGAGGAAGTGAGCTTCTCAGATTTTTGGTAGACCTTTTAGGATTTTTGGCCAACCTTTTAGGATTTTTGGACAATCTTCTCGGATTTTTTAGCGACTTTCTCGGATAAATGGGAACCTTCTTGGATTTTGCGCTACTGGCTGGGGGGAGGGAGTGAGCTTCTTCGATTTTTGGCTGACCTTTTAGGATTTTTGGACAACCTTCACGGATCTTTTAGCGACCTTCTTGGATAAATGGGGAACCTTCTTGGATTTTGCGCTACTGGCTGGGGGGAGGGAGTGAGCTTCTTCGATTTTTGGCTGACCTTTTAGGATTTTTGGACAACCTTCACGGATCTTTTAGCGACCTTCTTGGATAAATGGGGAACCTTCTTGGATTTTGCGCTACTGGCTGGGGGGAGGGAGTGAGCTTCTGTGATTTTTGGCTGACCTTTTAGGATTTTTGGACAAGCTTCACGGATCTTTTAGCGACCTTCTTGGATAAATGGGGAACCTTCTTGGATTTTGCGCTCCTGCATGAGGGTGGGGAGTGAGCTTCTGTGATTTTTGACTGACCTTTTAGGATTTTTGGACAAGCTTCACGGATCTTTTAGCGACCTTCTTGGATAAATGGGTAACCTTCTTGGATTTTGCTCACTTGGATGAGGCTGGGTGAGAGCTTCTGTGATTTTTGACTGACCTTTTAGGATTTTTGGACAAGCTTCTTGGATTTTTTAGCGACCTTCTCGGATAAATGGGGAACCTTCTTGGATTTCGCTCACTTGGATGAGGCTGGGTGAGAGCTTCTGTGATTTTTGACTGACCTATTAGGATTTTTGGACAAGCTTCTTGGATTTTTTAGCGACCTTCTCGGATAAATGGGGAACCTTCTTGGATTTCGCTCACTTGGATGAGGCTGGGTGAGAGCTTCTGTGATTTTTGGACAAGCTTCTTGGATTTTGCGCTACTGCATCACGTTGACAACTTTCGCCGGAAACCTTGGCGACAAGCCAACACAACAAAAAAGCTGATTTAAAGGGATCCCTTTAAATCAGCTTTTTTGATAAACGACATAATAAAAGGAGGAGAACTGGGACAGCAGGATTCGAACCTGCGCATGACGGAGTCAAAGCCCGATGCCTTACCGCTTGGCGATGTCCCATCGATTAAGATTACTTTAACCGAAAGTGAGCGGCTTTATGCAAATTTTTTTACATGAGATGGTGAACTCTTTCTCATATTAAAATAATGACAATCCAAAAAAGCTGTCGTGGAATTGTTAGAAAGTGTGATTTCTATCACTCGATTATTACCGTATTATGTGGAATAATAGGGTGAGAACATGAAACCCCTCACATCGTAATGCTTTTAATAGATAATTAAAAAATAAAAGATAAACTGAAAAGCTAGTCTGATGAATGGAGTGCTGAAGTTTTGGATAAACAACTGTTTAATGATGCGATCCTAAGGGCGTGCAGGAAAGAACCTGTCCCCCACATCCCCGTTTGGTATATGAGACAAGCCGGGCGGTACCAACCGGAATATCGGGAGATCCGGAAAAAGTATTCCTTTTTTGAAGTAAATGAGAATCCTGAGGTATGTGCGGAAGTAACACGATTACCTGTTGAACAATTAGGTGTAGATGCGGCGATTCTTTTTGCGGACATCATGACACCTCTTAAACCAATTGGAATTGATGTCGACATTGAATCGGGCCGCGGACCGGTTATTTCAAATCCAATTCGTACACTTGAAGATGTGAACAGGATGGGGCAGCTGAACGTTGAGCGTCATCTCCCGTACATATTAGATTCGATCCGTTTATTGCGTGAACAATTATCGGTGCCTTTAATTGGCTTTGGCGGAGCTCCCTTTACACTGGCGAGTTATTTAATCGAAGGCGGTCCATCTAAGGACTATCATAAAACAAAAGGCTTTATGTATGCTTACCCATCCGTATGGAAAGCTTTAATGGATAAGCTTGGCGAGATGACCATTACCTACTTAACCGCTCAAATCGAAGCGGGTGCTCAAATTGTCCAAGTATTTGATTCCTGGGTTGGAGCCCTTTCTGCTGAGGATTATGAGATCTACATTGCGCCGACCATGCACCATATTTTTTCAGAAGTAAAGAAGACGGGTGTCCCAACGATTTATTTTGGAAGCGGCTCTAGTCATTTGCTCGAGCAGTGGAACCAGCTTCCTGTAGATGTCCTTTCGATTGATTGGCGGATTACAATTGATCAAGTTCGTGAAAAAGGGATTACCAAAACGCTGCAAGGTAACCTGGACCCGTCACTTCTCCTCGCACCGTTTGACCTTTTAAAAGAAAGAGCCAAGACCATTATTGATCAAGGCAAAAAGCAACAGGGCTATATTTTTAATCTCGGTCACGGTATTTTCCCAGAAGCGAGTGCTGACACGTTGAGGAAATTGACTGAGTTTATTCATACTTATTCACAAAATCAGTAACAGTAGGAGGCAGAAACATGGCAAAGCGAAAAATGGGATTATTAGTGATGGCATATGGCACGCCTTATAAACCAGAGGATATTGAACCTTACTATACGCATATAAGGCATGGACGCCGCCCATCTGACGAACAGCTGGAGGATTTGACCTCTCGTTACCAATCGATTGGGGGCGTTTCACCGCTTGCGAAGATTACCAACGCTCAAGCTAAAGCCCTTGAAAAGCAGCTTAATGAAAGCCAGGATGAAGTCGAATTTAAACTGTATATAGGACTTAAGCATATTCATCCGTTTCTTGAGGATGCCGTGAAGCAAATGCATGAGGATGGCTTGGAAGAGGCGGTTTCTCTTGTTTTGGCTCCACACTTTTCGACCTTTAGCGTGAAGTCGTATAATGATCGGGCTTGTGAGACAGCCGAAGCGCTTGGCGGACCAAAAATCACTCCGATTGAAAGCTGGTATGATGAGCCTAAATTTGTTCAATACTGGGTTGACCGGATTAAGGAAACCTTTGATCAAATCCCTGAGGTGGAACATGATAAGACGGTTGTTATTTTCTCCGCTCACAGTCTGCCTGAAAAAATTATAGCGGCTGGTGACCCCTACACTAAACAATTAGAAGAATCCATGAAACTCATTGCTGAAAAAGCTGAGTTAAAGCATTACACAAATGGTTGGCAGAGCGCGGGGAACACGCCTGACCCGTGGATTGGGCCGGATGTCCAGGACTTAACACGGGACTTGTACGAGCATGAACGTTACGAGCATTTTATCTATTGCCCAATTGGCTTTGTCGCCGAGCATTTGGAAGTCCTCTATGATAACGACTACGAATGCAAAGTGGTTACGGATGAAATTGGTGCCCATTATCATCGTCCGCCAATGCCAAATGATCAGCCGCAATTTATTGATTGTTTAACAACCGTTGTTAAGAAGAAGCTAGATTTGAGGTGAGCAAGGTGAAAGTAGCCATCATTGGCGGAGGCATCTCGGGACTTAGTGCTGCCTTTTATTTGAAAAAACTGTCACAGGATCATCGAGATGACATCGATATCACCATCTTTGAAAAGGATGCCGCTTTTGGCGGGAAGATCCAAACGGTTCGCCGCGATGGATTTGTGATTGAAAGAGGACCGGATTCATTTTTAAAGCGGAAGCCTGCTGCTATGAATTTAGTAGAAGATCTTGGTTTATCAAAAGAGCTTATCGAGAATAAAACTGGACAGTCCTATATTTTGAAGGGTGGAGACTTGCATCTGATTCCACCTGGCTCAGTTATGGGTGTTCCTACAAGCATCCATGCCATTATGGAGACAGGCCTTTTAAGCGAGGAAGGTAAGGCAAGAGCTCTTAATGATCTGATCATTCCAAAGCTAGAGCCTTTTGAGGACATCTCCGTGGGTGCCTTTTTTGCGAAACGCTTTGGTGAGGAATTAGTCGACCATTTAATCAGTCCTTTGCTATCTGGAATCTATGCGGGGGATATTTATAAGCTAAGCTTAGCCACTACCTTGCCTCAATTTGTTCATGCGGAGAGTGAACAAGGCAGCCTTATGCTAGGTCTGCAAGGAAAAGCGCCGCGCAAGAGAACAAGTCAATTTGCAACACTTCAATCAGGACTTGCCACTTTAGTGGAGGAACTGGTGAATGCCTTAAGGGAACTCGGCGTTACCCTCCGGTCAGAAATCCGGGTTGAGAAAATCTTTAAGCTTGATAACGGCTATGAATTGGGATTCTCAAACGGAGAATCTGCCGTTTTTGATCAGATTATTTTTGCGATCCCTCATCATTTGGTCGAGGCTTTGCTTCCAGAAGCTGATTTTCTAAGACGTCCAGATGCCGCTCCTAACACGTCCGTTGCCACGATTGCGATGGCATTTGATGAAAAGGATGTCAAACTGGATCGTGAAGGAACGGGCTTTGTTTCCTCACGACTTGAACCAAAAGCCTTAACCGCCTGCACATGGACGCACATGAAGTGGGACCACGCGGCACCAGAAGGAAAAGCCCTTCTCAGAACCTATGTCGGCAAAGCCGGAAATGACCAGGTCATTTATGAATCGGACGAGACACTTGTTAATCAAACGCTTCAGGAAATGAGCGATGTTGTTTCAATCAGCGCGGATCCGGATTTCGCTATCGTTTCGAGATGGCCGGAAGCGATGCCGCAGTATCCAGTCGGCCATCAGGCTTGGTTAAATAACATTAAGCAAAAGCTTGCCAAAGAGTATCCGCACCTACATCTCATCGGTGCATCCTATGACGGAGTCGGGCTCCCAGACTGTATCCGTCAAGGCAAGCAACTAGCTCAGGACCTATTAGGTGAAGCAGGCTTTCATGCCTAATAAGAAAGCCTAACCTTGGGCTAGGAAGAAAAACGACGCAGGGAAAAGGTTTAACAGGCCTCATGAATAAATGGAAGAACCCTTTTTTGGAGGGGTCACTTCAGAGGTGCAAACAACAAAATAACAAAGCAAATCGCACGGTATTTCACAATGAAATTCACCGTGCGATTTTTGCTTATATATCAATGGTTATTGAGCTTTTCACGCAGAATTCACATATTAAATCACAGGGTAATTCTCAGAGTGAAAATAACTATTGGCGGGTATGTGAATTTTGTTGCGTTTTTTTATGTTAAAACATTGTGATTACAAAGGCATTTGGATATTAATGTTAAAATAAAATTAGAAGTATCCAAGAGTTTGTGAACTAATGTACTTAAAGTAACGGTCAATATAGTTCAATAAGAAATTCGTTTTGGAGGTTTTGAAAAGCTGTGAGTATTACCGTTGAACAAGTAGATTATGAGAAAAAAACTGTTTTAAGACATCTCATTGAATTGTACAATTATGATTTCAGTGAATTTACGAATGATGATGTAAATGAGTTCGGTCTATATGACTATAAGTATTTGGATAATTATTGGAACGAGCCTCACAGATTTCCATTCTTTATTAAAGTCAATGATAAATATGCTGGATTTGCTTTAGTAAGGAAGATTAAGAAAGATAATAGCAGTGATAATTATTATTCTATGGCTGAATTTTTTATTATGAAAAAATATAGGGGAATGGGTGTAGGTAGAATATCTGCTATAAATTTATTTGAAAAATTTAAAGGGAACTGGGAAGTATCTGTTATAACCGAGAACAAACCAGCTCAAACATTTTGGGAAAAAATAATCAGTAAATATTCTTATACAGAAAACAAAAATGAAGGTGGAGACACAATATTTTCGTTTAAGATAACTGATTAGTATCTTCAACTAACGAGAAAGTTAGTTGAAGGTGACATTTTATGTAAAACAAAAAGACCGAAACTAAAATGATTCGGTCTTTTTTACGTTTTCTATTGTGTTTTTGCCTGTGATTTCTATTATGAAAAGTAATATAATTCGAGGAGATAATTACCGTTTTGCACCTCACAAGTGAACCCGTTAGCCCTTTTTTGGAGGGTTCTTTTTTTTGTGAAAGAACTTTGCGGACACGGAAAAAAATGGCCCATTTACAGCTTGTGGCAGCATCAAAGGTGGCGCCTCCAGGGGAAACGGTGGGCAAGGCCACACTTGCGCACAAAAAAGGGACGTCCCAGGTGAAAATTGGTGAGATGGAGGCTCCAACGCACGAAAAAGGGGAGCCCCCGCTGATATTTGATGAGATGGAGCCCCCACCACACGAAAGAAGGAACGCCCCCGCCGAAAATTGTTGAGATGGAGCCCCAAAGCAGTTTATTGGCTAAGGGGCTAGCTTTGGGTTGAAATTTATCTCTTAATTGTGACATAGTAAGGACAGGAAAAACTTACTATAAAAGGAGTAACAGTATGAAACTAACGGTTGTTGGATTTTGGGGAGGCTTTCCGGGAAAGGATGAAGCCACTTCAGGTTATTTGTTAGAGGCGGATGGGTTCTCTCTTCTTTTGGATTGCGGAAGCGGGGTTTTATCTAAGCTGCAGCATTTTACAGAGATTGAGAACCTTGATGCGCTTTGGTTGTCTCATTATCATCATGATCATATCGCTGACTTAGGCCCGCTTTATTTTGCCCGTTTAATAAAAGGTCAGCTTCAGGATAAGAAGGGACCATTTCCGATTTACGGACACACACTCGATCAAGAAGGCTTTCAACTTCTGACAAACGAAGAGGTAACAAAAGGGGTTGCGTATGAGGGGACGGATACGTTAACGATTGGACCGTTTCAACTCACATTTGTTAAAACCATCCACCCTGCTCCTTGCTATGCGGCGCGAATTACATATAATGAAAAAGTAATTGTCTATACTGCGGATACGGCTATTTTCCCAGAGCTTTATTCTTTCGCAGAAGGGGCCGATTTATTGATTGCTGAATGCAGCCTTTACGAAGGTCAGGATGGGGCCGCTTTCGGTCATATGACAAGTGCTGAAGTCGCAGAGCTTGCCGAAAAAGCAAAAGTGAAAGATGTTTTATTGACACATCTTCCTCACTATGGCGACCATCAGGAGTTGCTTCAGCGGGTTAAGCAACAGCATAAAGGCGGACAAGTGTCACTGGCTGAAACAGGCTGGAAGTGGGAAGGCTAACTCATTGACCCTGAGTTAGTCTTTTTTTATCAAGTAAGTTAAACTCAGTTGCAATATTTAAGGAAAAGACAGTGAAACGGCACGTTCCGTATGAATACCAAGAAGTAGGCTCGCAAAAGCTAATTAAAAAGGTCAGGGAGGCAGATGCATGAAGGCAACACCCCAAGAAGGCCAGATTTTTAGTGATGCGGTTGATTTAATAAACAATGGAATTGAATCGATAATTAATTTATATAACGATCTAGAACCGGATCACCCCGTCATTCAATTTGATCAGGACGTGGTGGAGTTAATTACAAGGGTGAAGGAAAAATACGGTGAGTCGTTTGTTGACAAGAAAGTCAATTCGGTGGTTAAGGAAATGCTGGAATGGCTGCCAATAGAAGACAAGGGAGAAGCCAAGACGGATGGTGAAGAAAAGGAAACGCCATCGCCTGTTCGCCGAAAGGTATCTGAAAGAAAGGGAACAAAGTTGGAGACATCAGCCAGCGCTCCAGAAGCGCCATCACCCAAAGAGAAGTGAGCCGAATAAAAAAGGACAGCTTTATTTTAGCTATCCCTTTCTTCGTTAATTTATTTGAACTTTAATCGATTGGATTTCATGGTTGGGTCCTTTTTTCAGGATGAGGTCCGCACGTTCTCGAGAAGGTAAAATATAGTCGTGCAGATTAACGGCATTAATATCCCGCCAAATTCGTTGAGCGAAGGCAAACAGAGCTTCCTGATCCATATTTTTAAACTGATGGAAATAAGAATGAGGATTCTGATCAGCGGTTGCGACAAGATTCTGGATGCGTTCCCAGTACCAGTTAAATACGGAATCTTCTTCAGCGTCTACATAAATCTTAAGGTCCAGCCAATCCGAAATGGGTCTGAACCCGTGACCCGCCTGAAGGACATTAATCCCTTCTAAAATAACCACGTCAGGCTTCTTGACTTCATAGATTTCACCCGTAATGTCATAGACTTCATGGGAATAGATTGGGGTATGGACACACTCTTCCCCTTTTTTCAACTGTGTCAAAACATGGTGTAAACGGTCCCAATCATAGGATTCTGGAAACCCTTTACGGTTCATCATCCCGCGTGTTTGAAGTTCAGCATTTGGAAAAAGAAAATGGTCAGTTGAGAGCGTTTCAACGTTTAGACTGGGATCCTGTGCACTAAGCAAGGTTGCAATTAAATGGGAGGTGGTGCTTTTGCCTGCTGCCACACTTCCCGCAACCCCAATTAGAAAAGGCGTTTGGGTGTCATCACGAAGGTTGAGAGATTGTCTGATGTTCTTCTCCCATAAACCGCTTGACTGTCTCCACTTCAAAATAAAAGTGATGAGCGGCAAATAGATTGATTCCAGTTCTGCTTGAGGCACTTTTAAGTTTAACAACCGTCCGTCAAAAGTCAGCTTATTTTTAAAACAGGCTTGCCATTCTGAGCGCGTATAAAGAGAGTCAATAGACATGAGAGGCTCCTTTTTAAAAAAGTAATAGGTTCTCAGATAAAATGTATAAATAAAGGCTTTCACTTATTTTTGGACCCATTCATAAGACTAGTCGTTTTTATACCGAGTAAACGCAGTTCATAACCGCTTTTCATTATACCTAAAAAGTACGAGGAGTAAAACGCTTTAGTTTTTTCAAACGGAATAGATAAAACTTTATTAGTTAGGCTGATTGATTATATAATTAAGATTGTACTTATAATTCCGAATGAAAAGAGCTTAAAATGAAGTTTCCACACTATACTTTACAGAAAGCAGCTAAATGATGATTGAAGCATTTATTCATGGATTTATTTTGGCAATTGGCCTAATCCTTCCTTTAGGCGCGCAAAATGTGTTCGTTTTTAATCAAGGAGCTAGTCAGGCGACCTTTGTAAGAGCCTTGCCAGCTGTCATTACAGCTGGCCTTTGTGATACTGTTTTAATCCTTGTTGAGGTGTTCGGACTTTCCGTGATTGTCTTTGAAATCCCTTGGCTAACGGTCGGGATTTATTTGGTTGGGTTCGTTTTCCTAGTCTTTATGGGATGGCGGATATGGAGAGACGCTTCCAAGCAAAATACAGAGGTTGAAAGCGTCAGCCTGTGGAAACAAGTTTCCTTTGCCCTATCCGCTTCTTTATTGAATCCGCATGCCTTGTTAGACACGATTGGGGTTATCGGAACCGGTTCCCTCATCTATCACGGATCGGCGAAATGGAGCTATTTGGTGGCCTGTGTTCTTGTATCTTGGTTATGGTTTTTCTTTTTGGCCATACTAGGGAAGCTTTTAAAGGGGTTAGACAAAGAAGGACGTGTCATTCGGTTACTAAACAAGGTGTCCGCTCTCATTATTCTATTAGTAGCTGTTTATTTTGGATGGATGATTCTGCACGCCCTAAGAGTCGTCTAGTTACGGTCTTTGGCGAGAAGTCTTACCTTCTCCGTAAGCGAAGAATGGATAAAACAACAGCAGCCAGGATAAACGCATTTTCAAGATAGAACCAAAACCTTGTCCGAAAGAAGCCTACGGGCTGGAAGAGAACCGGACAAAAGGCCATTACAAGATATAAAAGTATGAAAAGATAGACTAGTTTTCGCATGTTAGTTCCTCGATTCTAGGATCAAATGTTGTCCTTTTAATGGAATAGGATTCCGATTAATTGGTTATTTGTGTTAATGTAAGAGATTGGGAATTCTGAAGTACAGCCATTTTGTCGTCTAAAGCGTTGCCTTTAGTCTTCTGAATGAGCCTTGGAATTCCTAGTATACAAGTTTAAATCGATTTATTTCATTGGCTTCATCAGACGCATAAGGAGCATAAGGGATGTAGGGTGGCTTTTCGGCCATTATGCCTATTATGTCACGAAATGGGATCGAGTAGAAGTGATTTCTTCTGGCCACAAGTTAAGCGCATGCCTGATTATAAAGAAATACTCGAACTGCACAGTGAAAATACGTTATAATAAAAATGATAGGCAACAGTCAGTCTTCCTCTGTTGTCAAGGAGAGCTTCGAAGTTCTATATATTTTGAAAGCGAGTGGAACTAAATGGGACGTAAATGGAATAACATTAAAGAAAAGAAAGCCAATAAAGATGCTAATACAAGTCGTATCTATGCCAAATTTGGTATTGAAATTTATGTAGCCGCCAAGCAAGGAGAGCCTGACCCTGAGAGCAACCAAGCTCTAAGGTTTGTTATTGAAAGAGCGAAAACTTATAATGTACCGCGTCATATTATTGATAAGGCGATTGATAAAGCAAAAGGCGGATCGGATGAAAATTATGCTGAGCTTCGGTATGAAGGTTTCGGTCCAAGCGGTTCGATGGTTATCGTCGATGCCTTAACGAATAATGTTAACCGAACCGCTTCTGATGTTCGGGCAGCTTTCAGTAAAAACGGGGGCAACCTTGGCGTTACAGGTTCCGTTAATTACATGTTTGACGAGACAGCTGTTATTGGTTTTGAAGGTAAAACGGCTGATGATGTATTGGAACTTTTAATGGAAGCCGATCTCGATGCCCGAGATATTCTTGAAGAAGAGGATTCGGTTATCGTTTACGCAGAGCCTGATCAATTCCATGCGGTCCAAGAAGCTTTAAAGAGTGCGGGAATTACTGAATTTACGGTTGCGGAAATCACCATGCTGCCGCAAAACGAAGTCACATTAAGCGGTGATACACTCACCCAATTTGAAAAACTGATTGATACTCTCGAGGATCTCGATGACGTTCAACAAGTGTATCACAACGTTGATTTAGAAGGTTAAAAAAGTTAGATAGAATCAGGGGTCATCCTTAAGAAGACACCCATTTTTTCAAAGCTCGTGCTTTTAAGTACAAGAAGCACTGTGAGAATGGGAGGAACTTACAGGGATGATCCTTTTTTGGTTTAAAAAATGAAAGCGTTTGTATTTTGGGCGGAGGCTTAGTATAATTAGTTTAATAAATAAACTAAGTGGGTGCGGTTTTAGGAGGGGTTTTTGTGCATACGATAGTCAATCCTGTTTTAAAAGGGTTTAATCCTGATCCATCTATTCTGCGTGTTGGTGAAGATTATTATATTGCAACGTCCACATTTGAATGGTTTCCAGGTGTAGCGATTCATCATTCCAAGGATTTAGTGAACTGGGAGCTTTTGACGTATCCATTAACGAGGCAATCTCAGCTGGACATGGAAGGGAATATTAATAGCGGGGGCGTTTGGGCTCCTTGTTTGAGTTATTCAGATGGCCTTTTTTATCTTATTTACACGGATGTGAAAAGCCGTTTTGCTACTTTTAAGGATACACATAATTATTTAGTGACAAGTCCTGATATCATGGGGCCGTGGTCTGAGCCAATTTATTTGAATAGCAGCGGCTTCGATCCATCGCTGTTTCATGATGAGGATGGCAGAAAATGGCTAGTCAATATGCTGTGGGATTATCGCAAAGGGAAAAATTCCTTTGCAGGGATCGTGCTTCAAGAATATTCTGTCGTGGAAGAGAAGCTTGTCGGACCTATCCGCAACATCTTTAAAGGGACCGAGCTTCGTGTCACTGAAGCTCCTCACCTTTATAAGCACAATGGCTATTATTATCTGATGACAGCAGAAGGGGGAACCGGGTATGAGCATGCGGTGACGATGTGCCGCTCTAAATCTTTGTTTGGACCTTATGAAGTGGATCCGGAAAACCCGATCTTAACCTCAGTTCATGACCCCAGCTTACGTTTACAAAAAGCGGGGCATGGAAGTCTTGTTGAAACCCAAACAGGGGAGTGGTATCTCGCTCATTTATGCGGACGGCCCGTTAAAGAAAAGTTCTGTACGCTTGGAAGAGAAACCGCTATTCAGCGTTGTTACTGGGATGAAGAAGGTTGGCTCCGAGTGGAAGGGGGAGGACCGCAAGTAGAGGTGAAAGCACCTAACTTAGAGCCTCATCCGTTTGCGCCTGATCCAGAAAAAGATGATTTTAATACGCAAGCTTTATCCGTTCATTGGAATACACTTCGAGTTCCGCACGATGAGTCATGGCTTACCTTAAAAGAGCGCCCTGGCTTTTTGAGGTTGCGAGGCCGCGAGTCGATGAACTCGACGCATAAGCAGAGCCTTGTCGCAAGAAGACTTCAAAGCTTTCAGGCTGAAATTGAAACCAGCCTCGAATTCAATCCTGACACGTTTCAGCAAATGGCCGGTTTAATTCTCTACTATGATACGGAAGATTACATTTACCTTAGAGTAAGTCACGATGATGACCTTGGAGTGAATCTAGGAATTATTCAATCCAAAGCAGGCGTTTACGATGAGCTTTTGGCTCAAGCTATCCCGCTGAAAAGTTCGGTTTCTTATAGATTAAAAGCGGTTGTTGATGGCGCTTTTGTGAGCTTTTTCTATGGAGAGGCTGACGGAGAGTGGCAAGCTGCAGGTGAACTTATCGATCTGACCCATTTATCGGATGAAGGCAGTACCTATATTCGTTTTACTGGAACTTATGTAGGGCTTTGTGTACAGGACTTAAGCGGGCGAATGAAGGAAGCCGATTTTGATTATTTTATCTATAAGGAAAAGTAAATTAGAGAAAAGCACCCCGGGCACTCCAATTCGGTTGAGATAGAGACCAAATCGCATTTGTTTTGGTCTGTTATTTTCTTCAATTGGTCAGCAAAATCGCAATCTAAAAAACATTTTTACAATCGTTGGCTAAGTTGATTTTTTTCTAAGCCAGGTAATAGAGTCACCAGAAATAAGCGGAAGTTTTCCGGTTAAACTGCAGAATCGAGCTCAGATGCGGCAATATAAGCGGAGTTTTTCCGGTTAAGCAGGGTAAAAGGACTCCAATAAATGCTTTCTGGAGTCAATAAGCGGAATTTCTCCGTCTATTTAAGCTATTTTTAGCGAGATTTCCTAATTAAGGGGAATTTCTCCGCTTATTTGAGCTAGTTTCAGTGCGCAAGTGGTTGTTTGGACCCGACAACGGAGGCCGCGGCCGGAGAAATGGTGTTTGCGCACTCCAAAAGGGGCCGCAATCGGAGAAAGGGTATCACAAGGGTCTCCTATTAAAGACAAAAAGCTTGGGAATCCCCCAAGCTTTTGTCTGCAATTTATAGTGGTAGTCAACTTTCAATTTTTATTTTTCTCCCACGTATTTGGAACGACTTATCATAGGGGAGAGGGGCTTTCTTATTCGATTTAGGCCGCTTCTTCCTCTGTTTCAAAGTTTGCTTGAGGAAGGCCTGTGTTGACGCCCCAATAGTAGATGATGAGTGATACAACAGCGACAATGATTTGATCATACGGCCCTTGAATGATGTTCTGACCGCCGTCAAAGGTGCCAAGGTAAGACAGGATGAACATGGCTATATAGTAGGCCATTAACCAAGCCGAGGATTTAATTTGTTGACGCATTGTCACCTTGGAATGGCTATTTTTGATAAAGAAAAAGATTGCATACATGACGATTGACATGCCGAGTAACCACGAATCAGTGTGCCAGCCTGTCCAATAGACAATTAGTGACGCAATGACAAAGGCAAGCGGTGAAATAACTTGGTAGCCTTTTAGTTTATAAGGACGATATAAGTCTGGGGCTGTTTTGCGGAAGGCATGCATAGAAACAGGGCCCATAATATAAGTTAAGACGGTTGCTGAGGAGACAACTCCAACCAGCTGATCCCATGATGGAAATGGGAGTGTAAAGAATACAGATAAAATAAAAGCTAGGATAAGAGCGGGTCTTGGAACACCTGTTTTGTCATCGATTTCTCCAAACTTTTTGAAGAAGGTTCCACCCTTTGCCCAAGCAAAAATGACACGTGAAGTAGCAGAAAGATAGATGTTAGCAGTACCGCTTGGTGAAACGACAGCATCCGCTAAAATCACATTAGATAACCAGCCGAGACCTAGAGCTGCAGCCACGTTAGCAAATGGTGACGTATAGTGTAAGCCTGCCCAGCCGCCGCTTAATGCTGACGTTGGGGTTGCCCCAATAAAGGTAAGCTGAAGCAAAATATAAAGAGCAGCAGATAAGAAGACCGCCGTTAATAGAGATAATGGCAGAGACTTCTGCGGGTTCTTCGCTTCAGATGCAAAACTAACGGCTTGTTGAAAGCCTAGGAATGCAAAGATAATACCAGATGTTGAGACGGCCTGCTCAATCCCTGAGAAACCCATTGGGGCAAAGCCGTGAGATGTAAAGTTAGACACTTTTAATTGTGTAAGAAGAACAATGATCGTTAGAACAGGGACAATGAACTTGATCGCTGTAATGATCGTATTGGTTTTACCAAAGAGTGATACAGACTTCATATTTAAAAAGAAGAAGATCAGCAGTAAAATAAATTGGACGAACCAGCCTAGAACGGTTGGAGAACTGCTCCCAAGCTGTGGAAACCATGTTTCCGCATATTGACGGACAGCTTCTACTTCAATTCCAGCGACACTTGAAAAAGCAATGATCGAAGCAAAGCCTGAAAGATAACCAAGGAGCGGTCCGTGAGAGAATTCTCCATATCGGACACTTCCGCCTGCACGAGGAATCGCTCCTCCAAGCTCAGCGTATACAAAGCCGAGTAATAAGACAGCAACTGCACCGATGACCCATGAGAGCCAAGCGGCAGGCCCTGCTGTTATGGCTCCTTTTTGTGAAGCAAAGAGCCAGCCTGATCCAACGATGGATCCTAAACCAATAAAAGTAAGATCTAAAAAAGATAATTGACGTTTGAGTTTTCCTGATGCCATGTCTTTTCCTCCGATTCTTGATGTATAATCCAATTCTGAATATTCAGTGAGGACTTGTCGATAAATTAACTATACCTACCTTTTCGACATTTTTCAACACCTTTTTTTAGAAAATTCAAGCTTGGGTTTTCAATAAACGTTAGGGCATTTTTTGATGGCGATTTCATTTGTTGAATTGGTGGGAATTCGCTCTAAAAACAAAATTCTAAGCAGCTAGAAACTTTTATAGAAAAAAGTGAAGAAACTATGATATGTTCAAATAGACTATTGGTTTTAAATTAGGACGTGATGGCCAGGCGGTGAGGGCAGAGCATTCTTTCTATTCGTTCAAGCCTATCGTTTCCTGGAAAACTCATGTTGGCAGGAGACGTTGCCATTCACCTTACTCAATCATTCATTTTTGATTTATACCATTAGTGGAGGAAATCATGATTATAATCGAAAAGAACGATCTTCGAATTCGATGGCTGGATGAAATTGATATTCCGAGTCTTACAAAATGGTTAGCCGATCCTGCTGTTTTAGAGTATTATGAGGGACGTGATCACCCTTTTAATGAGGAACTAGTGAGAGAGACGTTTTTCAAAGAAGGGGATGACACTAGTCGTTGTTTACTCGATTGGCAGGGGTCACCGATTGGATACATGCAATATTATTTAATTGATGATGAGGAATGCTCTCTTTATGGATATACGGGTTTGGATGAAACGATTTATGGAATGGACCAATTTATTGGCGAACCAAGCTATTGGAATAAAGGCTTTGGAACACAGGCGGTGAACATGTTGGTGGGTTACTTAATTCATTCCCACGGCGCTGACCGGGTCGTACTCGATCCGCGGGTTGAAAATGGGAGAGCCATCCGTTGTTATGAAAAATGCGGATTTCAAAAAGTGAAGCTTCTACCAAAACGTGAGCAGCATGAAGGAGAGCTGCACGATTGTCTGCTAATGGAATATCGGCCAATGTCCTAATAATGGGGAGAGGATGTTTTCGTGGAAGAATGCTTTGATATTTATACGGAGGAAAGGGAATGGATCGGTCAGGCGACGCGAAGAGAGGTCCACGAGAAGGGGTATTGGCATCAAACCTTTCACTGTTGGGTTCTGCATCAAACTGACCAGGGCACTTATTTGCTTCTCCAATTGCGCCATCCGACTAAAGATACGCACCCAAATCAATTAGATGTGAGCTGTGCCGGGCATTTATCTGCAGGTGAAACGGTAAAAGAGGGAATTCGAGAACTGAAAGAAGAGTTGGGGCTTGAGGTCGCATTTGATGACTTACATCCACTAGGCATGTATAAGGGGTCGGATGAAGGGACAGACGGCATTAGAGATAATGAGTTTTGTCACGTCTTTCTTTATGTTAGAGATTCGGAGCCTCTTGAAGACTATCAGCCTCAGTTAGATGAGGTGAGCGGGCTATTTCTGATCGAGGTAGATGAACTGAGACAGGTGATGGAACATTCCGTTCAACCGGTACAAGTCCAAGGATTTACATGGGATGACACAGGCAAGAAGGCACTCTCTGAAAAATCGATCACCCTTTCTGATCTAGTTAATAAGGGTGAAACTTATTATCAATTATTATTTAATTATCTTAACGAGTCTGTGATAGGGACGAGCCAGGAGGATTGAAAATGGATCTACATAAAGGGGTTATGACGAAGAACCTGGCTGTAGAAATTTTGAATTGGCAGTATGAACCACCATACGATTTTTACAATAATGAAGTATCCGATTCCGCGATCCGTGAGCTGATCTACGGCGGGTATGAGGTCGTTCTGAATTCAGAAGACGAGTTGGTGGGCTTCTTCTGTGTCGGAGGACCAGCTCAAGTTTTTGCAGGCGTCCTTGTTGGGGTTTATGACGAACCCTGCACGGACATAGGCTTCGGCATGCGGCCTGATTTAACAGGACAAGGCAACGGTACCGCTTTTTGTTCCTTTATAATTGCCGACGTAAAAAAGAAATATAAGAAGAAACCGCTACGACTAACCGTTGCCACCTTTAATACCCGTGCCATTCATCTATACGAAAAATTAGGCTTTAAAACCTACAAACACTTTAAACGCGACCAAGACGAATTCATAACCATGATCCAAAAATGAAACGCGGGGACGGTTCTCTCGTTTCAAAAGGAACTCTCTAACGGGGTTCCTTTTTCACTTGAAACAGAGGGACGGTTCTCTCGTTTCAAAACGAACTTTTTTTGGCAAAACCACTTATTTTACTTTCCTTTAAAAAAAATGTGAAAACCGATTGCAGGACTCACGGGTCTAATGAGTAGAATCCAAGCTAACAGATGGAAGTGATGCCATGAACCTTTTGTTTCAACGAGTTAAAAAACGGGAAGAGGGTGCTTTTGAGTAGTTCATGTCTGAACATCAGGCCCAGTTGTATCGGATCGCCTTTTCTTATTTGAAAAATGAAACCGATGCACTTGAAGCCGTCCAAGAGGTGACTTACCGCGCCTACATGAATATTCACAAGGTCAAGAAGTCAGAATACGCCAAAACCTGGTTGATTCGGATCATGATGAACTATTGTCTTGATGAGCTGAGAAAACGTGGAAGAGCGCAGGTTGGGCTAGAGGGGCTTAAAGAACCTGAAGCGCCGTCCAACCTTGATGTATCCGATCGATTGCTGCTTGAAGACGCGGTTCAGCAGCTTGATGAATCCTATCAACTGATAATCCTATTAAAATATTTTCATGATATGACCTTAAGCGAGGTGGCGAATAGTTTGGGGATTCCGCTCGGAACAGTGAAGACGCGGCTCCATAAGGCTCTGGAACTATTAAGAAAGGATCTTAGTAAAGGAGGTGCAGCCCATGAATCCTACCGATAAAGAGTTAGAAAGATTAGGGGAGTCTATGAAGGAACTTTCAATTCCTGAACAGCTTACTCACTCGGTTCAATTGGGAATAGAGAAAGGAAAGCGTGAAAAGAGGCGTCAGCGATTTAAAAAGAGCTATCGACCACTCCTTGCCGTAGCGGTTTTCTTGCTGTTCGTTTCTTTTGCGGTTCGCATCTCACCTGCCTTTGCTGATACGGTTAGTCATATTCCCGGCCTTGCCCCGTTTGTGGATTATATTCGTGGTGACCAGAGTGTTGAAGACGCCTTTAGTAATCATTACGGCACTCCATTAAACTTATCGGAAACAAAAGGGAACACAACCGTAACTCTAAAACAGATGGTCGCAGATGAGCATCGAATGGTTATTTTTTATACAATCCAGTCATCTGTCTCAGATAAAAAAATTGAACTTGATACAGCTCCTCACCTTTATAATAGTCATAAAAAGGTAATAGAGGGGACTGTTGAATATAATTTTCCGGAATCTAAGAAGAAAGAGGCTATTCATTACCAAGAACTAGATGTTAATTTTCCAGAAAATGTTACGGATGATTTAACAGACACGCTCGTGCTCAAATTAAAAGTCCATGATCAGACGTATTTGTTCGATCTCCCTATTGATCTAAAAAAAATACAGGCAGCTAAAAAAGTCTACAAGTTGAATCAAACCGTTTCGATCAAGAATCAAAAAATGACAGTTAACAAAGTGACACTTTACCCTACCGGTGTTGCGGTTGATGTCTCGTATGATCCGACTAATGCGATGCAGATTACTGATTTGGAAGATTTGCGCCTAGTAGACGAGAATGGAAAATCTTATGCATCCATTAAAAATGGTGTTTCGGCATTCGGTATTCCTGAAGACGGACATCAAGTGTTATTTCTAGACAGCAACTATTTTACGACCCCTCAATCGCTTCACTTAAAATTAACAAAGGTGAGAGCCATTGATAAAAAAGACAAGGATGTTGTGGTCAATCTCAAAACAAAGAAACTGATTCAAGCACCCGCGGATCATCTGCTAACCTTACAAAATGCAGGGGAAGGCAGGGCTGTCTTCGAGTTGAAAAGGACAAAAGAGGATAATCCGAATAGAGATTATCAAATTTTTGATTCAAATTTTACAGATGCTTCAGGCAAATCGTTTCGGATTAAAACCACTGAGGTTAGTGAAAAGGCAGATAATGACCCATCCACAGAACAAATCGAACTCCATTTGCCAAAAAAATCATTTAAGGAGCCCGTCACCTTCCATATCATTGACTATCCAACACGCCTTCATGGTAATGTCGATATTAAAATAAAATAATTAAGCGCGGCATGGGACTGTTGTCAAAGCTTTTTTAAAAATGGAGACAACTAAAAGAACGTGGTCACCCCAAGATTCGAAAGGGGGTTAACCACGTTTGTCTTTTTTATGTGCAACTAGGTGACCGCCAACGACTAAAGGCCTGGGGAAGAGCTTTGCTTTCTTTAAAGCTCCTTCGCGAGGGATCTCCCCGCTTGCCTTCCTGAAAATAAACAGCCGCCAAGGAAGGTGCCTTCGAGTGCCCGATAGCCGTGAACACCGCCGCCGCCAAATCCTGAGACTTCTCCTGCGGCATAGAGGCCGGGAACAGGATTACCGTGAAGATCTAGAACGCGACCCGCTAAATCCGTTTGGAGTCCGCCAAGGGTCTTTCGACTGACAATATGAAGCCTGACCGCAATTAACGGGCCGTTTTTTGGATCGAGTAGCTTGTGCGGCGAGGCAACACGGGATAAGCGATCGCCGCGATACTTTCTGGCCACATGAATGGCGGCAATTTGGAGATCTTTGGTGAAGGCGTTCTCCATCTCACGGTCGCGGGCCAGCAATTGATTGCGAATTTTCTCCACATCAAGCAGGTTTTGTCCGGATAACTGATTCATTTGTGCGACAAGCTCATCAATCGTATTCGCCATGATAAAATCCTCGCCATGATCCAGGAAGGCTTGGACGGGTGGAGGGGCGCCGGGGAGTACTCTGGATAAGACGCGCTTAATGCTTTTGCCTGTAAGATCAGGGTTTTGTTCAGAGCCGGAAAGGGTAAACTCTTTTTCTATTATTTTTTGCGTCAGAATAAACCAAGAGTAATCATATCCTGTATCCGTGATGGCCTTTAGCGTCCCAAGTGTGTCAAACCCAGGGAAATTAGGTGAAGAAAAACGTTCACCTGTTGCGCTCAACCAAATGGAAGAAGGTCCTGGCAGAATGCGGATCCCATGATTTGGCCAAATCGACTGCCAATTTTTTATGCCCTCCGTGTAGTGCCACATACGGTCACGGTTCACAATGCGTCCGCCTGCTTTTTCTGTAATGCCGAGCATTCTTCCGTCAACATGGTGCGGGACACCCGAAAGCATATGTTCAGGCGGTTTCCCGAGTCTTGCGGGCCAATTTTGCCGGACTAACTCATGATTCCCGCCGATTCCGCCGCTTGTTACCAGTACAGCTTCTGCAAAAAACTCAAAATCGCCAATGACATCACGTGAGCTTTTTTCTCCTCTTGGGACAGCGCTTTCAACCAGGCGGTCACCATGAACCCCTTTAACCGCACCATTAGCCACAATTAACTCATTGACGCGATGCCGCGGGCGATAGTCTATTAATCCTTTCATCATAGCTTCTCGGACATGCTCTTCAAATGGCTTCACAATAGCAGGTCCTGTCCCCCATACAACATGAAAGCGAGGAACGGAATTGCCATGCCCATCTGCTAAATAGCCACCGCGCTCAGCCCAGCCAACGACTGGAAAGAAGCGGATTCCATGTTCACGAAGCCAGCTTCGTTTTTCCCCAGAAGCAAAATCGATGTAAGCCTCTGCCCATTTGTAGGCCCACACGTCCTCATCCTCCAGGCGGTCAAACCCTGCTGTTCCGAGCCAATCTTGCCAGGCCAGCTCCCTAGAATCTTTGATGCCCATTCGTCTTTGCTCGGGAGAATCTATTAAGAACAGCCCGCCAAACGACCAAAAAGCCTGCCCGCCAAAAGAAGCTTCCGGTTCTTGATCTAATAGGAGAACCTTTTTATTGGCCTTCGCGAGTTCTGCCGCTCCAACAAGACCGGAGAGTCCAGCCCCAACTACAATGACATCATAGTTCATAAAGATCACTTCCCACGCTTAAAAGTACTTTAATTATACTATTTGTCGCTATCGTTTTATTAATCATTTCCAATTTAAAGGCCAGTGAAACAGATTATTCAAAATTTGCTGAGGTTCTTGGTTGAGGTAGAAGTGGTCGAATAGGCGGAGAATTTCCGGCTAATGTATGAAGAGCGAGTTTAAAGAACAGATATAAGCGGAAGTTTTCCGCTTAACAACTCGAAATTGAACAAAATCGAAAGCGTTGGAAACTTATAAACGGAAAAAATCCTCTTATTTTTAAGGAAATAGGGGTATTTACCAATTTAAAAGGAATTTCTCCGCTTATTTTCAAAGGTTCAGATAGAAAAGAGCCTCGCCTTGATGCTCGTTTCTAATAAATAGGTACCAGAGAATCCAGGACAAGGCGAGTTTTTAAAACGCTTATTTTGGTAAAATGGTCGGCAATTCACTGAGATCATTTAAAATGAAGTCGGCTTGATGTTTCTCGAAGGTGCTTCGTGCTGTTTGTCCAGATAAGCCGGTTAAGACGGCGGCAAATTGAGCCCCAATGGCCCGGGCAGCGATTAGGTCGGCTAACGAATCTCCGACGATTAAGAGGTCCTGGGCCTGTTCGATGGGAAGAGGAAGGGAGTAAATCGTCTCCACATCAGGCTGCCATTTAAAATAACCGATTAAGTAGGTCAATGGATGAGGTTTCGAGAGTGCCCCCCATTCCGGATGCTTCTCTTTATAGGTTTCCATGTCAGTGGCGGTTACAATCCGGTCGGACTCAAAAAGCTCCCAAATCCCCAGCAGACGAAGCGGAACTTCGGTCTCAATAAAAGGTCGTCCTGTGCCGACGCCGATTGTAAAGCCCTTTGATTTTAATGAACTAAAAAGGCTTACGAGTTCTTCTGGAGGAAGCAGCGGAATTTCATCATCGAGAAACCCAGATTTAGTCGAATCGATTGCTTGGGTGCCAGTTAGTTCTTCAAAGCGCCTGCTCCCAAGGTAGTATTCCTGATAAGCCTGTTGACCAATTGTCCACAACGGTTCACGTGCTGAAAACCGGTTCGTTGTTTTCCCGAGACGCTCCTCGGTAAAGGCATCAAGCCGTTTAAATAAATCAGGTTCCTCTGAAAAACGGCTTAAGTCGGAAACAAATGAATTGAATTGAGGGTGAAACAATTCCTGATTAGCCGCCTCGCCAAGTTGTTTTAAAAACGGCTGATCAAAACCTGACTCAAATGCTGTATCGATGAGTTCTTTTCTAGCGTTTTTTAAAGCATCTAATAGTAAAATAAGCTGGTAGGAAAAGGTGAGATAGACCATATCCCAGTTCGAGTTGGTTCCAAGTGATTTCATGAAATTCAGTACGTCATCGTTTTGAAAGACATGTTCTCTTATTGCTGTTATTTCCGAATTGGTCAAATCTGTGGTGAAAACCTCTCCTTTAAGCCCTAAATAATTTGAGCTGAAAAGGAGTTCATGCAAGGTCAAGGCTGAAGCATCAAAACATCTTTCCTCACTTAAAATCACACCATCAACGTCAAACAGTATTGTGCTGATCATCTCATCCATCCTTTATTCATCACTCTATTTTTTTAAAAGTCTATCATTGCTTTAATGTTTTATCAAGATAAAGTAACAAGCTATTACTTTCTAATCATTATAGTATAAATGACTACTAAAATATGTGTTTTTAAAAGATTTTGTCACAAAAGACTAAAGACACTTTACCTTTTCAAACAAGTAACTAAAAAGGCTAACTTCAGTCCCTTCATAGAGAGCCCGAGTTAGCCTTTTAAATTCGATTATCATTTTGCGCGTGCTTCCTGGCGGTGGTAACGCCACATTTTATAGCGGAAGCGAATTGTACAGCCGATGCAGTAACCCATTATGGCAATACCTGCAGCCAAAATCACCATGATACTGAAAATAATGCCAACCACTGGAATGTTCAGAGCATAAAAGGCGAGAGAGAGTCCTAAACAAATGGTGGCAATCCACTGATTAAACAACTGCTGATCTTTATCCTCCATAATGTAAGAAGCTAATGGTTTTTTTAGAAACTTTTTAGATAGAAGGATGATTGGATTTTTCTTGAATATAAGTGTCAAAACGCCTATGACAAAAGGCAGGATTAAAATAAAGGGAGTGATAAAAACGCCGGCAAGAGCCGTAATGACAATAAACCATTGATTGGTCCGAACGAGCGGTCTAGGAATACCCATAAGTAAAACCTCCTCAATAACTCTTAGTATTCATATTATACATAGTTGTTTACTCGGGATAAAGCAATTCGCTTTGATAAAAAATGCCGAAGCTTTTGATCGGCACCATGCCTTCCCAATAGCCGACATTCAGGCCGATACTTGCCAGCTTTGCTTCAAATGGACTCTTTGTTTGCTAAAATTGACGTTTTCAGGACTCCCTGCTGGTTAGAAAACGGCCGGTTTATTTAGCAATTTTGAAGGCGCCCCGCCAGTTAACGGGAGACCGCTTCAACTTGTTTTTCATTTTATGATTGACCATATTCTAGAAACGTATCAGAATAATGAATAACGAAATATCGCCACCTTTTATCTAAAGTGAGAGTTCAGTTAATAAGTTTGATAGTCGACTTTGCCTGAGCTTAATTTGGAAATGAAAGCGTGGAGCAAACTGGGGATTAGCCGCTATGAGCATTGGCAGCGGGCAAGGCATCGCCACATGGGTTAAGTATGACGAATCTCTTAAGTACCGAATTAGGTAACAGGGTGGATTAAAAAGGAGGAGTCGAAGGTGAAACGAGTCATCTATGACTGTCAGGATCATATGGCGTCTATAACGTTAAATTGGCCAGAGGTTATGAATTGTTTTAACTATGACACATTATTAGAATTAGAAGCCATTATCCAGGACATTCATACGGACAAAAGCGTTCGGGCGGTTGTGATTACAGGGGCTGGACCAAAGGCTTTTAGTGCTGGCGCTGATCTTAAAGAACGACGTACCTTAGCCCCTCAGGAAGTCCGTCGAAGTGTGAAAAAGATTGGTGACGTGTTTAATCAAGTGGCAGAGCTTCCTCAACCAACCATTGCCGCGATCAATGGCTATGCACTTGGCGGAGGCTTGGAGCTCGCTCTTGCTTGTGACTTTCGCTATGCGGCTGAGGGCGCTTATTTGGGACTGACTGAAACAAGTATGGCCATTATCCCGGGAGCCGGGGGCACACAGCGGTTACCCCGCTTAATTGGTGAGGCGAAAGCCATGGAACTTATTCTAACAGCAAAGCGGCTAACAGCGGAGGAAGCCCTCCAATATGGTCTTGTGAATAAGGTTGTTAAAGCCGACCAGCTATTGGACTCATGTAAGGAGCTTGCCGCAGCCGTCATGAAAAACGGACCAATTGCTGTCCAACAGGCGAAGTTCGCCATTAAAAATGGTATGAATGTCGACCTTGCCACTGGTTTGAAGATTGAATCCAAAGCCTATGAGGTGACCATACCGACAGCGGACCGTGTAGAGGCTCTAAAAGCTTTTAATGAAAAAAGGCCTCCGAAGTTTACAGGTAAATAATCGGGTTTAAAAGACTAATAGAAACACCCAGGCTCTTTCTCAGAGAGACCTGGGTGTCTTTTTAATGTTAAGTATAAGTGTTCGTAAATTCCTTGAACTCATCCTTGATTTAAGGGGGCTTGGGGGCCGCCATTTGGCTGAGAGAAGCCTCCAAATGGAAAGGTCTTAATGCCTGATGCTGAAGGATGAGGGGTTACAATACCATGATGGTGGAACAGTGTAGGATGACCACATTTTTTACAGAAAGCAGCATGGGGGTCATTTTTCGCACCGCACCCGCTATGGACGAGTCCAGGTTCATCCATGCAAAGATTTTCTAAAGGAGCACCGCACAATACGCAGTGTTTATCACCTTTATCGGCAGAATACCCGCAGCGGTAACATAGGATTTTTTCATCTTTATCGTCTGCCATTTACAATCACCTCTACTGATAGGTTATGTTTGAGACGGTGAAAAGTGAAAAATGTGCCGCTTATTTCGTCAAACTTTAAGGGTAATAGATGATCATCACTAGACTCGTCATGTGCTTGGTTAGATTCTCATAGCGATGACGTGTATCGGCCCTGAAACGAATGCCTTCAGATTGATTCAGAATGCGGGTTTGATGGTGACAGGTTAAGGCTAAAGTTCCTTCTGTCACCCATAGATATTCTTCAACGCCATTTGGGTGCGGGTTGGATGAATAGCTGCAGCCCGGCATGACTTTCACGTTAAAGATTTCAAACGGCTTTCCATCTTCAGTTGGAAATAAAGGGTAGACAGAAAAACGCTCATCATCCTCATTGATTGGAGTAATGTCTATTTCTTTGACAATCTTGATGCTTTCTGATTTTTCCTCGATAAAAGTGGAGAAAGGAACCTTTAAGCCCTCTGCAATTTTCCAAAGTGTACTGACAGTAGGGTTGGATTGGGCGCGCTCAATTTGTCCAAGCATAGGTTTACTGACACCGGTTAATTCGGATACTTGATCGAGACTTAACCCTTTGTTCACCCGTATTGTTTTAAGTCGTTCCCCAATTAGGGTATTAAGCTGTTCTTTATCCATAATTAATAACTCCTTGCAAAGGTGTTAAATATAACATACAATCTATATAATATAACATACGATGTTTTTTAGAGGTGGTACAGTGCTATCTTATCAAACTATGACTCAGAAGCCTAGAGCAGGTTATCAGAAAGGGTTGAAGGCAGGTCTTCCTATTGCCATCGGGTATTTGCCGATCGCTTTAACCTTTGGACTCTTATCCAAGACTTATCATTTGTCTTTGTATGATAGTGTCGGGATGAGTCTTATGGTTTTTGCGGGTGCTTCACAGCTTATGGCATTACCGATGATTGCGATGGGCTCAAGCGGTATTGAACTCATCCTTGCCACATTTATTATTAATATCCGCCATCTGTTAATGAGTGCTTCAATTAATGAAAAGGCTTGTCCCGAACCGAAGTGGAAAAAAGCCATTTATGCTTTCGGTATAACGGATGAGACCTTCTCAGTGGCTTCCTTGTCGGATGAAACGATTTCGTCCTCTTATATGTTTGGGCTCATTACAATGGCCTATGGAAGTTGGGTTGTTAATACAGCTCTTGGTTTTATTATTGGGGCTAATTTACCACATGTTCTCCAAAAAAGCATGAGTATTGCCTTATATGCCATGTTCATTGGCTTGGTTGTCCCTTCCTTGAAAAAGCAGCGTAAAGTCGTGTTCCTTTTTATTGGTTCAGCACTTCTTTCGTCTATTTTTTCTCTCTTTCTTTCAATGGGTTGGGCGATTGTCGGGGCTACCCTTGTGTCCAGCATCGGGGTCGAAGCTATTTTTTACAAAAAGGGGCGTTTGAAGCATGGCTCATAATGTGATGTGGATCATCGTCGGGATGGGGCTTGTTACATACATTCCGCGAATGTTGCCTCTTGTTGCGATTCAAACAGATCGAATTCCTCCATTTGTTCAGGCTGTGCTGAAAAATGTTCCATTTGCGGTCCTAGGTGCGCTGATTTTCCCCGGTATTTTGGTCATCCAATCCGGACATCTAAGCGGGATCACCATGAGCGATTTCCTATTTGGGGTGCTCGGCGGTGGTGTGGCTTTTATCACGGCGTTTCTAGAGTGGAATATTGTGTTTGTTGTATTGTCAGCCATTGTGGTGCTGATGATTTATTCTATTTGGTTTTAGTAATTTTAATAGGTATTGTGTCACTAAATGAGGGGACACTGCATATTCACTCTTTTCTCTAATAAGATGGTTTATAGAGAGAAAGGGAGTGATCAGACGTGTGGATCCGTTTTATCATGATGGGCGTTACCGCCTTTTTCTCGGCCACAGCTTTCATCCTTCTTACTTTTCAAGGGGTTGAGTTTGGAAGTGCCATTTCAGACTTAATCCGGGATCTGCTTCACAATAAAACTTAATTAACTCAAGGTTAAGCCCCAAATTTTTGGGGCTTGTTTTAATCGTAAGCCCTTCCTTTGGTTGGCTTACATTTTATGCAGATAACGAATTGTCGTTACGCTTAAGTTCAAAAACGAGGTGAGAAAGCGGAAATAAGTGAATGTCGTTACGCCTAATTTGGATAGGCGTAACGAGAATACGCTAAATGATCAATCAAGGCCAAAAATAAAGCTCTAGCCAGAGAATAACGAATTGTCGTTGCATTTAACTCGTCAAAGTTATTTAGTTGAGAAGATAACTATCTTAAAAACCTGTGTATTGACTTTTATTTATGCGCAAGCCAGCACGATGCTGGATAAATGGTAAAACAACATATGGAATGGACAACTTGCTCTTGCTTAAAATCCTGTGTGAAAAGACGGGGATTTCGCGCAAGCCAGCACGAAGAAAATTCGAGGAAGTGACTCATGATGCTTCTTCAAGGATGTAGGCTCGTTCTAATTTTGTGGACAAAGGCTTAAACTATAATGAGAAGATTTTCATCATGAAAAGGGAGGATTCGATGAAAAAGCTGGCTGGTTCGTTTGTTGGGTTGTATGTCTTATATATTCTTTTGTCTTGGTTATATTTATTTGTGTTTACTCATCCTGGGGTTCCGGATGCTTTTAAAGGGACGCCGGCTGATCCTAATACGTTTTTAAATTCACATCAGGTTCTTTTGAGTCAATCGTATTCTCGGATTCAAGATTGGATTTATTTTATTAATATTCCGTTTGAGTGGGGCATGTATCTTTTTATTCTTATTTTTGGTTTTTCTTATTGGCTTAGAAATCGTGCATCAGAGGTAACGCGTTTTTCGATTGTTCATACGGCTGTTTATTGGCTTTCTCTTTCAATCGTGACTTGGATCGTGACATTGCCCATTGATCTAATTGCGCATTATGTTTCGGTTCATTATGGGGTTTCTGTACAGCCTTTGAACAGTTGGTTGAAGGACAGTTTGACATCGTTTTGGGTGAACTGGGTGATCACCTTTATTATGATGGTTGTCATTTATTATTTTATCCGCCGATCACCTAGAAGATGGTGGCTGCCTGTCTGGCTGCTTGCCATTCCTTTTACTATTTTCTTAATGTTTATTCAACCGGTAGTGATTGATCCGTTATATAATGACTTTCATGCGCTTAAGGCGTCGCCGTTAAAAACCGATATTTTGCAGCTTGCTGCACAAGCGCATATTCCTGCACATAATGTCTATGAAGTGGATATGTCCGGAAAAACAAATGCCATGAATGCTTATGTAAATGGAATCGGGTCTAATCTCCGAATTGTTCTTTGGGATACGACGGTAAATCGCCTTCAAAAGTCAGAGGTGCTCTTTGTAATGGCCCATGAGATGGGGCACTATGTCATGCATCATTTATTGCTGAGTATGCTTGGCACGATTGTTATGATCCTTGTTGGGCTTTATATCACCTCTAAGATCCATCTGAAAATTGTGGATAAGTGGGGGGCGCGATTAGGCATAAGTCATGTTGGGGATCTTGCTTCGATTCCGATTATTTTGTTGATCTTTTCCGTTCTTTCGTTTGTGGGATCGCCAATTGAGAGTGCCGTGTCTAGGCATTATGAGCATGAGGCGGATGCCTATGCCGTCAAAATGACGAAAGATCCGGAGGCAGGAATTAAAGCCTTCCAAGAACTAACAAAGGTTGGATTAAGCGATGTGAATCCTCCTGGTCTCATTCGGTTCCTTACCTATGATCATCCGACGATGCTAGAGCGAATTGCTTATCTTCAAAAAGAAGAAAAAGTTCTAGGGAAATCTAAATCAAACTAGTTAATAAGCGAGAAAAACCAGTCCTGTATTTGGGGCTGGTTTTTGTCTAAGTAAGTATAACTTGAACTTTTGTGATAAAATAACTTCAGATTAACTTTGAGACTTAAAGGAGAATGTCAGGTGGAGCAAGTTCAAGAGAAGCAGTTAGTTGGAGAATATGCAGCAAAATATGTTGAGGACGGAATGATTGTTGGCCTTGGGACGGGGTCTACGGCTTATTATACAATACATAAGATTGCCCAAAGAGTGAAGGAGGAGGGAATGAAGTTGACCTTTGTCTCGACTTCTACCCGAACAACTAAGCTTGCCCAAACTCTCGGTCTAACGATTCATAATATAAATGATGTACCTGAAGTAGACTTGACGATTGATGGCTGTGATGAGTTTGATCCTCAGCTTAAAGGGATAAAAGGTGGAGGCGGCGCTTTATTATTTGAAAAAATTATTGCGACTTCTTCCAAACAAAACATATGGGTGGCCGACCGCTCCAAAAAGGTGGAAGTCTTAGGTGCCTTCCCGCTTCCTGTGGAGGTCTTAACTTTTGGTTCTTCACATACAATAAGAAAATTTGAGAAAGAAGGGCTAAACCCTAGTATTCGGAAAAAAGCAGATGGCTCTGTTTTTATTACGGATAGTCAAAACCTTGTCGTTGATTTGCATCTTAGCCAGATTGAGGATCCTGAAGGGTTATCCATTTGGTTGAATAGTCTTCCTGGCGTGGTGGAAAACGGATTGTTTTTAGGGATTGCTGACCGTGTAATTTATCCAAAGGCGGATGGTTCAATTGAAGAGGTGAACGCTTAACAGGACGCGTTAACCCATTTTATCCTGAATTAAACGTTTGTCCTTTACAGATCTAGATTCGGTGAATAGTGTATTAGTGACATAACTGCAACGCAGAGTTATGTCGCACGGAATACCTCCTCGCTGTTTTAATCAAGATCATGTCATGCCTCCTGAATACAGGACAGTCCGTACGATGGACTGCCCTGTTTTTTTACCTTATTTTAAGAAGGCGCTCAAGACTTTTGTTTACTGATTATATTGAGGCTCTTCTTGTTGGACATATTGAAGACGGGAGTTCAATTGATCAAGAATTGTTTTTTGTTGCTGGGCAAGTGATTTAAACATCGTTTTTGCTGCTTGGTCATTTGTTTCAAGGGCAAATGAATCGAGGCTTGCTAATGCTGATTCACAGCTCGCAATCGTTTGTTGAATTTTAGTTCCTACGGTCATCCTTATCACCTCCTACGCCTCTATAATTCCTCACAGAGAAAAAATAATACTGTAAAAAAATTTGCTGTTTTTGGTATGAAATTTGAGAGGAAACCAACACTAAAATTAAGGGAGGTCGTTATGAATGGCACGAATTAGTTTAGTTTCAATGGCAGTTGGAGCAGGGATTGGTGTCGCGGTAGCCAGAAGCTTATCCAAGCGGCAACAGTCTCAACAAGATCAGACAGGCGGTGCTAAAGGCTCAGGGATTGAACACTTGATCTCAAAGTCTTTACAGGAAGACAATTACGATTACTAACTATCAATGATCAACCACTAAGGACAAGCCAATTCGGCTTGTTTTTTTCTGGTTTCATGCCTTGCTGAAAAAATAACGGCTTGGAGTGATCGGCCTCCGTTTAGCCGGTCTTAACCGCTTTCGAACTCATGTTAAAAAAAGATTAAAATTTTTCACTGAAAGCGCTTTACAATTAATGAAATAGAGTTATAATTTAGACAAATAGTTGGATATACTCCAAAAACACCACGAAATCACACATTCCTCTTCTGTTTTTTTTACCATGTATTGAAACCGTTTTCGTTAAGCTGATCATTAAGGAGCAGATAGCATGGTCACGATCTATGATATTGCAAAAAAGGCGGGTGTTTCTGCAGCGACTGTTTCAAAGGTTCTAAATGGGTATCCTGACGTCAGTCAAAGAACAATGGTTAAAGTACAAAAAATTTGTGACGATATGGGATATCGACCTAATTCAGTTGCAAGAGGACTCGCAACCAAAAAATCATCTACGATAGGCATCTTTTTTACAGATCACCTCAACTCAGGATTTCGGCATCCCTTCTTACAAGATATATTAGCTAGTTTTAAGGAAGTTGTTGGATTAGCTGGATATGATCTTATTTTCTTCTCAGACGATAGCCCAAACAATCATCTTAACAGTTTTTATGAACGTGCAAGACATCGCAATGTCGATGGCGTATTTCTAATGGGGGTTCCGAGAACAGATCCGAACCTACATAATTTAGCCCATAGTCATTTACCCTGTATAGCGATTGACTTGGACCTTATTGGCCCACGAGCAGGATTCATTATGTCCGATAATATCGGCGGAGCAATCAAAGCGGTCAATCATTTAGTGGAGCAAGGTCACAAGGAAATCGCCTTCATCTCGGACGTATTTTCTACAAAACCAGGTCAAGATCGCTTAATAGGATTTCGAGCAGGCATGCAAAAACATCAACTCCCAGTCAAATCAGAATGGATTCTTAACGGCGATTTCACTGAACAAGGCGGTTATCAGTCAGCCAATCGTCTGTTAAAAATGGAGCAGCTTCCAACCGCTATTTTTTGTGCGGGGGATATGATGGCACTAGGAGTCATTCGAGCCTTGCATGAGAACGGCATTCAAGTACCAGGCGATATGTCTGTCATCGGTTTTGACGATCTCGCTTTATTAAAATATGTCAAACCAGGACTGACCACCATTCGCCAGAACAAGGAGGAATTGGGGAAGCGTGCAGGCGTCGAACTGCTTAAAATGATGAAAGACGCTAACTATTTTCCAGCCAGTTCTGCTTTAGTCGAAACTGAACTTGTTTTAAGAGAAACCGTTACGAAGCCAAGGATCAACAAGAATATCGAATGGGTGTAGTTTTGGGAAGAGTAAGTGAGGGCGTTTAGGGGGGTGAGGCATTCCTAATAGAAATATAGAAGCCAGTTGGGGTTTATCTTTTAGTCATTTTGTGTAACCGTTTTCAGAGACGGAAATTCCAAATTAAGGAGTGTAAATGATGAAGGTGAAACGCGGCTTAACTTTATTTTTGGCTCTTGTGTTTGCTCTAAGCGTCTTTCTAGTCGGTTGTGGAAGCAAGACGACCGAAACTAAAACAGACACAGGCTCAACGAAAACAAACACAGGCGGTGGTAATTCTAGTACTGCTGCAACCGGCCAACCGCTCAACATCGTGGCAACCATCGGCGGGAACTGGCAAGACAATTTCAACCCCTTTTCGACCAGCGCAATGGGAGGAACCAATGGCCTGATCTATCAACCCATGTACTACTTAGATACCGTTAGTACGAATGAATATCCCTTCCTTGCAACGAAATATGAATGGATTAATGATAACAAAACACTTGAAGTGACCTTGCGTGATGGCGTGAAATGGTCGGACGGACAGCCTTTTACTGCAGATGATGTTATGTTTACCTTTAATTTGCTGAAAAAATATCCGGCAGCTGATACCTCTGGCATTATGAAGGAAGTCACTTCATTTGAGAAGAAAAGCGATAATGTCATTGACTTTAACTTCAGTCAGCCGAATGTTCCATTTGGGGTTTACATTCTTCAGCAACCAATTGTCCCTCAACATATCTGGAAAGATCTTGGTGACCCTTCTAAAGCAAAAGTAACTAATCCGGTTGGTACGGGTCCTTACATGCTGGATAGCTTTACACCACAAGATTATAAACTTAAAAAGAATCCTAAGTACTATGATGCCGATAGTTACGCAGTTCCTGAATTAAACTACCCTGCTTATGATTCGAATGAAAGCGCTCAATTGGCCCTTGTTAAAGGCGATATTGACTGGACAGGGATGTTTATTCCAAACGTCGATAAAGTCTATGTCGATCAAGATAAAGATCATAATCATTACTGGTTCCCGCCCAGCAACCCAGTGATGTTGTATCCAAACCTAAAGAATCCAATTCTTAAAGATATTAATGTACGTAAAGCGATCAGCATGGCGATTGACCGAAATAAAATAAGTCAGCAGGCAGAGGATGGCTATGCGCAAGTGGCTAACCCAACTGGCATGCTGCCGCAATTTAAAGATTTTATTGATCCTAAATATAAAGACGCTAAATTCACGGTGGATGATGCAGGCGCCATTAAGCTTCTTCAAGATGCGGGTTACAAAAAAGGAAGCGACGGCATTTTTGTTTCACCAACAGGTAAGAAGTTAAGCTTTACGCTGCAAGTGGTTTCCGGGTGGTCCGACTGGGTCACGAGCTGTATGGTTATTACGCAGGACCTTAAAAAAATCGGCATTCAAGTTAAGGTCCAGCAACCGCAATATGGAGCTTATATGACAACCATTCAAGGCGATAAGTACGATCTTGCTATTGGTTGGACAAATGGCGGTCCGACCCCATACAAAACCTTCCAAGATCTCTTGAATTCTCATGGGGCTTGGAATATTGAGAAATACAGCGACCCCGCAACCGATGCGGCTTTAGCTGAATACCAATCGACAACGGATCCTGCTAAACAAAAAGAAGCGATGTCGAAAATTGAGGATGTCATGGTGAACCAACTGCCTGCGATTCCTTTGTTCTATGGTCCAGTTTGGTTTGAATACTCCTCTAAGAAATACACAGGATTCCCAGATCAATCTAATACGTATTCGCATCCATCTCCATACAGCTGGCCAGCACCAGCCGTTGTCCTTTCAAAATTGAAGCCAGTAAGTAATTAAGTGAAAAGGTGAAGGGGGAAGAAGCAACCTATCTTCCCCCTTTCTTCTCACTGTTTAGCTAAACCGATTTCATTTCATTAATTTAAGGAGGAGGGAACCACATGCGTTATGTGTTAAATCGACTTGGTTTCTTTGTCTTATCCTTGTGGGCCGCGATAACAATTAATTTTATTTTACCTCGCCTCATGCCTGGGGACCCCGCAGATATCATGTTTGCCAAGTTTAAAGGACAATTAGATCCTGCTGCGATGGCCGCGATGAAAAAGGCATTCGGATTAACGGATAAGCCGGTTATTGTCCAATATTTTGAATACTTAAGAGGTCTTTTCATAGGGAACTGGGGGCTTTCCTTTTCCAATTATCCGACACCGGTTATGGACATCATCAAACATAGTGTTCCATGGACGATCGGACTCGTCGGAGTGGCGACTGTTTTAGCCGTCATCATTGGAACATCTGCCGGGATATATATATCTTGGAAGCGCCAAGGGATTTTAGATAACACGTTACCGCTTTTAACGATGGGCATTCAATCGCTTCCTTATTTCTGGGTTGCCTTATTATTCTTGTTTGTTTTTGGGTTTAAGCTTAATTGGTTTCCAATGGCTCATGGTTATGATACGAGTGTGACAGCCGGCTTTAATTGGCCGTTTTTCTCGAGCATGCTTTATCATGCCTTTCTCCCTGGCATTACGATTCTGCTTGGTTCATTAAGTGGATGGCTGGTCGGGATGCGCAATAATATGATCAATACTCTAGGTGAAGATTATGTCGTATTTGCTGAGGCAAAAGGGGTCAGTACCTCGCGTCTTATGTTTACTTATGCGGCGAGAAATGCGATCCTGCCGCAGTTGACTAGCTTTGCGATTGCAATCGGAAACGTGGTAAGTGGATCGATTCTAACCGAACAGGTCTTTTCTTATCCAGGCATAGGCGGTCAGTTAACTAACGGGGTACTTCAGGAGGACTTTCCTCTCATTCAATCCTCGTTTTTGCTTATAGCCGTTTCAGTCTTAGTAGCTAACTTTATAGTGGATATGCTCTACAGTCGCTTAGACCCACGTGTTAGAACGGGAGGTGCTGCCAATGAGTCTTAATACGGAAACCCAAAAAGAAACAGTTATTTATAAGAAAGCTAAGAGAAGTTGGATTGATCGATCTGGTTTTTTGGCTCCCTTCCTTAGAAACGGTAAAGCCTTAACCGGTTTAATCATTTTTATCATTTTTGTTATTGTCGCGATCTTTGCGAATCAAATTGCTCCTTATAATCCAAAGGCGACGGACTTCATGATGCAGCTTCCTCCTTCTGCAAAGCATTGGCTTGGAACGACGAATTCAGGACAAGACATCTATTCGCAATTCATTGTTGGGGCCCGGACGACCATTATCGTTGGTTTTGGAGCGGGGATCATTGCCACGATTCTTGGATTGTTATTTGGCGTAACAGCGGGGTATAGAGGTGGAATCGTCGACTCTATCTTGACCTTCTTAATGAACCTCTTTTTAGTTCTTCCTGGCCTTGCCTTGTTAATTGTTATTGAATCTTATGTTAAAAACTCAACGCCTTATATCAATGGATTAATCATAGGGCTAACGGGCTGGGCTTGGGGGGCTCGCGTCTTTCGTGCCCAAACCCTGTCACTGGCAAATCGAGATTTCGTTATGGCAGCCAAGATGTCTGGAAAATCCGATTTAAATATCATGCTGACGGAAATTTGCCCGAATATGATGTCGATCATCGCTTCCAATGTTATTTATGCCACTTTAGGAGCGGTTCTGGCTGAATCCGGTCTTGCTTTCTTGGGATTAGAGGATATTAACTCAGTGAGCTGGGGGACAATGTTGTACTGGTCAAGTACAAACGGAGCTATGCTAACTGGGGAATGGTGGTGGTTTATTCCGCCTGGTATTGGAATCGGCCTTGTCGGCCTCAGTCTCGTTTTGATGAACTTTGCTATTGATAGTATCACCAACCCTCGTCTAGCAGGGCAGAAGAGGAGGAAACGTCGTGCAAAATCAAACTCAACAACAGCCCGTGCTTGAACTTCGGAATGTCTCTGTAGGCTATGATTCGGCGCACGGAACGGTTCAGGCCGTTCGAAATGTCTCTCTTAAAATCTATCCAAATACGATTGTAGGTCTAATTGGTGAATCCGGTTCAGGTAAGAGTACACTTGCTAACGCCATAATGAATCTCCTAAAGAATAATGCCAGACTGTTAGAAGGAGAAGTCATTGTTCAAGGACAAAATGTGTATGAAATGAGCAAAAAAGAGTTAAGGAAATTTCGCTGGAATAGGATGAGCATGGTTTTTCAAAGTGCCATGAACGCCCTTAATCCCGTTCTAACGGTTGAGCAGCAAATTGCCGATGTGTTCTCCAATCACCGTCCTAATCTGTCAAAGAAAGAAATCCATGAAAAAGCGGTTGAACTGATGCATCTTGTCAGTATTGATCCTAAGCATCTGAGGAGCTATCCTCACGAGCTTTCAGGGGGGATGCGGCAAAGAGTTGTCATAGCTATTGCCGTGGCCTTAGAACCTGATCTAGTCATCATGGACGAACCGACGACCGCTCTTGATGTCGTCGTTCAAAAGTCTATTTTGGATAAGATTAAAGAACTGCAACGGCAAAAAGGTTTTGCAGTCCTTTTTATCAGCCACGATTTTAGCCTTGTCGCGGAATTGGCAGAAAAAGTGGCGATTATGTATGCCGGACGTTTTGTTGAAATAACGGATAGCCGAAAGCTTAATCTTAATGAACGCCACCATCCTTATACGGAAGGATTATTGCGCGCTATCCCTGAACTGACTGCTGAAACGGTGACGATTGAGGGGATCCCAGGTAATCCTCCAGACCTTATTAATCTTCCGACTGGCTGCGCCTATCACCCGCGTTGTAAATATGCGATGGAATCGTGTAAGACATTGCCCCCTGTAGAGCGCGATGTTGAAGGCCGGCTGATTGCCTGTCACCTTTATGAAGAAGAGGCGGTGAAATAGATGGCTATGAATCAACCACAATCTGAATCAGATAAATTAATTGAGGTGGACGATCTCGTCATCACCTTCCAAGTCCGCGGAGAATCAGGCAAGCAAACGATTATTCCTGTTGACCATGTCAGCTTCTTCATTCGAAAAGGCGAGGTTTTGTCATTAGTGGGAGAGTCAGGAAGCGGCAAGACCACCATCGGCCGTTCCCTAGTGCGGATTCTGCGTCCAAATGGAGGAACTATAAAGGTAGCCGGAAAAGACGTTACCACTATTCGCGGTGCGGAGTTAAAAGCGTTTCGAAAAGAGGCGCAAATGGTCTTTCAAGATCCGTTTGGCTCTCTCAATCCGGTTAAAACGATTGAAAATCATTTAACGTTTCCATTGAAAAAGCATCAAGGAATCAGAGGGACCGATCTTTATCAAAAAGTAGGCGAGTTATTAGAGCAAGTCGGCTTAACGCCTGTCAATGAGATAAGGACAAAATTTCCACATGAATTGTCTGGGGGACAACGTCAGCGCCTTGCCATTGCAAGGGCATTAGCTGTCAATCCTAAATTTGTTGTGGCAGATGAGCCGATCTCTATGCTCGATGTGTCGATTCGAGCGGGTATCTTACAATTGATGAATCATCTTAAAGAGGAGTTCGGACTTTCTTATCTTTATATTACCCATGACTTAGCTTCTGCACGTTATTTTGGCGATCGGATCATGGTTATGTACGGCGGGAAAGTCATGGAAGTCGCCGAATCCAAAGAGTTGATTAAAAATCCGCGTCACCCTTATACAAGACTTTTGTTAGCGGCAACACCAGGCAGTCAGCAAGATGCTAATCTTACGGAACATTCCAATGAGCCTCCTAATCTGTCTATCGAAAGAAAAGGCTGCCCGTTTGCCTTCAGATGTCCACTTGCAACAGACATCTGTAGAGAGGAAATGCCAACGCTTGAAACCAAGGGGATTGAAGATCACCATCTTGCCTGCCATCACTCGAGTTAATTCAATGTTTAATTCCTGAGAAAAATTAAAAGACAATCATAGACCAAATCACATAGTACATCACACAAATTTTGCAATACAATTCACAGGATTATCACGTAGAAAAAAGGGCTAGAGAAATTCCATCTCTAAGCCTTTTTCTATAATCTTAGAATCCTTATGATTTCTTCCTAAATTCAACTGAACCCGTTAGGTTTCATAATAACGGGTTCAGTTGAAGGGGTGCAATCAACTAAATATCAAGGCAAATCGCAAGGTAGTTCACACTGAAATTAACCGTGCGATTTTTGCTTTTATATCGATGAATTCTAACCCTTTTTCTCAGAATTCACATAAAAAATCACAGGGTAATTCTCATAGACAGAAATAAATATTGGTGGGTATGTGATTTATGGTGTGAATGAGTAGGTGAAATAAGTTGTGATTACATAGGTATTTGGTTATTTATGTTAAAATAAGTATATAATATTTAGAATATTGTGTTCTCGGGCAATTCAGTATAGTTCAATAAAAAAAGGGGGAGCCATTTTTGTTAAATAAACAAGGATTTAATTTATGGGCTGATGACTACGACAAAACTGTACAGAACAGTGAGGAAAATGACAGTTATCCTTTTGCTGGGTATAAAACCATTTTAAATATAATTTTCAACGAGGTTATGCAAAAACAGAATTCTAAAGTCTTAGATATAGGATTTGGTACAGGTGTTTTAACAAGTAAGTTGTATAATAATGAACACCAAATTGATGGTGTGGATTTTTCAGACAAAATGATTGAAATTGCTAAGATTAAAATGCCAAAAGCCATCTTAATTGAATGTGACATTACAAATGGTTTGCCACCTGAATTCAAGGAAAATAAATATGATTTTATCGTTAGTACATATGCAATACATCATTTATCAGATGACCAAAAAATTGTTTTCATAAAACAGTTACTTACGCTCCTTGAGGATAACGGAAAGATTTTCATTGGTGACATAGCATTTGAAAATCGAGAAAAACTTGAACTATGTCAAAAAGATAATATAGGTCACTGGGATAGTGACGAGTTTTATCTTGTCTATGAAGAAATCAAGTCCTCCTTAAAAACTGAATGTAATTGTGATTTTCATCAAATTTCTCATTGCGGTGGGGTATTTGTTATTTCAAAATAACGGGTTAGGGGTAAAAAAAGGAATGATTATTAGGAATATGACCGAGTTAGATAGTGAGAACATAAAAAACGTACATTCACCGTTGCGATTTTTATTGTAATATCAATGTTTATTGACCATTTCATCCGTAAATCACCTATCAAATCACAGAGTAATTTACATGGGTGGATATAATTATTGAAGGTGTGTGAATTAACCGGTGATTGAGCAAGTGAAAGGTAGGTTGATTACCAAGTCATTTGGATATATATGTTAAATTAAAAGTTAGATTATCGAATTGTTCTTAAAGTAAAAAACGGACTTGACAAGAAATTTTAGAGTCACCTGCGATCGTCGAAATAAGCGGAGATTTTTCCGTTATCAACCAAAGTAGCGTTCAGTTCGTCGTAAATAAGCGGAGTTTTTCCGTTTAAACAAAAAGAAATGACCCATTTTCATATTTTTCGAGTCAATAGTCGGAATTTCTCCGTCTATTTTAGCTATTTTTAATGTCGATTTCTAAATAAGAGGAATTTCTCCGCTTATTTAGAAAGTTCGCTCTAGCCATTTAATGAAAGAGGTAATCGATTGCCTTTTATGAAAATAATCAAACCGAATCTCAAAAGATTCGGTTGTTTTGACGTTTACTAGTCTTTTCTTTCTGTCATTTTATTGTGAATAGTAGTGTGGTTTAAAGTGATAATTAGAGTTTTGCACTTCTGAAACGAATCCGTTAGTTTGATAACGGGTGGTTTTAACTTTTTTCGAGAAAGCCTCTTTTTTATAGTCATATTATTTGTAATTATCCCTTTAGTGGGTCTCTTTCTAAAATGAGCCTGAACATTGAATAAAGCGCTAGAGTTTATTAACATAATAAGGCTGAGTATAGATTTAAGGTTAGAGTTATTACTCTAGAAAGGAAGTATTAATTATGGAAGGTAAATATGTGAATGAGTCAAGAGCGGTTAAATCGGCATGGGTAATGCCCCAAGATACGAATGCTCATGGAACAATGTTTGGTGGAAAGCTCATGTCTTACATAGATGATATTGCAGCTATTACAGCTACTCGTCATGCAAGAAGACCGGTTGTAACGGCTTCTACGGATTCCGTTGATTTTTTGTATCCCATTAAGCCAGGTTCATCCGTTTGTCTCGAAGCCTTTGTCTCTTGGACACATCGCAGTTCAATGGAGATCTTTGTAAAGGTCATTGCGGAGGATCTTATATCGGGTGAACGAAAAATTGCGACCACTTCTTTCTTAACCTTTGTGGCACTTGATGAAAATGGCCGTCCAACTGAAGTGCCGCCTGTTATCCCGCAGTCAGATGAGGAGATTATGCTCCATGAAAGCGGGCCAGATCGACATGAAGTCAGGAAAGTTCGGAAAGAAAACAGCCGGAAATTTGCCAGTGTTTTTACCTTGAAGAAACCTTGGGAAAGAGATTAACCATTATAAGTGGCCTTTCCATATGAAAGGCTAATTCAATAGGCGAAAAGGGTGAGACGCTTTAAAAAAGCGAGCCTTTTTCGTCTTATTTTTTTTACTTTCTGAAATACAGTTTCGCTTAAGCAATTAAGGATGATAGTATAAGAAAAGCGAGGGTTTTCACCATTAAAAATTTGGCGGTTCCCTCTGTTTGTAACAGCCTTGATGTCATAATCTGTTATCCTTTATGGAAAGCCGAGTTTTTCAAAAAAACGATGCTTGATGCACCATGTAGAATCAAAGAGTGTGAGAAATCGGTTTACTCAAAATAAGGGAATGGTGTCTGGTGATAATTAGAATCAATAGAATGGAGGATTTAGAGTGAAAAAGTTCTACAAGGAAATGATTGATTTTAGTCAAACAGAGCGCGTTGAATCGGCTTTGAGAACGATACTTGAGACAGAAATTCATTCAGTTGAAGAGTTGGAAGTTTGGCTTATAGAACGATCAAGGATTTTTGAAGAGATCGAAGAAGCCTTATCTGGCCACTATATTGATTTCCAATGTCATAATCATGATCCGTTGGCCAAACAAGCCTTTGAGCATGATCAGGAGGAAATTCAGCCGCTTTTAAAGAAATATGAAGCGCTTTTTGATGAGAAATTTGCCCAATCTCCTTACCGCGATGAGCTGGATCCAACCTTTTATGCCTTGTTTATTAAAAAGAAAGAGAATGCGATTTCTTTATTTAGAGAGGCAAATGTCGCGCTTGAAGTTGAAGAAGACCGCTTGGCTACTCAGTATTTTGAAATTACCGGGAATTTAACGGTTGATTGGCATGGTGAGGAGAAAACCTTAAGTGAGCTCATCAAATACAGGCAGGATGCCGATCGTGCTGTCAGGGAGAAAGCGACCGCGCTGCAATACAATGCCCTCTTAAGTGTAAAGGATGAGCTGCAGACCATTATGGATCAGCTCATGAAGATCCGTGAAGAAAAAGCTAAGAATGCTGGTCTATCTAATTATCGGGACTATATGTTTAAAAAGTATGAGCGCTTTGATTACACACCTGAGGATTGTAAGAAATTAGGAGAAGCTATTCGAAAATATGTGGTCCCATTGAAGGAGAAAATCCAGCGGTCTCATCAAGCGGAAATAGGCGTTGAGACGTATCGACCATGGGATACAGGAGCTGTTCCTGCTGGGAAAAAACCGCTTGAGCCTTTCCAAAAAGTGAGTGAACTCATTGACGGTGTTTCGGATATACTTGGAACATTGGATCCTCGTTTCTCGGAGTTAATTGACACCATGAATCGTGAAGGGATGCTTGACCTTGAAACGCGCAAAGGTAAATCACCAGGCGGCTTTTGTTCAAATCTCCCTGTGACTGAGCTTTCTTTTATTTTTAACAATGCATCCAATACACAGGATGCGGTGACAACGCTGCTTCACGAAATGGGCCATTGCATTCATAATGATTTTAAAAAGTCCCTCCCATTATATGAGTATAAGGATACGCCAATGGAATCTTCAGAGCTTGCCAGCATGTCGATGGAGCTTTTAACTTTAGACAAATGGGAGCGTTTTTATAAAGATGAGGATGAATTAAAGCGGGCCAAACGAGAGCAGTTAGAAGGCATCATTGAATTTTTGCCGAATGGGATTATCATCGATCTCTTCCAACATTGGTTATATGAAAACCCGAATCACTCTGCTGAAGAACGTAACGCAAAATATGAGGAACTGTCCAAAACTTACAACTCGAATGTGGTCGATTGGTCAGGGGTTGAAGAGTGGCGGAAGAACAGTTGGATGTTTGTCCTTCATATCTTTGAGGTGCCTTTCTACTACGTGGAGTATGTCATTGCGCAACTCGGTGCCGTGCAGATGTATAAACAATACAAAGAAAATCCAGAACAAGCCTTGGAAAACTATAAAAAAGCACTTGCATTGGGCTGCTCAAAATCATTGCCTGAAGTTTATGAAGCGGCCGGAATCCGTTTTGATTTCTCTGGAGATATGATTCAAGAGCTCATGGCCTTCCTTGAAACGGAGATTGAAGAGTTAAAGGCTTAATTGAAACGCAAAGTGGGGACAGAACTCTTTCGCAGAGGTCTGTCCCCACTTTATTTTACTATCAGTGTTTGGCTATGCCGAGACGCGGGCGAAGGCGTGTATAAATCGGAACAGCAACGATAATTACAAAAATACCTTTGATAATGTTGTAAGGTAAGACGCCAAGCACTATTAGAGTGAGCAAGTTATGGATGGAGTGATTCGCTGCACTGGCCAGTTTTACCGCTGTGTCAACACTAAAGCCAAGGAATAGGGCATAGCTCGGAAAGATAATGAAGTAATTCGCAATACTCATAAGTACAGTCATGATTATGGTACCGACTGCCATACCGAGTGCTAGGCGCCCCGTGGTTCTCTTACGGCGGTAAAAGTAGGTTGTAACATAAATGAAGATTGCACCTGCAATGAAATTAGCGATTTCTCCAACTGGTACACCAGTAGGGGAGCCAATGATTAACCAATGAAGCAAATTCTTGATGGCTTCAATAGCAATGCCTGCAAGAGGCCCGAAAATAATCGCTCCGATGATGGCTGGAATATCACTTAAATCAAATTGTAAGAACGATGGAAATAAGGGCAATGGAAATTGAACTAACATAATAAGAAAAGAGATCGCCGCCAAAAAAGCAACCGTAATGTTTTTTCTTAAAGACGTGTTTTTCATCAGTTTCACCTCATTAATGTTTTCGTTCTCTTTGTGGGCGTATCTGATGGAGATATGACTAGTATGCACGATCATTTAAAAAAGCGCCTAGGAAACAAATGGTTTCCAGGGCGCTTTTGGAGTTTGCCTTTCATACACGACAACAATTAGCTCATAAGAAATAAGCCGACTAATCGTGAGTCATCATCCTTCTCCCATCCAGACTGTACTGTCGGTTTCGGAATTGCACCGAATCCTGCCAAAAAACGGCTCGCGGACTTAAAGTCTTATAAGACTCAACACCGCCGGTCGGGAATTTCACCCTGCCCTGAAGGAACGTCTTTAATTGTAACTATATTATAATAACCATTAAAAAAAATAACAAGGAAAAAACATTTATCGGAAAAACAAGGGGATTTAGCAGGATATTCGAGGTTTCATTTAGAATGTTTTATATAGAATGACTTATTAGACAAATAAATCTGAGGTGTCGGACATGAGCTTACTAGATGAATTGAAGCAACTTATAAAAGATCAGGATCGGGTGAGCACCAATGAAACGGTGCGATATAATCATGGGAGAGATCTGACTTATCACCCCGCGAGTGAGCCGGAAGTGGTTGTTTTTCCTGTAAACGTAGAAGAAGTTCAACAAGTGGTGAAAATTGCGAATACCTATAATGTCGCGATCACGCCTTATGGGGTTGGGAGCAGTTTAGAAGGTCATACGATCCCAGTTGAAGGCGGGATTACGCTTGACATGAGCCGGATGAATCAAATAAAGGAGATTCGTGAAGACGACTTTATCGTCATTGTAGAACCGGGAGTGACCCGTCGTCAGTTAGGAAAAGCGTTGAAGAAGTACGGCTTGTTTTTTCCGGTTGACCCAGGCGCTGATGCCACGATTGGCGGGATGACGGCCACTAATGCGAGCGGTACAAATACAGTGGGTTATGGAGGCATGCATCAGCATGTCTTGGGGCTCGAAGTTGTATTAGCAAGCGGAAAGGTGATAACTCCAGGCGGATTATCGTTTAAGTCGTCGAGCGGCTATGCGCTCAAAGACCTTTTTATCGGTTCTGAAGGCACCTTAGGAATTATTACGGAAATTAGTTTGCGAGTCCATGGTATCCCGGAAGTCGTTCAAGCAGGAAAGGCGCTTTTTTCAGATGTGGCATCAGCCGGCCGTGCAGCTGAACTATTGTTAAGAGCGGGTGTTGAGGTTAAACGGATCGAACTTGTTGACGAACAGACCATCGTAGCGGTCAATCGTTTTAGTCAAACCTCTTATGAAGAGGTGCCTTCCCTTTTTATCGAATTGGATGGTGCTGAACAAGCTGTAAACGAGCAAGTGGAGCTTATTAAGCAATTGTTTCAGGATGAAAATTGTTTATCCGTTACCTTTGAGAGGGATGAAAAGAAGCGCCAAGAAATGTGGCATGCGCGTCATGAAGCTGCGATGTCCGTTATAGGCTTAACTCCTGGTAAACAATTGACGTCTACAGATGTCTGTGTTCCTATATCCGAATTGACAAAAGCGATTATTGAAACACGAAAAATACTTGACCGTTACCCGATTGTATCCGCCTTGTTCGGTCATGTCGGGGATGGAAACTTTCACGTTGTGGTCGCGGTGGATCGAGACTCACAAGAAGAAGTCGCTCAATACAAGAAGCTTAACGGTGAAATTATTGCCTATGCCCTGTCAGTCGGAGGAACGTGCACAGGTGAGCATGGAATTGGCATGGGGAAGAAGGACTATTTCTACAAAGAGCATGATGAGGAAACAATTCAAACGATGAAACTCATTAAGCAAGCCCTTGATCCTTTAAATCGCCTTAATCCTGGGAAGATATTTAAGAATTGATGATGAGAAGGCGAGACACTTGGGCTATTTGCCAGTTGATACGGATCTAATTAATCCCGCTTTAGCATGATATGAAAAATAGAAGCTAATGATGGTTGGGGGAAAAGGGGGTACTTTATTGGACGAAGAGACGGTTGTAGCGGTTAAGGCTGTGATCGTATCGAATGGTGAGATACTCCTTGTTAAACGGGCCGATGACGACGAGTTCGGAGCAGGGACATGGGAGTGTCCTGGCGGAAAGCTGGATTTCGGTGAAAGTCTTGAAAAAGCCCTAAAGCGAGAGGTGAAGGAGGAAACCGGACTCTCGGTGTCCATAGAGAGGCTGCTGTATGCCACGGCTTTTAAGACGCATCCCTTAAGACAGGTTGTCCTGCTCACTTACTTATGCCGCTGCCAAGATAGGGCTGTTTCATTGTCTCATGAGCATTCCGATTCACTCTGGGCGAATAGGAACCAAATAATGGCACGGCTCCCTCGCAATATTCTGGCTGATTTTGAAGCCAATCAGGTGTTTCCAATTGTGGGCTGTAAAAAATGTAAGACGTCCAAAAACGTGGGAGAAAATCTAAAAGCGCAAGTTAACTAGCACTATAATTAGCAGACCAACGCTTGGGATTTTCCCCAAGCGTTGGTCTTTAATAGGAGAGCTTTCCGCGGATTTGATAAATAAGCGGAGAAATTTCCTTTATTTAAGAAATTTCGCTGAAAATAGCTAAAATAGCCGGAAGATTTCCGTCTATTGACTCCGGAAAGGGTGGATCGGAGTGATTTTTCCTTGCTTAACCGGAAAACTTCCGCTTATTTATCCGCATCTGAGCACGATTCTGCTGCTTAACCGGAAAACTTCCGCTTATTTATCCGCATCTGAGCTTGATTCTGCTGTTTAACCGGAAAACTTCAGCTTATCTCTGGTTATGTTGCTCCACCGAAACGGAACTTGTTATCAATGAGAGCTGGCCCTTTATATAAATAAGTTAATTATTTAATTGCGCCATGTGGGAGAACCGCATGGACGCCTCGAACGCCGTTAACAACTTGTGTCACTCTAAGGTCGACAACTAAGCTTGCAAGCGCTAAAGCTTCCTTGCGTTCATAGCCGAAAAATTCGGTCATTAAATCAAGCATGCCATCGAGCGCTTGTACCATTGCTTTGTTAAGGTCCTCATCAAACCCCATTGTGATCCATCCAGCAGGCGTGTTGGCACGTGGCATTTTTAAATGCATTTCTTCACGAACAGTCAATTTGAGTTCAACCAAATCCATCGGACATTCCAATGCCGGACACGCGACTTCCCCGTCCCCTTGCACACCATGTCCATCGCCTGTTGAAAAAAGTCCGCCTGATACGGCAATAGGGAGATAGAGTGTACTTCCCGCCACGAGTTCTTTACAATCAATATTGCCCCCGCAAAACCGTGGCGGACTTGTTGGATGAATTCCCGGTTCGTCCGGAGGCATCCCCATTAATCCCATAAACGGACGAAGGGTCACCTTATGCCCCTTATCACTTGTACCAATCATTTTTTGAGTATCTAGACTCCAATTGAGATGGTAGGACTCGCCCTCAACAAGACCTAAACTAATGTTGATGGGATGCGAAAAGCCGCCAGCACTCGTCCAACCAAAGCTTCCAGGGAGAATTTCATTAATTTTAACTTCGAGCGTCATGCCAGGCTCTGCCCCTCTTATTTTAACAGGGCCACAAAGGGCGTGACCGCGATCTCGCTCTGGATTTCTTGGCTCAAATTGTTTACGGCTTCCTCCACCATATGGATGCGGCTCTACTCCCCAACCTGCATCCAGAGTTTGAAACCGGACAATGTCACCTGAATCAATAGTTAAAACAGGTTCAGCCTCTCTTGAAAATGATCCGTGTAAGGTCCCTTGCTCTGGTCGTATCCAATATTCTGTCATGGTGTTTCCCTCCCCAATCCGTTTTCTCTTTCCCACCTATTTTATCGGATTATGGATAACTTATCACGCTTCATAATTTAAAACTCTTTCAAAATTTAAAAATCTAAACGATGAAAAAAACCGGCCTATTTGTATTTGCTACAAATAAGCCGGTTGAACATTTAGGATACGAGACGGTCAAGAAGGAGCCCGATGGTTAACAAGCAACCAAATAGTGTATGCATTTGAGCCGTTGCCTGCATGGCGGGCATCATTTGAATCGATTTTGTCTTTCCTTTAAACAGTTTGGTTGCCTGAAAAGCTTTTGGAATGCTGATAAAGACAAATAGTAGCCAAAATGATTCGACATGGAATAATGTTAATCCGACTACCCAAATGTACGAAAAGGCAAACATACCTGCAAGGAATCGAATCGCTTGGTTTCGTCCAAGAAGGATGGCAAGCGTATGACGTCCTTTTTCTTTATCCCCGTCCAAATCACGAATGTTGTTGGCCATTAATATTCCGCCGCAAGTAAACGCAATGGGAACGGATAAGAGAAAGCTCGAAAGGGTAACGGTACCCGCTTGGATAAAATAAGAAATAAGGACAAGAACAAGCCCCATGAATGTTCCCGCAACGAGTTCACCAAATGGTGTATAGGCAATAGGATAAGGACCGCCAGTGTAAAAATAGCCAGCAAGCATACAAACAATACCGATTGCGGCTAACCACCAGCTGCTCTCTGCACAAATATAAACCCCAATCAGTGTCGATACCCCACAAAAGATAAACGCAAGGCGCAAGACGGTTTCAGGTTTGATGCCATCTCTTACAATCGTACCGCCAATACCAATTGAATTCGCATCATCTAATCCGCGTTTATAATCAAAGTATTCGTTAAACATATTAGTAGCGGACTGAATGAGTAAGGATGCGACTGTCATCGCTAAGAATAAAACAAGATGGAAGGAGCCTGACGAGAGTGCCATAGCCGTTCCAAGAATGACAGGCGTAAAAGAGGCGGTTAATGTATGAGGTCGTAAAAGACGCCACCATATTTTCCACCCTGTATTTTTCTCAATGGATTCTTTATTCATGACTTCCACAAGGGATCACCCTTCAATATATAATATAGTTCTTGCCGCATAAAGATTTATGCGCGAAGAACAGTCTAAGCCACTTACAAGTTTATGAGAATCACTATCACCTGTCAACTGACTTACCATGGAAAATATGTTTGAAATAGGCATTCGCTTAAAACACAGCTTACAAGATTCTACTGTTTTTACAATTTCTTTCTTATTTATAAAGCGGAGAGTGGTTAAATTGACACTGTAAATCAATGAGGTGTATTCTTGAATGGATTGGTCATATGGCTATTAAAGTCAAGGATTATGTGAAAGAATGCACATGTTGTACTGGTTTTTATGTGCAAACAATTTAGAGAATAGGTTTTTGTTTTGAAATGAACGGGAACTAGTAAATAGAAGTCTGTTTTCTTTATAGAGTGGCATGACCAATAGGATTGATCCCGGCTTTAAGGCGGTCATCATGGGCCATTTTTTAATGCAAGCAAAGGGATTGTTGGTCCGATTCAGTAACGATTAGCTCAGAACTATAAGCGTGCACATTCTTAATAGAGCAGCAAAAAAACGAACATTCAGTTTTGGGGCCGATGGGCACCTTTAATGAAAAAAGTCTACTTTATGTCATCACATTCTATTAATAATGCTGTTTTTAAAAGGAATTCATCAAAAAACAACAAGGCGGCCGAAACCGGCTATTAATAAAATGTGAGGGTCAGGAGGAAGAGGTTGTGATTAGTGTGAATCAACGCACACTACGTCACTCGGTATTAGATGGGATTCGTCAGGCTGACGCTTTGCACTCATCTTTCTTAGTGACGCATGTTGAGGCTGTAGAATATATAGATCCGCTCCTATTCTTTGAGAATGGGCGTTCTTTTTATGCGGGAAATCGATTCTTTTGGTCACATGGCGACCAATTAACATTAGTCGGGCTAGGGGCAGCCGACCAATTAGAAGGCAAGAGCAGCAACCGTGCTCAAGAGATAAAGTCTAAATGGTTAGAGCTTTTAAAAAACACGAATTGGAATCAAGAAGAAAGAGCGACTGGACCTGTTGTTATGGGAGGCTTTTCTTTTGATCCTTCTGATAAGCGTTCTTCTTTATGGGATGGCTTTTCAGACTCAAGCTTTATTGTTCCAGAAATTTTATTGACTTTAAAAGGCGGACAAGCTTTTTTATCCATAAATCGTTTGGTTCAAGCGACAAGTCAGGCTGAAACAATTGTTAAACAAGTTGAAGAGAGAGTCCAGAAGTTGTTTGACGACAAGGCTGTAACCGCTCCTCATCCTGTATCGATTCAGTCAATAGAAGATCTTGATGTCGATACATGGCTTGAGCGTGTTCAATTAGCGACAGAAAAAATTGCAAACGGTGAACTGAATAAGGTCGTTTTATCAAGAGAAGTCGCTGTTAAGGGAACAACAGATTTTGATTTGAAGGCGGTTTTAACTCGTCTTTGTCAGGATCAGAAGAATAGTTATATTTTTGCTGTAGAAAGAGGCGGAGCGGCCTTTGTTGGGGCAACGCCTGAGCGGCTAATTGAGCGACAAGGGGCTTTTCTTCTCACGGGAGCTGTCGCAGGAACAATTGGGCGAGGCAAAACAGAAGAAGAAGATCAGTTGCTTGGACAGACACTGCTTGAAAGCCATAAGAATCGTGAAGAGCATCAGTTTGTGGTCCAAATGATTCAACAGGCGATGGAACAGTATTGTGAGGATTTAATGATTCCTGATAGACCTGAACTCTTGAAAGTGAAGGATGTTCAACATTTGTATACACCGATTAAAGGAAAGGCTCGAAGCGGGGCAACGCTCTTTGATATTGTTGAACGACTTCATCCGACCCCGGCATTAGGGGGACAGCCGAGAGAAAAGGCTTTAAACTTAATTAAGGAGTTAGAAACCTTTAATCGCGGCTGGTTTGCTTCACCGGTTGGCTGGATGGATGCGAGTGGCGAAGGTGAATTTGCAGTGGCCATTCGATCCGGTCTCATTCATCAAGCAGAAGCGCGTTTATTTGCAGGCTGCGGTGTGGTTGAAGCCTCTAATCCAATAGATGAGCTTGAGGAAACGCATTTGAAATTCCGGCCGATGTTAGCGGCGTTAGAAGGGGGAGGTCTTAATGAATCACTCTAAAATGCTTACAAGTTTTCTTGCCCCTTTCATACATCAGCTTTATGTCTCAGGTGTTCGAGATGTCGTGATCAGCCCCGGGTCAAGGAGTACTCCGCTCACTGTTTTATTCAAGGAACATCCTAATATTAAAATCTGGATGAATGTGGATGAGCGGTCAGCGGCTTTCTTTGCACTAGGAATTGCAAAAGGAAAACAAGCCCCTGTGGCTCTTGTCTGTTCATCGGGGACGGCATCTGCCAATTTTTACCCAGCTATTATTGAAGCAAAATATAGTGAGATCCCTTTGATCGTGTTGACCGCCGACCGTCCTCATGAGCTTCGAGAGGTAGGAGCACCGCAAGCGATCGACCAGGTTAAGCTGTACGGGGATCATGTAAAATTTGCAGTGGACTTACCTCTTCCTGAAGAAAACCGCGGCATTCATGACTTTATGGGACTTCAGGCTTCAAAGGCTATGCGAGTGGCCATGGAGGCACCTAAAGGCCCCGTTCATTTGAATTTACCATTTAGGGAGCCTTTAATGCCGGAAGTCAGAGAGCCCATTCCATGGAACGAAGAGACAAGGCGGGAAATAACGAACCATTATTCTGAATCTCATTTAAATGAAGAAAGTATGAGAATTCTTGCCGAGAAGCTTTCCAAGTTAAAGAAACCGCTTATTGTCGCGGGGCCTGAACAAGAAGAGCAGCTAGGGTTTAAAATCCATGACCTCGCGGAGAAGTTGCAAGCGCCCGTTCTTGCTGATCCATTATCGCAGCTGCGATCGGGGGCTCATCCTAAGAAATGGATCGTGGATGGCTATGATGCTTTTTTGCGCTCAGCGGAATGGGTTGAAGCTTATAAGGCAGATGGGATCATTCGATTTGGTCCGCTGCCGGTCTCTAAACCATTTTTAAAGTATATGGAGCGACTTGATCTTAAGACGTCGATCGTTGTCAGTCATGGCGGGAGGACAAGTGATCCGACACAGCAAGTGACAGATTGGGTGAAAGCTTCCCCGCTTTCTTTCGTGGATGCTCTAGTAAAAGAAATGGATCATCAAGAGGTGCACACGGATAAAGTCTGGTCTGAAAAATGGTTACAGGTAAATGAGCTTACAAAAGAAGTGACCAATGAAAAGCTCGCTTCTAGCGCATGGTTTGAAGGTCATGTTATAGCGGACCTCATTCCCAAATTACCGAGTGAGGCAAAGCTCTTCACAGGCAACAGCATGCCGATACGTGATTTGGACAGCTTTTTTCAAACCACTGAGCAGTCAATTAGAACCTACGGAAATCGAGGGGCGAATGGTATTGATGGGATTAACTCCACAGTACTTGGCCTTTCGACTTCACAAAAGCCAACCTATCTCGTTATTGGAGACCTCTCCTTTTTCCACGATACGAATGGGCTAATGGCTGGAAAACAGTATGATCTAGATTTGACGCTCATCGTTGTGAATAATAACGGCGGCGGAATTTTCTCATTTCTACCGCAAGCTGAGTCAGCCACTCATTTTGAGGAACTGTTTGCAACTCCTCTTGACTTAGAAGTAGCGGATGTGGCAAGGCTATACAAGGGGCGTTATTATCGAGTGACCAATCGCGATGACTACCAATTGACACTCGAGAAAGTCAATCATGAAAAAGGGCTTAAATTCATTGAGTGTGTGACGAATCGTCCTGACAATGTGGCGAGTCATCAGGCGTATTGGAATGAAGTGAAAAATAAAGTGGGATTTTTGACGAGGTGAGAGTGATGAAGCTTCCTATCAATTCTTCTTTTTCTTTATTTTACAAAGTGGAAGGAGAGGGAATCCCCCTTCTCCTTTTACATGGATTTACAGGCACCCATCACACCTGGGATCCCTTTGTAGAAGAATGGAAAGACCAGTTTCAACTCATTTGTGTCGATATTGTCGGACATGGAGAAAGCCAAGTACAGGGCGAGGATTCTTGTAACTCGCACTTCTACACCATGGAAGAGATGGCTTCTGCGCTCATTAAGCTGCTTGAACATCTTAAGGTTAACCATGTACTTGTTATCGGTTATTCCATGGGGGCAAGGCTTGGTCTCTATTTTACTTGCCGCCATCCCAATCGTGTCATTGGTCTTGTCATGGAAAGCGGCTCACCTGGTTTGAAAACAGAAGAAGAACGCTTAGAACGTAAGCGAAGGGACGAAGAGCTTGCTGAGCGTATCTTAAATGAAGGGGTTCTTTCTTTTGTGAATGACTGGGAGTCGATCCCTCTTTTCGAGACTCAGAAACGGCTTCCTCTTCCTGTTCAAGAAGCTGTTCGAAGCGAACGTCTCGGCCAAACAGCAGAAGGATTGGCAGGAAGCTTAAGAGGGATGGGCACAGGGTCTCAACCCTCGCTATGGGAGGATTTAGAACTGGTGGAGCCGCCTGTTTGGTTAATTACAGGTGAATGGGATAAGAAGTTTATTGACATTGCGAAAGAGATGTATGGGCGGCTTACACATGTGTATATGTCGATTGTCCCAGAGGCTGGACATGCCGTTCATGTGGAACAATTTGAGATTTTTGCTAAAATAATAAAGGATGAGGTTTATCCGGTTATTGGCTACTTAAACCAGGATTAATTTTTCAGAAAGAAAGGGAGTCAGAAAGATGACAATTGAATGGAAGACAGTTCGTACATATGATGAAATTTTGTTCGAAACTTATGACGGTATTGCAAAAATAACAATGAACCGTCCAAGCGTTCATAATGCCTTTACTCCAAAAACGGTTAATGAGATGATCGATGCCTTTGCACGTGCCCGCGATGATTCAAGCATTGGCGTGATTATTTTAACAGGAGCAGGGGACAAAGCGTTTTGTTCCGGCGGTGACCAAAAGGTTCGCGGTCATGGGGGTTATGTTGGGGATGACCAAATTCCTCGCTTAAACGTTTTGGACTTGCAACGATTGATCCGTACTATTCCTAAGCCGGTTATTGCAATGGTGAATGGTTATGCGATTGGAGGCGGACATGTTCTTCATGTCGTATGTGACCTTTCGATTGCATCAGAGAACGCTATTTTTGGACAAACTGGACCAAAAGTAGGGAGCTTTGACGCAGGTTACGGCGCCGGTTATCTTGCCCGCATCGTTGGACATAAAAAGGCTCGGGAAATCTGGTATCTTTGCCGTCAATACAGTGCGCAAGAAGCCTTAGATATGGGGCTTGTGAATGCGGTTGTTCCTCTTGAGCAATTAGAAGAGGAAACGGTAAAATGGTGTCAGGAAATACTTGATAAAAGTCCAACAGCTATCCGCTTCTTAAAAGCCTCTTTTAATGCGGATACAGACGGTCTCGCTGGTTTGCAGCAATTTGGTGGAGACGCTACGCTTCTCTATTACACAACGGATGAAGCGAAAGAAGGCCGCGATGCGTTTAAGGAAAAACGTTCGCCGCAATTCGATAAATTCCCTCGTTTCCCATAAACTATTTCTAACAGTTGTAAAAGCACAAGTCTTAAGTTAAGAGGACTTGTGCTTTTTTATTGTTTATGAAATCAAAAAAATCGGATTTGTGGATACATCGCCATTGAAACGTCGTTTTTTAGTGGAAAATAACCTCGCTTTGCGCGGGCACGGCAATACGTCCGCGCAAAGCGAGGGAATCGTCGTTACAGGTCAAACGATTAGGCGTAACGAGAATACGCTATCCGCCGCTAAACGGGGCCAGAATGCCGAAATAAAGGACTGGCGTTACGCCTATTTCAGTTGAGCGTAACGAGAATACGCTATCCGCTTGCAAATGGGCCGGAATGCCGAAATAAAGGACTGAGGTTACGCCTATTTTGATTGAGCGTAACGAGAATACGCTATCCGCTTGCAAATGGGCCAGAATGCCGAAATAAAGGACTGTCGTTACGCCTATTTCAGTTGAGGGTAACGAGAATACGCTATCCTCCGCGAAATGGGCCAGAATGCCGAAATAAAGGACTGAGGTTACGCCTATTTCAGTTGAGCGTAACGAGAATACGCTATCCGCCGCGAATCCGGCCAGAATGCCGAAATAAAGGACTGAGGTTACGCCTATTTCAGTTGAGCGTAACGAGAATACGCTATCCGCTTGCAAATGGGCCGGAATGCCGAAATAAAGGACTGAGGTTACGCCTATTTCAGTTGAGCGTAACGAGGATCCGCTATCCGCCGCGAAATGGGCTGGAATGCCGAAATAAAGGACTGAGGTTACGCCTATTTCGGTTGAGCGTAACGAGGATCCGCTATCCGCCGCGAATCCGGCCAGAATGCCGAAATAAAGGACTGAGGTTACGCCTATTTCGGTTGAGGGTAACGAGGATCCGCTATCCGTCGCGAAATGGGCTGGAATGCCGAAATAAAGGACTGAGGTTACGCCTATTTCAGTTGAGCGTAACGAGAATACGCTATCCGCCGCTAAACGGGGCCAGAATGCCGAAATAAAGGACTGAGGTTACGCCTATTTCAGTTGAGCGTAACGAGGATCCGCTATCCGCCGCGAATCCGGCCGGAATGCCGAAATAAAGGACTGTCGTTACGCCTATTTCAGTTGAGCGTAACGAGAATACGCTATCCGCTTGCAAATGGGCCAGAATGCCGAAATAAAGGACTGAGGTTACGCCTAATTCGGTTGAGGGTAACGAAAATACGCTATTCCTCTCCCAATTGCCCATTTGAGTCGTTAGGCGTAACGAGCATTCTCTATTTAACTCGGAACGGCCCATTTTACCCAGGAAGTTGATCAATAACGTATCCTAGTTACGCTTCTAAAGTTAAAACGGGACGATTTTCCACATTGGTTAAACAACCACCCATTTTTGTTAAGTGTTTAAACATAAAAGCAGTGCCCGAGAAAAACTCATAGGTTAAATCTATACTTGGGAAGAAGGGAGTCGCGGCGTGTGCGATTGTTCCTATCAAAAAAGGGTGAAAATGTGAAGATGCGTTTTTTAATCGCTTAGCAAGGTTAATTTCGTGCTAAGAAAGAATGGAGTAGAGTTTTCGCCGAGTCCCCTTGTTGGTTTTTCCCTATCACTTTAAGTAAAATAAGAGGGATAGAGATAAATGGAGGCAGGTTATGAATGAAGGGAGATTGCATCTGTGTTGTCTTCTACTAGTATGCCAAATTGGCTCAAGCAGCGTGCACAGCTCACGCCGAAAAGAATAGCAGTACAAACCGAGAATCGGACGCTCACTTTTGAAGAGTTAGAGGAACAAGCGTCACGGGCCGCGACAGTCCTTTATAAAAAAGGGATTAAAAAAGGCTCTCGAGTAGCCCTCTTACAACAAAATTCAATAGAAATGATTATTACTTACCATGCCTTGATTTATTTAGAAGCTGTGACCATCCCGTTAAATATCCGTTTGACGGTAAATGAATGGGTCTGGCAGTTAAATGATTCAGAGGCTGATTATTTGCTGTATGATCAAGATCATGTGGACAAGGCAAAACAAGTAAAGGAGCACCAATCCTCACTCTTATGTTCATCGATTCATGAAGTGCGGCGAGAAAGTGAGAAGGTAAGTGCTTATGTTTTTCAAGATGAGATTGATTTAAGTGCTTTGCATACGATTATCTATACTTCCGGGACAACGGGTCATCCTAAAGGGGTGCGCCTTACTTTAGGCAATCACTGGTGGAGTGCTATTGGTTCTGTTTTGAACCTAGGGTTAAGTGAACAGGATAACTGGTTATGTATGGTTCCAATGTTTCATGTGAGCGGGCTGTCTATTTTGATGAAAAGCGTCATCTATGGAATGAAAATGACGCTCTTACACAAATTTGACTCTAGCTGTGCGAATAAGGCGATCATTCAGGAAGGAATTACCCATGTTTCAGTTGTTGGGACGATGCTTCAGGCCATGCTTGAGGATCAGGAGGTCCCTTTAAACGCTCCAGAAACTTTGCGCTGCGTTTTGTTAGGCGGGGGACCTGCCCCTTTGCCTATTTTAAATAAATGTAAAGACAGAAATATCCCTGTTTATCAAACGTATGGATTAACCGAAACGTCTTCACAAATTGTGACGCTTTCCCCAGAGTACATGTTTTCAAAGCTAGGATCGGCAGGCAAGCCGCTGTTTCCGGCCCAAATTAAAATTATGAAGGATGGAGAACTGCTCGGTCCCAATCAAGAGGGGGAAATTCTAGTAAAAGGCCCCAATGTCACAGAAGGATACGACCATCTTCCGACAGCTACAAAAGACGCGTTTGAAGACGGCTGGCTCCATACGGGTGACATGGGGCGATTGGATGAAGAAGGGTTTCTTTATGTGTTGGATCGTCGTAAGGATATGATCGTTTCCGGGGGAGAAAATATCTACCCAGCTGAGGTGGAATCGGTTCTGATGGAGCACCCTGATGTCCAAGAAGCGGGAGTTATAGGCGTACCGGATGAACGTTGGGGACGTGTGCCGGTTGGATTTGTCGTTCTTCGTGAGGGGAAGATTTTTGACGAGGAACAGCTCATTCGCTTCTGTCGAGAACGTTTAGCAGGGTACAAGGTTCCGAAACAGCTCTTTTTGATGGAAACAGATTTGCCCAGAAATGCTTCAAGAAAGCTATTGCGACGAGAATTAATGACTTTCTTGCCTAAGGGCTTTCAAGAGGATTAAAGCTGGATTTGATTGAGGATGGATTTAAGTGTGATGAGCTCTTCTTTGGAGAACGTGACACCGCGGCCCATCCTTTCTTTTCGTGGAGACCAAATGCGAATGTCATATTTAGGCTCTCGATCGTTCCAACGCACCATTGTCAGCTCCTTTTGCCACCCGTTCTCAGCTTCTGATAAGGTACCAAATGATTCGAGAACCTCATAGCTAAATGTATCCGGCATGATTATCACCTCCTTTCATGGAAGGCCAACAGAGTTAAGACTAAGGCGTATCGTAAAGAAAAAAGATAAGGAAACAGGGATTGAGAAGCGAGAATCGGTTGATAGGGAAGGCTTAAAAAAGAGGATAAAAAGATGGAGAAGTAACGGAAGGGCTCGAAAAAATACCTATTTCTATAATTCGACACCCTTCCTTCGTTTCCTTCAAATTTCTTAAAAAACATTTATGTAAAAAGAAGAAGCTTGAATCGACTCCTTTTTTTACACCAGTTATTTTGTTGCAGCAGTCACGTTATCTAATGCGGGGTTGGTTCGACGGTGAATCCGACTCTCAAAAATTAAATAGACAGCGATTCCTCCCAAAATAATAAGGCTTCCTATAATTTGCAGAACGGATAAGGTTTCTCCAAAAATAAAATAGGCCAAGATGGAAGCCCCTATTGGTTCGCCTAGAATACTCATTGACACCGTTGTGACTCCGAGCCATTTGACGACCCCATTGAAAATGGTATGGCCGAGCAAAGTAGGGAAGATAGCTAGTAGCAAAAAAAGGACCCAGTCTTTTGTTGGATAATGGAAGAAGTCTTGACTTGTTAGGCAGTTATAGATCAGCAAGGTGACCATAGAAAAGCAATAAACAATGAAGGTATACGTATAAAGCGGTCTATCTTGGCGAATGCGTTCACCGATCATCAGGTAAACTGTTACGGCCAAACAAGCTGCTAGAGCAAGTGCATCTCCCCAAAAAGCGACGGTGCTCAATTCAAAATCACCCCAGCTAATGAGGACACTTCCAAGAATTGAAAAGAGAACACCAAGGCTTGCTCCTAACGTGTGCCGGGTTTTGAAAACGATCATAGAGCCCAAAAAAGCAAATAGAGGCTGGAGCGTCACGAGAACTACTGAGCTTGTGACAGAGGTGAGATCCAATGATCGAAACCATAAAATAAAATGCAAGGCTAAGCTGATTCCGGCAAGTGCAGACCCGAACCAAACTTTCATAGGTATCCTTCGAAAGGTTGAGGCGTAGCGAGGAAACAATGGCAACATAACGACTACCGTAAAGAATAGCCGGTAAAAAGCAGTTATGCCGGCCGGTGCATCAGCAAGTTTAACCAATATAGCAGAAGCAGACACCGTAATAATGCCTATAAATAAGCCTATATAAGCTTTAAGGTAAGTGGGTGATTTCATAGATGTTCCTCAATTCATGTTAATCTGTATGGACAGGCTAGACTTAGTGCAAAAGTGGTGTGAGAGTGACCATGGCAAAACAAGACTATCAAAATTCATCTTACTCTTTCAGCTTTGCATCTGTCATTCATTTTTTTATTTTTGGACGAAAAAGGGGTCCATTTAATGATCCAATAGTTCCTTTTTAAACCCATCCGTTATCAGATGAACTTTTTAGGCAATTGGCATGTCTTTTATTTAGGCTGTTTTCGTAAACTTTGTTGTTTTTTTAGGCTCCAATAAGCTCGCTTTCCGCGGGCAATCCGTGAGCCTCCTCGGCAAAATACGCCTGCGGGTTCTCACCTGGCTTGCTATTCCCGCAGGAGTCTCGCCTATTTCTACCTATTTTTATCAACTAGCAACAATCTTTTAGAAAAGAGCCTTTATTTAAGTTGTTTCTCCCGTCAGTTTCAGATGACGAGGACTTATAGAAAAACAATCGCCATTTGATTAAAATGAAGGTTAAAAAAATGATCATTTTAATGGAGCATGTAGATGTGGATAAGACAAGTAAAGAAGAGCTGGGGTCAAAAATTGGGGGCGGGACCTGTGTGGAACACCAACAATTAAAAAAGATGATTCGTAAAGCCAAGCATGGCAATCGAGAGGCGTTTGAAGAGCTCGTCCGTTTGTATAAGGGCAAGGTTTATCGACATGCTCTTGCCATGGTTCGAGATCCATTGGCTGCCGAGGATATCACACAGGAAGCGTTTGTGAAGGCTTTCTTTCAGCTCAGAAAGCTTGAAGAAGAGGTAGCGTTTGTGGCATGGCTTACCCGAATCGTTCGCAATCTTTGCCTGGATTATCTAAAAAAGGCGAAACGTGAGACGACAACAGATGACGTTTGGCTCGAACAGCCTGAATCATCCGCAACGTCTCAATCAGAAGGGCAATCGGTTAATCGGCTTATGATTCAAGAAGGTCTAAGCCGTTTATCCCTTGAACATCGTGAAGTGATTATCCTAAGAGACATTCAAGGGTTCTCTTACCAAGAAATAGCCGATCAGCTTAACATTCCGCTTGGAACAGTTAAATCGCGAATTAACATCGCCCGAACTAGTTTAAAAAGTTTTCTTCTGGAAGGTGAAGAAGGATGACACATCATGTAGAGGATCTTTTGAATGCCTATATAGACGGAGAATTGTCTCTAAAAGAAGAGGAGCAGGTCGAACAACATCTTGCTACTTGTTCGGAGTGCCGGGATGAACACCGCTCTCTTTTAGAGGTCAAAGAGTGGACGATTCATCTCTATAATGAAGAACCTGTCCCGGATTTTCTTAGTGAAAAAATAATGTCTGAGATCCAGCTTCTTCAAAAGGCGAGTCATCAGCTCGAAGCAGGGATTGGGGTCATCTTTATGGCACTCATTTCGCTTTTCGTTGGGATTCACCCTTATTTTAATCATGGATTAAATGTCTTGGTCGTTGTTTATCGAATGACTCGAAGCGTTCTTCTGGCTCTTCCCCAATTGGTTGGGTTTCCTCTATTTCCTACGATCAGTGTAATGGTAAGCGGTGCGATCATCCTTGGTCTAACGCTTCCAATACTTTGGAAATTGCTTCGCTCTATGACGGTCGAGGAACGGAGAGGCTGGTAACGATGAAAATTCGGCTTTTGTGTATTTGTGGACTCGTTATTTTATTTATATTTAGCGGCCTCTCATTGTCCTATGCGAAAGATAAGACAGACTCTTCAAAAGTGATCCGTGTACCTGAGGGGCATACGGTTGATAACTTCTTTTCAATCGGTCATAATGCGGTCATTGATGGCACCGTACGCAATCTTGTTTTGGTCGTTGGCGGTGATCTTCACGTCCACTCAACGGCAAAGGTTAAAGAATTAATTATTGTCATAGACGGCTCTGTCATTCAAGATCCGGGCACTCATGTCACAGAAAATTTAGTTGCTTTTGCCTGGAACAAAAGGGTGATGGATGCTTTTCTGTTTGGAGGGGCCATTTTACTTTCTAGCTGGGTAGTAAAGCTGATCCTTGCCTTGATTATTATTATTGTTTCGACTATTGGCGCCTTGTTGGTTCCAGATTCCTTTAATAAAGAAGACCTGTTTGGCTCTTGGAAACTATGGCTGACCGGTTTGATCGCCGGAGTCTGGCTTGTTATTTTGGTAGTTCTCTTAGCCATTACGATTATTGGTATCCCATTTGCTTTGCTCCTGTTACTCCTTCCTGCCTTTGGATTTTTTATGGTTTCGGGAAGAATGAGCCGAGAGCTAGGGAGACGAATCCTTCCAGCAAGGTCAGAGAACTGGCTGACCTCATTGGTTGGTGCCTTTTTCTTAACGGCTCTTTTAGAATTTCCACTTGTCGGCTTCTTGCTTGCTTTGGGGTTATTGATTTTATCAATGGGCCATTTAATCCTGTTCATCGCGGGCTTCTGGCAAAGGCGAAAAAGAACTGCTTAGGCAATTGGGAGCGGTTGTGGATCACGGTGAGAAGTGATGAAGTGTGATATAGTGGGAAGAGAAAATTAGACATAAAGGGGACTTAATCTGTGGATCAGCTTCATAGGTTACAAGTAATCACTGAAATTATTGGCGAATTTCGAACAGCGATCTTACTTGATAATGAACCAGAACAAATGGGCCGCATGGTTTTAGAGGTCATACAGGAAGTGGGGGATCCCCCCTTGGCAGATTCAGTATTAAATGCTTACATGAAATTAGCAAACAGGGAATCTGCCGTGAGTTATTTGGACGAGGCCATTAAACGGTTGCACGACCAAATTGATGTCCTGCTTACCTCAGGCAGGCCCCAGACCGATTCCATTAAGCATTAATAAAGTAAAATAGTCTATATTGAAAAACAGGACGCTCACTTTATTTAGTGTGCGTCCTGTTTTTATATACGGGTGAGTTTGATTAGACGATTCAGAAGCTAATTATCTTAGTGAAAACCCGCCATCGACAATAAGGGTCTGTCCGCGGATCATCCATGCTTCTTTCGTGCATAAGAAATAAACGGCATTGGCGAGGTCTTCTGGTTCAACAATCCGTCCTGCTGGATTCTGTTCGCGAGCCTCTTGTAATAATTCCTCGCGGTTAGGAAAATGAGTCAAGGCATCGGTATCCACAGCACCGCCGGAAACAGCATTGACAACAATATTCTTTGACGCAAGTTCCATTGCCAAGTAGCGGGTAATCGCCTCAACCGCAGCCTTGGAGGTTCCAACAGCCACATAATTAGGCAAAGCTCGGATTGAGCCTAAACTTGATATCGCAACCATATAACCGCCATCATTTTTCTCCATTAAGAGAGCCGCTTGCTGAGCAATAAACAGATAAGCTTTGGCATTAATATTTTGTGTCCAATCCCAATGGTGTTCCTCAATTTCCATTAGAGGACGAAGAACACCCGATGCCGCATTATTGATGAAGACATCTAAGCGGCCAAACTCTTTTTCAATTTCTTCAAATAAAGCTTTTATTTGCTCTTGTTCACCAACATTCGCTTTCACTAAATGAACACGGACGCCATAAGCCTCTTCCAGTGATTTCTTAGCTTCTTCAGCAGGTGTTTTTTTCCTCATATAGTTTAAGACAAGGTCATAGCCGTTCTGAGCAAACTTCTCTGCAATGGCACGTCCAATACCCCTTGTCCCACCTGTAATCAAAGCAACCTTTGACATGATCGTCACCTCTTGATTAATAGTTGTTTAGACCAAATTTCAGCCATCCAGATTATTGAATTGCGAGACTCACAGCGAAATAAGCGCTGCATAAGTAGCCAAATAGAAAGAGGACTATCATCGCATTGGACAGCTTTTTTAAAATTCCTAGCCCGATAAGAATTAACAATAAGACACTAATCAGTGCAAACACAAAGCTAATCATACCAAATTGAAGATGAACAGTAAAAGCTTGCGTAATGGTGTGCCCATAAATCTTTTGAATCAAAGGAGAAGCGCCATAGAAATGAAGCACTTGGCTCAGTTCGTGAGGCGGATTCTGCTGCCCCATATAAGCGGTGACAGCGAAAATGACGAGAAGAACAATCGATTCTAGCCGTGCCCACCTTATAGGGGTAAAGGGTTTCTCGGCACGAAGTTGTGTGCGAGAATAGATCCCATTAAAAAAAGCTAATAGGATTAGTGGAATGATCAGCAAATGCTTAATCAGAAGGGCTTGCCCGTAATTAACAACGAGCCCATTTTTATAGTTAGCTAATGCTCCTGGAATCGTTCGGTTAAGAGAAGGAGAGATGTCAATCACCATTGTAAAAAAACCAGCTACAATCACGACAACAATTGAAATCATGGCTAAAGGGGTAAACCATTTCAAAAACTTGAGCCAATTTCGGTCACTCTTAGTTCCCCATGCAGCGATAAGGAGAGCGCCACCCCAAATCGAGACGGCCAATAAATGAAAGAAATGGGCGGTAAATCCCCAAACAGGTGATAAGCTTGCCGCGTGTCCGCTTTTAACATAGGTTCCAATGAGGAGAATCCCTAGTAAAAAGGCAAGTTTGGCAAGAATAGGGTCTTCATTAACGGGGTTAAAATAAATTAAGAAGAGGAGCAGGATCGAAATAGCAAGTGTGAGTGTCCATGCCTGCCCGATCTGAAAGGTGAAAAGGACACTTTGGAAGCTCGTCCAAAATCCCATATCTTTTGATAGCTCAATAATGACGGTTAAGATCGGGAAGAAAGACAGGATTCCAATACCGGCCGTTGACCACAGCAATAAACGCCTTGAATAAATCAAATCAGGCTTTTGGGCAGGGGACAGGTTCGCGAATAGAAGACTTCCCATTAAGCAACTAAAGCATATGTAAGTGAGTGTTTCGGTAATTGGGACCATGGCAGGATTCCTCTCGAAAATGATTTCTGTATTTTTATTATTTTTTACAAAACCGCCAATACTCTTTTATTCTATTAATGATGATATCATTTTTGGGTGTATAATTGTTAGAAGTTAGTATGAGTTTGTGAATAAAGGAGAGGTGTCATGAGTCTGTCAGATGGGCAAGTCCAACCTAATTTAAAAGTGAAAGCGATTTTGGTCGGGGAGCCAAAAGACTTGAGTGACGGACAAGGTCATGTAGTCCGTTCGGCCATTAATAAAACCGTCGTAAGTCATCCCATCTTCTTAACAACCACCCATTTTATAGGAGATAGGCAAGCCGATCAGAAAAATCATGGCGGTGTTGATAAAGCCGTCCTCGGATACAGCTTTGATCACTATGCTTTTTGGGAAGAAAAATTAGGTCAGCCAATCGAGTATGGCGCGTTTGGTGAGAATCTGACGTTTTCTGGTTTAAGTGAGTCGACCATCAATATTGGGGATACATTTCAGCTTGATGAGGCGGTTATTCAAGTTTCACAGCCTCGCAAGCCATGTTTTAAATTGGCTTATAAGCATCGAGTGAAAGCAATGCCGCTTTGGGTTGAAGAGACCGGGAAATCAGGTATTTACTTTAGAGTGCTTAAAGAAGGCTGGGTCACGCCAGAACCAAAGTTCACTCTGCTTCATAAAGGAAGCGGGTCCATGACGCTTGAGAAAATCAATAGAGCGTTAGTTTCCAAACCCATTCAAATGGAGGGTTTGAAGAGTGTGCTCGCAGAAGAAGGCCTAGCCCAATCCCTGAAAGACTACCTCATCAGTAAGATTGCAAAGGAAGAAGCCAGACGTTAATGAATACTAAAGTTTTTTTAAGAAAAAACGGATAAAAAGATAGTGTATGATGAACACTCGAATTTGCTTATTGTCCCCCCAAACATTTGTCTTGAGCCCTGCATAGACTGTTAAGGACTGCTGACGCGAAGGGGGTGCCTTGATTGGACGAAGAAACAAGGCAGAGAAGACAAAGAGAATTCACTATTTATCTTGTTTTATTCATCTTACTCGTCATAGTAGGAAAAATCACAACAAATGGTCAGCTTGTTGATACTAATTTGTCATATAGGAATTCTTATGGAAATTCATATGGGTCAGGCATTTATCCCAATTACGGATATGATCCTAGAGCATATCATCAGCCTATAAACATGTATTCGAATCCGGGATATGGTGGGGGATTCAATGGATTTCATCCGTCCCTATATGGAAATGGGCCACCCTATGGAGGAATGCCTGTAGCATCCCCATTCCCTGATCCTTATTTCTATAACGGACCACCTATGAACTATTATCATCAAGGAGTCGCTCACTATAATTATAATGGCTATGGAAATGGTTATGGAAATGGTTATGGGAATTGGGGAAATCCCTATCCGCCAGGTAACTATAACATGCCATATGGAGGGGATCCTTGGTTAGGAGGCAGGCAGCACCAAGGTTATTATGCGAATGATTTCTTTGGGCCGGCCCCCCATTATAACTATTCCCCTTATCCCTTTCCTGAACCGATGCATCAGGGGTGGGGAGGTCCCAATCCTTATGCAGTCCAACCGGTTAATCTAATGAATGCCAATGCCTGGAATCAGCCCTATGATGCTTACGGGAGGCCTATGAATCAAGTTTGGTGGTAGTATTAGCGACAGTAGCCGTTCCTCTCTGGAGCGGCTGCGTTTGCTAAAAAGAGTATAATTGTTAGACTGAAGCTAGAAACTAATTAAAGGAAAGGAGTCTGACGACCCATGGCCGGAGGTGTTTCGATGATCATTGTCTATTTAAGCCTTGTTGTAATAGCAGTGGCACTCATTTATTTGATTGTAAGTGCTATTCATACGCTCAAAGGAATCAGGGAAGAAACCGTACATATGGCAAAGAAAATAGAAAAGGTTCGTGAAGAAACGGAGAAGGCGAAGAAGAAACAAGAGTCGGCAGTTCATCATTTTCAAGACTTAGAGAAAGCGACTAAGGAATCCCTTGACCAATTGAAATATACAGCCGATCAAGGCGCGGCACTCGTCGCCACCGTTAAACACAGCGGACAGGAAATCAAAAAAGCGATCCCTTTTCCCTTCCTCCGTTCAAAACGATTGGGCTAAAAAGAAACCGCCTCTCTCTTGATAACAGGTTCACTTCAGAGGTGCAAACAATTAACTATCAAGATAAATCGCACGGGTTTTTACCTAGTCGTTCACCGTGCGACGTTTATTGTAATATCAATGTTGATTGACCATTTCATCCGTAAATCACCTATCAAATCACAGTTTAATTTACATGGTGTGGATATAATTATTGGCGGTGTGTGAATTAACCAGTAATTGAGCAAGTGAAAGGTAGGGGGATTACCAAGTCATTTGGATCTATCTGTTAAAATAAAAGTTAGATTATCTATGACTTTGTAAAAAAAATGGTTCTTAAGGTAAAAAAAGACTGTAATGGTTAACAAGAAATTTTAGAGTCACCTGTGATCGTTGAAATAAGCGGAGTTTTTTCCGTTATCAACCAAAGTAGCGTTCAGTTCGTCGTAAATAAGCGGAGTTTTTCCGTTTAAACAAAAAGAAATGACCCATTTTCATGTTTTTTGAGTCAATAGTCGGAATTTCTCCGTCTATTTTAGCTATTTTCAATGTTGATTTCTAAATAAGCGGAATTTCTCCGCTTATTTAGAAATCTCGCTTTAGCCATTTAATCAAATAGGTAATCGATTGCCTTTTATGAAAATAATCAAACCGAATCTCAAAAGATTCGGTTGTTTTGACGTTTACTAGTCTTTTCTTTCTGTGAATTAAGGTGATAATTAGAGTTTTGCACCTCACAAGTAAACCCGTTACTCTCTTGAAGCGGTTTTTTTAAGCATTAAGTTTCTCCTTATGCGGTGACTAGCCAATGAAAAGCTTTCCTTTTGGATAGTGGATGTCCTCACTTGTAGCGGTAGTGAGGGATAGGGCAATGGTCAAAGGACCTAGTTTTCCAAAAATCATCATGAGGCAAATGACAATCTGGCTTGCAGGATTTAAATGAGGAGTGATTCCCGTTGTCAAACCAACCGTTCCAAATGCCGAGATGACTTCATAGGAGATTTGAAGAAAGGAAAACCGGTCACTCTCAAATATAAGAACTAAAAAAATCGCGAATAAGACCACCCCAAACGCAATGAGAGTAATGGCTAGAGCTTTAAAAATGTCGTGACTGGGAATGGTACGATTGAAAATGACCGATTCACGCCTTCTTTTTACATAAGCTCTTGTCATGAATAACAGTGCTGCAAAGGTGGTGAGCTTAATTCCCCCGCCAGTCGAAATAGACCCTGCTCCTATAAACATATAAATCATCATAAGAAAGAGTGTTTCGGGCTTTAAATCCCCAATGTTTAAGGTATTAAAACCGGCCGTACGTGTAATAACCCCCTGAAATAAACTTGCCCAAATGGTTTCTCCAGTGGAAAGCGAACCCAATGTTTTCGGATTATGGGCTTCAAAAGCAAATATAAAAATAAAACCAACTAGATTCATAACAACTGTTCCAATGATCATGATCTTTGAATGAACGGAGAGCGTCCGCCACGCCTTCTTTTCCCAAATATCGATCATAACAGTAAAGCCAAGTCCGCCAAAAACCACCAAAATGAGGATGCAAAGGTTAATGGTTGGATCGCCGACATAGCGGATCATATTATCGGGAAAAAGGGAGAATCCGGCATTGTTAAACGCCGATATGGAATGAAACATGGCGTAATAGAACCCTTTCAAAGGCCCGAATTCAGGCCACCACCTTATATAGAGCAACAGGCCGATAAAAACCTCAAAGCTTAAAGAAAAAATCAACAACCTTTTAACTAAGCGTATGATCCCCCCGAACGTACTCTGATTGAGGGCCTCCTGCAGCAACAGTCGATTTCGGACAGACACTTTTTTGTCCATCAGAAGAAAGATCAGAACGGCGAAGGACATAATGCCTAAGCCGCCAAGCTGAATAAGAATCAAAATAATGATGTTGCCGAATAACGTAAATACCTCACCATTAAAAAACGTTGCGAGACCTGTGACCGTTGTAGCCGATGTCGCCGTAAAAAAACAAGCTAACCAACTGACAGGTTCTTTGGTCGAGAAGGGAAGCTTAAGCAAGCATGTTCCGATTAAAATGATGATAATTAACCACATAGCAAGGTATTGAGCAGGATTTAATCTTTTTTGATGCATCAAATAACCCCCAAAAGTTGACCCTTTATACCGATCCTGAGTAAGGTTCTCCGCGCCGATCAAGGACAGCTGATTCGTACTGCTTCATGTGTTTCATTCGTTCTCTTCAAGCTGATCGGGTTGTGCTTTAGCCCTTTTACTTTATGTGTGCGATGTGTGCGAACGGATTATAAAAGTCAATGTTAAGCATATTTTCACCGAATCCTCGAGAAGCTATTAGAAAAGTTTCTGTTTGATGAGAGGAGAGATTTCAAGCATGCACGCTTATTGGCTTTCCATTGTTCCATTTATAGTCGTTATTCCAATTGCGATCATTACCAAACAAGTCTTACCAGCCTTAGCCTTAGGGTTAGTGGTGGGTTCCTATCTGTATTCTCCCCATTGGATTGGCGGCATACAGGCAGCTGTTAACTTTGTGATCACCGCTCTAGTGGAAAAAAGTAACATTGAGATCATTTTATTTCTCTATATTTTTACTGGACTTGTTGGCATGATGAAGCAAACAGGAGGGATCAAGGGGTTCGTTAAGTGGTCAGCTGAACATGTTAAGACTAAGAAGCAAGCGCTCTTTCTCATTTGGATTTCGATACTCGGAACGTTTAGTTCTCCTTCCTTTCGAATGGTTACGATCGGACCCATTATGAGAGCACTTATCGATAAGGTGAATATTTCAGCTAAGGAGTTGGGCTATGTCATCGAAACAACAGGGACACCTATTATTGCCTTAATCCCTGTCGCAACCGCCTTTGTCGGGTATATGACCTCGATTATTAATGTCTCGTTAAAAAATAATCATATTACAGGAGACCCCTACCTCTTATTTATTCACAGCATTCCTTATAACTTTTTCTCTTTTTCAATCATTTTGTTAGGCATTTATTTTGGGTTCTTTCACCATGATCGAAAAAAGGTCAAGCACACAGCCATCCCTGAAAATGAGGTTCAAGCTAAGGCAAAGGGCTGGGAGGATTGCCATCCCGTTGTGGCTAAAGAATTACCCGCTAAATCGATTAATCTTCTAGTGCCTTTGATATTAGTGATCGTTCTCACGCTGCTTTTAACTTATATAAGCGGAGTTAAACATGGCGGCTCCGGCTTTCAAACCTTTATTAAAGCAGATGTATTAAATGCCATGCTTGTTGCTTTAATTATTTCCACCTTTCTGGCGTTTTTCTTTTATCTCATTCAGCGCTTTCGTCTCACGGATTTGATGAACGCCTTTTTTGAAGGGGCTAATAATCTGATGACGGTGGTTGCGCTCTTGAGTATCGTATGGGGGTTGTCGCTTGTTACCAATAAACTAGGATTTGCTACATTTGTAACTCGTCATGTGAGCTGGATTCCGCCTGCCTTTACACCGCCTGTTCTATTTATCCTCGGCGCCATGATCTCTTATTTCATTGGATCTTCTTGGGGGACATGGGGCATTCTGATGCCTTTGGGTGTGGCGATGGCCCATACATCAGGAGCCAGTCTTCCGGTCATAGTTGGAGCCGTTTTTGCGAGCGGTGCATTTGGGACGTTCTCCTCACCGCTCAGCGACGATACGAATACGATGGCAGGTGTCTTAGACTTAGAGGCGGTCTCCTATGCCCACTATAAGTTAAAGTCAGGATTGATTGCAGCAGGCGTTTCAGCAATAGGTTATCTTCTCGTCTCCTTTATCCATTAATCAACAGCACGCGCCTTAAAAGGGGCGCGCGTTGGTTAAAGTAAGCCTTCCTCTTTGATGATTAATGGTTCTTCGATTTTCGCCAATAGGTGATCACTTTTGCATAAACCATCTACAATCGTGTATTCTAATGATGATTGCACAACAAGAAGGAGCGGGTTTTTATGGAAAATCAAAAACTTATTAACTTTTTGAATCAAGAACTGTCGAACTTCTATGTGCTTCACGTCAAACTTCATCGCTATCATTGGTATATACAGGGCCATCACTTCTTTAATCTGCATGCTCTTTTTGAGAGCTTGTTTGAAGAAATGGCAGAGCGTATTGATACTTTGGCGGAGCGGATTTTGGCCATTGGCGGCAAGCCGTTAGCGACGATGTCTAAATTCTTGGACGAGGCGACGATCAAGGAAGCTCAGGCCGATGTGAAAGAAGATGAAGTGATTAGTCATCTAGAGTCTGATTTGAGTCAAATCGTCAAAGAGGTGAAAGAAACGGGCTTTTCTCTTACAGATGAAGCAAAGGACAAGCCTACTGAAGATCTCTTGATTGGATTAGTGGGAGATTTCGAAAAGCACCTTTGGATGCTTCAGGCCTATCAAGCAAAGAGATAAGGGATCGTTTAAAATAGAGGTGGGGGAGTACGTTCGCTCTCCCATCTCTTAAAACATGGAGGAGGAAGCAAGATGAAAAAAGGGTCTATTAAAATGGACAATGGTAAGGAAATTAAGGTGGAGTTTTTCCCAGAGGCAGCACCAAATACGGTTGCTAACTTCGAGAAATTAGCGAATTCCGGTTTTTATAACGGGTTGACTTTTCACCGCGTCATTCCGGGCTTTGTTTCCCAAGGCGGGTGTCCGATCGGTAATGGAACAGGCGGTCCTGGTTATACCATCAAATGTGAAACAGAAGGCAATCCACATAAGCACGAAGCAGGTGCCTTATCAATGGCTCATGCTGGTAAAGATACGGGAGGCAGTCAGTTCTTTATCGTTCACGATCCACAGCCTCATTTAAATGGTGTACATACTGTATTTGGTCGTGTTACAGAAGGTTTAGACACAGCGCGTGCCATGAAAGCCGGCGATGTGATGACAGAAGTAAAAGTATGGGATGAAGATTAACAGATAAAGCATCGAAGACAAGGACTCCACCCCTTTTTATAAGGGCTGGGGTCTTTTTTTGCGACTGGCGACCTGCTTTTGTAAAAAAGATTGTATAAAGAAGTTGGACTCGTTATCATGGAGATAAAGTATTCAGAGAAGGGAAGGATGACGTGATGCAGCGCTGCAAATGGGCACAAGAGGATCCGCTTCTCATCCACTATCATGATAAGGAGTGGGGAAAAGTTGAACGGAAAGATCAACCGCTATTCGAACTCTTTATCTTAGAGCTTTTCCAAACCGGATTAAGCTGGCGAACGGTGCTTCATAAGCGCGAGGCGTTTAGAGAGGCCTTTGATCAGTTTCAGATTGAGCGAGTGGCCGTGTACAATGAAGAAAAAATAGCAGAGTTGATGCAAAATCCAGGTATTATCCGCAACAAACGGAAAATAGAAGCAACCGTACATAACGCCAAAAGTGCGCTTGAGATCATTCGAAATTTTGGCTCGCTTAATTCGTTTTTTATGCAATTGCCGGATGATTTTGGGCAGAAGTTGAAGGTGATCAAGCGGCATTTTAAGCATGCTGGTCCATCGGTTCTTGAGAGCTTTCTTTTTGCGGCTGGCTACTGTGTGCCGCCGCATGACCCTGAATGTTTTCTATCACAGACTGAGACTTATACGGCTCAGTGATAAGGAAAGGTGGCTGGATCAATGAGTGAATTCATGACTGTCGAAGAGGCCTGTGAGCGGTTGAGTGATCCGAAATTAATCATTGTCGATTGCCGGTTTGATTTGGCAGATAAAGAAGCGGGAAAAAGAGCCTACGATGAGGGGCATCTGCCCGGAGCTTTTTATATGGATCTTGAGAAGGATCTTTCGGGTTCCGTCCAGATTCATGGCGGCCGTCATCCTCTCCCTGATTTGGAGATTCTTGCTCAGAAGCTTGGGACGATCGGGATTGATCAGACAAAAACAGTGTTGGTCTATGATGATCAAAATGGAAGTATGGCGGCGCGGCTCTGGTGGCTTTTGAAATTTTACGGGCATGAGGACGTTCATGTCTTAAATGGTGGGGTTTCAGCCTGGCTAGAACAGGGCTATCCTCTTACTAAGGAGCTTCCTGTCCCCCATCCGGTCCTCTTCAAACCTAATCCTAATGAGAATTGGATTATGGATGTAGAGGATGTGAAGAATCTGCCTGCTGGTACGCTTTTGATCGATGCTAGGGCCCCCGAGAGATATCGCGGGGATGTGGAGCCGCTGGATAAAAAAGCGGGGCATATTCCAGGGGCGATCAACTGGTTTTGGGCAAACAATCTTGAAGATGGAAAATGGAAATCGCGGGAAGCCTTGCGCAAACAATTTGAGGCTTTTAATAAGAAATCGATTACGCTTTACTGTGGGTCAGGAGTCACCGCATGTGCGAATTTCTTGGGGTTTACCGAAGCTGGCCTGACAGACCTTAAACTTTACCCAGGAAGCTTTAGCGATTGGATCAGTTATGACGATCACCCTGTTGCGACCGGTGAGGGGAAAGAATAATCAATGAATGAACCAGCCTGCGCTTCCTTTTTTAGGATGAGCAAGGCTGGTTTTATTAAACGGGAGGGCTCAAGCTGAAACGGGAGAACCGTCCCTGCGTTTCCATAAGTTTCATAGGTGAAACGGGAGAAGTGTCGCCCTGTTTCGCTTGTTTCAGTCTGTGCATCCGTGGGATAATGGTGAGAGGGAGTCTAGTGTTATTATTTTAAAAAGGGGGCGTCGTCTTGAGCCTTAATGTGATGATCGGGCGTTCTGGGACAGGAAAGACATCGAGAATTTTGGCTGCAATACATGAACAACTGATGCAGGATCCTATGGGGCCGCCGATTTGGATGATTGTACCCGACCAGATGACGTTTCATATGGAGCAGGCGATTAACGAGTTAGATGGGGTAGCTGGGATAACGCGGCTTCAGGTTTTTAGCTTCTCTAGACTGGCTTTACGGGTATTAGAAAACGCAGGGGGGGCGACTCGTACTCATTTGACCCCTGTCGGCATTGCGATGTTAATTCGAAAAGCAGTAGAAGATCATCGTGAAAGTCTGCGAGTCTTTAAGAAAGCGGCCGATCAAAGTGGGTTTTATGAGGTGCTTCAGCGCACTTTTAGTGAATTTAAACGATATGGTGTGACAGAGGAACTGTTAGCAGCCATGCAGACAGAGATGGAAGTGTCCGAATCATCCTCTTCACTTATTTTAGATAAACTTAAGGATTTGCAAACGATCTATTCATCGCTTAACCAAGCGTTGATTGGTAAATATATTGATAGTGATGATTATCTCACATTTGCGGCGGAAAAAATTAAGCAATGGCCAATGCTTAAGGAAGCAACGATTTTTATTGATGGCTTTGATCAATTTACACCGCAGGAATGGCTGTTTTTAAAGCCATTGCTCTGTGAGAGTCGGGAAGTGACTTTAACGCTCACTCTTGATGAGAGTCAAGACCCATCTGTTCCGTCTTCTCAGTTGTCTCTTTTTAAGCGGTCATCTGATACGTATCGGAAGCTTATGAAGGTTGCGAAGGAATGGCATCTATCGATTGAAAAGACGATCGTTCATAAAACGATGCGCCGATTCAAAAGTCCAATGTTAGCTCATTTAGAACAGGCTTTTGATAAACGCCCCTTTCAAACAACCGCTCTATCTCATGATGAATCGGTGATGATCATTGAGGCGGCGAATCGTCGAACGGAAATTGAAGAGATGGCGAGGCGGATTCAATCTCGAGTGATGAACGACAACCGTCGTTATAAGGATATGGCCATTTTGGTTCGCGATCTATCAAGCTATCAAGATTTGATCGAAACCATTTTTGCCGATTATAAGATTCCGATTTTTACGGATCAAAAACGCTCGATGCACCATCACCCTTTAATTGAATTCATCCGCTCTTCTCTTGAAGCTATTCTTCAGAATTGGCGTTATGAACCTGTTTTTAGGGCACTGAAAACGGATTTTCTTTTTCCTAGAGGAGAAGAGCTTCAACTCATGAGAGAGCAGCTTGATCAATTAGAAAATTATTGTTTGGCTTACGGCATCAATGGGAAACAGTGGAAGTCGCAAGAAAAATGGGAATACCACACTTTTCGCGGTTTGGAGGATCAGCCAAAGGCACGACAGAAGGACTTGGAATTGGCTCAAAATCTCAATCATTGGCGACATACCTTCACAGATCCGCTTCTTGCTTTTGAAAGAAAAATAAAGCAGGCAAAAACCGTTGAGGAGCGTTGCACAGAGCTTTATCGTTTTTTAGAAGGCCTTGAGGTACCTGAAAGAATTGAACGATTAAGAAATACGGCGGAGGCGGAAGGCCGTCTGTCTGATGCGAGAGAGCATGATCAGGCTTGGAATGCTCTTCTTGAAGTGCTTGATCAATTGGTCGAAGCAGCAGGTCAGGAAAAATGGTCGTTTGAGATTTTTACTAAAGTGCTTGATTCGGGTTTGGATCAATTAAAGTTCAGCCTCATTCCGCCTGCCCTTGATCAAGTGATTGTTGGCTCGCTTGATCGGACAAGAGTAGAGGGAGTTAAAGAACTCTTTATACTTGGAGTAAATGAAGGCGTGCTTCCGGCAAAACCAATGGAGGATGGGCTTCTTAGTGATGAAGAACGCCTTTCGCTTCAGGAGAACGGGTTTCAGCTAGCACCGACCGCTCGTGACCAACTGTTCTATGAAGAATTTCTTATTTACAAGGCGGTGACCAGCCCAAGTGAGCGGTTAGTCTTATCCTATCCGATTGCGTCTGAAGAAGGACAAGCTCTGATGCCCTCTTCATTTATTCGCCGAATGGGCTATTACTTTAGCGGTATAAAACCGGTATTTGTTTCGGGTGATCCGACTGAAGGGACCCCTGAGGAGCAGCTTTCTTTTGTCAGTTCTTCGATGCGTACATTAAGTCATACTTCAATGGCACTTAGAAGATGGCAGAACAGCTATCCAATATCCGATATTTGGTGGGAAACGTATAACTACTTCATGCTGTCAGAATCTAAGCGGAAGTTGGCTATTCGTATTTTAAGCAGCCGCTTTTATAAAAATGAAGAGCCTGCTCTGAAACCTGAGACGGCAGAAGCCCTTTATGGAAAGGACATTCAAGCCAGTGTTTCGCGGATGGAATTATACAACCGCTGCCCGTTTTCACAATTTGCAAGCTATGGATTGCGCCTAAAGGAGCGAGATGTCTATCGATTAGAGGCACCGGATATTGGCCAATTATTTCATGCTGCCTTGAAGATGATGACCGATCAGCTAAGGGAGAACAAGCGAGAATGGTCGGCCTTAACAAGTGAGGAATGCTTGAGTTTGGCATCAACCACCGTAGAGGCTCTAGCGCCTAGGCTGCAGCGAGAAATTCTGTTAAGCTCCCCACGCTATCATTATCTAAAAAGAAAGCTTGAAGAAATCGTTGGCCGTGTGGCGGTCATATTAGCGAAACATGCCTCTGTGAGCGGTTTTTCACCAATAGGACTGGAATTGCCGTTTGGTCCGGGGAAAGAGCTGCCACCGCTTACCTTCTCGTTAAAAAACGGGGGAACGATGCAGCTTGTGGGTCGAATTGATCGCGTTGACCGTGGTGAGAATGCCGAGGGTGTTTATCTGCGGATCATTGACTATAAATCTGGAAAGAAAAACCTAGACTTATCGGAAGTTTATTACGGGCTTGCTCTACAAATGCTTGCCTATCTGGATGTAGTGTTGACGCATTCCATGGAATGGCTTGGGGAAGAAGCTGAGCCGGCAGGGGTCTTGTATTTTCATCTGCACAACCCCCTATTATCGTTTAAAACACATCCAGATGCGGATGAATTGGAAAAGAGCCTATTAAAGGAATTTAAGATGAAGGGGCTGTTGATGGAGGAGAAGGACATGCTCAAGCTCATGGATCAAGGGATTGAGGACGGAGGCGGTCTCTCCCTCATTGCCCCCTTTGGCTTTAACAAAAATGGCTCCCTTCATAAAAGCTCAACCGTTGCAACAAAAGAACAATTTGATCAGCTCAGACAATATACTCGGCAGGTTTTTGAAAAAGTCGGCAATGAGATCGTGTCAGGAACTATTTCTATCTCACCGTATAAATTAAAGGATCGCATGCCCTGTACCTATTGCGACTTTAAGTCTCTGTGTCAATTTGATCCATCACAGCCGGGAAATACGGCCCGCGTATTAGATTCAGAAGATGATCGGCCACCGCTTGAGAAAATGATAGAGGCGCTTGGGATCTCTCATTAGAAAATAGGGCAATCAGACAGATGGAAGAAAGAGGGGAATGTTCAAATGACGGCATCGATTCTACCAAAACCAAAGAAAAGCCAGTGGACGGATGACCAATGGGAAGCCATTGTTGAAAAGGGACAAGACATCCTAGTCGCTGCAGCAGCGGGATCAGGTAAAACAGCCGTTTTGGTTGAACGCATCATTAAACGCCTCACAGACGCAAAAGAGCCTATTGATGTCGACCGATTGTTAATTGTGACCTTTACGAATGCAGCTGCAGCAGAAATGAGAGGAAGGATTGGTCAGGCGCTTGAAAAAGCCTTGAGCGCGGATCCAAATAATCCACGTTTAAGAGAACAATTAGTTCTTTTAGGTAAAGCCCATATCATGACCTTCCACGCCTTTTGTCAATCTGTTATTCGCAAGTATTATTATAAACTTGATCTGGACCCTGCTTTTCGGATCGCTGAGCAAACGGAAGCTGAATTGCTGCGGGAAGAGGTTTTGGAAAGTCTTTTCGAGACGTATTATGGATCGCCAGAGGAGCAGGACCTCTTTTATGCCCTTGTCGACCGTTACTCAGATGATCGAAGTGACCGGGACTTGTTTAAGTTCGTTCTTCAACTTTATGAGTTCTCTCAGAGTCACCCTTGGCCGGATCTCTGGTTAGACGAATTGGCCGAGCATTATGCTGTTTCCGAAAGTCAGACGTTGGATGACGTCCATTGGATTCCGAGTCTAAAGGCTTCGATTAAGGAAAAGTTAGACGGCTTGATCAGTGCATTAAATGTAGCAGAGGAGCTTGCACAAGAGCCTGGCGGACCAGCCCCTTATCTAGAAACCCTTGAGCAGGACCGGTTGCTGATAAGCCGGTTATTGGAAGCAAGCCTTGGTCCCTGGTCACAGTTAGCGACTGCTTTTGCAGAGATTTCTTTTAAGACTTTGAAGCAAGCTCGTGGGGCCGATTACGATGAATCGTTAAAGAAGCAGGTCCAAGCGATCCGTAAAGAGGTAAAAGATGGGGTTCAGGATTTGAAAGAGACTTGTTTTATGCAGTCGCCTGAAGATTATTTAAAAGATATAAATGAAGCAGCACCGTATGTCAGTCTACTTGTCAGACTTGTTAAAGAATTTCGCGATCAGTTTCGTCAGGTAAAACGTGAGCGGGGACTTCTTGACTTCAGTGATCTGGAGCATGATTGCTTGAGATTATTAAGAGATGAAGAAAGCTTACCTGGTGTTGAGAAACCGTCCGAAGTGGCGATGCTTTATCGGAATCAATTTGATGAAGTGTTGATTGATGAATATCAAGACACGAATCAGGTGCAAGAGACCGTGCTGTGGCACGTTTCTCATGGCGGAAATCGATTCATGGTCGGTGATGTGAAGCAAAGCATTTACCGGTTCCGTTTAGCTGAACCCTCGCTCTTTTTAGAAAAATATAAGACGTTTTCGAGTTCGACAGATGATGAGGGTCATGCACAAGGCAGACGAATTGACTTATCGCAAAACTTCCGCAGCCGAAAAGAGGTTCTAAATGGGACCAACTATATCTTTTCACAAATCATGGACGAAACGGTTGGTGAAATTGAGTATGACGATCGGGCGGCATTAAAATTTGGTTCCAGGGATTATGATGATACTTCCCATTCTGTAGAACTTCATTTAATCGACCAGGCAAGCAGTGCGGGTGAAGAGGATGAGGAAGGGGCAGAAACAATCGAATCCGCTCAAAAAATGGAGCTTGAGGCCCACTTAATCGCGACACAGATTGAAAATTTGATTGACCAAGAGTTCAAAGTATTTGATAAATCAGTTGGCCATGCTCGTGTCTTACACTATCGAGACATAGTGATCTTGATACGCTCGGCAAAAGGCACGGCATCTGTCATACAGGATGTGCTGAAGGAGAGAGGGATTCCGGCTTACGCGGAGCTCACAACGGGTTATTTTGAAGCCGTTGAAGTTTCCATTATGATGGCCCTTCTAAATGTCATCGACAACCCTTTTCAAGATATTCCCCTTGCGTCTGTCTTGCGTTCACCAATTGTGGGATTAAAGGGTGAAGAGCTTTCTGCTATCAGGCTTGAGGACCCGGATGCTTCCTATTATGAAGCGCTTAAGAAGATCATGCTGAATGCGGACCATCCTTTATATAGTAAGCTGAATGATTTTTACACACACTTACAGACTTGGCGTAATCAGGCAAGACAAGGGGCTTTAGCAGATCTAATTTGGTCTATCTATAGAACAACGGGGTATTACGATTATGTAGCGGGATTAGCGGGAGGCGAGCAGCGTCAAGCCAATCTGAAGGCGCTCTATGACCGAGCAAGGCAATATGAACAAACCACTTTTAGAGGTCTCTTCCGTTTTCTCCGTTTTATCGAACGCCTTCAGGAACGCGGGAGCGATTTGGGTGAGGCAAGGGCCTTGAGCGAGCAAGAGGATGTTGTTCGCATCATGACCATCCACAAAAGTAAAGGTCTTGAATTTCCGGTTGTTTTTGTAGCCGGAATGAATAAGCAGTTTAATAAGCGGGATGTTTACGGAAAAACCTTGCTTCACAAGTCGCTTGGCTTTGGGACCAAATTCGTGGACCCAGAGGCGCGCTATACATTGCCGACATTGGCTCATTCCGCTATCAAGCAGCAAATAGAAAGAGAAACGATTGCGGAAGAAATGCGGGTGCTTTATGTGGCGTTAACTCGCGCTCGGGAAAAATTAATGTTAGTCGGCACCGTTCCTGATGCAGAAAAAGCCTTACAGAAGTGGCGCTTATCTGCCCTTGAGCGCGGGTGGGTGCTGCCCGCTTACTACAGATCAAGAGGAAATCGTTATTTAGATTGGGTCGGGCCAGCTGTCCTCAGGCATTCAACTGCCAAGCTTTTTCATGATGTATCAGGTTATTCACCGCGTCTGGACAGCCCTGTTAGCACGCATCCCTCATCATGGTCGTGCTTTTTGCATCCGGCCAACACCGTCATTCGTCAAACGGACAAAGTGATTGAAAGTCGAGAAAAAGAGGTGCGTCTAAGTAAATGGTTACCTGTTGATCTGGACTCTTCGGATTGGGAAGAAGAGGTGACTCGCCGATTAGAATGGTCCTATCCCAATCTGGCAGCTACCATGCAGATGTCTAAATTAACGGTTACTGAGATTAAAAGGCAACAGGATCAATTCAGTGAAGGAGCAGGCGAACAATTAATTCGTCAATTTCGTCGGCCTATTGGAGACCGGCCAGCCTTCTTAAGCAAACAGGAGTCCACGGCAGCAGAATTAGGGACATTGACCCACCGCTTTATGCAATTGGTAACCTTAAGGCCGGGATTGACCATCGAGGAACTTGAGAAAGAGAGAGCGCGAATGGTTCGAGATGAGCTGATTCTTGAAGAGGAAGCAAGCCGACTGTTATTAGAAGAAGTGGCGGCTTTCTTCCAATCAGATGTTGGGGAGAGATTAGTGGCCTCCAATAAAATTATTCGAGAACAGCCTTTCTCATTAAAACTTCCGATTGAAGACATTCAGCCAGATTGGACAGGCGATGTGGAATCGATTATGGTTCAAGGGGTTATAGACTGCCTTTTTCTTGATGAGTCAGGGTGGAATTTATTGGATTATAAAACCGACCGATTAGCCGGCCGATTTCAAACCGAGCAGGAAACGGTCGAACATCTCCAAACCCGTTATCATGTTCCGATGACTCTCTATCGTCAAGCCATCGAACGAATCTGGAAACAGCCCGTTCAAGAGGTCGGTCTCTGGTTTTTTGATGGCGCCCGATATGTCCGATTAGAAAACGAATGCTAAATTGCTGAGGGGACAGACCTCTATTGAAAGAAAAGAGGTCTGTCCCCATTAATTGTTAAAGAGCGACTTGAAGAGGTTGTCCCCACCTATATTAAGCAGGGTTTTTCCACTTATCTGGCGAAAAAGGTATACTAGATAGGAAAGATTAGGTAGAAGGAGTGAGGTACCATGTATGATTACTTAAACTATATTGGTGGTAAATGGACGGGAGAAGGTCTTGAGAAGATCATCGTTAAGAACCCGGCAACTGGTGAAAAAGTAGGTACGGTACCTATTGCAGGGGAAAAGGAAACGGAGCAGGCCATCGAAGCAGCCCACCAAGCGTTTGCCGATTGGTCAAAAAGAACAGCTGAAGAGCGAGGGAATATCCTTAAACGCTTTTTTGAATTAATGCTTGAATACGAAGATGAGCTTGCCAAATTAATGACAGAGGAAAATGGAAAACCATATAAAGAAGCAATGGGTGAAGTGCGGTATGCCGCCTCCTTTGTCGAGTGGTTTGCCGAAGAAGGAAAACGAATTTATGGGCGAATCGTTCCTGGAAAAAGCGAAAACCATCGGATTAGAGTCATTAAACAACCGGTAGGCGTGGTTGGTGCCATTACGCCATGGAATTTTCCGGCCGCCATGATTACCCGAAAGTTAGCGCCTGCACTTGCTGCCGGATGTACGTTTATCGTCAAACCGCCCGAGCAAACCCCTTTGACGGCAATGCGTTTAGCTGAACTCGCTGAACAGGCAGGTATTCCAGAAGGTGTATTTAATGTCGTCTGCGGTAATCCAGAAGCCATTAGCAAGGCGTTCATGAAAGATAGCAGAGTTCGCAAAATTACATTTACAGGTTCTACTGAGGTGGGGCGTCTTCTTATGAAGCAAGGCGCTGAGCAAATTAAAAAAATGTCACTTGAGCTAGGCGGCCATGCACCGGTCATTATTTGTGATGATGCGGACTTAAACAAGGCTGTGGATATGGCTATTGCCTCTAAGTTTCGCAACAGTGGCCAAACTTGTGTATGTGCCAATCGGTTTTATGTTCAATCTGGCATTTATGAGGCATTTGTAGATCGCTTTTCAAAAAAAGTGGCGCAATTGAAGCTCGGAAATGGCTTGGAAGAAGGCGTAGAGGTTGGACCTCTCATTGATCAATCAGGTTATGAGAAGGTTGAACGTCAAGTGAAGGAAGCTATTGAAAAGGGAGCAACCTGCGTGGTAGGCGGAAAAGGGATAGCTGATGACGAGAAAGAAACGTATTTCTTTGAACCCACTGTACTTGCAGGTGTGACCGCTGATATGGAAGTCATGCATATCGAAACCTTTGGACCAGTAGCGCCTATACAAAAATATGAGACGGATGAAGAAGCGATCAGGCTTGCTAACGACACACCGTTTGGGCTTGCGGCTTATGTTTTTACAGAAAATGTATCAAGAGGAACTCGCCTAACCGAAGCATTAGACTACGGGATCGTTGGCTGGAATGATGGTGTCCCTTCCACCGCCCAAGCTCCATTTGGTGGCACAAAGCAAAGCGGACTTGGCCGCGAAGGTGGGATTGAAGGAATTGAAGAATACCTAGAAGTTAAATACATTTCATTATCAATATGAGTGAAAAAAAGAAGGGGGCTGCCCCCTTCTTTTTTATACTCTTATTGGTGGCCTAATACATCCTTAATTTGCTCAAAGGCCCAATCGAGTTCCTCTTCTTTTATAATAAGAGGCGGAGCAAAACGAATCACATTTTCATGCGTTTCTTTGCAGAGCAGCCCTTTCTCTTTCAAAGCCTCACAGTATGGACGAGCGGGTTCATTAAGCTCTACGCCAATAAATAAACCTTTACCGCGCACGTCTTTAATGATTGGATTTTTAATTTCTAGAAGGCGCTTGATAAAAGATTGGCCTAATACGAGCGAACGTTCAGCGAGCCTTTCTTCCTCAATGACCTCTAAAGCTGCGAGTGAAACGGCACAAGCAAGCGGATTACCGCCAAAAGTCGAGCCATGGGAGCCCGGTTCAAAAACACCTAAAATGTCGTCATTAGCTGCTATACAAGAAATCGGCATGACACCGCCGCCAAGCGCTTTACCTAAAATATACATGTCAGGAATGACCTCTTCCCAATCACAGGCAAACCGCTTACCTGTTCGGCCAAGACCAGTTTGAATTTCATCAGCAATGAAGAGGACCTGTTCTTGTTTACACCATTCAAACGCTTTTTTCAAAAAGCCTTCTTCAGGGATAATAATTCCGCCTTCACCTTGTATAGGCTCAACAAGGAAAGCCGCCGTGTTCGCGGTGATGGCTGCTTTTAGGGCCTCTAAATCCCCATAAGGAATCAACTTAACGCCAGGGAGAAGCGGGCCAAACCCGCGCTGATATTCAGGGCTCGAAGAAAAGGACACCGCTGCCATTGTACGGCCATGGAAGTTGCCTTCGCAGACAATGAGTTCAGCTTGATTGTCAGGAATGCCCTTAACGTCATAGCCCCAGCGTCGTGCCGCTTTGACCGCTGTTTCAACCGCTTCTGCACCTGTATTCATGGGAAGCACGCGTTCTTTATGGGTTAGACTCGCTACTTTCTCATAGAAGGGTCCAAGTTTATCGTTATGAAAGGCACGGGAGGTTAGGGTAACGCGATCAGCCTGATCCTTTAGTGCTTGAATAATTTTTGGGTGGCGATGACCTTGATTAACCGCTGAGTAAGCGCTTAACATATCCATGTACCGTTTGCCTTCAGGATCCTCTACCCACACCCCTTCTGCTTTTGAGACAACAATGGGAAGCGGGAGATAGTTTTTGGCTCCGAAGCGCTCTGTCTGGTCAATAATTTTTTCAGATTGATTCACACGGACACCTCTTTTCATTTTGTGCAGTTACAAAGTTTGATAGACTGCAGGTTAAATAAGGGAGAGCGGTTAAGAATGAGAAGACTTCGCGTTCCAGTCATCTATTCTAGCTGCTTTTATTATATCAAGCTTCTTTGTAAAAGCCTATTCGCTTGAGGCGAAAAATTCTGTACAAACCGTACGCCTTCTTGAATAGAAAGGGGTTACAGCTTGACTTTATTGCTATTTTGATAAAGAATGAATGTGACATAAGGAGGGGTAACCATGTGGCTTCAAGCACACGTTGGCTTTTGGACGTTAGCTTTAGTTTTGTTCGTAATCAGCTTGTTTTTAAGAGGGACAGCGCTTAAAGTCTTCCATATGATTTTGAGATTAATGTATGTGTTAATTATTATTACAGGGCTTTACCTTCTGTTCCATGTCTTTAGTTTATATGGAATCTGGGTCATTATTAAAATGATCTGCGGTTTGGGTGTCATCGTGACGATGGAAATGCTCCTCGTTCGCCGCAAGAAACAAGCTTCTACTGGAGTGATCTGGGTACTCTTAATCATCTTCCTAGCTCTTGTTTTTTATATTGGTTATGGGAAGCTGGGTTAATGAATTCCCTCGATACTTTCAAAATATGAATTAAAATGAAAAAAATTGACTTAAAAAAAACTCTGATGCAGCGGGTTTCCTTAACAGGTTCTCATCAAGAGGAGCTTTACCCAAACGAACAGAACGGATTTCAGACCATTTCCCAATCGGAATGGTCTATTTTTATGGATCGGAAGCCGCTTTAAAGTTTTTGTTGGTTTTCTGCTGCCGGTATGAGAATCATAGGCGGAGAATTTCCGGCTAATGTATCGAGAGAACGCTTGAGTAATAGAATAGGCGGAGATTTTCCGATTAATGACTCTAAACAAGAGTAAATCCAAGGGTTTGGATACATATAAACGGAAAAACTCCTTTTATTTTACGGGAAATAGGGGTATTTCCCAATTTAAGCGGAAAGTCTCCGTTTATTTTTCAAACCGATTTGGAGTGACCGGTTTACAATCGGCTGTCTTTTTATTTGGAGGGGAAAGACCTCTACTGAAAGAATCACTGCTTGAAGAGGTCTTTCCCCACCAATAATGGGAGGTTTAGTTGCTCGAAACGGTCTGTCCCTATCTATTCGTAAAGCCAGTCTGTCTAAATAGTGATTGGAGGTGAGCCCGCCCGTTTCGCACGCCTTTATCCATTCGTGCATATAGTGAAAACTAGGCAATTATCACAACATCTTTTTAAGAAAGGATTGAGTTGCGATGTGTGGTATTACGGGATGGATTGACTGGCACCGTGATTTAAGCCATGAACATAAACGATTAGAAAAAATGACAGCCAACTTACATCATAGAGGACCTGATGAGAAACAGGTATGGGTATCCCCGCGCGCCGCTTTTGGGCATGCGAGACTCATTGTCGTCGATCCTGAAAATGGTAAACAGCCGATGCACAAAACGGTAAATGAGCGTACATTTACACTTGTCTATAACGGTGAGCTTTATAACACCGAGGATATTAGAAAAGAGTTGCTTGTGAAAGGTCATTCATTTAAAGGTCACTCTGATACTGAGGTGCTTTTGACCTCTTATATTGAGTGGGGAGAAGCCTGTGTTGATAAATTCAACGGTATCTTTGCTTTTGCCATCTGGGATCATGCGAATGAAAAACTATTTATGGCACGGGATCGATTAGGGGTTAAGCCGCTTTTCTACAGTGAAGCGGATGGCCGATTCGTGTTTGCGTCAGAGCTTAAATCTTTGTTCGAGCATCCTGATATAGACCGTATCATCACACGTGAGGGACTTTCAGAGGTGTTTGGATTAGGGCCATCTCGAACACCAGGACATGGCGTTTACAAGGGAATCAGTGATCTGCGCCCTGCTCACGCTCTCACGTACTCCAAAGATGGTCTCAAAGTATGGCGTTATTGGAACGTCAAAAGTGAGGAACATACGGAATCGGCAGAGGAAACAGCGGAACATGTTCGTTTCTTGTTCCGTGATGCGGTTGAACGTCAATTATTTGCAGATGTCCCTGTTTCCACATTCCTGTCTGGGGGACTTGATTCTAGTGTTATTTCTGCGATTGCCGCCCATTACTACAAAGAAAAAGGGCTAGGGGCGATTGATACTTTTTCAATTGATTATCGCGATAATGATAAATTCTTTAAAAAGAGTAAATTCCAGCCCAATACGGATAGTGATTTCACTCATAAAGTAGCCGATTATATTCAGTCGAACCACCATGACTTGATTATTGGAAATGATGTGCTTGTTGATTATTTGAAGGAAGCAGTTGACCTCCGCGATATGCCTGGTTATGCGGATGTCGATTCCTCCTTATTATGGTTATGTAAAGGGATTAAGGAGCATGCAACTGTTGCGCTTTCTGGGGAATGTGCGGATGAACTATTTGGCGGTTATCCTTGGTTTCATAGTCCTGAGACATCCTCGAAAGAAGGCTTTCCATGGATGCGTTCTATTGAAGAGCGGCAAAAGCTCTTAAACGACCATTGGCAAGATAAATTAAACCTAAAAGAATACATGCTGATGCGTTATGATGAAACGGTTGCGGAAACGCCTCGACTTGAGGGAGAAACAGGTGTCGATGCCAAAAGGCGTGAACTTTTCTATCTGAATATGCATTGGTTTATGACCGCTCTCTTGGATCGAAAAGACCGGATGTCTATGGGAGCAAGTCTTGAAGTCCGTGTGCCATTTGCAGATCATCGTCTAGTGGAATACGTTTGGAATATTCCATGGGATATTAAAATGTATAAGGGACGTGAAAAAGGCATTTTAAGAAAGGCGTTTGAGGGCTGGCTTCCAGATGAGGTTCTATATCGCAAGAAAAGCCCTTATCCGAAAACACATGATCCTGGTTATACAAAGGCGGTTTCAGACTGGCTCAAAAAAGAAATCAGTAAACCATCTGCGCCATTGCTCGAAATTGTAGACCGGAAACAAGTTGAAGCGATTATTGAAACAAACGGTGATGCCTTTAAAGTGCCATGGTTCGGCCAGCTCATGATGGGACCACAGCTCATTGCCCACCTTGCGCAAATGAATTATTGGCTGGAAACACAAAGCGTAAAAATTGAAGAAGCGTGATGAACAGCCATAAGACTGTTGATCAGCCCCTAATTCAAGTGCTCACCCATTAATTGGGTGGGCCTTTTGTCATTTTGAGGAGTGGCGCTCTTTATTTCATAGGAACCAGTGATTCAGAAGAAAGAGCAGTCCTATTAGCAGGTGGATGATTTTTAAATTGATTTGAGTAATGAAAAAAGGATAGATTCAAGTCGTTTCAACCGATTGGATGATAATTAAACCGTCATGGGCAGTATCATTTATCAGGAATATGGCGAAAATTTCAGATACCGGCCCCTTTGCGGATGCCCAAGAGTACTGAAAGTGAAAAAAGACGGAATTCGTTCATGCAACAAGTCTTTAAAGACTTTTCTCATCAGCTATTTCGTGGCAAGGTCTGTTCCCCGATTATGGCGCCATAACCAATTGTGGAGAAAGTATTCCATTAAGGTGATTAAAATGGTGATGGATAATGCCCCGATCGTGGTGACAAGGGCTGCTGGGAACATCATAGAGCCGAAATAGACGACACACAAGGTGAGGATAAAATCAAAAATGGTGGTGATCCAATAAGTTCCCTTTGCGAAGAACAGCCACTCAAAAGCTGTATTGACAATGGCGACGAAAAAGCCAATAATCAACGCTTGTAAGACACTTTCATAATGGATTTGGTAAAGGCTGAACCAATCACACAAAATGACGATAACAGGAGATAAAACGAATTTTAAAATAACATTTGTTGTCATGATAAAGCTCCTTTCGCTTGATTTTTTTTAAGGATGGACAGAACTTGGTTAAATGGCTGATGATCTTTTGCTGAAAAGAAGTGAGCAAAGGGGCAGCCTTTCTGCTTAATCCGCTCCATCATGGATTGTATGGGAAATTGTTCGGGACGAAGACCGGGCTTAACTTCCTCCCAAAACAAGGGAGCAGCGACTAAACCGTCCTCATTCCCTCGAACAGTATAAGGAGCAACGATTGTTTTTCCTTCTGCGTGCTGAACAATATCGAGATAAAGCCTTCCTTTGCGATTTTTTTTGAGACGTTCTGTTGTAAAGGATTGCGGTTTTTTATTAATTAAAAAAGCGGCCATAAAATCCCCGAACAGCCGTGTTTCTTCATAAGAATAGGTATTTTCGGGCAAGGGGATATAGATTTGCAGCCCTTTATTTCCAGACGTTTTTATAAAGCTGATGATTTGAAGCTGGTCACATACTTCTTTAATTAAAAGGGCTGCGTCTATAGCTAAGTCAAATGCATCCCGGGAAGGAGGGTCTAAATCAAAGACTATTTCTGAAGGTCCCTTTGAATGGATCAATTGAAAGGGAACATGAATTTCAAGGGCCAGCTGATTGGCAAGCCAGTACAAGGTAGGCAAATCACCGCCAACAATATAATTAATGTCATGGATCAACACTGTTTTTATGAATTCGGGAGCATAATCAGGACAATTTTTTTGAAAGAAAGAAGGTCCTGAAGCACCATGAGGATAGCGAATAAGGGTGAGTGCCCGATCCTTTATAAAAGGCAAAATATATGGAGCTGCTTCATTTATATAGCGAAAATAATCCGCTTTAGTGACACCGCTTTTTGGCCACAGGATTTTAGAGAGGCTTGTAAGAGTCAAGGTTTGACTGTCAATGCTGACTTGGATATCACTTGGGTCCATGTGTGATCACACTCCTTCATTTAGTTTGAACATTATAAAGTAAACTATGTAGAAAATCCGACAAGAGCGGACATTTTTTGCTATAATGATATAGTGTTATTGATTACATGAGCTTAAAGGAGTTCTTATCCATGACAAGCACTGAAGCGCTCGAGCTTTTAAAAAAGAATGGATACAGCATTACCGATAAAAGAGAGAAAATTATACACTATTTTTTCGAGCATCCACGATATCTCTCTGTTAAAGAAGTCATTGATTATTTAAAAGAACTTTATCCGGGGCTCAGCTTTGAAACGGTTTACCGTAATTTAGCTTTATTCCGTGATTTAGGAATTCTTGAGGAAACAGAGCTAGACGGGGAGAAGCGGTTTCAAGTCAACTGTGAGGCAAGTCACCATCATCACCATGTGATCTGTCTTAAGTGCGGAAAGTCTAAAACCATCCAACAGTGTCCGATGTCACAGGTACCTGAGATTGAGGAATTTAAAATTGTTGAGCATAAGTTCGAAATTTATGGCTATTGCTCCGATTGTCAATAAACCCTTATAATTTTTGTAGGGGAACCTTTATTAAACCGAATAGGAAAAAGGTATAAGAAAAACTAAGGCTTTTACTAATCAGGACCTAATCATTCTTCAGTTTGTGGCTTTTTGAAAGCCATGTGAGTAGCCTAAGTTATTATAAAAGAAAGAGTGGACAAGATGTTATTAAAAAAGACAAGCTATTCCCTATTTGGGTTAATATTGATAAGTTTGCTCCTTTCAGGCTGCGGGATTAATAAGAGCTCAAATGCAGCTGATTCGAGTAAGAAAGAAGTTTCGACGCAAAAAGCTCACGCATCAAACTCAACTAGTAAGAAAGCGGAGCAAGCAAAGAGTCTGCCAACAACAAAAGAACTTGAGGCCGGCAAGGTGAATATCACTAAGTTGACGAATAAGCAATGGGAGAAGCTGATTGCCGGAACAAATTTCATGGGGCCAAGTGATGGCCCTTATCCAACCCTTGAAAAAGGTGAGGATGTGTGGATTGATGCGGATACGACTAAGGAACGCGTTTATATTATGAATGGAAATAAGGTCATTTACACCATGTTGACCTCTTCAGGGATTGATACGGAACCCGACACTTCTACTCCAGAAGGCACATTTTATGTACAAGCAGAGAAAGGACTCACTTTCTTCTCTGCATCCGAACAAGAAGGGGCCAATTATTGGACATCCTGGAAAAACCATGGGGAGTTTTTATTCCATAGCATTCCAATTGACAAGGACGGGAACTACATTCAGTCTGAAGCCGAGAAACTCGGACAAAAAGCCTCTCATGGCTGCTTCCGTTTGCCTGTTGATGATGCCAAATGGATTTATGAGAACATCCCTGAAGGAACAAAGGTCGTTATTCATAGTTAACATATACAAAGACTGATTCTGAAGCGACGAGCAGCGGTTTGGAATCAGTCTTTTTGTGCTTCGGGACAAGCCATCCTCCAAGAGATTTCCCTTTTCTTGCTTTCTTAAGTTCAGCCCCAGGATTCTTTCTAGTAAAGAATCCTCATACTTCCCTTTTCTTTTGAATACCTTTTATTAAGCAGCATGTCCAATATGGAATCCGATTGTGGACAAGGGCCTTGCCAATGATAAAATCCTGAACGTGCTGGGCAGAAGTGCTTGTGTTCTTAATGGAGGGAATCTCGATGAAAAAAAAGGAATTGATTTTTTTATTCAGTATTATGATTATTGCGATCCTCTATGCAGGTTGGCATGAAGGGTTTCTGACACACGCCCCAACCAAAAAAACGGTTCAATCGACGACAGCCAATCCAACTAGTTCACAAACAGCGAGCACACAAAAGGCAACATCCAAAAGTACCAAAGCGGCCACTGCCAAAACGAAAGTTAAAACGACTTTAGCAGTTGATGATCCTTTGCTTTCTTGTTCAACTGATCAATATGTGTGTGAAAAGGCAGTGCTCGCTTCAAACGAAGAATATAGTTATTCTGATTATATTTGGGCTAATGCCGGTGATACGATCACATTTGGCGGGGAAACGACCGGTAACAGCTCGTTCAGTCTATGGATTGAGAGCGAGGATGGAAGTTTCAGTTCAGATGTTAATGACGTGAAAGAAGGTTCGAAAGGGGAATTCACCCTTGAGGCACCATTTGATGGGAATTTCCGAGTGGTCCTTCAGCATCAAAAAAACGACAGTGCGGTAAATGCCTATATTAAAGATCCGTGGTCCGATTAACCGGCTAAGTTACCCGCTAATCTGGAAAAAAGGGAACGTTGTCACCTCATCAGCATGATGCGGTCACGATGTTCTTTTATTTTTTGATGAGCGGCTTTGGAGTTGGGATCAAGGATTTTTAAGACCTGCCGCCTTTTCTCTTATCATACTTTCCTAAAATAAATGTCAAACTAGAGTCAAGGAACACGAGAGGGGACGAAAGCAGATGGAACCGGTATTTCCCATGGAACCTGTATCGAGTCATGCCATACCTCAAGGGGGTCAATGGCTTGCTCAAGTAAAATGGGATGGTGTACGCATTTTAACTTATGCTGAGCGAGGCCATGTCCGTCTATTCAATCGAAAGAAGAATGAACGGACGTATCACTATCCGGAGATTACGACCTTTGACTTTTTTGCTGCCGATTCAGTCATCTTAGATGGAGAAGTGATTGCAATGGGACAAGATGGGATTCCTTCCTTTCATGAAGTCATGCGCCGTGATGGCCTCCGAAACCTTTCTAAGGTGAAGGCCGTTCAGCCCCTTGTCCCTATTTCATATATGGTGTTTGATATCCTGTACTTAGACGGCAAATGGGTGACAGATCTTCCATTAGTCGAGCGCTTGGCTTTAATAGAAGAGAGGTTAACCCCAACTCCCTATGTTCAAGCTGTGACAGCACAAAAGGATGGTGAAGCGCTCTTTGAAGTCATGTCTCAATACGGGATGGAGGGCCTTGTCGTTAAAGACGAATCCTCACCCTATCTTATAAATGAGAAAAAACCAACCTGGCAAAAAATCAAAATTAAACGGGATGTCAATGCTGTTGTTGGCGGTTATACTCTAAAAAACGGTGTGGCCAACGCCCTTTTGATCGGACTTTATGATGATCAGAACCGACTTTGGTATATTGGTCATGTTGGCACGGGGAAGTTAACGAAAGCGGAATGGCGCGACTTGACTACTCATTTAAAAAGCTTTGGTGAAAGCGAGGCGCCATTTGTTAACCCTCCTGGTCAAACCTCGGATACTTATTGGGTCAGCCCGAAATGGGTCTGTAAAATTCATTTTGCTGAATGGACAGAAGGCCGTTCTCTTAGACAGCCTTCCATCCAAGCTTTTTTGGAGATCGACCCAAGAACTTGTACTTTTCAAAATGAAGCTCCGGAAATGCGGAAGGGTTGATCGCGAGCATGTTTACGGTCATAAGAACTGACAAATAAAATTTTAAACTATTCGCTGGGGAAATCCACGATAGCCGATTTTTTCGCTGAAATAGATTGATCGAGGATTGCTCAAACTAAGACAGACTCTAAGTAAAAAGGAGAGATAGGATGCACACGATGTGGAAGGGGTCGATCAGCTTTGGGCTTGTCCATATCCCCATCAAGTTATATGCTGCAACGGAGTCAAAAGATGTGTCGTTCCGCACCCTGCACGATGTGTGCCATACCCCGATTCGTTACCAAAAGTATTGTCCGGAGTGCGACACGGTTGTAGAAAACGACCATTTAATAAAAGGCTATGAAGTTTATCCAGGTGAATTTGTCACCATTACCGATCAGGAATTACAAGGACTTAAAGGCGATGTCATTAGAGCGGTAGACATCCTGGATTTTGTCGATTTATCCGAAATTGATCCAGTCTACTTTAATCGTTCTTATTTTGTCGGACCTAATGAAAATGGCGGTAAAGCTTATGCCTTACTTCGACAAGCTTTGAAAGAAACGAATAAAATTGGACTCGCTAAACTAACCCTTCATTCTAAGGAACATTTGGCGGTTGTCCGTGTCTACAAAGAAGGTCTTATGCTAGAAACCATGTATTACCCCGATGAAGTTCGCCCTGTTAATCAAGTACCAGGGCTTGAACAAATGGGCGAGTTCGATGAAAAAGAGCTGACAACCGCTAAGCAACTGATCGAGCAGTTGACAACAGCTTTTGAACCTGAGAAATACAAAGATACCTATCGGGAGGATGTTCAGCATCTTGTCGAGGAAAAACTGGCGGGGCATGAAACGACGGCACCGAAGAAGGCGCCTGCTAGAGAAAACGTCGTCGATTTACTTGCAGCTTTACAAAAAAGTGTGGAGGAAACTCGTGGAAGCACGCCTGCACAACCCACACAAGCACCGCCTAAAAAAGCTGTTCCTTCTGCCAGAACAGCCGAAGCCCCTTCAACTGCTGAAAGTGAGGCTCCACCAAAAAAGTTACTTGCAGGAAAGATGGCTTCAGCCTCAACAGAACTGCCAAAAAAGAAAACCGCTAAGACCTCTCACAAGAAAAAAATTGGTCTATAAAGAAGAAAAGCCTTGTCGTGATCGACAGGGCTTTTAATCATGGCTTTATTTAGCCGAGTGTTTTTCTCTGGAATTCAGAGATACGGCTGTATTCATCATCTAATTTTCGATAAAGGCTAAGGTAAATCGGAACAAGTTCTTGATAGATGGCTACATTTTCTGGGATAGGGTGGTGGCGGTGGGTATCTCCAACCATGTCACTCACGACAGTCAACGTATCCACTTTTCCGAGTGCATATAAGCCTAATATGGCAGCGCCTAGACAAGAACTTTCAAAGCTTTCCGGGACAATGACCTCTTGATCAAAAATATCGGCCATCATTTGCCGCCAAAGTTCAGAACGAGCAAATCCGCCTGTTGCCAGTACTTTCTTAGGCTGACCAATTAATTCCTCGAGAGCAAGGAGCACGCTGTATAAGTTATAGATGACCCCTTCAAGAACAGCACGGATTAGATGCTCTTTCTTGTGATGCATCCCTAAGCCAAAAAATGATCCGCGTGCGTTGGCATTCCAAAGAGGGGCCCGCTCACCAGCAAGATAAGGGTGAAAGAGGAGACCGTCGGATCCAGGTGAAACTTTTGAAGCAATCCGTGTCAGTACTTCATAAGGATCCATTCCAAGGCGCCCGGCTGTTTCCACTTCTGAAGCGGCGAGCTCATCACGAACCCAACGGAAGGTCATCCCGCCATTGTTAACAGGTCCGCCAATGACCCAATGATTCTCAGTTAAGGCATAACAAAAAGTTCGGCCTTTAGGATCAGTAATCGGACGATCAGCAACCGTTCGGATGGCACCGCTTGTCCCAATCGTAACAGCGACGGAGCCAAATTCAATGGCATTGACCCCAAGGTTCGATAAGCAGCCATCGCTTGCTCCTAAAATGAATGGAATATCCATCGCAAGACCAATGGATTCCGCCATATCTGGTTTAAGGCCTTTAAGATAGTGGGTGGTTGGAACAGGTGTTGATAATTGTTCAGGTGTTACTCCCGCCACTTCTAAGGCTTCAGAATCCCAGTTGAGCTCTTTTAGGTTAAAGAGGCCGGTTGCTGAAGCAATCGAATAATCAATGACGTACTCATTGAACAGCTTGTAGAATACATATTCTTTTATGGAGATGAATTTGGCAGCTTTAGAGAACAGATCTTGTTTCTCATGGCGCATCCAAGTTAGTTTAGATAATGGAGACATGGGATGGATCGGTGTCCCGGTTCTGAGATAAATCTCATGCCCATTCATCTCATTTTTAATTTTCTCGGCCCATTTTTCACTTCGATTATCCGCCCAAGTGATACATTGGGTGAGCGGTTTTCCTTTTTCATCGACTGCAATCAGGCTGTGCATGGCTGAACTAAAAGACACGCATAGCACTTCTTCAGGTTTTACGCTGCTTTTATTAAGCGCCTCTTTCATGGTACCGAGTACAGCTTGATAGATTTCTTCCGGATCTTGTTCGGCCGTGGATGGATTAGGTGTTGAGAGCGGATAGCCAATATTATGTTTGGCAACGACTTCCCCTTTTTCTGTAAATAACACTGATTTTGTACTCGTTGTGCCGATATCGACACCAAGAATATACATAGATGGACTCATAAGTGTCCCTCCTTTTGAAGTTTCAAATGAACAAGTAAAGGCTATCTATCTTAGAACTAATTAATAAGACTATAAATCAGGCAGACCATGATAAAGCCTGATAAAGAAATAATGGTTTCCATTAACGTCCAAGATTTGACGGTGTCCGGAATGTTCATGCCAAAATAACGGTTAATGAGCCAAAAACCTGAATCATTGACATGGGATAGAATCGTGGAACCTGATGCAATCGCAATGACAATCAAGCCAAGCTCGGGCTGCGTCATGTGCCAGCTTGAAATAACCGGTGAAATGAGGCCGCCCGCTGTAATCATGGCAACGGTTGAGGAGCCTTGTGCAATTCGGACGCCAGCAGCTACCAAAAATGAAAGCAGGATGGGAGGCAATGGCGAGTAATCGACTAACTCGGCTAGAATATTGCCGATCCCTGAATCGATAAGTATTTGTTTGAAAACCCCGCCTGCTCCGATAACTAAAATAATAATGCCTGCTGGCTCCAGTGCTTTCGTTGCGATTAATTGCACTTGTTGAGCAGAAAACCCCTTTTTGATCCCAAGAAAGTAAAAGGCTAAGAGTGTTGTAATAATAAGTGCTGTAAAGGGATGACCAATAAACGTTAAAATTTCTCTGACGGTACTGTTTTGTGGAAAAATGGCCGATGAAAATGTGTTAATTAAGATCAACCCAATAGGCACTAAGATGAGTGAAACAACTAATAGATAAGAGGGTGGATCTATACTGGCCGGTTTTTCTTCAATAGGGATATAGTCGGGTATCTGAACATCTATTTTAGATGCGATAAAAGTTCCAAAAAGCGGTCCTGCTATCAGCATTGCAGGAAGTCCTGCCAAAGAGCCAAACAAGATCACCCAGCCAAGCTTAACGCCGATAAGATCCGCAACCGCTAATGGGCCGGGTGTAGGCGGGATGTAATTGTGAGCCACTGACAACCCTGCGAGTAATGGAAGTCCGTAAAAGAGTAAGGAACGCTTCGTTTTTTTGGTTAGATTATAAATAATGGGAACCAAAATGATAAAGCCCACTTCGAAGAATACAGGAATCGCAACGATAAAACCAGCAAGTCCTAAGGCTAGGGGAGCTCGTTTTTCCCCAAATAACCCGATCATTTTTTCGGCGAGACCTTCTCCACCACCAGAGACTTCAAGGATTTGTCCAAACATTGCCCCAAGACCAACTATGATTGCCACAAACCCTAAGGTATCCCCTATCCCTTTCTTAAAAGAGTTAATAATGGTGTCCAAAGGCATACCAGAAGCAATTCCAAGCACCAAACTAACTAAGAGCAGGGCAGCAAATGCATGTAATTTTGCTTTAATAATTAAAAGCAGCAACAAAAAGATCGATAAAAATGCGATAACAAGTAAGTAGGACTGAGACAATCAAATCCTCCTTTATGTAGGTAAAGCTCTCAGGTTTCCACCAATTTAGAGTGGTGTCTGAAGGTCTTCCCTTATCAATACGAATTAAGAGGTCAGCAAAAGGCTCCTTGTTAGAATGACCAGAGGTGAATGAACCCATTCCTCTAAAGGTTTTTAGTACCTCTTATTCTGGTTATGATAAAGGCTCGTTGTTTAAGTAAACGAACCTCCTCTTCAAAACCACTCTATTATACAGAAAAATTTTTTTCTGTTCAATGAATTTAAGAAAACGATTTCCTTTTTTAGTAAATCGGTTATAATTAAGATAAGAATTTTAAAGTTAGGTGAGGTTAATGGAACAGGTAAACTATTGTTTGGCAAACATTAGATCCAACTACCAATCGTTTAATAAGACTGAAAAACTTATTGCGGATTATATTTTAGAATCTCCCAATAAAATTCTTTATCAAACCATCTCACAAGTTGCAGATGATTTGAAGATCGCGAATTCAACGGTCTTCCGTTTTTGTAAAACACTTGGCTTTAAAGGCTATCAAGCGATGAAAATTACTTTAGCTGCCGAAGTGGCCAACCCGTATTTAGAAAGTGTTCAAGAGAAAATTACGGAATATGATACAGAACGGCAAATTACTGAGAAGATATTCAACACAACGATTCAGACCTTTAAAGAAACCATGAAAATGATTGATTTTAACCAGGTGAAGCAAGCCGTCGATACGATAGTAAAGGCGGACCGGGTGGAGTTTTATGGCTTAGGGAATTCAGCCATAGTCGCGTTAGATGCTCATCATAAATTTATTGGGTCGGGAATTACGACAGCCGCTTATACGGATAGTTATCTCCAACAAAAAGCTGCCACACAGCTTACAAATAAGGATGTAGCAGTCATTTTATCCGATCTCGATCACCAAGAAGACTTATTTAAGGTTTTTGAAATTGCAAAGGCAAGCGGGGCTAAGACCATCGGCTTTATCCATTTTTCTAACTCACCTTTGAGTCGGGGCGTTGACGTTGCCCTCAACATGGCGGTCAATGGAATGAATGATCAGCTTGAGAATGGCGTCTCTTCCCGGATCCTACAACTCAGCTTGATTGATGCCCTTTATGTCAATGTGATTAATGCGAGAGAAGGATTTTTAAAGAACTCAATTAAGAAACTTAAGTCTTATTTGGGACGACCGTAAACGCATATTTAGAGGGAAATGACCCATAATAAGAAAAGCTGAAAGCTCCTTAAAATTAAGGAGTTTTTTATTTGACCAAGCTCTTTTCTAAAGGCTGTTTTCGTAAACTTTGTTGTTTTTTTTAGGCTCCAATAAGCTCGCTTTCCGCGGGCAATCCGTGAGCCTTTTCGGCAAAATACGCCTGCGGGGTCTCACCTGGCTTGCTATTCCCGCAGGAGTCTCGCCTATTTCCACCTATTTTTTTAAAAATAGCAACAATCTTTTAGAAAAGAGCCTTTCTAAAAAATAGCGAGTCTAATTTTGTTCTGAGATAAAAGCTTGCGCAAACAGCCTTAGTTCAAATTTAAAAAAGGGAACGGGTCATTATAGATGGTGTGTCGGATTGGAAAAATATTTCGAAAAACGAATTTAAGAAAAAATTTTTTTCTAATCACATGGACAAATGAAAGGGTTTTATGTTACATTGTGAAAGCGAAATCATTTTCGTGCTGAATTTATACTTAATGGAATTCATTAATCAACAGGATTACACATAAGGGAAGGTGCTTTAAATGGATGTATATTTACTATTGATGGCATTGCTATCAATTGCTCTTGTTATTGTTGGGGTTACCGTATTTAAATGGCATGCGTTTATTAGTTTATTGTTTGCCAGCGTGTTCTTGGCCATTGTGTCTGGACTTTCAATGGATAAAATTGCAACCGCCTATGAAACGGGAGTAGGCGGTACGCTCGGCCATATCATTGGTATTCTAGCTTTAGGTACCATCCTTGGTAAGATGATGGCTGATTCCGGTGCGGGGATTCGTGTTGCAAATTTCTTCGTCAACCGCTTTGGCGAACGGTTCTTGCCTTGGGCGATGTTGCTCTCTGGGTTAATCATCGGACTTCCTGTCTTTTTTGAGGTTGGAATCTTAATCGTTTTACCGCTCGTTATTTCGATTTATAAAACATCAAAGAAAAATCTTCTATTGATTGCATTACCAGTTATCGCAGGATTATCAATCGTTCATGGGATTGTCCCACCACACCCTGGGGCGATCGCTGCCATCACGATTTATAAAGCAAACTTAGGTAAAGTTCTTCTTTACTCACTGATTGTTGCGATTCCTTCTGCGATCATCGCAGGCCCGTTGTTTGCTATGTGGGTGAAAAATCATGTGATTCCTGAAGGGGAGCCAAATCTCATCCAAGTCGATGAAAATCAATCCAAATTGCCTGGAACAGGGACTTCCTTCTTTGTTATTCTTTTACCGGTTATCCTTTTGATTTTCTCTGCAGTTGCTCCTTATTTAAAATTTCTGCCTGCAGGCTTTGAAAAATTCTTTGTTTTCATCGGCAGTCCGGTTATCGCACTTCTTATTTCCGTCTTTGCTGCTTACTTCTTCTTGGGCTATCGCCAAGGAAGAAAAGGAGCTGACCTTAAAAAATTAACAGACGAATGCTTACTGCCAGTTGGCTCTATTGCTTTAATCATTGGCGCAGGCGGCGGATTTAAAGAGATTTTAATTGAAAGCGGCGTTGGTGACGTTATTGCTCACTTTTCAACAAGTATGCATCTTTCACCACTTGTTCTTGCCTTTGTGGTGGCCGGATTAATCCGGATTGCGACCGGTTCAGCAACCGTTGCTTTAACAACAGCTGCTGGGATTGTTTCACCAATTATTCAGCATATGACTGGCGTTAACCTCGAATTACTCGTTATCACAACAGGTGCCGGTTCGCTCATGTTCTCACACGTAAACGATGCAGGCTTCTGGATGGTTAAAGAATATCTTGGTTTGACCATGAAAGAAACATTCAAGACATGGACGGTCCTCGAAACCATTCTTTCCTTCGTTGCTTTTGCTGGCGCCATGATCCTAAATATATTTGTATAATATAATAAGAAAAGAAACGAGACTGACTTAAGGGTTATATCCTTAGGTCAGTTTTTTTGTAAAAAGCATTTAGCTGACGCAGAAGGAATGTCCGGCAAACCGCAACGTTAAAAAAGGTCGGGACGAGCGCTGAGTAAGAAGTGTTTTTTTTGAACGGAAAGAGGGACACTAATAAGAAAAATGAGAGGATGATGGAGGTTGAAGCTCTATGATGTGAAACTCTATATTGAGGCGAAGATAACGGCTATTGTCATCATAGGAGCGATTTTAAACGGCATAGCCCTCAACTTCTTTTTAATACCAGCCAATGTGTTATCGAGTGGTTTTACAGGGGTAGCACAGCTTGTTTCGAGTTTGCTCAAAAATGAATTAGGTCTATCGGTTGGGACAGGGGTTGTTTTGTTCATTCTTAATATCCCCATTACAATCTTGGCTTGGCAAAAAGTGGGGCAACGATTCACCATCTATAGTTTGGCTAGTGTTGCGACGACCATGATTGTCTTAATGATTCTTCCTATTGTTTCATTGACCGATAATACACTATTAAACGCCGTATTTGGAGGCGTCGTCAGTGCCATTGGAGTCGGTTTAACCTTAAGATTCGGTGCTTCCACAGGTGGGATGGATATTATTGCAATGGTGCTCTCTAGGATGCAGGATCGTCCCATTGGAACTTATTTTCTTATATTAAATGGGTTGATTGTTCTATCTGCCGGCGCTTATTTTGGGTGGGAAAAAGCCCTTTACACACTTGTTACGATCTATGCCAGCTCACGCGTTATAGATGCTATTCATACACGTCATGAAAAGCTGACAGCGATGATCATCACAACAAAAGGTGAGGCCCTTACCAAAGCCATTCATGAAAAAATGGTAAGAGGGATTACGCGCCTTCCAGCTAAAGGCGGGTTTACCTCAGAAGACCGTGAGCTGATGATGATTGTTATTACTCGATATGAGCTCTATACGCTTGAGCAAATTATTAAATGGGTGGATCCGAATGCCTTTACTAATATTGTTGAGACAGCGGGTATCTTCGGCTTCTTCCGCCCTATTGATTAAGAAAAGGACTTGGTCCAAAAGAATGGATCAAGTCCTAAAAATGTATGAAGTTAGTTAGTTTGAAAAACGGCTTCAATTTTTGGAAGCAACTCGTCCCATGATGCATCAAACGTTTTATTCACGGTAACAAAGTCGTCGTAGCCAAAAATATTGTCGACTCCTTCAATTTCTAAAAGAGCGGCTGCAAGCGGATGGTCGACAGAGTCCCCTTTTTTTGCAATTAAACGATCGGTAAAAAGACTTGAATTAGCAGTGAATTTCATTGCATTTGGATTAGGTGTGCGATCGGTTCTCATGGTTATACTCATGTGAGAGCTCCCTTCCTCTATTAAACATTTTTTTAGAAGAAAATACTTCGAAATGGAATAGGTTTATATGGTAACTAAAAGACCCAGTCTTGTAATTTCTAAAGCTAGTTTACCTTAATTAGGCTGATATCACAATGTTTCTCACTTTAAAAGATAAAAAGAGGCAGCTTCTTGATTAATGCCTTATCGCGATCAAAGCATTAACTATTTGCATCTATAAAATGCTTTTCAAGGAACTCGGCGACCCCTTCTTCATCATTTGTCTTTGTGATATAGGTTGCTACGCTTTTTACAGTGTCACGCGCATTGCCCATTGCGACACCGATCCCTGCTTCTCCAAGCATTTCCAGATCGTTTTCTTCATCTCCGAAAGCCAGGATACGAGAGGGTGGTATTTGAAGATATTCAGCTACTTTTTCAAGTCCAAACCACTTGTTTGTTCCTTTTCTCACAATCTCTATAATTTCACTTGGTGCTCCCCATGCTCGCTGTTCAATGATTTCCGCATGTTCAGAATCAAGGGCTTCTATTAATTGGTCAATTTGTTCTCTAGGTGTATTTAAAAGAACACAGGTGGCATCTTCTTTTAATGTGTCTTGAATAGGCCCTGTCACAACATCCGAACGTTCAATATCAAAAGAAGCCATCAACTCTTCATCCCACGTTTCCACAAATATCCGTTCAATGACCTCTGTCATCACATTCTTAATTTGAAAATCATGACAAATATCAAGGATTGAACAGACGGTTTCCCTAGGAATTGAGGAATGATAGGCTTTAAACGCTTGATTTCTAGGGTGATGAACATGTGCCCCGTTGAAGTTCACAATTGGTGTGGAAAGCCCTAATTCGGTATAATAGTTCTGACTAGCACGGTAAGGACGCCCTGTTGCAATGACAAGTTGGTGACCAAGTGATACGCATTTATCGAGTGCACGTTTCGTTCTCTCACCAATTGTTTTGTCGCTTCTTAATAGCGTTCCATCGAGGTCTAAGGCGATCAAGTAAGGTTTTCTCATCGAATAAATGCCTCCAATTATGAGTGTCATAGTTGATTATAATGGAAAAAATGGCAAAAACCTATTGTAAACCTGCTTTAAGTCGTATTTTCCAGCTGTACAATTTTGAAAATTGCACTAAAATGCTTGTTAAACAAATTGGTGAACGGCACCCAGAGGATGAATGGAACAGCCAGTTGATTAAAGGGTCTTCTGAATGGACAACTAGTTTTTAGAATCACGAGAAGAGGAGTGCGTGTCATGATTTGTATGGATAAAGTAGTTATAGAGGGAATCCCGGCTCTTAAGATCGAACAAGACCAATCAATTGGCAAACCTCTCCCCCTTGTTTTATTTTGGCATGGATGGACCAGTCTTAAGGAGAGAAATCTTTATTATGCTTATCTCCTTGCGGCTGAAGGAATTCGAGTAATTATGCCCGACGCTATGGGACATGGCGAACGTGCCCATGAATTTACAGAAGAAGAAAGGCAAACTGCTATTTTTCCTGCTATTATGAAAAGCGTGGAAGAGACAAAAGTGATTTGGGATTATTGTGAGAATCAGGGTTGGATACTAGATGGACGATTTTCATTAGCCGGGACTTCCATGGGGGCGATGATTACTCTAAGCGCTTTATCCGTTTTTGAGGGGATCAAATCAGGCGTTTCGTTGATGGGAGCACCGTATCTTGTTGGTTATGCCCGCCATGTGTTAGCACAATACAAGGACGCGGGATATACGATTCCCTATTCTGAAGCCGAGATAAATTATCTAATGCAAGAGCTGGTTTCGTTTGATTTAAGCAGGACTCCGGAAAAAATTAAAGGTGTTCCTCTTTTATTTTGGCATGGAAAACGAGATCCGATTGTTCCATATGCCCAATCACGATTATTCTATGATAGCTTCCACAGCGAAGCTGATTATCACATGTCCTTTCTCAGTGATCCGGAAGCAGAACATGTGGTGTCACAAGTAGGAGCCATTGGAATGAGAGACTGGTTCGTTAACTATTTATAAGATTATGTCTTCGAAGGCCGCTTAAATGGTGGCTTTCTTTTTTTTTTCTAATTTCCCTTCACCATTTCTACGGTTGAAAAGCTATTTATAAGGTGAAAGGGGGTGAAGAACATGGCAACATCGAATTTAGTCGATTCAACGTTAACGGTTAGCTTTGATGGCGGCATTGACACTGATGGGAAATCGGTTGTGATGACCAAACGATTCACAGGAATTAAAATCGGGGCTCAGGATGATCAGCTTTTTGCGATTATTGAGGCTCTGGCACCGCTCCAAAGTTATCCAGTCCTCACGGTGAAGCGTGACAATACCATTGACATCACGGCTTAACACAGTGAGCGGCCATATGAACGAATAAGGAGGTGAGAAGGATGGCAAAGACACTTGAATTACAGTTTGAGAATGAAGATGGCAAAGCCGTGCGTTATACATTGGATAACCCGGTTGAACCTTTTGATGCCGCGGCAATTAATCAGGCAATGGATGCGGTTCTAGCTCAAAATGCATTCACATCTTCTGGCGGTGATCTTGTTAAGAAAAAGAGTGCGCGACTAGTTGAACGAAATGTCACTGATATTCCATTAACCTAATTGTAAGGAGGGGATTCCCCTCCTTTCTCTGTTTCATTTGAAAATAGGTTCATCTAAACTTGATTCGGACTGAAAGGAGGACACCAGTTATGAATGATTGGGTGAGCATGATTAAGGATGTGGGATTTCCGATTGTCGTTACCCTCTATCTTCTATATAGAATAGAAGGGAAGCTTGATGAATTAAACACCTCTATTCAGCAGCTTCCAGGTCATTTAAAGGATTGGAATCCCTCCTCACCGCAATAACTCTTTTCTAAAGGCAGCTTGGTGGACAGACTTCTGCAGTAAGAATAACTGCTCAGTGACTTCCTCACCCTACTTTAGGTTTGAGAAGGGGATGTTGTGGAGAGAGTATTAAAAAAAACAGCTGAGGACTCGTTTGCTTTATCGTTTTCACAGAAAAGGTTATACTTGGATTATAGACGGAAAGGGGAGTGTTATATGGGTCAAGCAAGCAGTGAGTTACATGATCAAGTCATGGAAGCTCTTGAAGAGGTCATTGATCCTGAGTTAGGCATTGATATTGTCAACTTAGGCCTTGTATATGGTGTGGACATCGACGATCAAGGGGAATGTATGGTGACCATGACGCTTACGGCAATGGGATGCCCGCTTTCAGCTACTATTCAGCATGAAGTAAAAGCGGCTGTGGCACCGATTGAGGGGATCACCGATGTTCAAGTTAACATCGTTTGGAATCCGCCTTGGTCAAAAGAACGTTTGTCTCGCTATGCGAAAATTGCGCTCGGAATTTCTTAATTTGATTGGTTGATGTATCCTTAGATGGAACTTATAAAGAAGATCAGGTCCAAGGGTTTTACTCTTTACCTTGATCTTTTTTTACTATCAAAGTAAAAACTTTCGCGTTTATAGAAGAGAGTATAAGAAAACTAAACTTTCGCCAGGACTTAGGCGATAAGCCAAGTTTTTCTAATCTACATAGACTAAAGTTGAGCTATAAGATATTTAATTAGTTGAGGTGTGTTAGTTAATGGTAGAACGCCGCGTTCCAATACCCGTCACAGAAGCCGTTCAGCGCGTGATGGCGCATGAGAAACAACTGGAGGCAGAATATGTCTCCATAGAAGAAAGTGATGGACGTTTACTAGCTGAACCCATCCGTGCCGATCATGATGTCCCTCCGTTTGATCGCTCACCTTATGATGGATTTGCTATTAAGTCTGAAGATACGAAGGGAAGAACTCGAGAGAATCCTGTAAAACTTCAAGTGGTGGATCATATAGGAGCAGGCTATGTGGCTTCTAAGCCTCTAGAGCATGGACAAGCGATTCGGATTATGACAGGGGCACAGCTTCCAGTGGGGGCTGACGCCATTATTATGCTTGAGTTGGTTGAAGAGTTAGAAGAAGATGGTCAAGCCTGTATCTTGATTAAGCGGGAAGTACCAAAAGGTGACAATATTTCTTATAAAGGTGAGGACACTAAAGAAGGCACTGTTTTGGTTGAAAAAGGGGTACGTATCACACCCGGAATTAAGGCGGTGTTAGCAACATTTGGTTATTCTAAGGTAGAGGTCGCCAAACAGCCTCGGGTGGGGGTTATTGCAACGGGTTCAGAGCTATTAGAATTAGATGAACCTCTTGAACCTGGAAAAATACGAAACAGCAATGCTTTTATGGTCATGTCGCAAGTCAAAAAAGCAGGAGGAATTCCTGTTAATCTAGGGAAATTTGCAGATGATCTAGAGGTGAGTTATAACGCTGTTAAGAACGCTTTAAGCACAGTGGATGTTTTAATTACAACAGGCGGCGTTTCAGTGGGCGACTTTGATTTTCTGCCGGAAATTTATAAACGACTCGGCGCCAAAGTCTTGTTTAATAAAATTGCCATGCGGCCAGGGAGTGTTACAACAGTAGCTTTATTAGAGGACAAGCTGCTTTTTGGACTGTCTGGGAATCCCTCTGCTTGTTTTGTGGGCTTTGAGCTATATGCTGCTCCGTACGTCCGCTCTTTGCAGGGCGAGACAAAGCGTTATTTGAGCATGACAAAGGCTGTCCTTGGCAGTGATTTTCCAAAGCCTAATCCATTTGCTCGATTTATCCGAAGTCATGTAGATTTTAGGGATGGCTCGCTTCTTGTTAACCCAGTTGGTCTTGATAAATCGAATGTGGTGACATCCCTTGCAGGAACGAATGCCTTAACGGTTTTACCAGGAGGGTCACGCGGCTATTCTAAAGGGGATCGAGTCGATGTGTTAATGCTAAATGGAGAGGGCAGTGACTGTTTTGACCTTGAACATTTGTCAAATCGTCGGCTACAAAAATAGTGGAAAAACAACCTTGATGTCTCGGCTTATCGAAACGATGAAAAAGCAGGGGAATCATGTGGCAGCACTGAAGCATCATGGCCATGAAGAACTAGATCCTATGAGAAATGGGGACAGTGGGTCACACTTGAGCGCCGGAGCACTCGTTTCTGGTGTCATTTCCCCGTTCTTTGCCCATTTTTCCTATGAGCAAGAGCCGCCGCTAAAGGCATTCATCGCGTTCTATGAGCAGATCGATCGAGTGGACTGGCTGTTCATTGAAGGGTACAAAGAGGCATCTTATCCGAAATTGGTCGTTGCTGCGTCTCTTCAAGATTGGCAAGCTTTATCAAGGCTATCTCAAATCAAAGCAGTTATAACGGATAATCAAGAATTAAAAGCGGATATGAAAGGATGTCTTCCTGTCTTTAGTCGCGGAGAACTATCAAAGATCGTGGCATTTTTAGAAAAGGGCGCCTTTCTTTCGCCAAATAAATAAGGATTAGTTGAAGTAAAAGGAAGATGGTGAGTAACCAATGAGTCTTTTCGAAATTATTGAGGGCCCAATTGATGTCCAAGCCGTTATCGATCAAGTAGCAGATCGAAATGCCGGTGCGATTAACACTTTTATTGGGACAGTTCGAGAAATGACCCATGATAAACGAACGGTTTATCTGAAATATGAAGCTTATGTACCGATGGCGGTGAAACAATTGGAGCGCATCGGTTATGAAATTCAAGAAAAGTGGGACGGGACGCGTGTTGCCATTACACACCGTATTGGCGAGTTGCAAATATCGGATATTGCTGTAGTGATTGCCGTTTCTTCTCCTCATAGAGCAGCGGCATTTGAAGCTTGCCGCTATGCGATTGAAAGAATTAAAGAGATCGTACCAATCTGGAAGAAAGAGCATTGGGATAACGGAGTGGCATGGATAGGCAACCAAAAAGAAACCATGAGCTACGAAAATGGAGTCCCTAGAAAAGAGGGAGACGTTTGATAACGATTTTACTCTTTGCCAGTCTCAAAGAGCGCGTTGGGCAAGAGCGGATTCAGTGGGAAAAAGGTCCAATAAAGGTCAGCGAGTTACGCGCGGCACTGAAGCGTGTACCAGGGCTTGATGCAGTTGATCAAGTCATGATAGCGGTCAATGAAGCTTATGCTCTAGATGATCAAATGATAAACGAGGGCGACACCGTTGCTCTCATCCCGCCAGTGAGCGGCGGCTAATTATACTTTGTAAGGGTCTTGATCTTTATAGGATCAGGCTCTTTTCTTTTTAAATGAAAGAATGAGATATACTCCTCATAGAATGGATTATAACGATGAACGGGACTTGAGCTAGATAAAACTTATAATGGAGGAGACATGATGGGGATAATTATTTATGGAGGACTTAATGACTTGGGTGACCATTTAATCACCAGCTTCTTGGATGAAGGGATCGAGACTTGGGCTATAAAATCAAATGTAAGAAATGAAGAAGAGGAAGAGCATGAAATGTTTTTTGGCCGCCATGCTTTGTTCCACTCAGAACATAGTGAGGAACGCCAAGTGAGCGATGAAAACTGGTCGACCGTGTGCTTTCTGCTGCCGGAAGAGGGATTCGCTGAAACAGAGGAAGATCTTCTCTTAAAGCTGGATTCTTTGATTAAGGATCATCCGATTAAAACCATTTTATTAATAAGAGCTGACGAAGAAGGGGAAGAAGAGAAGGAACAGTCCCCTATCACGAAGATTGAGAGAAGGTTTCAAGACAAAATAAACCAGACTTTAGAGAAAAGAAAAGACTTAACCTTGGCAATTATTCGGGCTCCTTTAACTCGTCTTTTAGCCACGCAACAGGAACTAAGACCGATTTTTGCAGAACAGATCCTCAAATTGATTGGTCAAAAAAGGAAGGCTGGCATTCATTTTTACGAGATGGTCGTTCCAGATGAGGGGAATGGAGAGGATGAAAAGCCGAGTAACAGCCGTCTCATTTTAAATAAAGTGGACGAATAATTAGAGAAGGGTTAAAAAGGATAAATTTCACCAGATGAGCGTTTTTCTGCCAAACGTTTCCTATACGCCTAGTGAAACCTATCCCTATGAACCTTTATTGGCCCCTGAACATATTAAAAAGAGGTGACAATTGCTTCATCATGGGTTTAGCAGTGTTAATAAATTTGTTAATATTATCAGCATGGCCCATTAGTTTATTTATATCAAAATTGCCGTTTTGGTCGAGGAATGGATGATTGATTGGCCCATTTTGAAAGTTTTGGGACATCTGACCTTGAAAAGGCATCTGATTCATAGGCGCCATCCCCATTTGCGGCGGCATAAATGGTTGCTGACCAAAAGGTTGATAAGGCATTCCATTTTGCCCCATTCCTTGACCCCAAACGCGAAGGGGAAATGGGCCTTGTGGTGGAGCAAAATTGGATTGTGCAGGACGATTTGGACTTACCATAACAAAACCCCTCCTTTAAAGTCTGTTTTGTTAATAGTTTATGTTTGCCATATACTACTGTGTAGGGGATCTGTCTATTTTAACTTTAATTTTGAGGCAGGCCATAGGTTTAAGTCTAAAGGAACCCTTTACAACTGATAAAGGATATATTAAACTGATTTAGCACCAAGTCTTAATATTTGATAATAATTTTTGTTGACATATACATTGAGAGGGGCTAGAAACATGGGTGTAGGGATTATTGGAATCGGGAAATATGTGCCAGATAAAGTGTTAACTAACTTCGATCTTGAGAAATTAGTGGATACATCTGATGAGTGGATTCGCACTCGGACTGGGATTGAGGAACGCCGCATTGCAGATGATCAAACCAATACTTCTGATATGGCCTATGAAGCCGCAAAACAAGCTTTGGAAGATGCAGGATTAACGGGTCAAGATCTCGATTTAATATTGGTGGCTACGGTCACCCCGGATTATGGATTCCCGTCTGTAGCAAGCCTGATTCAAGGAAAGCTTCAAGCAACCAAGGCGGCGGCAATGGATATAAGTGCAGCCTGTGCTGGGTTTATTTACGGGATGGTAACGGCAAAACAATTTATTGAAACGAATGTATATAAGAATATATTAGTTGTTGGTGTGGAAAAGCTCTCTAAAATAACGAATTGGGAAGACCGTAACACAGCGGTCTTGTTCGGTGATGCTGCCAGTGCAGCTGTCATTGGGAAAGTATCAGAAGGAAAAGGAATTTTATCCTTTGAACTTGGCTCCGATGGCACCAAAGCCAAAGAACTGTTTCAAGATGGACCACACATTTACATGAACGGTCGTGAAGTCTTTAAATTTGCGGTTCGTCAAATGGGTGATTCCTCGGTGAATGTCGTTGAAAAAGCTGGGTTAGCGAAAGAGGATATCGACCATTTAATCCCGCATCAAGCGAACATCCGGATCATGGAGGCTGCTCGAGAACGTCTCGAATTACCTGAGGAAAAGATGATTAAAACGGTTCACAAATATGGAAACACGTCCTCTTCTTCGATTCCTCTCGCCCTCTGTGATGCAGTTGAGTCAGGGCGAATAAAAGACAATGATTTGTTGGTGCTCGTTGGCTTTGGAGGCGGCCTCACATGGGGAGCCTTAACCCTTAGATGGGGAAAATAGTTTGCTCTTTTTCGTAAGAATGAGGTAATATACAATAGATATAATACGCATTTATCTCTTTATTTTTTATTGAACGTCGTGTTGTAAGTTTATTTTGTTCAGGTCATGGAAAGGAGAACTTTCGTCATGAAACGTCGTGTTGTCGTGACTGGCATGGGTGCTGTAACACCTTTAGGCCTTAATGTGGGAACAACTTGGGATAATCTCCTAGCAGGGAAATCAGGGATCGATGTAGTCACCCGAGTCAACCCCGATGATTTTCCTGCGAAGGTTGCAGGGGAAGTAAAAGGATTTAATCCAGGGGATTTTATAGAAAAAAAAGAAGCAAGACGGATGGATCGCTTTACTCAATATGCCGTCGCAGCTGCCAAAATGGCGGTAGAAGATGCAAACTTAACTATCAATGAAGAAAATGCTTATCGAGTCGGTGTATGGATTGGCTCTGGGATTGGCGGAATGGAAACGTATGAAGAGCAATTCCGTACAGGGCTTGAAAAGGGCTGGAGACGCGTTTCACCGTTCTTTGTGCCAATGATGATTCCGGATATGGCTTCAGGGCAAGTCTCCATTCAGCTTGGAGCAAAGGGCATTAACTCTTGTACAGTTACAGCTTGTGCAACGGGTACGAACTCGATCGGAGATGCCTTCAAAGCAATCCAGCGTGGTGATAACGATATTATTATTTCTGGAGGGGCTGAGGCACCGCTTGTTCATATGTCTTTTGCTGGATTTAGCTCTGCGAAAGCCTTGTCGTTCAATCCGGATCCTAAGACGGCATCGCGGCCATTTGATAAAAATCGCGATGGTTTCGTAATGGGAGAGGGAGCAGGCATTCTTGTGCTTGAAGCATTGGATTCGGCTCTTGCACGCGGGGCCCATATCTATGCAGAAGTTATGGGCTATGGCTCAACAGGTGATGCTTATCATATAACTGCGATTGAACCAGGCGGTCCGGGAGCAACGCGTTCTATGAAGATGGCACTAGACGATGCTGGTTTGTCACCAGACGATGTGAATTATATTAATGCACATGGGACAAGTACCCCATTGAATGATGGCAATGAAACAGCCGCTGTTAAAACGGTATTTGGTGAGCAGGCTTATAAAATTCCAATGAGTTCAACCAAATCGGCTACAGGCCATTTACTTGGTGCGTCTGGCGGTGTTGAAGCGATCTTTGCTATAAAGTCAATTGAGAACAATATTGTCCCACCAACCATTAATTATGAAACGCCAGATGAAGAATGTGATTTGGATTATGTGCCAAATGAAGCTCGTAAGCATGAGGTTAATGTTTCGATGAGCAACTCATTTGGTTTTGGCGGTCACAACGCTACACTTGTCTTCAAGCGTTACGAAGCCTAAGAGAATGAATCAAAAAGCGCTCCCATATTGGGGCGCTTTTTTGATTAGAAAACATCCTCGTTGCATATCTACTGGCGGAACTTGCTGTGTGCGGTGGGGCGGAATAGGGAATCTAGGTTACGCCTAATTGATCGATGTGTCAGTCCTTTCTCCTTCTGGTCATCCAATTCTATGTCTTTTTTGTTTATCTCTTTCATACTGACGCCTTTTTAAGCATAGGGATAATTAAGAAACGGACAAGCCGCCTGCGCATGAAGGTATGGAAAGGAGAGGGACAAATGATTGTCCGTGTCCTGTTTTTATTTATTGGCTTTGGCCTAGCTGTTGCTGGAGGAGTGACTCTGATTGCTTTTTTGAATTTATTAACAATGGGGCATACTGCCGTAGACTATTTCCATTTTGTTGTACATAGACCCGAAAGTTACCTCTTTGTAGGGGGGCTATTGCTGATGTGGCTCTCCCTTTATTTCCCGTCTATTTAAAGGAATATATAGGATATATTAACAACAATAAACAGACCTTAGGAATATTTCCATGACTTTCTGACCATACTGTTGGCAAATATTTAAAAGCGAGGGAAGATCATCATGGAACTCATAGGAGATGTATGGGTGAATTGGTTCGAAGGCGAAGAAAATGGTTATAATGTCTGCGACTTTCATGAATGGCGGAAGCATGATTTTATTGAACTATTAGACCAGGCGCCACTGATCAAGGTCGAGCCCAAACTGTTTGAACGGATTGAAAATGATTTAACTGATCTTCCGCCTAGTCTATTAGAAGATGTTCGAAATAAAAGTTACATAAGGAAAAACAATCAAAGAGAAGTGATTGAATACGCCTTTATCGCAACCGATGGAAAACGCCATATCGTAGTGGATACATTGGGTTACACCATTCCAATTCGAAAAAGTCGTATGATTCCAAGACAGGAAAAAATGATCTTGGAAAAAGCCGAGGAATTAGAAACCTCTTATTATCATTGGGAACCCGTTTCGGAAAAAGAATATCATATTCTTTCACCGCATCCGAATTGGATGAGAGGACTGACAAGGAAGGAACGGCAGCTTAAGCAAATTCTTTTCATGGCTTTAGATCAGCTGAAAACATCTGGAAATATTGAAGAGATGCGTTATTGGTATACCGAATGGTTTCCAAAAAATTATCTTGAAAGCAGAACATTAGAATTCCAAGAAGCCTGGGATCGCCTGTTTGAATCCATTAAAGAAGGTTGGTCTGATAAGCATCAGGACCTCTGTGAGCGGCTTATTAAAGGTCAACCCTATTTTGAGAAAATCTGGGAACTCGAACATGTTTCTAAAGTGAACTAGTAGAAGAAGAGGCTCTGAAAAGGTGAATAGCATTCTTTGAAGTTAGAAAAGAAGACGCTCATTTAGGTGAGCGTCTTCTTTTTAGTATGAGCCTTTGTTTAAAAAAGGTTTAAATTTCACCGTTTTTTTCTTCCGAGTCCCATTGCATTTTCCGCCTTTTTCAACATCTTTTGAGCGGTCTGATTGGCTTTTTCTGCGCCTTTATCAAGCACTTCGTCAAGATAGTCGGAATCAATTAGAGCGTTATATCTGTCTTGAATGGGTTTTAAAGTCTCGGCTACGGCATTGGCTACTGTTTGCTTAAAAGCCCCATAGCCTTGCCCTTCAAAGTCTTTCTCAATCTGCTCAAGGGATTGACCAGAGCAGAGAGAAAGAATAGACATTAGATTAGAAATGCCTGGTTTATTCTCTTTGTCATAGCGAATGGCATTATCACTATCCGTTGTGGCGCTTTTAATCTTCTTCTCAACCTGCTTTAAGTCATCAAGAAGCAAAATAAAAGATTTGGTGTTGTCATCAGATTTACTCATTTTTTTGGTTGGCTCTACAAGAGACATAATGCGAGCGCCAACTTCTGGAATATAAGGTTCTGGAACCGCAAAGATTTCTTTATAGCGCTTGTTAAATCGTTCAGCTAGATCTCTTGTCAATTCAAGGTGCTGTTTTTGATCTTCGCCAACAGGAACGATTTCTGTTCCGTACAAAAGAATATCGGCTGCCATGAGTGGAGGGTAAGTCAATAAACCCGCCGACACGGCTTCTTTACCTTTAGATTTGTCTTTGTATTGGGTCATGCGCTCTAATTCGCCGATGTAGCTGACACATTGGAGCATCCATCCCAGCTGTGCATGGGCCGGAACCTCGGATTGAACAAATAGGACTGAACGTTCGGGATCAATTCCGCAAGCAATGTAGAGGGCCGCTAGTCTGCGCGTATTTTCTCTTAAAGCTTTTGGATCTTGCGGAACAGTAATCGCGTGCTGGTCGACGATGCAGAAATAGCACTCATTGTTTTCTTGGAGGAGTGTAAAGTTTTTTAAGGCCCCAAGATAATTTCCAAGTGTGGGAACCCCTGTTGGCTGAATGCCTGAGAAAATGATGGACATCTTGTCACCTCTTCTATTAAATTTACTTGATAAAGCACAAAAAAACGCGGCCCCGTCGTAAGGGACGACAGGACCGCGATACCACCCTTATTATTTCTTAAAATAAGAAATCTGCTCAAAGAAGTTATCCTAAGCAACTAACTTTACTAGGATAACCCCTTCATTTAACGCATGAATGACGCTGCTTCCTACACCTTAAATAGGTTCAAAAGCAGGGCTCCAAAGTCCATTCCTAACGCTCAGTTCCTGCCCGGTTCCACCTGTTCGGGCTCTCTAAAAGGCGAGGCGTAAGTACTACTCTTCTTCATAGCCTTTCTTCTATTATCAAAAAAATAATTTAATTATTATTATAAACATTTTGTTGGAAAATACAAATAGTAAACTTGGTAAAACATCCTGTTCTTAAAAAGTCTCCCGCCAATTACAGCGAGAGACTTAGGGCAAAGCTCAAGAGACAAAAAAATAAACCTATTAACGCACTGGAGAGGGCAAAAGGATGCCTGCTCTTTCTTTTTCCATAGTCATAAAGCGGTTGGTCCTCATCCCCTTCATTATCACGGATCCACCTTCCAAGCTTTGAGACGGATCTCCAAAACATCTTAATTGAATTAACAGGGACATCAAAAAAACCGCTTTGAATCACAAACATAAAACCACCGATGCAAAAGAAAGTGAGGCCGGCGAGAAATAAATCGTTAATAAGATCTGTTAAATTAAACACATTTTTATACATATAAAACTGGAAAATGAGGGATAACAATAGACATCCGGCAAAAGAATAAAGTGTCCATTTCAAATTAGTCTGGTTCATTATTAAGAAACCTCCGAAACATGTCGTGCGACTAAGAATTAGTATGACCAAAAAAGAATATTATACCATCACTTTAAATAGGAGTTGAGTCAATACTACTAGAAAAAGTTTTTGAATGTAAATAAACGGTAAAATTAGTGTAATGAATACTAGGACAAAAGTCCCGTTTTTATGGGCGAAATAGTGAATATTTCAGTAATCTTAAATTTTATTTAAAAAAAGTGCTATGCAAATGAATTAGGAAACTTGTATAATCGAAAACGAAGGGCAAATAGAAGTCTGAAAAGTATTTCAATTTGCTCATCGTTTAACTATATAAAAATAGGGAGGTCATCTCAACATGAGAGGAAAGTCAAAATGGTCCTTAGTACTTGTGCTAGTTTTAGCGCTAAGTATGGTCCTTTCTGCTTGTGGATCCAGCAAAAAATCAGACAACAAATCATCGTCTGATAAAGGTTCTTCATCAGCAGATTCAAATTATACTCAAGTAATCAACTTCGCAACAACGGAAGATATTCCAACGTTAGATACAGCCGTAGCTAACGACCAAGTATCCTTCCAAGTCGCTGGTCAAGTTTACGAGGGGCTTTACACAATCGATGATAACAATAACTTAGTTCCAGCTTTAGCCGTTGGCGACCCAACGATCACTAAGGACAGTGCTGGTAACTCTGTTTACACGTTCAAGCTTCAACCAAATGCAAAATGGAGCAACGGCGACCCAGTTACAGCTAAAGACTTCGTTTATGCTTGGCAAGACGTTGTTAATCCAAAAACGAAAAACGTTACTTACAGCTACCTTTTCCCAACTTTGGGAGTTTTAAATTCTGAAGATATTATGGCTGGCAAAAAGCCTGTTACAGACCTTGGTGTTAAAGCAGTGGATGATCACACGCTTCAAGTTACATTAACTCACCAAGTTCCTTTCTATAAGTCATTATTTGCAATGGCAACTTTCTATCCAAAAGATCAAAAATTCGTGGAAGCTCAAGGCAAAGACTACGGCCTAAGTGCTGACAAAGCGGTTTACAACGGTCCATATGTTCTTTCGAGCTGGCAGCTTGGTGCAGGTTGGACGTACAAAAAGAACCCAAATTATTGGGATGCTAAAGATGTTCAAGTTAGCCAAATCAATGAAAAAGTTGTAAAAGATGAGCAAGCTCAAATCAATCTCTACAACGGCGGTCAAATCGACGCAGTTGTTCTTACTGGTGATTATGTAAATAAATACAAATCAAGTCCTGAATTCCATCAAACACTTGGTACTTCTGTTTATTATTTGAAATTCAATGAGCAAAACAAGTACTTGAAAAATCCTGATATCCGTAAAGCGATTTCAATGGCTTGGGATCGTCAACCTTTCTTAAGCAAACTTGTTAACGATGGCTCAATTGACGCAACGGGTCTTGTTCCAAAAGGCTTCTACAAAACTCAAGACGGTCAAGATTTCCGTGAAGAGAACGGCAGCCTGCAAGATTATGATCTCGCTCAAGCTAAGAAGTACTGGAAAAAAGGTTTGAAAGAGCTTGGCGTAAGCAAAATTAATCTTGAAATCCTTGCTTATGATACTGATACTTATAAAAATGAGATCTCTTATATCCAAGATCAGCTTCAAACGAACCTTCCTGGTTTGACTGTATCAGTTAACCAACAGGAGTTCAAAGTCATGCTTGATAAAGAATCCAGCATGAAATACGACATCGTTACAGCTGGTTGGGGCCCTGACTATCAAGATCCAATGACATTCCTTGATATGTTCACAACTGGTAATGGTAACAACCAGATGGGTTATTCCAATAAGCAATATGATGCTTTAATTAAAGATGCTCAAAATACAACCGACCTTAAGAAACGTGACCAAGATATGTTGGATGCAGAAAAAATCTTAATCCAACAAGATGGTGCACTCGGTCTTATGTATCAACAAGGTGGAGCTACACTAGTTAAACCATACTTGGTTAACTTCAAATTGCACCCATTCGGTTTCGATTACAGCTACAAATACATGTCAGTTAAAAAGCACTAAAATTTGCTAATAGGTATAAAAGGTAAAATCAGGGGTATATGTCAACTGACATGTACCCCTTTTAAAACGCAACAAATAGTCTTTTGATTTAACGCGTAAAAGTCATGTACTAAAAACTGCTAAGGCAAACCCTTCCATTTAAACTTGTCAGATAACTGTTTTTCTATTAAACTAATAAAGTGGCTTTATAAAGAACTTTCGACATTTTTTTTCAAAATACAAGGAGGGTTGACATTGATTAGATACATCGCTGGTCGAATTGGCTATCTCATCGTAACATTAATCATCATTGCAGCGATCACTTTCCTCATGATGGAATTATTACCGGGTTCACCGTTTAATTCTCAGAAATTAACGACAGAACAGATAGCAATATTAAAGCATAACTATCATTTAGACGATCCAATACCTGTTCAATTTATGACGTATATGGGGAATATGCTCCATGGTGACTTAGGGGTTTCCTTTGCTCAAAACGGGCGTCCTGTTACGCAAATATTGTCAACTAAGATCGGTCCATCAGCTTTAATTGGTTTAGAAGCCGTAATCGTTGGATCAATTATTGGCCTCTTACTGGGAATTATTGCCGCACTAAAGCGAAATTCATGGGCTGATTATCTTTCTAACTTTATATCGGTAATAGGAATATCCATTCCGTCTTTCGTTTTTGCTGGTCTTCTCCAATATTGGATAGGGGTTAAGCTTCAATGGCTCCCAATTGCCTTCTGGGGCGGTCCTAAGTACCAAATCATGCCAGCCTTTGCATTAGCGGTTGGGGTTATCGCAACCATTGCCCGGTTTATGAGGACAGAAATGCTGGATGTCTTAGGTCAAGATTATATTGTAACAGCAAAGGCTAAAGGGATGACGAGTGCATCTGTTATCTTCAAGCATACGATTCGAAATGCGATGATTCCGATCATCACCATTTTAGGACCGTTAGTGGTCAATATCATGACGGGGTCACTCGTTATTGAAAACATTTTTGCTATCCCAGGAATTGGGGCAGAATTTGTTGATTGTATTACACAGCGTGACTACCCTATGATTATGGGAACAACTTTAATGTACACACTATTATTCCTAGTTGTTGTATTAGTTGTTGATTTGCTATACGGTGTCATTGATCCAAGAATACGTCTAGGGGGAGGCCGTTCAGAATGACAGTAGAAAAAGATAAACTTTCAAAAGATTTGTTCACACCAGCTGATTTCTCTTCTGATGATAAAGATCTAGTCTCACGCCCTAGTATCGGTTTCTGGAAAGATGCCTGGATTCGTTTATCAAAGAATAGAGCAGCAATTGTAGGTCTTGTTGTTATCTTATTTATTGTGGTTATGGCGTTAATTGGACCACATATGAATAAGTGGGGATACAATGACCAATCGCTTATGCGGCAAAACTTGCCTCCTAAGGTTCATGGCCTTGGCTGGTTAGGATTTACAGGGAAAGACGGTTCTGGAACCGACCAATATGCTGCAAGCCATGTAAAAGATAATTTTTGGTTCGGGACAGATTCACTTGGTCGTGATCAATGGACAAGGATCTGGAAAGGAACTCAAATTTCTTTAATAATTGCTCTGGTAGCTTCAATTGGTGACTGTTTAATTGGTGTGGCCTATGGCGGGATTTCAGCCTATTATGGCGGCCGCATTGATAGCATCATGCAACGATTCATTGAGTTATTAATTGGTATTCCAAACTTGATCCTATTAATTTTGTTAATCTTATGGCTGCAGCCTGGAATGAAATCGATCATTCTCGCATTGATTATTTCGGGTTGGACAGGCATGGCTCGACTTGTACGCGGACAAATCCTGAAGCTTAAAAATCAAGACTTTGTACTTGCTGCCAGAACTTTAGGAAGCGCTGACCAGCGGATTATCTGGAAACACTTGATTCCTAACGTTCTTGGCCAAATAATTATCACACTAATGTTTACAATTCCAAGTGCGATTTTCTTTGAAGCTTTCTTAAGCTACATCGGATTAGGAATTGCAGCTCCTCAAGCATCGTTAGGTTCGTTAAACCAATCTGGTTTCCAGAACCTGCAAATCTATCCGTATCAAGCACTATTCCCAGCGTTGATCATCAGTATTTTGATGATTTCCTTCAACTTACTTGCTGATGGCTTGCGCGATGCATTTGATCCTAAAATGAGAAAATAGACAAAGAGAAAGGGGGAAACAGAATGGAAAACCTTTTAGAGATTAAAGACCTGCAAGTAACCTTTTCAACCTATGCTGCGAAAGTTCAAGCAGTAAGAGGTGTTAATCTTGAATTGAAAAAGGGTGAAACCTTAGCTATAGTAGGTGAGTCAGGATCGGGAAAGTCGGTCACCTCAAAGGCTGTTATGGGACTCATTCCTAACCCTCCTGGTAAAATTACAGGCGGAGAGATTCTCTTCGAAGGCCAAGACCTCACGAAGCTAAGCCAACGTAAAATGCAGCACATTCGAGGTAAAGATATCTCGATGATTTTCCAAGATCCAATGACGTCTCTCAATCCTACCATGACAGTGGGTTCACAAATCATGGAGGGGCTTAAGAAACATCAAAAGATGAACACAACTCAAGCTAAGAAGCGGGCTATAGAACTCTTACAGCTAGTTGGTATTCCAAATGCTGAAGTCCGTGTTAAGGAATATCCGCATCAATTTTCCGGCGGTATGAGGCAGCGCGTTGTCATTGCGATTGCTCTTGCCTGTAACCCTAAAGTGTTGATTGCGGACGAGCCGACAACCGCTCTTGACGTGACCATTCAAGCACAAATATTAGATCTCATGCGTGACCTTCAAGATAAAATGGAAACATCGATTATTTTAATCACACATGACTTAGGTGTTGTCGCCAATATGGCTCACCGAGTAGCTGTTATGTATGGCGGGAAAGTTGTAGAGACTGGGACAGTGGATGAAATCTTCTATAGTCCAAAGCACCCATATACTTGGGGTTTGCTTTCGTCTATGCCGCGTCTTAATCAAAAGGATGCTGAGCTTCTCGCAATACCTGGATCACCACCAGATTTAGCTGATCCACCGAAGGGTTGTCCATTTGCAGCAAGATGCCCACATGCCATGAAGGTTTGTTTGGAGCACATGCCAGACTTGATTCCTTCTTCAGAAACTCAGAAATCAGCTTGTTGGCTCTTAGATGAGCGGGCACCAAAGGTTGACCCCCCTGAAACGATTAGTGTAGGAGGTGCACGGTGATGGCTCAAGAAACAAAGAAGGCATCCGCTTCCTCAAAGTACGAGGGTCGCGAAAAAATAATGGAAGTTAAAAATCTCCAAAAGCATTTTAAAGTGGGCCGCAGTGCCATCCTTCAAGCTGTTGATAATGTTTCATTTGATATTTACAAAGGTGAAACGTTAGGTCTTGTAGGAGAGTCTGGTTGTGGGAAGTCGACAACAGGTCGTACACTTATCCGTTTGTATGAAGCGACAGGCGGTGAAGTCCTATTTAATGGGAAGCCTGTACATGGTAAGAAAACTCAAAAAGAAATTAAAGAATTTAATCGAAGCATGCAAATGATCTTCCAGGACCCATATGCATCACTTAATCCGCGTATGACCGTTGAAGATATTATTGCTGAAGGCTTAGATATTCATGGTTTAACGTCAACTCGTGAAGAACGACGTCAACGCGTCCATGAACTTCTTCAAGTCGTTGGTCTGAATAAAGATCATGCTAACCGTTATCCACACGAATTTAGTGGTGGTCAACGTCAGCGTATTGGGATTGCTCGTGCTTTAGCCGTAGATCCTCAATTTATTATTGCCGATGAACCTATTTCTGCGCTTGATGTATCGATTCAAGCACAGGTCGTCAATCTTCTTAGAAAACTTCAAGAAGAGCGCGGTTTAACCTATTTATTTATTGCCCACGATCTCTCAATGGTTAAACATATTAGTGATCGTGTCGGCGTTATGTATCTTGGAAATATGGCAGAGCTTGCTGAGAGTGATGAGTTATATGACAATCCGCTTCATCCTTATACTCAAGCATTACTTTCTGCTATACCAGTTCCAGATCCTGAAATTGAACGTTCTCGTGAGCGCATTATTTTACAGGGAGATGTACCAAGCCCAATTAATCCACCAAGCGGCTGCCGGTTTAGAACCCGCTGTCCAATGGCGCAGGAAATTTGTGCTCAAGTTACACCAAAATGGTTGGAAGCAAAAGAAGGCCATTATGTAGCTTGTCACCTGTTCGATGATGCGTATAAACACGAATTCAAATAAAAATAAAAGCCTAGTCTCTCTTGCTTAAAAGAAGATTAGGCTTTATTTTTGCTTAAGAAACTTTAAGATCTGAATTTATAGAGAACTCGGAATTGGACACTCGCATCCCGTGGACACGGCCGTTTGTCCGCAGCAAATGAGAGAATATCCACATCGTTAGACAACCACCCATTTTGCTAATCGTTTAGCGATAAAAATAGTGCCCGAGAAACATGCATGGGTTTAGTCTTAGAAGGGAGTCGCTTCTGTTAGAGATTTGTTTTTATCTTATTTTTTCTTAGTCTTAGCCCTTATAATTAAGCGGGTTATGAAGGCGAGGAGCGTCACCCATAGAATTGGTTTGAGAAAGCTAATGGAATGACCACTAAATTGTTCTAAGAAGACTAATAGAAGCAGGACAAGACACCCTATTATTGAAATAAGGGTTACCATTTTATAAAACAAAGGAATCAGCCTTTCTAAGTGATAAACTCGCTTTCATGTCAAACATGTGGAAAGCGCCTGTCACGCAAATTGTTTTAATGGGTTTGAACTATCTATACTATAGCATTTGAACAGAACTCTAAAAAGGTTTCATCCGAAAAGTGAAGGGACTCGTCATCAATTCGGGTAAGTTGACATGCATTTCTTCACTTGAAATCGGCAAATTTGGGTAAAGAGGAAGACACGCTGAAAGAGCTTAAGGCATAAACTAATAGAAAAAGTCAAAGACAGTAAGACACCATTTTTGTTCACAAATAAAAGTCTTTTTTGATTGAACTATTAATCTTTTAATGAAGGCTTGACAATTGATAAGGAAAGGTAAGACAATATACTTATCATTAATGGGGACTATCATCTTCCATTAATAAATTGGTGCCTTAAAGGGAGGAGTGAGCCTATATGAAGCCAAATGATAGAAAGCGGAAGAAACGCAGTGCTTTGAAGAAATGGTTAAAGGATCGATTCGGTCAGCTGGGCCTTCAACAAAAGCCTTCTCAGGCACCTCAAACCAAAATATCTGCCTAATAAATTTGCGACGACTTGTTCTTTGTCAGAAGGGTCGTCTTTTTTAGATGGAAGTATAAAGTGCTTGCAAGGCCAGCCCTTCGCCTAAAGGCTTGGAGCGAGCCTTGTTTTCTTTAATTTTGCGCCCAAAAATTAGTTCACGCAGAAGGAAAATCTCCCTTCTATTTGTGGGAGGTTCTAAAAATAGATCGATTTCGTGTTAATCATTAGAATGTTAAGGGAAATTTAAGAGGTGTAAGCTATTATTTTACATAGGGACTATAGTCGCATTCTCAACAATTAGAAGGTGCAGTGAATAAACGACAATTTTTGAAAAAGTGGTTTCATTCAAGTAAATAAAGGGAATTAGGTCTATGGTCATTCACAAAACAGGCAAAAATAAAGGCTAGTCAAATTAGAAATATTATAATATAATAATAGATGAGTTATTGTGGATAAGTGACATTTCCTTTTAAGGAGGGTGAGACCATGGTCACTTTATATACATCACCAAGTTGTACATCTTGTCGGAAGGCAAAGGCATGGCTTAATGAACATGACATACCGTTTGTTGAACGTAATATCTTTTCTGAACCACTCTCAATTGAGGAAATTAAAGAGATTTTGAGAATGACAGAGGAAGGAACCGATGAGATTATCTCAACTCGCTCCAAAGCGTTCCAAGAGTTAAACATCCAGTTGGACACGCTGCCATTACAGGATTTATATGAAATTATTCAAAACAATCCCGGCCTTCTAAGACGTCCAATCATGATTGATGAAAAACGCCTTCAAGTTGGGTATAATGACGATGAAATTCGCCGTTTCTTACCTAGAAAAGTAAGGACATTTAAACTTCAAGAAGCTCAGCGCATGGTTAATTAATTCCATACAGATGGTTTGTTTAAGAAGAACATGAGAGCTTAGGCACTCGTGTTCTTCTTTTCTAATAGCCTTCTATGACGCTTTCACCAACTAATAGAAATTTAGCTAACCTTTATTTCTAGGCAACCAAATTGGACTTATTTTCAGGGGGAGGCAACTTAGCCTTGAGCACTCTGTTAGGCGTGTTAAGAAAGGTGCTGTGAAGAGTGGTGGTTCAGCCTATTTTTAAGCCAACCACTGATAAGTACCGAAGTGATTATAATAGCCATCGTAATCGGCTTTATATTAGGGTGGTCATTGACCCATGGTGTGAGCTTTGGTTCGCTGACAATCATGTTAGCTGCGGTATAAGCAAGGATAGCGCCGCCAATATAGATCAGGCCGGGGACATATTCCATAGCGATTAGTATAATTTTACTTCCCCATATTATAATAGGAACAGAGAAGCATAAGCCTAACACAACGAGCTCAATATGGCCATCTGATGCGCCAGCTATGCCCAAAATATTATCGAGACCCATGACAAGGTCAGCGATAACAATGGTCCGAACGGCCGAGAATAAGGTGGTGCCTGCTTGGACATGCATGTCTTCGTTTTGATTGGCAATTAAACGGTAGGCAATGACGACTAGTAAAAGACCGCCTAACAGGAGCAGAAGGGGGATTTTTAGTAAGACCACCATAATGCCGGTTAAACAGATTCTCAAAACAACGGCTAACCCTGTTCCCAAAATAATAGCTTTGTTTCGTCTTTTTTCTGGAAGTCTTCTACAGGCAAGTGCGATGACGACTGCATTGTCTCCTCCTAATACAATATCTATGAGGATTATGTTTAAGATTGAAAACAAGGTCTCCTGCGTTAGGGACATAGGTAATCTCCTTTCAAGTCTCTACATCATGTTTATGCAAACTTGTCCTCTATATGACAGGAGCCGGCAAGTTCAAATTGTGAAAAATCCTTTCTAAATATTTCTTCTTTTTGTTAGCAAATCTTATTAATGTTTGATAAAATACGGTCATACACTAATGATGACACAGTGGTATGGGCAAATGTGTTATTTGTCACCATTCAGGCTTTTTGAATTTCAATTGGCTTGGATTTGTCATACAATAGATGTATAAGAGGTTCTATCACAGTTTAGTAAGACAGCAAATGTGTTAAGACTTGTTGTTCAAAAAAGGCGGTTAACAGGTCTTGTCTTTCAAAGCGATGGGAAGGACTTGTGTTCTGGGAGAGCCATAAAAAGAGTCGCCATTTTTGAACACCATTCGGGTATGTCGCTCCCAACTTTTTTAAATTAATGATGGAAGGGAGAGATCGACGTGGAAATCGAACGCGTCAATGAGTACACGTTAAAGTGCTTTATTAGTTATCTCGATATTGAGAATCGTGGCTTTACTCGTGAGGATATTTGGTCTGATCGAGAGCGCGGAGAGGAACTGTTCTGGGAAATGATGGATGAAGCGAATCATCAAGAATCCTTCCCTCTAGAAGGTCCTCTATGGATACAAGTCCAAGCGCTAGAAAAGGGATTGGAGATCATTGTCACCCGAGCCCAGTTATCAAAGGATGGCTCCAAGTTAGAACTTCCCATATCACAGGACAAACATCTTGATATTCCTGTTAATGAAAGCTTCGAGGATCTCTTATCTGAACGTCATGAGAAGAGAAACAAAACAGAAGAAGATTCAGAGGATGAATGGACAGAGGATGACCTCACCTTCCTCATTCAGCTTGAAGATTTTGAATCGATGATTGCTTTAAGCGCACGGGTGAGCACGGATAACATTTTAACACACTTATACCATTATGATGGGGACTACTATCTCGAAGTTGTTTTCTCAGATATCTTGACAGAGGATGAACAAGAAGATCGTCTCAGTCTCATCTTAGAATATGGGTTTGAAACGGGTTTATCCAATCATGTGTTGCATGAGTATGGCAAGCTGATCATGCAAGATCATGCTATAGAGACAACTCGCCACTATTTCTCTAATTAACAATAAACCGATTTCCATTTTGGAAGTCGGTTTTGCTTATTTTATATCCCGAATGGCTTTGTACTTTAACGTTTTTGTAAAAAAAGGTAAACTATAATTAGACCACTACCCACTTCTTAATCTATTCTTTATCTAAGCGATGGGTGCGTTCATTTCTTTTGACCCTTCCTTTTTTCTTATGATTTTATAGAGGTACGGATTAAATGTGTGTGAAAAAGGTTAAGCGCTTATTTTCTAAAACTAGACGCCATCTTAACCGTTAGTAAGCTTACTAAAAAGACGCGAGTTATAGGGATGAGTCAAAAGGAGTCACGATATGAAAAGGCAATTACAATTAACCCTTTTAATTATTGGGGCTTTGGTGCTCCTTTATTTCTTGCAGAATTGGCAACGCTGGATTTATGAGACCTTGAATGTTGGTTTATCACTCTCTGTAGTTTTTATAGGGATTGTCATTTTCTTAGAGAATAGACAGCCTTCTAAAACGATTACTTGGCTGATGGTTCTCGCTATTTTTCCAGTCGTGGGCTTTATTGTCTACATTATTTTCGGAAAAAGTTATAGAAAGAAGAGGCTGTTTCGAAAACGTGCTTTCCTCAATGAAATGACGTATGCTGAAGCGTCGCCAACAAGTCAGCTGGATCATGAGAAGCTCGCCTTAATGGGGGAAGATCAGAGCCGAACATTGAAGCTTGCTCAGCGCTTAACGCCCTTTCCGATCTCGTTTGGTACAGAGACGAAAATATTGACAAATGGTGAAGCGACCTTCAAAGAAATTATGGACGCCATTGAAAAAGCAGAGCACCATATTCATATGGAATATTATATTGTGCGTCATGATGAACTTGGAACTAAAATAAAGGATCTTTTGGTTAAAAAAGCGAAGCAGGGGATTGAGATTCGCTTTATGTTTGATGCGGTTGGGAGTTGGCGGTTATCAAGGCATTATGTTGAAGAGCTGAAAGAGGCAGGTGCAGAGGTTGTCTCCTTTTTCCCTGTTAAAGTCCCTTTGTTAAATCATAAAATCAATTTCCGCAATCATCGAAAAATCGTCGTAATTGATGGAAAGATTGGGTTCATAGGCGGATTAAACATCGGTGACGAGTATCTTGGTAAACATCCCTCCTTTGGCTTTTGGCGGGATACTCATTTATATGTGAGAGGAGAAGCTGTGGAAAGCCTCCAAACGATTTTTTTACAGGATTGGTATCATATGACAGGGACGGTTCTAACCGATCCTATTTATTTTAAAGCAGAGCCGGCAATCGGGAAAAATTTTGGGGCTGTTCAAATGATCGCTTCATCTCCTGATGACGAATGGGAGGTAATAAAGAGCCTGTTCTTCTCCATGATCGTCTCAGCCAAACGTTCCATTTGGATTGCCTCTCCCTATTTGATTCCAGATGATGATATTTTGAGTGCGCTCAAAGTGGCCGCCCTTAGTGGGATTGACGTGAAATTGCTTGTACCCAACCGTCCTGATAAACGAATTGTTTTTTATGCGTCCCATTCCTATTTTCCAGAGCTCTTAGAAGCAGGGGTTAACATTTATGATTACAAAGCGGGTTTCTTGCATAGCAAAGTGATTATTGTCGATCATGAATTTGCTTCTATTGGAACCGCTAATATGGATATGAGGAGTTTTCATCTGAATTTTGAAGTCAATGCGTTCTTGTATCGAACAGAGAGTACGGTTCAATTGGTTGCGGACTATATTAAAGATTTGGAAAGCGCAACGCCAATTGTTTTGGACGTTTTTAGAAAACGGCCGATCATCACAAGAGTGGTTGAATCCACCTCACGCCTCTTGTCGCCGCTGCTGTGAGCGAACGCCAATAAAAAGCCATGGCTACTAAAATAACACTATAATTAGAAGACAAAAGCTTGGGGGATCCCAAGCTTTTATCTTTAATAGGAGAGGCTAAAGCAGATTTGATAAATAAATGGGGATTTTCCCCTTAATGCTTGAGGGTGGGGAGTGAGCTTCTGTGATTTTGGGCTGACCTTTTATGATTTTTGACCAACCTTCTCGGATTTTTTAGCGACCTTCTTGGATAAAAGGAGAACCTTCTTGGATTTTGCGCTCCTGGATGAGGGTGGGGAGTGAGCTTCTGTGATTTTGGACTGACCTTTTGGGATTTTGGGCAAATCTTCTCGGATGTTTTGGCGACCTTCTTGGATAAATGAGCAACCTTCTTGGATTTTGCGCTCCTGGATAAAGCTGGATGAGAGCTTCTGTGATTTTTGGTAGACTTTTTATGATTTTTGACAAACCTTCTTGGATTTTTTAGCGACCTTCTTGGATAAAAGGAGAACCTTCTTGGATTTTACTCACGTGGATGAGGGACGGGGGAGAGCTTCTGTGATTTTTGACAAACCTTCTTGGATTTTTTAGCGACCTTCTTGGATAAATGGAGAACCTTCTTGGATTTTGCGCTCCTGGATGAGAGTCGGGAGTGAGCTTCTGTGATTTTTTGGCCAAGCTTCTCACGTGTAAGCTTCGTCATCATTTTAAATCTAATAAGAAGGAACTCGACCTTCTTGTGCCGAATTTAGAAGCATAAGATAAATTCATCTTGGAGGTGAGCGATGTTAGTCGCGCTTTGGAAAGATGGAACCCCCTTTTCTCTGGCGGAACCGCATGAATACAGTTGGCTCTTAAAGCAAAGAGAAGAACAAACCTTCTTGTGCCCGATTTGCCATTCACCGCTTTTAATGAAGCTTGGTATGAAGAAGTGTTATCATTTTGCTCATAAGAGGGAGTCAGATTGTTTAAGTCATTCCGAGCCAGAGACCCCAGCACATATTCAAGGAAAGAAGGACCTGTACGAGTGGCTCAAGAAGCAGGAGCTCAGTCCAAAATTGGAATGGTACTTTCCAGAAATTAACCAGCGTGCAGATGTGGGACTTACGTGTTTTCCCCAGTCACTTGCTTTTGAATTCCAATGCTCGACCATACCGATTGAGAAACTATTAGAAAGAGACAAAGGCTATCGTAACAGAGACATGCAGCCGATTTGGATATGGCATAAGAAACGTCTCCGGCAATTAAGCACCCATACCTTTCAACTCACCCCGCTTGAATGGAGTACCCTTCGCTTTCCCTTTATTCATCCCCCACTAACTTTACGCCAGCAACAAAAAGGATTTTTAATTTTTTATGAACCTTCAAGTCAGTACGTCACCTTTTTATATCATCTTATCCCTCTTAATTCACGTCGGGTTATGGCCGAGAAAGTGACACGGCCGCTTGGCTCCTTATCCTTGCAAGATCTCTTGAAACCCTTTCTCCTCCCCAAACAACACTCACTGCTAGCTAACTGGATGATGGTCAAGAAGAAATGGCGAGTCGGTTATGTTGCCTATTCTCAAGTGTTTGAATATGAACTTCAGCGTGTTGCCAGTAACAAAGCGGTCGTATGGAAGGCATTCCCTGGAGTCGTAGGACTGCCAACTGGAGATTTTGCCTGTATTGAAACCCCCTGCTATCAATGGCAGGGTTGGATTTGCTTGATCTTCCTATTTGGCTATTCGGAAGGCACACTTATTGAATGGGAGACAGTACGGTATAAGTTCTCACAATTAATTAATAGAAGGTGGATACGGGTTCAGATCCGCTGTGAAACACTCAACAATTGGGAGACGGTTGTTCTAAGCTATCTCCAAGCCCTATGTACATTAGGTTATTTAAGACTGGAATCAAAGGGCGCATATGTTATAGAAAAAAAGCTTGAATGGCCAGAGCCTTTTCTCGATGAATTAATGAAAGAAGATCAACACATGCTAGAGTTTTGGTTGAGCAAGGAAAAGGGATGAATGGGAATACGTAAAGTATAGTAGAATAAAGAGGGAGGATTATCCATTTATTAAAGAGAAATATTATTAAGTAAGAATGATTCAGAATGAGATCATGGAGGTGTCAGGCATGGCGCAGACCGAAGCAAAAGATGTTTTAACAAGGCAAGATGTCCCAGATCTAGAAAAATGGGATTTGGAGAAGATCTATAGCAGTATAGAAGAATGGGAAAAGGCTTTTGAAGAAGTAAAAGCACTCGTCCCGAAAGTGGTCGCTTACAAAGGAAAATTAGGTGAGTCAGCAGAGACGTTGTTCAATGCTCTGCAGCAAGAGGATGAGTTGACCAAAACATTTAGTCAATTAATGGTCTATGCTCATATGAAGGCAGATGAAGATACGGCGAATCCGACATTTCAAGCGCTTAATGACCGAGGGCGTCAGTTAGGTGCGATGGTTGGCGCACAGCTTTCATTTCTAGTACCGGAAATATTAGCCATTCCAGAAGAGACGCTTAATTCTTTTATAAAAGAAAATAAGGACTTACAGCTATATCGCCACCTATTAGAAGATTTAAATCGTGAACGTCCCCATATTTTGGATGAAGAGAAAGAGGCCTTGCTAGCTGAAGCGAGTGAAGTCATGGCAACCGCCTCAAATACTTTCGGAATGCTAAATAATGCCGATCTTGAATTTCCAAAAGTAATGGATGAATCGGGTAAAGAGGTTCAGTTAACGCACGGACGTTATTCCAGCTTGATTCGAAGCAAGGATCGAGAGGTTCGTAAAGGGGCGTTTCTTGCCATGCATGAAACGTATGAAAACTTTAAAAATACGTTTGCGGCAACCCTTGGAGGATCTTTTAAGCAGGATAACTTCAATGCGCGTATCCGTCATTACAATTCAGCACGAGAGGCCGCTCTTGCCGGGAACAATATCCCTGAATCGGTCTATGATAATTTAGTGGAAACGGTCAATGAGCATTTACCGCTCCTTCATCGCTATGTGGAAATTCGCAAAAAGGCACTTGAGTTAGACGATCTGCACATGTACGATCTTTATAACCCTCTTGTGAAAGATGTCGAGATGAAAGTGACTTATGAGGAAGCTAAACAGCTTGTTTTAGAGGGGCTTGCTCCAATGGGTGAGGAATATGTCTCCATTCTTAAAGAGGGATTTGATAGCCGCTGGATAGACGTGCGTGAGACAAAGAATAAGAGAAGCGGGGCTTACTCATCTGGAACTTATGGAACCATGCCTTACATCCTTTTGAATTGGTCAGATGAGATCAATGATGCCTTCACGCTTGCACATGAATTAGGGCATTCCCTACATAGCTATTACACCCGGGAGAACCAGCCTTATCCTTATGCTAATTATTCCATTTTTGTTGCTGAGGTGGCCTCTACTTGCAATGAAGCGCTCTTCAATCATTATCTGCTTCAGCAAACAGATGACAAAAAGAAGAAGCTCTATCTTTTAAATAATCAGTTAGAAGGCTTTCGTGCGACCGTGTTCCGCCAAACTATGTTTGCTGAATTTGAGCAGCTTGCCCATGTTGCCAGCGCTAATGGCGAAGCACTGACGGCAGAAAAATTCACAGAGATCTATTATGATTTAAATAAAAGATATTTCGGGGATGGCATGACCGTCGATAAAGAAATTGGCATCGAGTGGGCTCGAATTCCCCATTTTTACCGCAATTTTTATGTGTTCCAATATGCCACAGGATATAGTGCTGCTGCTGCTCTCTCTAAACAAATTTTGGAGGAAGGCGAAACAGCGGTTCAGCGTTATAAAGAGTTTCTTAAAGCAGGAAGCTCTGATTACCCAATTGAGGTCCTGAAAAAAGCAGGAGTCGATATGACAACAAAGGAGCCCGTTAAACAAGCCTTCCAATTATTTGAGAGTGTCTTGGACGAAATGGAAGCCTTGCTTTTTGAAGGAGAGTAACAAGATAAATTCTTGAAACGAAAAAAGCGTCCCAAGCGTTTAGGGGCGCTTTTCTTATACATTTGGGGCAACCTTTATTTCTGTGACCCCAAAATGTATAGAGGTCACATGAGGTGTCCTTTAGGGCAGGCCAAACAGTCTAACCCGTCTCTTTAATGCATTGTGGATTTTTCCTTTTTTTCTGACGGCGCGAAAAGAAGTATAGTTATAAGAAGACAAATAAAGAAAACAACACCTGTAATTAGCAAAGAGGAAAGATGCATAAGGCCGAGAACATAATAGAAAAAGGAGATAAGAGTCAAAATAATGGCTGAAATGCGAATAAGAAGCACTGGAGTTCCCTCCCTTGTATTAATTAAGAACTGGAAAAGCCATTTTATTTCGTCTACAAATACTTTATGAATACAAGCCTCTGAAAATGCGTAGCGCCTTATTTTTAAAGTTTTTTTCCAAATAAAAAGGCCACAGGACCTTTTAGGAAGCCCTATGGCTGTTTCTAACTCGATTAATCCCCAATATATCTCCAGAACGTTCCATATTTAACGGGGACGGCTTCAACAATTTGTTTGAGCTGAAGCTTTTTAAGCTCTCGTTCTGCTTCCGCCTCCTCTAGATCATAAACCACAGCCAATTCCTTTGTCGCAATAAAGTGGTAATCCTTCAAAAACGACACCATATCAGGCGGTGATTTTGGAGAAGGAGGGTTGCCCAACATTTCGGTTAAAATTTGTACATAAACACTGTAAGGATATCGCCCCGAAATTTTTATGCCTTCCTCATCGGATTTAACGTTAAAAAAGACAAGGGTTGGGATGTCAATGACTTCCATTTCAGAGATGATTTTTCGATCACATTGAAAAGCCTTAATAGGCCCATTAGAATCCAAATCCTTTTGGAATTCATTTAAATCAAGTTGAGCTGCCTTGGCACACGCCAACAAGATTTCTTCATCGTTGATATCCTGTTTAGCGAGGAACAACTTTTCTTGCAAAATGCGAAGAAAACGCTGGCCGGCTAATCTCCCCTGTAATTCTGCCGCCTTAACTGCTATGATGGCTTTCCATGGAGAGGGAGGAGAATCGCGAAGAACTTGATCGTCGCATGACATCCCTGTTAAGTTGGCGGTTTTGCCCCATTGAATGGATTGTAACTTCTTATCTAATGATTTGTTGGATTCATTTAAGTTAATACCAAGCAAAGTTCTAATAGATAAATACTCTCCGTATTCAATCGCCAATTTCTTGGTAATAGGTTCAAGTCCCCAACATTCAGGGCATATAGGATCGAGAAAAGAATAAATTTCGATGGGCTTAATTTTCTTAACATCCATAGACAATGAACACATTTCATTGCCTTTACTCCCATCACAGGTGGATCTATACATGATCATCCCCCTCTCATATTAAGGTCATCTTGATTCATCATATGATGTGCAGTGAGGGACAGTCTTTGAAAGATTAGTTCACGCCAAGGCTCTGGAAGCTTAATTTCCTCCATTGCCCCCGACATACAACTTAACCAAGCTTCTCGTTCTTTGTTGCCAATAGGAAAGCGCAAGTGTCGTTTGCGTAACATAGGATGCCCAAATTCTTCAGTATATAAAGGAGGGCCTCCCAGGAATTGAGTAAGAAACTGTTTCTGTTTGCGTGCCGTTTCCTTAAAATCATTTGGAAACAGCGGAATGAGCGTGGGATGCTCGGATACTCTCTTATAGAAAGCGGTGACGAGACGCTCAACCGTCTCGAAACCTCCAATTTCATTATAGGCATTATATTCTGTTCGACTCATTTCATTTTTGGCCCCCAAAGAAATAGCGCTGTATCCGACCTTGTATTTGGTCTTGGATGAACCATCAACACTTTTTTCTATAAGAGTATTTTAACAAGGTTCAGTGCTGTATCGCAAATATTCGACACGCAATGGTTCAAAAGGTTTTTTCCCCATCTACTATTATAAGAGAGATTACATATATAAAGCGCTTACATATTTAACTGGAATTTACAAGTATACCCTTTATTTGACAAAGGATGTTAAGCGCGTTCAATCTTTCTATTAGTATAAATCAAATAAAGGCTGCCTTCAATGAAAAGGGTTAAAGGAACTAGCGAGGCCCCCGATTCATTCTAAGACAACCTGTCTAACTTCGCAAATAGTTTATAATGGGAGGCGAATAGCGTATTCTCGTTACGCTCAACTGAAATAGGCGTAACGGCATTCCGTTATTTGGTCATTCCAGCCGGATTCGCTCGCGGCGGATAGCGTGTTCTCGTTACGCTCAACTGAAATAGGCGTAACGTCAATCCCTTATTTGGTCATTTCAGCCCCATTTAGAGGCGGATAGCGTATTCTCGTTACGCTCAACCGAAATAGGCGTAACGTCATTCCGTTATTTGGTCATTCCGGCCGGATTCGCGGCGAATAGCGAATCCTCGTTACGCTCAACTGAAATAGGCGTAACGCCATTCCCTTATTTCGTCATTCCAGCCGGATTCGCGGCGAATAGCGTGTTCTCGTTACGCTCAACTGAAATAGGCGTAACGTCATTTCCTTATTTCGTCATTTCAGCCCCATTTAGAGGCGGATAGCGTATTCTCGTTACGCTCAACCGAAATAGGCGTAACGTCATTTCCTTATTTCGTCATTTCAGCCCCATTTAGAGGCGTATAGCGTATTCTCGTTACGCTTAGCCGAAATAGGCGTAACGCCATTCCGTTATTTCGTCATTCGAGCCCCATTTAGAGGCGGATAGCGTATTCTCGTTACGCTCAACTGAAATAGGCGTAACGTCAATCCGTTATTTCGGCATTCTGGCCGGATTCGCGGCGGATAGCGAATCCACGTTACGCTCAACTGAAATAGGCGTAACGTCATTTCCTTATTTCGTCATTTCAGCCCCATTTAGAGGCGGATAGCGTATTCTCGTTACCTCTAAATGATTGTCGATGTAACGAAGGGATTCTACAGGTGATTAGTCCTGACGCATTTCCTTCGACTTTTTATAGAGAAAAAAACGCATAATCTTGTTCTGTGTAGGTCTTTTAGGGATTTGATAGCGCTCAAGGAAGGATTCGAACCGCTTTTGACCAGTCGGATGATCGTTAAATTCCCATTCCATTTCATAGTCTTCGGTATCTAAATAGCAACTATGATCTAAAACAAATAACCCCTCTTCATGAGGAAACTCCGCGCGATGTGTGGTCAGCCGCCCAAGGTGCTGGAGGTTCTCGGGTTTGATGGATAACCTCTCTAATCGTTGCTGGACATCACCGGGGTCAAGCTCTCGAGATTGGAAAAACTGTTGAACGTCTTTCTTTGAGAGGAATTGATGAGTTTCGAGTTTCCCGACAGTATGGGGTTCTTTAAGCGTCAGAACGAATCGGTTCTCTTTTTCCCGAATGCGTAAAGCGGCTCCCTTGCTTTTAAGCTCAAAGGAGGACGTATCAAAATAATCATTATGCTGGGTCAGGAAGTCTTGTTCATTTAATTGAAAGACTTGTACCAGATGGTCAAACTCATGTTTGGTCAGCATATTTTTGAATTCAATTTCGATTTCTTGACTCATTTTGAAAATAACACCAACTTAACTTGGAAAGGTTACCTAAATTATGACATAATAAAAGGTGGGAAACAATCCTTTCATCCCCATCATAAAACGTTTCTAGGATTTCTTCAGTAAGAAGCGGTATGAGTAAGGAAAGTTAGAGTATGGGGACTTAAGGCGGCGGGGTGATGATAAATGGATTGGGAGTTGTTTTTATCTCCTTACAAACAAGCCATTGATGAATTAAAGATTAAGCTAAGGGGATATCGTGAGCAGTATGAAATGTGTGGCGATCATTCTCCTATTGAATTTGTGACAGGCCGCGTTAAACCCGTTACAAGTATTTTGGATAAAGCACGCCGAAAGAAAGTGCCAATGGACCGCCTGGCCTCCGACATTCAGGATATTGCCGGCGTTCGTGTCATGTGTCAGTTTGTCGGCGATATTTATAAGGTAATTGCCCTCCTGAAGAGCCGACGGGATTTTCAAATTATCGAAGAACGAGATTATATTAATGAAAAGAAGGAGAGCGGATATAGGTCCTATCATTTAGTTATCAATTATCCGGTCCAAACGATAACAGGAGAGAAAATCATTCTGGTTGAAATTCAAGTTCGGACATTGGCCATGAATTTTTGGGCAACGATTGAGCACTCATTAAATTATAAATATGAAGGCCGTATTCCTAAGGACATAAAGGACCGTCTCCAAAGAGCCGCCGAAGCAGCTTTTTTATTAGATGAGGAAATGTCTGAGATACGCGGTGAAATTCAGATTGCACATAAGCATTTTGTTTTAAAAAATTCAAATGACAAGTCAACGCCTTAAGGGTGATAAAGATGAAATTTGCTATTCAATCAAAAGGGGACATAACCTCTAACGACATAAAGAATCAAATAATGAGTTATTTGCTTGGCTTTGAGTTGACTCTTGACGAGGAAGAACCCGATATCGTTATTTCAGTCGGAGGAGATGGAACGCTTCTTCACGCCTTCCACCGCTATATCAATCGTCTTGAGCATACCACATTCGTTGGTGTACATACGGGTCATTTAGGTTTCTATGCGGATTGGACTCCAGATGAAGTAGAGAAGCTTGTGATTCATATTGCCAAGACACCGTTTCAAGTTGTGGAATACCCGCTTCTTGAAGTGTCTATCCAGTTAAATGATGAAGATGAAGAGAGACATTATTTGGCACTCAATGAATGTACGGTTAAAAGCAGTGAAGGATCATTGGTCATGGATGTCACGATCAAAGGCGACCATTTTGAAACGTTTCGAGGGGATGGTCTTTGTATATCGACACCGACCGGTAGTACGGCTTACAATAAAGCATTGTCCGGCGCTATTATCCATCCATCGCTTGCTTCGATTCAACTGGCAGAAATGGCTTCTATTAATAATCGCGTCTACCGCACAGTGGGGTCGCCGCTTGTCCTGCCGCAGCATCATACTTGTATGCTCAAACCGGTTAATGATGTGAACTTCGACATAACGATTGACCATTTATCCATCATTCATAAAGGTGTGAAATCAATACATTGCCGAGTAGCTGAAGAAAAGGTACGCTTTGCAAGGTATCGCCCATTCCCATTTTGGGTCAGGGTTAGAGAATCCTTTATTGGTGATTGATTTAATTAGAACTAGAAGAGAGGGGCCAAGGAAGGTTGCCCTCTCTTCATTTTTCTCCCATATAAAATAAATGGCATCAAGGAGGTCACATGAAAGGTCCATTTAAATTATCTTGTCTAATTCCACTCGAGAAAGCGGGACAGAAATTAGGTGATTTTGTTCGAACACAGATGCAAGTATCCAGAAGAGCGATCAAGGCCATCAAGTACCAAGGGGGTGAGTTTCTAGTGGATGGAACCCCCCAATTCGTAACGTATATCCTAAAAGGCGGTGAACAGTTAGAAATTGTGTTTCCTCCTGAAGCTATTAGTGAATCGCTCCATCCAGAGCCTCTTCCGCTCGATGTGATTTATGAGGATGACTGCTCATTAGTGGTTAATAAAAGTCCTGGCATGCCAACCATTCCCTCTTACCAGCATTTTGAAGGAACGCTTGCCAATGGAGTGGTCCACTATTTGCGAGAAAAAGGAGAAGCGGGCGCCTCTCATCCGGTTACTCGATTGGACCGGGAAACGTCCGGCCTTGTTTTAATGGCCAAACACGGACATATCCATGATCTTTTCTCACGTCTTCAAAAAGAGAAGAAGATCGAACGGCGATATATTGCCGTTGTTCACCATCCTTTTGCGGCCGTTCAAGGAACAATTAATGCTCCAATAGGAAGAAAGGAAGGCAGTATTATTGAGCGCTGTGTCACGGATGAAGGAAAAGAGGCCATCACACATTATGAGGTTCTTTGGCAGAACGACGACCTCGCCATCTTAGGAATTCGCCTTGAAACAGGACGGACCCATCAAATTCGAGTGCATTTCTCTTCGATTGGTCATCCGTTAATCGGAGATGATCTCTATGGAGGAGAGTTGTCCTTATTAAAAAGGCAAGCTCTTCACGCGCGTCATTTGTTTTTCCCACACCCTTTAAGTGGAAAAGAAATAGCTTGCATGGCTCCTTTTCCAGAAGATTTGCTGCCGCTTTTAGAGAAGGGGATGGAGAGGATAGTGAACTGGGATGCCAGGTTGCGGAAGCGATAAGCGGGATCCTGTGGCGCTCTCTTTTGAAGCTTCTTTTATAGGGGACCACTTTAAAAAATCACTCGCCGATAGGACGAAACTTTTCTTCAATAAGCGGTTGTAAGGAAGGGACTGAAATAAGCTCCTTTTCGGGATAACGCCATGCGGTAAGGGCTCCTCCGAATACACAGCCTGTATCAATGTTAATCGTGTTTCCAACTTGGCGAGGGGCTTTAACGGGGGTGTGGCCATAAACAATCCACGCGTCTCCCTTATAATGCTTGGCCCAGTCTCGGCGAATAGGAAAGCCCGTGTCATCTGTTTCGCCGGTCACATCTCCATACAAGACAAAGGATTTGACTTTTTTATTCGTTATACCGATGAAGGCTTCCTTAATACCAGCATGAGCCACCACTAATTGACCTGAATCAAGCTGCAGATAAAGCGGTGAAGATTCATAAAGCTTTTTAAATCCATGGCTAATTTGGCGGCATTCTTTATGGGATAAAGCCTTTAATTCGGCTACCGTTGTCTCCAACCCGTTGTTAATTTTCACGTTGCGTCCAATTAAGTAACGATACAGTTTATCACAATGATTTCCCGGGACATATTTCGCCAAATTTTTCTGAAAAAGTTTTGAAACCAACTCCATCACTTTAACGGAAGCGGGTCCTCTGTCCGTCAAATCTCCAAGAAAGACCGGAAGACGTCCTTCTGGATGAACAGGAAGATCATCCTTCCATTTATAACCTAACTTTTCCAATAACGTGATACATTCCTCATAACAGCCGTGAATGTCACCGATACAATCAAACATTATGTTCACCTCATTCTCTCTCACTAGAATTCCCGAATAGCGGCTGATTCCATTCACCGGTCAATTAAAATTAAAACTAAAAAAAGACCGGATTCGGTCTTTTTTTAGTCGGATCGTTAACCAATAATATTGTATCCGGAGTCCACGTAAACGACTTCGCCTGTAACACCCCTTGATAGATGGCTTAACATGGCAACGGTCATGTCGCCAACTTCTTCTTGTGTCACATTACGTTTCAAAGGGGCTTTTTCTTCAATGACCTTTAGGATCTCATTAAATCCGGATATTCCTTTGGCTGCAAGAGTCTTAATGGCACCAGCGGAAATCGCATTGACTCTGATATCATGTTTGCCTAATTCAAGCGCTAAGTATCTGACACTTGATTCAAGAGCGGCCTTTGCAACACCCATCAGATTATATTTTTCGACAGCACGCTCAGCACCTAGATAACTCATGGTCACAATAGATCCGCCTTCTGTCATAAAAGGCTTCGCTTCTCTTGCAATCGCAATTAATGAATAGGCGCTTGTATCATGGGCAAATGCAAAGCCGTCTCTTGAAGTATCGATAAAATCGCCATGTAAATCCTCGGCATGTGCAAAAGCGATCGAATGAACGATCCCGTGGATCACGCCCACTTTTTCGCCAATCTTCGTGAAGGCGTTGTGAATACTTTCATCATTGTTCGCATCACATTGGAAAACGAGATCGGTCGTTTGTTCGTTTTTTTCTAGCAGCTTAGTTAATTTTTGCAGGGATCTGTCCAAGCGGTATGTATAAATGACATTAGCTCCAGCTTTATACAGAGATTGTGCAATACCCCAGGCGATGCTTCTTTCATTGGCAACTCCGGTTACAACGATGTTTTTTCCTTCTAATTTAAGTAAATCTTCCATTTTATCCTCCAATTAAGTTCATAATAATTTCGTGTTCTATCCCTATTATATCTGCTTTTAGCAACTGATACTATTATTTAAAATGACAACTAGTCTTTCAGTGTTCCCTAGTCATTTTCGTTCCAAACACTTAATAAGGACCCCTGGACTTGACGACATGATGTTTTTACCTCATTCTCGATTTGAAAAATAAACGGGAGGGTTACAAAAATAATTCGGAAGCAGACCTTTATTAAACTTAAATTGAGAGGCACCACCTTTCTTTCTCAACCATATCCTATAGTGTCATGCCAAATCCTTTTTTAGACCAACAGGCTAGTCGCTTGATTAGCAAAAAGTATTTCATTTGAAGCACGGTCATTAAACAACCTTAACCCTAAATATGGGCACACGACTATACAAAAAGATAGTCATTCGCATATAGTGTGACGAAACCACTTCAGGAGGGATTTCAAGTGCCAGAAGAAAAGAAGAAAGGCAAAACGTTACATGTAGATACGTTGCATATTCATGCCAAAGACATCGTGTTCCATCGCGATGAGGAAGAAGGCGTTGTTACTCAAGCCCCACAAGGTTTTCCATTTTCTGGATTTGCGGCTCCACAAGGGTTCCCAGCTCCACAAGGGTTCCCATCTCCTCAAGGCTTTCAAGCCCCACAAGGATTTCCTGGAGCACAAGGTTTTCAAGCTCCACAGGGCCAAGTAGAGGGTGGAGAAGCAGAAGGGACAGTAGAAGGTCAACCCGCTCCCCTTCCTCCTTATCCACAAGTTCAACGCGATCTGTGGGGGTTCCCTATGTTTCAACCTCAACAACCGCTCGCTAATGCTGGTCAACCAGTTGAAGCAAACGGTGAGGAAAATGCAGTCGCTGCAGAAGGAACAACAACGGAATCTGAACAGCAAACGCTTCAAGGCCCTAATGCTCCACAGGCTTTTCCACAAGGTCCTGCTGGGCAAAACCCATTCTGGATCTAATACTTCAAAAAAAGAGCCGTCTCTTGTCGCTAGATCGACTGGAGAGCGGTTCTTTTTTGTTTTATCAGGAACTTTATTTTTTTGGACAGGCCTCTGCTGAAAGAATGACTGTAACGAGATCTGACCCACCTGACTGAAGCCAAACAGTTGCTTTTGCATACTCAGTTTAATAGAGACATACCATGAAATAAGTGGTATGACATCGCTTCCTTGGTGCCGGTTTAGCATCTGTTAGAAGGTCTAATAGCTTAAGAGTAGGAGGGGGTGGCATGAGATGGGGAAGACTCGCTAAGTTTGAAGCATTTCTAAAGCGCTTTCGCTCAAAACATTCAAATGTAAGAGTCTTCTGAAAAGATGAACTTCCAATGGATCCGTTTAGGAACGCGTAAATCCAAGGGGCGGGAGAAAAACTAACAAAAAAAGTCAATGTCACCTACAACGTTCTCCGTCACTGAAGATTGGCTCAAGTAGTTGGTTGACTATCATCAACGACGTGTTCATGTGCGGTTAGATCAGGTGTAGGATGAGGTTGATTCAAAAGTGAGGGTATAAGTAATGAATGGTTTGTTTCATTTACATGCTGTGGACTATTTTATCATTATTGTTTATTTTGCTTTTGCTCTAATAATAGGTTTTATGCTTAGAAAGTATACAAAAACAGGAAAAGACTTCTTCCTGTCTGGCCGAGCGCTTCCAACTTGGATTACCGGGATCGCCTTTATGTCTGCTAATCTTGGTGCGACCGAGCTTATTGGAATGAGTGCAGGCGGAGCTGAGTATGGGATGATTCAAGTGCATTTTTATTGGATCGGCGCTATTCCAGCCATGATCTTTATGGGGTTATACATGATGCCATTCTATTACGCATCGCGTGCGCGTTCAGTGCCTGAATATTTGAAGCTTCGTTTTAATGAAGCCACTCGTGGTGTGAATGCGATTGCTTTTGGGGCTATGACTTTGCTGGTTTCTGGGATAAGCCTCTATTCAATGGGGCTTCTTTTCAAAACATTACTGGGCTGGTCATTAACCGGGAGTATCATTTTGTCAGCAGCCATTGTCTTAGTCTATGTCGCTTTGGGTGGTCTCACTTCGTCGATTTTTAATGAAGTTACGCAATTTTTCTTAATAGTTCTTGGTATTTTACCCGTTACGATCATCGGACTCATTCATTTAGGAGGATGGAATGGGCTAGTTGCCAAGCTTCCAGACGGATTTACTCATGCCTGGAGCAGTCTTGGATCCAACCATAATGCATTGGGTACGAATTGGCTTGGCGTTGTCCTTGGTCTTGGCTTTGTGACGTCATTTGCTTATTGGACCATTGATTTCCTTGTTGTTCAAAGGGCTTTTGCGGCCAAAAGCCAAAGAGCCGCTCAAGTGACGCCTATCTTTGCTTCTTTTATTAAAATGTTTATCCCGGCGATTAATATCATGGTCGGGTTGATTGCCTTAGCTGTTTTTCCTCATATTGGTCATGGAACGATGAGTTATAATCTTGCTCTTCCTGCCTTGCTTGCTAAGTATTACCCTGTAGGGCTAGTTGGGCTTGGAGTGACGGCTCTTATGGCCAGTTTCATGAGTGGAATGGCAGGGAATATATCGGCTTTTACAACGGTATGGACGTATGATATTTATCAGGCATATATCAAGAAAGACGCAACTGATGCTCATTATGTCTGGATGGGACGTGTCGCAACTATTGCAGGTGTTGTTTTGGCTGTTCTATTCTCCTATATTGCGACAGGCTTTCCAAGTATTATGGACTACATGCAAACGCTCTTTTCATTCTTTAACGCGCCTATATTTGGGGTGTTCTTACTCGGTATGTTCTGGAAGCGGATGACACCTTGGGGAGGATTCTGGGGGCTTGTCTCTGGAATAGCTTTTGCCTTTATCTTTTATTTCTTTATACCGATCCATTTTGCGACACCAAATGCAGGGAACTTCTGGCGGTCTTGGTGGGTATGGGTGGTAACGACGGGGGTTGGTATTTTGGTCAGCCTTGTCACCAAACCGAAACCGGTTGAAGAATTAAAAGGCATTGTCCTGGGTGTCGGGAAATATCGTTCCTACAAAGGCTATGCTTGGTATAAACGCCCAGGTGTCCTTGGCATTCTCAGCTTAGTGATCTTTGTCATATTAAACATCATCTTCTGGTAGGAGTGAACAAAAATGGACGAAAACCAATCACAAAAATTATTTGACCTTCGTCGCTTGATCGGCATTTTGTTAACTTTATACGGGGTTGTGTTAGCAGGCTATGGCCTGTTCAATAATCCTCGTACGGATTCGGTAAAAATAAACATTGATCTTTGGTGGGGACTTCTCGTTTTAGTTGTTGGTGTGATCTTTCTCCTGGTCTCACTAAAGGAACCGCGAGAAGACGCGCGAGAAGACGCTTGAGGAGGAGGACTAACAAGTCTAAATTAAAAGGCCGGGCAAAGGGGTTGCCCGGTTTTTCTATTGAGTCTTTTGCGAAGGGAAAATCGTTTGAACGTAGAGACCATCCTCAAGCCGCCATTCGCAAATCATCACATCCCGTATACTCTTAATGGAGCGATTTAAGAGCTCCTGTTCCAGCCATTTTGAGTCACGATTGATCTGTTTTAAGTTATTTGGAATGAGAACCCCATCACTAATTAGAGTAACCGGAATGCTGACAGATTGAACAGGCAAATCGAGATCTACTTTTTTGACGGTATCAAACATCGGCCTTTTAATAACATTAATTTTACCATTGGGCTCTAAGATCGCATGCTCAACCTCACGAAATGAAAAAATATCTTTATCTCGAAGTAAGGACTGAAGACGATTAATGTCCAACCGATGCTTTTTTAATACATTTCGGTTGATAATCCCATTTTTGATCAGGATCGCGGGAACACTCTCAATTAGTCCGCGGGATTTGTTGAATTTCAAGGCGATGAAGTCCACTAGGAAGATTAAGATCCCCCAGATGACAACAACATAAATAATCCGAAAGAGATCGACTTTTGGGTCGTAGATAGCCCCTCCAACAAACTCACCTAGTACGAGTGAAGCAACAAAATCAAAGGGGGTTGCTTGTGAGATGGATGAGCGGCCTAACATTTTTGTAATGAGCATTAAAGCGAAGAAACCGACAACGAGCTCAACGGTTGTTTCTATGTATTCATGCACATGACTCACCTCTTGTGTGAGTAGTTTAACTCAAAAGCAGTGAAGTCATTCGCGGGTGTTTCCAAAAATGAAAAAAGCTTCCCCAAAATAAATTCTTGGAGAAGCCTTTAAATCTGGCTAGTGTTAAACGTTTTTTTTCATCTCGACATGCGGGATGCCTGCTTCATAAAATAAATCAGATGTGACTTTGTAGCCGAGTTTTTCATAAAAGCCTTGAGCATGAGTCTGTGCATTCAGAAGCAAGTTAGTGAATCCCTTTTCCTCCGCAACTTGCTCAAGCTTGCCCATTAAGGCCTCGCCAATATGCTCACCACGTCGATTCTTGAGTACGCAGATCCGCTCTACCTTGGCCATATTGCCTTTATTTCGAAGCCGGCCCGCTCCAACTGGTTCACGGTTTTGGTCATACACGACAAAATGAATCGCATCTTTTTCATGGTCATCGATTTCAAGCTCTTCAGGAACCTGTTGTTCTTCTATAAAAACGATGCGCCGAATGTAAAGCGCGTTCTGATAATCTTGTTCTTTCTCACAAACTACAACTTCAAGGGACATATTAGTGTGTATCCTTTCCTAAATGAAATGTTTCATAGACGGTCCAAGATTGATTATCCAGCTGGTAAAGGAGCTGGAAGCGATCAATGGTTTCATGATGCTGAATGTTTTTCATTTTTAAAACTTCAATAATATCGCTATGTTCTTCGTTCGAAAGCCCTTGAGCAAGTGTGATGTGAGGAACAAAAGGATATTCGCCAGCCGGCCCTACTTCTAATGCCCTTAGCTGATGATAGAGTTCAACTAAGTTAGGGTCTTCCTCCACTTTTAAGTAAATCACATTGTTTACAGGCTGAAAGGATTTGACTTTGTTTACTTCAATTTGAACAGGTCCAATAGAGGCTGCGATCTCATGAACACGTGAGACAAAAGAATCGACCTCACCGTTTTCTAGTTCAAAGGCAGGCTTTATCGTGATATGAGGCGGAACTAAAGCATAATGAGGATCGTAGCGCTTCCTATAGGAATTGACGAGGTCTTGTAACTGTTTACTTGGAAACATGGCAATACCGTATTTCATTATCTAACCGCCTTTCAAGTCTCCATCAACTTATCTTATAGGATAATTATAATGAAAAGTTGAGCAGATGAAAACCCGCAGCATTAGGATCGCGGGAATAAGTGGAGGAGCGCCTTCTTTAAATCCTCTTGCCAGCTACTCCATGTGTGTACGCCGTCATGCTCGACATAAGAATAACTGGAAATTGTATTTTGACTCAGATGTTTGGCAAGAGCTTGATTCGCAGTGAAAAAATTTTCAACCTTTCCTAATGTTGTCTTAACCTCTGTTTCGTTTCTGCCAACAGAATGATAGACAGTCAGAGTGCTCGGCAATCCTTTTTCAATCCGGTTTAAAAGGGTCGTGTTAATAAATGGGGATTGAAGAATGAGATTCCCAAACGATTGAGGGTAGGTTAAGGCGGCAAGGAGAGAAACGGTCGCCCCAAGTGAATCCCCCATAAGCGTTACACCGCTTGCCAATGTTTCCACCGCAAAATCGCGTCTCAATGATGGCAGCAGCTCTCGGTGCAAAAATCGGAGGTACGCCTCATGGTGATCGCCTTCTGGGTGATAGCGATGCCAGCGGGTTAACGGGTCTGGATACGGAATGCCGCAGACAATGACTTTTTCTAATTCGTTTTCATTTAATAATTGGTTAAGTGTTGTTCCTAAGCGGCCTAAATCAAAATAATCCGGTCCGTCTTGAGCAATGATTAAAGGATATGTATATAGTGGTGAATAATTAGGAGGCAGATAAAGACGCGTTGAGATCACTTCATCCAACTCTTTACTTGGGATGGCATGATCTTGAATCTGTGCGTTAGACACGAGCAAACTCCTCACCCTTTCTTAAAATGAAATAACCTCTCTATTATTATACCGCTGTCGGTCATCCTTCAAAACTAATGATAAATTTTTGAGTGCTTTATTGGGCGCACGTTAGGCTCCTTTTTTTCAAATGCCAAAAAGGAGCATGCTTGTTGAAACAGAGTCATAGGAATGTAAATAACCTTGTTTTCTTAGGGGAGATGAGGAGTCCTCACCTTCTTACAATCTGTTTGTTTAGAGGAGGCGTTTTGGTGGGAGAACGCGTTCAAAGTCGAGTTGTAGCAGAGGCCGCTAAGCAGCTTTTAAGGGAGCGCGGCGTCACAATAGAAAGTATGGCAGAAATTGTTTACGAGATGCAAGTGCCTTTTTCTCCTGAATTAGAGATGCCGGCATGCATTGAAAGTGTTCAAGCCGTTCTTGAAAAGCGGGAGGTCCATCACGCCTTGCTAGTGGGGATCGAATTGGATCGTCTTGCTGAAAAAAAGCAGCTTTCTGAACCGCTGCAGAGCTTGGTTGAGCAGGATGAAGGGCTGTTTGGTGTCGATGAAACTTTGGCAATAGGCGCTGTCTTAGGATATGGCAGTATTGCGATCACCACTTTTGGTTATCTTGACAAAGCCAAAACAGGTATCATAAAGGATTTGGATACGAAAAATGGAAATAATGTCCACACTTTTTTAGATGACCTGGTCGCAAGTATTGTGTCAAATGCTTCTAGTCGATTAGCCCATCGAATTCGTGATGAGGAAGAATCAAAAAAGAAGTAAACGAGTAAGTTGTCTAAAACAAATGAATTCTCCCTCTTGTCAGAAAATAAAGGCGTGATTGTTTTACAGGAGACTCAAGTCGTTCTATACTAAATCTAATGTTTACTAGTCTAGCTAGACTTGACTTGAAAACACCTTGAGTCTTATTCAATGTATCTTCGTTGTATAAAAAAATAGACAGTCTAAGAGGGAAATCATGAGTAATTTTATTTTTAGTTTGAACATTGCCATGCCCATTTTTATCGTCATGGCTCTCGGCTATTTTTTAAAACGTATTGGAATGCTTAACGCCACATTTATTAAAGTATCTAATAAGCTCGTTTTTACAGTGGCTTTGCCGATTAAACTCTTTTCCGATATTATGAACACGCACATTAATTCTTATTTTGATGGTCGCTTTATTCTTTACACAGTCATTGGAACTTTCTTGACAATGGTCCTTGCATGGGGACTCGGGTTGGTCTTGATAAAAGATAAGCGTCAAATAGGGGCTTATGTTCAGGGGGCATTTCGCGGAAACTTTGTTTATGTCGGCATCACTCTGATGGAGAATATGACGGGTACGATCGGGCTTAAAACCCCCTTAGTCATCGCTTTTGTGGTTCCGTTATACAATGTGTTGACCGTTATTCTTCTGACTCTGACTAATCAAGAAAAACGTTCTGAATTTAGTCTTAAGAAGACTGCGATGGATGCGATTAAAACGATTGTCCAAAATCCCATGATTATAGCGATTGTGGCGGGCATTATTGCTTCTGAAATTGGCTTAAAGCTCCCGGTTATGTTATCTCGTTCAATTGATCAGGTCAGTCCGATTGCGACACCGCTTGCCTTAATAACCATTGGGGCTACTTTCAATTTCCAAGGGTCTATAAAAAAGCTGCTTCCAACGGTTTACGCAAGTGTTCTAAAGCTCATTATTTTTCCATTAGCCGCTGTTATGCTCGCGACAGCCTGGGGCTTTTCAACGCAAGATGTCCTATTGATATATGTACTGTTTGGTGTGCCTACCTCGACTACCTCGTATATTATGACGGCTGCTATGGATGGAGACAGTGAGCTCTCATCAAACATCATTATGATGACAACACTGCTTTCAGTCTTTTCTATGACCGCCTTTATTTTTGTATTCAAGACAATTGGTTTAATCGGTTAGGCTGTAACGAGTTCGGAATGTACAAATAGGGATTGCCAAAAGACAATCCCTATATTATAATTTGATTATATTTTCAGATTAATCAAGGGCAAGTGAGGTTTATAAAATTAATTTTAATAAATGGTTGACTTAATCGACAAAATACGATATATTTTTACTTGTCCTTAACAAATACGATCCGTTAGCTCAGCTGGGAGAGCGCCACCTTGACAGGGTGGAGGTCATTGGTTCGATCCCAATACGGGTCACCATACATAACTCTATTACCAACGCGGTTTCTCGATACCAATCGAGGAGTCGCGTTTTTACTTTTGTTCAGGAACTATAAACCTCTATCATAAACTTAGCGTGGAAAAGTGAGTAATGGGACAGGCAACGCACACTTTTGGGGGAGCTCTCGCTATGTTTTGGTGTATTGGAGGCTCCAACACACACTTTAGGGGCGCTCTCGCCTGGATTTGGTGTGTTGGAGGTTTCATCTCACACTTTTGGCATCACTCCTGCCCCATTTTGGTGTATTGAGGCTATAACGTGAGAGCTTGTCCACGAAAACTAGCGAGATGAGAGCTAAACTGGTGGGCAAGCCAAGTTTGCCCACGAAAACGAGCGGGCGCCCACTGAAAATGGTGCGCAAGATAACCATGCGGCAACACCAGTCCGCTATTTGTAAGGGAGTTGGGTAAGGGATAAGTTTTGGGAAAAGGCACTCCGCCATCCCGAAATGAGTCCAATTTGGGTGGAAGGTTATCACCTTTTCATTCTTATAGTGGCGGCGCCGTCCGTCACACATGCTAAAGAAAGCTATTCACAAGGATTTGTTTAAGAGGAAGCAGCTTTTTTCTGGGAGTAGCATGTTAAACGTCCTTTGTTTTAATTAAAAAGAATAGATGGTGAATATTTTTTTAATTATCATTAAAATTAGAGTTTTTATTTTAGACTTTTCAAAGCTTCCAGAGTCGATTATAATGAAGTCGAATTTAATAATCGTACTCGTATAATCGTGGGGATATGGCCCACAAGTTTCTACCGGACTACCGTAAATGGTTCGACTACGAGTGAGAAGCCGTGTTGTTTTCTAAAAAAACAAGGGAGTTATTCCTGTTTTAGGCAAGAATACATTCGGTTTACTAGGTCAACTTGTCGGTAAACAAGGTGCCTTTCTCACTCTGTGGTGAGAAATAAGGCAGCTTGTTTTTTTGCGTTATTTCCACCCTGATTCAAGGAGTACTGAAAAACGAGAGGGAGGAAAGCCGATGTTAGCTCTTAAGGAGAAGATCTTAAAAGAAGGCCAAGTGATTGATGGACATATCTTAAAAGTGGATGCGTTTTTGAATCATCAAATAGATCCTGAATTGATGCATGAAATCGGTAAAGAATTTGCGACGCATTTTAGTGGGCGTGATCTTACAAAAATTGTGACACTTGAGTCTTCAGGAATTGCTCCGGCTGTTTTTGCGGGCCTTATACTGGGCATTCCGGTTGTCTTTGCACGAAAGCAGAAGCCACTAACACTAACTGAAGTGATCACTGAAACCGTGTATTCTTACACCAAGCAAACAAGCAATACCATTATGGTTTCAAAAAATTGGCTTAAACCAACTGATCGTGTGCTGATCATTGATGACTTTTTGGCGAGAGGTGAAGCTTCTCTGGGGTTGATTCGTTTAGTTGAAAAAGCTGGGGCACATGTAGAGGGATTAGGGATTGTTATTGAAAAGTCTTTTCAAGACGGCAGAGCCAAGCTGGACGCTCTTAATCTCGATATTTATTCATTAGCACGAATTGCATCATTGAAAGACAACAAGGTTAGTTTTGTAGGAGAAAAAGAGGAGGTCAAGATTGGTGGATAATAACAGATTGTCATCAGGAAAGATTTTTTCATTAGGGATTCAGCATGTTCTCGCCATGTATGCCGGTGCGGTTATTGTTCCGCTTATTGTCGGTGCGGCAATGGGAATGTCCGCTGCACAGCTTACCTATTTAGTTTCAATTGACCTTGCAGCTAGCGGCCTTGCTACTTTGCTGCAGATTTGGAAAAATAAATTTTTTGGAGTAGGCTTACCGGTTGTCTTAGGGTGTACCTTTACAGCGGTTGCTCCGATGATTTCCATTGGGAAGATGTATGGAATGGGTGCCATCTCAGGTTCCATTTTGGTTTCTGGAGTAGTTGTCCTTTTAATTGCTAAATATTTCAGTAAGATCATGAAAATTTTCCCTCCCGTTGTGATTGGATCTGTTGTTACAATTATTGGAATTACGTTAATTCCGGTTGCCATTTCAGATATTGCCGGTACTGCAGGGACTAAGCAATATGACGATCCGAAAAATTTAGCGTTGGCTTTTGGTGTGCTCTTATTAATTCTTTTTATTCAACGCTTCTTTAAAGGATTTATTCGTTCTATTGCGGTTCTAATTGGCCTTATTGCAGGCACGATTGCGGCGTATTTCATGGGAATGGTGGACCTTACTTCTTTAAAACAAGCGAGCTGGTTCCATCTCCTTGCCCCGCTTCACTTTGCCGTCCCAACGTTCCATATCGATGCGATTATTACAATGGTTCTTGTTTCAATCGTGAGTTTAATTGAATCATCTGGTACCTTTTTTGCCTTATCCGAGATTTGTGAACAGCCATTGTCTGAAAATGACCTTGAGAGAGGCTACCGTTCAGAAGGGCTTGCCCTTTTAGTTGGTTCTCTATTCAATGCTTTTCCTTATACAACCTTTTCGCAAAATGTTGGGCTTGTCCAATTATCAGGTGTCCGTAATCGCCGCATTATTTTTGTCGCGGGGTCCGCACTGATTGTATTTGGTCTTATTCCAAAGATCGGTGCCTTAACCACATTGATTCCGAACCCTGTTTTAGGTGGAGCGATGGTCGCGATGTTTGGCATGGTTGCAACGTCAGGGATTCGAATGCTTGGAAAAGTGGACTTCAACTCTCAGGAAAATCTTTTGATTATCGCCTGTTCAATTGGAATGGGGGTAGGGATCACCGTTCAACCGGATCTGTTTTCTAAGCTTCCACAGTTTGTCCAAATTCTAACAAGCAATGGTATTGTTACAGGCAGCTTAACGGCGATCATTTTAAATGTCATCTTTAATGTGAAACCTCGCCATCAGCGTGCCGAACAACGTCAATCCGTTGTTCCAGAATCAAAAGCTGTATAGCGCCAAAGTGAGTTTAAACAAATAGAAATTTATTTACCGCCTGTATGACTGATTCGTGTGACATCAGTTATACAGGCGTTTTTTTTATGGCTTAATGATTAGAACATCTAACCATTAAGAAGAAAAAAAGCAATAAATGGGCAAAGTAATATCGAAGCCTTTTTTAATCTAAGGAAAGAAAGACCTCATCTAGCTATTCGTTTTTTTAGTAGAGGGAGGACCCCGCAAAGATGAAATTTATCAAATAGTCAACCCTAATCGTTCTATATGTGCTACATTTGAAAGAAAAGAGAATTCTCTTCTTAAAAGAAGGTACATAAACATGATCTCAAAGCTGATGCCCTATATCACACTCGTTTGCACGTCAAGTGTTCTCAATTTGTATTTATGTCTTTACGTCTTTTTGAAAAGACATAAATATACAAATATTGCTTATCTCTTCATTTTATATACATTAACTTTAACCATTTATTGTTTGGCCACTGCATTTTGCCTAATGTCTACAACCATTGAGGAGATTAAGTTTTGGACAATCATAGGTTATGTGGGTATGCCCTTTTCTCCTCCTTTAGGGCTAATGTTTGTGATGCACTATTTAGGGATCCCTTTAACGAAGAAAAAGTGTGCAGCACTTCTTATCATTCCTTTTATTACGTTGATAATGGTTGCAACCAATGACTTTCACCACCTGTATTATAGAGTGTATGAAATTGATCCGGTTTTAGGGGCTCCTTATGTTCATGAGGAGATTGGGATCTGGTATATGATTCAAGGGCTTTTTACCTTTGCCACGATGTTTGTTGCGTTTTTATTAGGTCTTTTTCATTGGAAAGAGACTGCAAGGGAGTATAAGCCTCAATTATTCACATTACTGTGTGGTCAATTAGTTCCTATGCTTACCGCCTTTTTCTATCTAATTGGAGCAACGCCTCCAGGCTTTGACCCCGTTCCAATGGTTTTATGGCTCTCTTCTCTTTTATATTTATGGTCCATTAACAGCTCACGTCTGTTTAAGATCATGCCCATTGCAAAAGATGTGATCTTTAACAGTATTAATGATGGGGTTATGGTGCTGGATGAATCGAACCGGTTAATTGAGTTTAACCGATCGTGTCAGCAAATGTTTCCATCATTAAATTCAAAAATGTATGGGATGGGTGTTGCGAGTGTTTGGAAAAAACTTTCCGGGACCGTGTTACCTTTTCAAATAAAAGAGGCCCCAGAAAAGCAGGAGTTTCAGTTTTTGGCAGATAACCAGGCAGAATACACCTATCAAGTTCGAATCTCACCTGTGCAGCATAATCGGTCCATTAGTGGTTTCTTGCTTATTTTTACAGATATTACAGAGCTCAAAAACTTGCAATTAAAATTAGAGCATCAAGCGTATCATGATGAGCTAACTCAAATCTTCAATCGGCGGGCGTTTTTCCAACAATGTACTCAAAGCTTTGAAGAGGCCAAAAGGGCTAATACACCGTATTCGGTTATCTTAATTGATGTGGACTATTTTAAAAGAATTAATGATACATATGGTCATGATGTCGGGGATCGTGTGTTGGTTCATATTGCTCAAGTTTGTCAATCTCAATTGGTGGGAGGGGCACTTTTTGCCCGGTACGGTGGTGAAGAATTTGTCTTTGGGCTAAAGGGTTTTACAGGAGCGGAGGCTGAAGCATTCGCTAATCAACTCCGTCACGCAATTGGGACACAACCGATTGTCGTGAATCATGAAGTCATTAAGGTGACGTTAAGCCTTGGTGTGGCTGAGGCTACAGGGGATCACGAGGAGACTCTATTTGACCTTCTGAATAATGCGGATAAAATGCTCTATAAGGCAAAGGAAGAAGGGCGTAATCGTGTTTATGTCTTTTCATAGAAGAAGGTAGATATAAGAAAGCCCTCCAATTTTTGGAGGGCTTTCGACATAGGAGTGGTACTTATTATTCAAATGGATAAGGAAATCATGGACATAAAGGACTAAGTTCAGTCGAATACTTCTATTATCCTTTGAATTCATATAGGACTTTCTAAACGTGATTACTGTAGATATTGCGGAATATCTAATTTGATCTGATAAGTGCTTAACAGCTGGTACAGGTTGTAAATCTGTGTTACTTGCTTTGACGCCCAACCAATATCACTGGCATATTGGTGGGTGGCACTGTTAGTAGAAACAGCAGCACCTGGGTTCCATCTCATTTTGTAAAGCGTGTCTTGACCTTGTTCAATATAATTGTTGTCGATGAACTGAGCTCCCCCAATAATGGCCTCTTCTGGTGTAAACCAACCGGCATTATAAGCGAATTCCGCTCCGCTTTGGACAGGCGAAGCATCATAAGCTCCGATTCCATACATGTTATAAACGGTTTTTCCATTGTAAGTGACGCCATTAGCCAATTCGGAAGTGCCGTTGGCGGTTTCGAGTAAGGCATGAGAAATTAAGTATAATTCATTAATCCCGTATGTTTGTCCTGCTTTAATAAAACTCTGCGCTTCACCTGCGAGTATGCCTTTTCCTGCGAGGATTTTTTGGTTGACCTCATCTGCATTCACATTGGCCGTTTCATTTAATTTAAGGAACTGGTACTTCTGAACATTGTCATTTTCGAAATTGGTGGGGTCTAGATAATAGGTGACATCATCAGGACTTGCATTAACCCACGTCTTATCAAAAGAAATTTGGTACCAGGTATAGCCATCGCTTCCTTTGACAGATGATAGAATTTGTACAAGAGCTCCAGCTGAAACTTGGCCAACCACCCAAAAGTCGGTACCGGCTCCTCCTCTGACATTCCAATTTGATCCAAATACAACCCCTTGAGTGGGATTCGTTTTATTATCTACGACTAGAGCGTCCGATCGAATGTATGTATTATAGGTTTTATCCGTTTGAGGATTCGAGTTTAGCTCTAAATTTTTCATGTCAGTTAATGAAATAGAATAAGGCGTATAGGTTTCTACGATTGAATCAACATTTGAATTAGTCAACGTTGAGGTTAAGTAAGTTTCATCGACATAGCCGGTTTTACCATTGGCACTTACCTTTGCCCAACCGTTTGTTTCTAAAAGAACCTGCACAACAGTGCCATAGGGAAGCTGTGTCAGAACGGAAGCGGTCGTTGACGGTCCTGATCGCATATTCAAATTGGAACCAGGGGACACGTTCACATACATGTGCACCGTTTGAGATTCGGATGTTGGACTTGTGTTATCCTCAGAACCGTTGTCCGCGGTTTCCGTAGTGCTTGAAGTCGGAGTCCCGTTAGCAGGTGCAAGATAGCTGGTGCTCACATAGCCTGTTTGACCGTTCGCACTGATCTTTGCCCAACCGTTTGCTTCTGACAAGACCTCAATTTTAGTACCATCTGAAAGTTTTGTAATGATAGAAGCGCTCGTTGTCGGTGCCGTTCGCATGTTTAAATTAGATCCGGCTGAAACCTTCACGTACATTTGAATTGTTGAAGGGTTCGAAGTTGATGATTGGCTTGATCCACTGCTCTGACTTGAATTGGCTGAATCACTTCCGGTTGATGTAGGTTGGGTCGAAGTGAGATACTCCGCATGTACATACCCCGTGAGCCCATTAGCAGTTACCTTAGCCCAAACACCAGAAGTGGAAATCACCTGAACGCTTGTCCCGCGTTTTAAACTGGAAAGAATGGCACTGCTGGTGGAGGCATTTTGCCTTAGTATTAAGGAAGAATCGGCATCCACATTGACATAGTTGGTTGTCGTCTTTGCCGTGGTTGTATTGCCAGTGGCCTCAGAGGTTCCGATTTTGGAAGCAGAGAGATACTCCGCGTGAACGTAACCCGTTAATCCATTAGCAGTTACCTTAGCCCAAACACCAGAAGTGGAAATCACTTGAACGCTTGTCCCGCGTTTTAAACTGGAAAGAATGGCACTGCTGGTGGAGGCGTTTTGCCTTAAAATTAAGGAAGAATCGGCATCCACATTGACATAGTTGGTTGTCGTCTTCGCCGTGGTTGTATTGCCAGTGGCCTCAGAGGTTCCGATTTTGGAAGCAGAGAGATACTCCGCATGAACGTAACCCGTTAATCCATTAGCGGTTACCTTGGCCCAAACACCAGAAGTAGAAATCACCTTGACACTGGCCCCGCGTTTTAGACTGGAAAGAATGGCACTGCTGGTGGAGGCGTTTTGCCTTAGTATTAAGGAAGAATCGGCATCCACATTGACATAGTTGGTTGTCGTCTTCGCCGTGGTTGTAGTGGTCTCAGAGGTTCCGATTTTGGAAGCAGAGAGATACTCCGCATGTACATACCCCGTGAGCCCATTAGCAGTTACCTTGGCCCAAACACCAGAAGTAGAAATCACCTTGACACTGGCCCCGCGTTTTAGACTGGAAAGAATAGCGCTGCTGGTGGAGGCGTTTTGCCTTAGTATTAAGGAAGAATCGGCATCAACATTGACATACTTGGTTGTCGTCTTCGCCGTGGTCGTGCTGCTAGCTGTAACCACCGTTGAATCTAACTTAGTCGAAGAAAGATATTCCGAATGTACATAACCGGTTAATCCATTCGCAGTTACCTTAGCCCAAACACCAGAAGTAGAAATCACCTTGACACTGGCCCCGCGTTTTAGACTGGAAAGAATGGCACTGCTGGTGGATGGGCTCTTCCTTAGAATTAAGGAGGAATCAGGATCAACATTGACATAGTTAGTTGTCGTCCCTGCAACCGTTATTGAGAGTTTAGTAGATGATAGATAGTCCGTGCTGACATATCCGATTTTCCCATCGGCCTTTACATTTGCCCACCCGTCAGAAGTCGAATAAACCGTCACGGCGGTTCCTTTTGACAGTTTGGCTAAAATGTCTCCTGACGTTGATGCCTTCGAGCGTAATAATAACGAAGAACCAGCATTTACATTCACATATTTTGTGACAGTTGGAGAAACGGTATTGGTCGTAAGCCGGCTCGTCGTTGGAGTTGCAGCATGAACAGCCTTTGTTAAGGCTGGAGTTGACAATACTGCAAAGCATAGAGCGGGTACAACAATCCCTTTTTTCATCTTAATCCTCCTAATTTTAGTAGATTATTTTTTTGATCATTTAGGATCAAGAGTATGAGAGTTTAGTTTGCTTTCTACCTAATCTATTATAACGGAAATCTTGGCGAATTTTAGATTAAAAAGGTAAATTTGGTAAAAAAATTTGTAGATTCCTGCCCATCTCGTTCATGGTACCTATTCCATCTGTAATAGATACCAATATTGGGTAAAACGAAGACTATTTTCAATTAGATGTGGCGAGTGTAAACGGTAAATAATGAAGGTCCCTCTAAATCTGCTTATCAAGCAAAAAGAAAGAATTTGAGATTGATAATACAAATATTCAAATTAGTGTATAATTTATTTAAATGTGTGGGTTTTGCGAGGTCTGAATGGGCATGTTAAATGCAATTAAAAGTAAGCGCTTTAAAAGGTGGCGCACTAAAAAATTAATGTCTGAAAAGAGGTTCGAGGGAATGGAGCTGCATTTTATTAGAGAATTAGCCCAAAAGATAAAGGGAAATGTTGAAAAAGTGGTTATCGGAAAAGAGGAGCAACTAGACCTACTTCTTGTGGCGCTTATTAGTTCAGGTCATGTTTTATTAGAGGATGTTCCCGGAACAGGGAAGACACTCCTTGCCAAATCTCTTGCTAAGTCATTAGATTGTACGTTTAAAAGAATTCAATTTACACCGGATCTGCTTCCGTCAGATGTGACAGGTATTCATTTCTATAATCAAAAGGAAGGAGAGTTTGAATGCCGTCTAGGGCCGATTTTTGCAAATATCGTCTTAGCGGATGAGATTAACAGAGCGACGCCGCGAACTCAATCTAGTTTATTAGAAGTGATGGAGGAAAGACAGGCAACTATTGATGGGGAGACTTATCCTTTGGAACGTCCTTTCATGGTGCTCGCTACGCAGAATCCTGTTGAAAGTCAAGGAACTTTTCCGCTTCCTGAAGCCCAATTAGATCGTTTTCTAATAAAGGTGAATTTGGGATACCCCACAAAGGAAGAAGGTATTGATATTTTAAGGCGGTTCAAAGAAAACGATCCTTTGGAAGACTTGCAGCCTGTTGCAAGTCAAGAAGACATCAGAAGAGCAGGGCAGTTTTATTCCCAAGTCTATATGAGTGACGAAATTCTTCATTACATTATGGCTATTGTTGAGAAGACAAGAGAGCGGTCAGATATCGAACTTGGGATTAGTCCACGCGGCAGTCAAGCTTTGCTGAAGGCCGTCCAGGTATACGCGATATTGAAAGGAAGAGACTTTGTTAGTCCAGATGACGTCAAGGCATTGGTGAAACCTGTTTTTGGTCATCGCCTGCTGTTGAGCTCTCTTATTCCCGTAAAAAAGGATCAAATTCATGCCATTTTGGATGCCGTATTGGATGAGGTTATGGTGCCTTCAGAAGACGATTTTGTGAAAGGGCTTTAATTAAGATGAATATCGCCTGGTTTATATTTATTGCCTTTCTCTTTTTGATGGCACAGAGCTATCTATTTAGAAAATGGGGGCTTACTCGACTCACCTATTCCCGTACTTTTAGTAAAGAAAGTGTCTTTGCAGGTGAGGAGTTTGAGATGCTCGATGAAATTTCAAATAGAAAAGGCTTACCGATTCCTTGGTTAAGACTTGAATCACGGATTGATCCCGGTCTGCAGTTCATAAGGAGGCAGGATTCAATAAAGGATGAAGCGAGTGAAGGCTATCATAAAACCTTATTTAGCTTATTTCCTTATCAAAAGGTAACTCGAAGACATCGCATAAAGGGCTTGAAAAGAGGGGTTTATCATCTTGAAAACGTCTCAATTACACTGGGGGATCTAATTGGATTAGCGAATGCTCATGAAAGCTTTCATTCGGAAGCCATGGTGCTCATTTATCCCAAATTAGTTCCGATCGATCAATTGCCATTACCTGCCCATAGCTTGCTCGGTGAGATCACTGTAAAAAGATGGTTGATGGAAGATCCATTCATTCGGGCGGGAGTAAGAGATTATGTCAATGGGGATCCTTTGCGATCATTAAATTGGAAAGCAACCGCTCGAACCGGGCGTTTACAAGTCAGCAAAAATGATTATACCGCAGATTTTCATTTAATGATCTATTTGAATTTGGATGAAACGGACGATTTATGGATGCCGATCTTGAATAAACCTTTGGCTGAACTAAAAATCTCCTATGCGGCTACGCTCGCGACTTATTTAATAACGAAAGGAATCAGCACTGGATTTGGTGCTAATTCTGACTTTGTTCCACCTTTTGGAAGTGCTCCTGCACAGGGGAGGGCGTCTGTAAGAATTGAACCCAATCATCGACAACAGCAGCTCACCCGTCTATACGATGCGATGGCAAAATTAAGCTTGGATCGGAGTATGAGCTTTCCGCAATTTTTAAATGAAGATATCGGTTCACGTACCAATACGGATATTCTAATCATCACTTCGCACGTATCGGAGGCCTGGGAGGAAAGGATCCGTTCCATAAAAAATCAGGGGAATGAAGTTCATCTTCTGATGATTTCTGACTCTCTTAATAAGGGTCAGGAAGACAAGAAAGAAGGTGAAATAAAACTTGGAATCAACTAAGCTTTCTCACCTATTTGGAAAATGGCTGGATGGACTTGTCGAATACTTGTTAGTGTTTCCGATCCTGCTTTTTATAGGGGTTCGATTCGTCACCTCACCTTTATTAGTAATGGTGAGTCTCCCTTGTGTGTTTGTAATGGGGACGCTTTTGGGCTTTTGGGCACCTAACAAGAAGCGGTTTGTCTATATGGGTTCTTCGCTCCTTATTAGTGCGGTCCTCGCTTTTTTTAGCTCACCTCATCTTTTGCACCAATGCATTCTCCTTCTCTTAAACTTTATTTGCTTTTATAGAGGCCTTTATTATGGAAACTTGAAGGAGGGGAATGGACCTTCAAGATGGGCCTATTGGTTAATTGGATTTCCCATTTACTTTTTTGCCTATTTTTTCTTTAAATACATGCCGTCCCTTCACTCTTACCTTGGTGTGATGACAACGGCGGGTGTTCTCATGGTCATGGCTACCCTGCTTGCAGGAAATCGAGAACTTTTAACCACTTCTAGTCTCGACAAGCAAGCGAGACCGGTCGTGCCGAGGGCGATTACAAGTAAAAATGTGATCTTAATTATCATTACCCTAGTAGTGATCGGCATTTTAGCGGCTTTTCAGACTGTCAAACAAGCGGTTCTTTATGTCATTTCGGGCCTGATTCGGGGATTATTTTGGGTGATGTCTCTTTTTGGTTCAAAAGAAACGGGACAGGAGCCCGCGAAGAGCAGCCAAACCTCCTTATTCTTACAGCCCGGACATCCTTCAAAGCTTGCCCTTCTAATAGATAAGCTTGTCCATATTTGTTTTTATATTGGACTGATCCTCGTTGCGTTATGGCTGATCTATTATTTGAGCAAAAATCTTGGGAAATGGATCAAATCGGGATCTAGATGGCTGATGAAGCAATTAAATGCTTTGTTTCATTTACAGTCACTAAGGAAGACAGAGGAGATCGAGTATTATGATGAGAAAGAAAGTCTCTTTAGTTTTAAGGGGTGGCGGGAATCGAAGAAAGGTCAAGCAAGGCAAGCATTGCGTCATCTTTTAAGACGGGAGACAAAATGGGAAGACCTAGAGAACGATGAAAAGATTCGTCATACTTATCGTCAGGTTGTTCTTCATCATATAAGGACGGGATTATCTTTTAAGCCTTCACAAACGCCAGCCGAAACCATTCAAAAAGTAAGTCAAGTGAGTCCTCTCTCTGAGAAGGAATTGAAGACATTGTCAGAGACCTACAATAAAGTGAGGTATGGCAACAGCCAGCCAGGAGAAGATGAGCTCATGACGGCTTCAAAACTATTGACCAATATGAATAGAACGAGAACGGGTAAATAGAATGATTGTCAACGATTCCGATTCGCTGTTGTCTCTATCATTTTGGAATGGCTTAGCACAGAAACACTATAAAAATGGGAAGAAAAGGTGAGGAATAGGATGAATCATCATCAATTTGCCAATCGTCCACCAATGGGATGGAATAGTTGGGATTGTTATGGTGCCAGTGTTCGCGAAGAAGAAGTAAGGGGTAATGCGGACTATATGGCACAGCATTTAAAGGAATTTGGCTGGGAGTATGTGGTGGTTGATATTCAATGGTATGAACCAGGGGCGCATTCATCTATCTATCGGCCTTTTGTACCACTCGAAATGGACGAATACTCCCGTTTGATTCCAGCCGAAAGTCGTTTCCCTTCAGCCAAGAATGGTGATGGGTTTAAGCGGTTAGCTGATTATATTCATGGGCTGGGCTTAAAGTTTGGCATTCATATTATGCGCGGGATCCCGCGACAGGCGGTTCATGCAAACACATCAATCAAAGGAACTGATAAGAGGGCCAGAGACATTGCTCATACGAATTCCATCTGTCCATGGAATACGGATATGTATGGGGTGGATGCTTCGAAAGAGGGGGCACAAGCTTATTATAATTCTATCTTTGATTTATATGCTGAATGGGAAGTTGATTTTGTAAAGGTAGATGATAGTGCCGCTTCACGCTTATATGATATTCATGTTGATGAAATAAAGTTGATTCGACAGGCTATTGATCAATGCGGACGCCCAATGGTATTAAGCTTATCACCAGGTCCTGCTCCATTAGAATATGGGAGTCTTTTAGTTGAGAATGCCAATATGTGGCGAATGACAGATGACCTTTGGGATCATTGGCCAGAAATAGTCAAAATGTTTGATCGCTGTGAAAAGTGGGCGGAGCTCGTAGGACCCGGGCATTGGCCAGATTGTGATATGCTTCCACTCGGTCATATAGGTATACGTTCGGTAGACGGAGGCGGTGGAGATCGTTGGACAAGACTTACCTCCGATGAGCAATTAACCATGATGTCACTGTGGTGTATGTTTCGCTCTCCCTTAATGTTTGGGGGCGAGTTGCGGGATAATGATGAATGGACACTTTCATTATTAACCAATCAAGAAGTTTTAGAATTACATAGAAACAGTTATGACAATCGATTGGTCACAAAAGAAGGCTCTACCATTATTTGGGCAGCCAAGGGTGTTCAGGAACCGATAACTTATCTTGCTCTATTTAATACAGGAGAAGAATCGGCCACCATTTCTGTTCCTCTAGAAAAAATAGGCGTTCAGGCATACAGTCACTGTCTAAACCTATGGACAGGAGAGCTTCTAGAGACAAACCCAAAAGAGATTGGTGGTGAAGTTCCCAGACATGGTGTGTTATTGGTAAAGTTATTTTAAATTTTTCATTTTTCAAAGATGGGGTTTCTGTAACAATAGCAGGAAACAGTCTAGCGGAAAGAGCACGCGAACTTGCCGCATGCTCTTTTGGTCATTGACTATTTAATGCGAAAACTTATGCTCAGTTCTTATTGGATGTTCCATCGTCATTTTTAAAGACCTGCAATGGATGTTTTGTCTCAGGCACTATGCCTTTTGAAACTGAGAACTCGAATAATAAAGTCTGAATACGAGATCCTCATTATAGTTCCCAAAACCTTGCCCATACAGAGTCAGGCCACCGGGATGGTTGGCATCCTCAGGAACGGATAACCGGAAAGTTAAGTATTTTTGCCGCAGGTCCAGTTGGTTGATCGTGATGGTTGACAGTTTCTCACCGTCTATAAAAGTTCCTTTATCGTCAATGCGAATAATTTTTCGCAAGCCATGTTGATTAATATCTCTTGGCCACCAGCGAGGTGTATAAATGCCGCGACTTTCCCCAAAATCACCCGGACTTGTCCAGGTGCCAATAAAGAGGCTATTCATGTAAAAAGAAATGTCAGAGGGCCAATCTTCATTAATTGAAGGAGCTTCGGATGCGATCTCCATCGTGATTTCCAGTGTCTTCGGCCGGTCGCTTGCCAATAAATAATTCGGGACTTTGTATTCCAGAAACCCAGTGCCTAACCAGACGATTCCGGCATTCATCCGGGCAGGGTCCAGAAAATAGCGAGGATCGTCCAGATGTCCGATAATTTTCTCTGTTGTCGCGAGTCCGCAAGTCGGACGAACTAGAAAATCGGTGTAATGGCCAACTGGGACTCTCATTTCATAAAAAGGATCGTTGTTTGTATCGTGTAACACGGGCAGATCAATTGTAATTCTATTGAGAGCTAGTGTGCTGATTTTGGTTGTCGTTTTCCCCACTCGTTTTAATTCGGTGGTAATAATGCCCGCATCACTTAACTTGTTGACATGCATCGTCACGATCGCTTTACTCAAGCTGAGTTGTTCAGCTAGTTCGGTATTGTTCATGGCTTTCTCTGATAAAAGTCGGATGATCTTCAGACGGACAGGGCTCGCGAGCGCTTCATAAATCGAGACATAGTCATCACTTGCCGTAAGATTCAGTTCCATTTTGGAATGGCTCCTCTTTTCTAGTTTATAAATATATTAAATCAATGAGATCATATTGACAATAAATCGTTAATATTATTAAATGGAATTGAAGTTACATAAACGCGTTAACACTTATATTAACCAGAAGGAAGGGCAGACCATTTTTGATCCTTAAACGGGATTAGGTTTGACGTTAAATGAAAGCGCATTCTGTGAATCTATGACTCTACTAATTTTTTTCATAGTTAATTAAGGAGGATGACCCATGGTTTTAACACTCACGACTGATAAAAAGGGATCCAAAATAAGCAAGTACATTTATGGCCAATTTGCCGAACATTTAGGGCGATGCATTTATGATGGGGTTTACGTCGGTGAAAACTCAGATATTCCGAATGTGAATGGGATGCGCACGGATGTCATTGAAGCCTTAAAAGCTGTTCAAGTCCCGCTCGTTCGCTGGCCAGGAGGCTGTTTTGCGGATGAATACCATTGGAAAGATGGGGTTGGACCGAAAGAAGCGCGCAAAAAGATGATCAACACCCACTGGGGCGGTGTGACGGAGGATAACTCATTTGGAACGCATGAATTTTTTGAAATGCTAAGGCAAATAGGGGCTGATGCCTACGTGAACGGAAATGTGGGCAGCGGAACGGTTGAAGAAATGCAGGAATGGGTCGACTATATGACGATGCCTGGTGAGTCTCCGATGGCTAATTTCAGGCGTGAAAATGGCCATGATGAGCCTTTTAAAGTGGCGTTTTTCGGTGTCGGTAATGAGAACTGGGGCTGCGGTGGAAATATGCGCCCAGAATATTATGCCGACCTTTATAGAAGATATCAAACCTATGTCCGTCAATACGGTGAGGAGAAGATTTACAAAATTGCCTGCGGACCAAGCGTAGATGATTACAACTGGATGGAAGTTCTTATGGCCAATGCTGCACGGTATATGGATGGCATTAGTCTGCATCATTACACCATTCCAACCGGAAATTGGCAGGATAAAGGAAATGCAACGGGATTTCCTGAGAGTGAATGGGTCAGTACGATGGAGCGAGCTCAGTACATGGATGAATTGATTACCAAACATAGCCATATTATGGATAAATATGATCCAGAGAAACGAGTTGGCTTAATTGTTGATGAGTGGGGAATTTGGGTCAATGTTGAACCGGGTACGAACCCTGGGTTTCTCTTCCAGCAAAATACAATTCGTGATGCCATGGTGGCCGCCATTACCTTTAACATTTTCCATAAGCATGCGGACCGCGTCTACATGGCTAACATTGCCCAAATGATTAATGTGTTACAGGCGATGATCTTGACAGAAGGCGACAAAATGGTAGTAACACCCACGTATCATGTCTTTGATTTGTATAAAAATCATCAAGATGCAGAGTCGATTGAGATATATGGGGAGCACTCAGATTCTATCACTTGTACCGCCTCTAAGAAAGCAGGTTTAACAACACTCTCCATTTGCAATTTTAGCACTGATCAGAAAGAGGAGCTTGAATTCAAATTGACAGAGGGACAATTTTCAAGTTTAGAAGGTCAATATATTGCTGGAGAAAAGATGGACTCGCATAACTCCTTTGATGAACCGGATGTCATTAAAATAAAAGAATTTACAAGTTACAAAGAAGTGGATGGGAAGTTAGTGGTTTCCGTTCCCGCAATGAGCGTTGTGACGATGACTTTCAAGAATTAGGTATGTGAGTTTATGAGTACACGATGTAAGGCTTGCCGAACAGTTGAAGACATTTTGAAGTTGGACGTTGAGCAGCTTGTTGCCGAACAGTTAGCGCTCGAAACGGACCTTGCGAGTGATGACCTTCGTACAAACCGTCTTTCCATATGTGCGGAGTGCTCGAAGCGCTCCAACCATACTTGTACTCTATGCGGCTGTTTTATCCAATTTCGAACGAGTTTAGCTTATAAAAGTTGTCCAATCAAAAAATGGTGAGTAAGGATGGGTGAATCGTCAGTGGAAAAGCTTATACCAAAAGTCAGCCTCACAGATACTTTCTGGAGCCAGTACCAAGATATCGTTAAGAAAAATATGATCCCTTATCAGTGGCAGGCATTAAATGATCAGTTGCCAGATGCAGAACCAAGTCATGCCATAGAAAATTTTCGGATTGCAGCTGGAGAATCAGATGGTGAGTTTTATGGAATGATTTTTCAAGACAGTGATGTTGCCAAATGGCTTGAGGCGGTTGCTTTTAGCTTAGAAACGGAAGCAAATCCTGAACTTGAGCGCCTGGCTGATGAGGTGATTGATCTTATAGGAAGAGCTCAAAGGTCAGATGGTTATTTAAACACTTACTATACGGTTAAAGAGCCGGAAAAACGTTGGACGAATTTGAAAGATAATCATGAATTATATTGTGCCGGCCATTTAATTGAAGCGGCAGTAGCTTATTATAAAGCCACTGGTAAAGAAACATTTCTCCATATCATGAGCAAATATGCGGATTATATTGATACTGTATTTGGTGAAGAAGAAGGGAAACTTAGCGGCTATCCGGGCCATCAAGAGATTGAACTAGCCCTTGTTAAGTTATACGATGTGACAGGAAATGAAAACTACTTGAAGTTAAGTAAGTATTTTATCGATGAGCGAGGAAAACAGCCGCATTACTTTGATATTGAAAAAAATAAGCGGCAGAATACTGAAAGTTGGAACGAGGATACATATGCTTACCATCAGGCTCATCAGCCGGTTCGTGAACAATCAGAGGCCGTGGGGCATGCTGTCCGCGCTGTCTATATGTACACAGCGATGGCGGACCTTGCAGCGAAAACCAATGATGAGTCTCTAAAAGCAGCCTGTAAGCGGCTGTGGGAGAACGTGACGCGAAAGCAAATGTATGTGACCGGCGGAATGGGCTCGATGGTGGCTGGGGAAGCCTTTTCATTTAATTACGACTTGCCAAACGATCTTTCTTATACGGAAACATGTGCCTCCATCGGTCTTGTGTTTTGGGCGAATCGTATGCTGAATCTTGAAGCAAACAGTGACTATGCAGATATTATGGAATTGGCGCTTTATAATGGCACGATCAGCGGGATGGATTTGGACGGGAAGAAATTTTTCTATGTGAACCCTTTAGAGGTTCTGCCTGAGGCCAGTGAAAAACGTCCTGACAAAAGACATGTGAAGCCTGTCCGCCAATCTTGGTTTGGCTGCGCTTGCTGTCCGCCAAATCTGGCTCGACTAATTGCTTCAATTGGCCATTATATTTATTCACAGAAGGATAACGACTTGTTTGTTCATCTGTACATGGGGAATGAAACAGCTTTTGATATTGAAGATGTCCATGTTGCTGTTAAGCAAAAGACGGATTACCCCTGGGACGGAAAGGTTGTCATAAATATAGACCCAGATCGCGAGCATCTATTTTCTATGGCCTTTAGAATTCCTGGCTGGGCTAAAGGAACTCAGATTAAAATAAATGGGGAGCGTCTCGATCAGCAAGCGTTAACGAAAGACGGCTATGTGTATATTAAAAGGCAATGGAAGAAAAATGACCAAGTTGAACTGAATTTTCCAATGGTGGCTGAAAGAATTTACTCAAACCCGCAAGTTCGCCATAATGTTGGAAAAGTGGCCATTAAGCGCGGACCTGTTGTCTACTGTCTCGAACAGGCGGATAACGGAGAGAATTTACATGCCATCAAGCTTCCGCGTTCAGCAGAACTGACGGCTCAATTTGAGGGTTCCCTGCTAAATGGGGTAGTGGTGATAACAGCAGATGCTGTGAGGATAGATGAGAATCAGTGGGACCAGGCACTTTATCAAGCAACATCAGTACAAACGGTCCCCAACCCAATTAAGGCCATTCCCTATTATGCTTGGTGCAACAGAGAGCAGGGGGAGATGCTCGTCTGGATCAATGAAGCATGATTCACTTTTTTTAAATGATTCTTTTAAGGGTAAGAAGAGGAAGAGCAAAAATCTAAAGGCTGCTGGTTTACCGCAAAATAAGAAAAAACGAGAATGGCTCGCGGTTTTTTAGAAGTCAAACCAAGAGAAATCATGTAAATAAACCTGTATTCATGCAAAATTAATGTTTGAGGGCTATAATAAAGGTCAATCTTTTGGACAATAAGTCGTTTGATTGGTTTAAACTAACGACGGGTTAAAGGATGACCGAAGAATGACTGAAGCAAGGCATAGAAAGAAAGCTGAAAAACAGTTCTACCAATTAATAGCGGATAAGTTAAAGGCGAAAGTCCAGCAATGGCTGAACGAGCTCAAGTTTGCGACCAAACAAGCTAAGCATAGAAAAAAAATCGACAAAGAAAAAGTGGAGTCGATTACTGAGAAAGTGATCATTAAAACGGCGATTCTATTCGCCAAAATTTTTATACCACTCGGCCTCCTACTGTTTTGTGTATTCGAATTTGGCGGTTATGTTAAGGATGCGATTGTGTTTATTTGGGGTATCTTTCACAGTATCCTGAACGTATTCCGCTTTATTGGTACCGTCATTGAGTTGATTATTAAAGCTATTAACCAAGTGATTCTCTTAATCAATCAGCTTTTAAATTCATAAACTCTTTTCCCAAAACGAGGCCGCTTCCAAAGCATTCAATCAAGAAAACCGCCTATTTTGATGTAAATTAAACTCACTCAAAGGTTAGAGTGAGTTTTTGTTTTTTAATGATATCAATTAACTGAAGTACATCTTGAAGCCGATGGCAAGCAACAGCAGGGATAACAATTGAACGATTAGTTTTCCTGGGATTTTCTGTGACACTAGGACACCCAGCTGTGAGCCGATGATGACACCAACGCCTCCCCATATTACAGTCATCCAATCAATGCTGCTATAAAAGACCTGAGAAAGGACGCCAACTGACGTATAAAGACAAAGAGAAAAAATAGAGGTGGCGGTCGCAATGTGGGGCGGAACTCTAAAAGCATAGATTAAAATAGGAACAAGCAGCCAGCCGCCGCCAATGCCTAGGTAGCTAGAAAGAATCCCCATTAAAAAACCAAGTGGAAGCAACCATTTTAGGTGAATCTTAGGTAAGATTGAGTCTCGAGTGACGGCTGATGTCTTCTCAGCCTCTGTTTCTAGTGTTTTATTTCTTTTATTAAAAAGACGCGAATTCCGAATGAATAAAAAGAGTCCTAAGCCAACGAGCAAGGTCGCAAAGAAAATGTAGAAATAGTTGGAGGAATAGACTTGTAAGAGCCAAACGCCAAGCAGAGAACCAGGGAGAGCGCCGAAACCTAGGGCAATTCCTGTCCGGTAATCAATTCTCTTTTGCCTGGCATAGCCAAACACGCCTGACAGGGAATTGATCAGCACAATCACTAATCCGCAACCTGCAGCAACAGATGGCTGCATATGGAAGATAAGAAGTAATGCGGGTACATAGATAAAACCGCCGCCAGCCCCTACAATTGTCCCATAACCGCCTGCAAAAATACCAATAAGCAAGAGGATCAAGCTTGTTGTCATTGTCATTTTCTTCACCCCTATGTAACCTGCCTGTAATAAGCTTAACAAGAAGAAACTCAGGTTGTATATTCACTTCCAGTTATAGGATATAACGAATCGGAATGAAGAATGAAGAATGAAGAATGAAGCATACGGCAGAAGAACCTATTGAACTTTTCTATATTTTGAGTAAAAGTTAAAGTGGAGGTGAACATGACCGTGAATCTATCCAGTCTTAAGATGTTTTGTGATGTAGTTGAAGAGGGGAGTTTCACACAAGCTGCGCAAAAAGGATTCGTCACACAACCGGCCGTGACGAAACAAATTCATCAGCTTGAAGATCTGTACGGGGCGGAATTGTTCGACCGCACGGATAAACGATTAATTCTCACTGAAGCAGGAAAAGCTCTCTATCCATATGCCAAGGAAATCGTGGCGAACTTTCAAGGCTCAATAGAGACGGTTAAGGCGATAACGGGGAATGCTGAAAAGAAACTTCATGTTGGAGCCAGTTTAACAATAGGGGATTACATCTTGCCTGACTTGCTTGAGCGTTTTATGAATAAAAAAGAGTCAATAAAGTTTCAGCTCTCACTGAGCAATACACCTGATATATTAGCCAAGCTTCAGAGCTATGAGATCGATATTGCATTAGTAGAAGGGATCCTTGAGAGGGATAAAAAAGCTCGAGACATTATCGTTGAGAAATTTGCAGAGGATGAATTAATACTCGTCACTCCGAACAATGACCGCTGGGAAGGGATTACTGAGATTGGGATTCGCGAGATGATCCAAGAGAAAATGATTTGGCGTGAGCCATCATCCGGAACAAGAGCTTTAGTTGAGGAAGCCTTGAAAGACAAAGGTGTTCTCGAGGAAATCCGTGGATCAATGGAAATTGGCAGCCTTCAAGCCATTAAAAGCGCCGTAAGAGCAGGGCTTGGGATGAGCATTGTCCCCAAACTGACGGCTGTTACTGAGTTGAAATTTGGCCTTCTAAAAGAGGTGAAGGTGAAAGACCTTCGCATCACTAGAAGCTTGTACATAGTGAAGAAAAAGACGCGTTTTCGAAAACCATTAATTGACGAGTTTTCTCATTTTATCAAGCATGAGGACATCCTCTAGAAACGACTGCTGTTTTCTAAGATGATGTCCTTTTGTTTGTTAGTTAAAGAGCTTCAAGAACGCTCTAGTCCTCATTATTGACTGTTATTCTCTTTCTCTTTGATTCCCTCCACAATATCCTCGATGGTCACATTTCCAAGCACTTTCTCTAAGGCAAGTTGGGCATGAGTAAGCACAGGCAGAATGGTTTCTTGTATATTTCGGCCGACAGGACAATTAGGGTTAGGGTGTTCATGAATGCTGAAAAGTTCTTGATCTTGAACCACATCTACTGCTTTATAGACGTCTAGAAGGGTTATATCAGACAAGTTTTTAGCAAGCTTTGCCCCCGCAATGCCAGGCTGGACGTTGACTAATTCCGCTTTTTTTAACATACCCGTAATTTTTCTTATCAACGCTGGGTTTGTATTGACGCTTTCTGCCAAATATTCGGAGGAACTGATGCCTTCTTTATTAAACTCAATAAGAGTGAGTATATGGACTCCGACAGCAAACCGGCTGCTGATGGACATAATTAATCGCTCCCTTGCAGACTATCACTTTGATAACTGTAATTATAATGATTACAAGTATTATACCCTAAATCCTGGGGCAGTGATATGAATAAGAGGTTTATTATAACGAAGGTTTTTCCGTATTAATAGTTGTCATTGGGGTGTGATAAGGATAAATAAATTGACTTCTCTTTTAAATGTAATTAAAATGGTTACAAGTAATAAGAGTGATTACATTCAGAGTTGGAAAAATTTTAATCATTTGTCGTTCAAGCAAGTTAACAGGCAATAGGAATGGAGGAAAAAGGATGAAGCTGTTAGTTACGGGAGCAACAGGAAGATTGGGTTCCAAGGTGGTTGAGACACTATTAAAGAAAGTCCCTTCAGAGGATTTGGTGGTCAGTGTTCGAAATCCAGAAAAAGCTGAAGGATTAAAAGTGCACGGTGTAGAGGTGCGCCAAGGTAATTTTGATGATCCAGAATCGATGACTAAGGCATTTACGGGTATTGATCGCCTGCTCATGATTTCGGCAGATGGCGATAATGACACACGGATACGTCAGCATACCGATACGGTAAAAGCTGCAGAAAACGCTGGTGTAAAATTTATAGCCTATACGAGCATCGTGAACGCACAGGAAACGACCAATTTTCTGGCTCCCACTCATAAAGCAACAGAAGCGGCAATCTTAAAAACAGGTATACCTTATTCATTTTTACGGAATAATTGGTACTTGGAAAATGAACTTTCCAGCATTCAAGCGGTCTCACAAGGTGCTCCTTGGGTGACGTCAGCAGGAAATGGCAAAGTGGGTTGGGCGCTTCAACAGGATTATGCAGAAGCGGCGGCTGCTGTATTGGCAGGTGATGGACATGAAAATACCATCTATGAATTATCTGGTCCATTGATGACAATGGAGGCGCTGGCCCAAACTGTTGGTACCGTTCTCGGCAAAGAGGTCACAGTTCTGCAGGTGGATGATGCAGCCTATGCGGAGGCGATGAAACAAGCAGGTGTTCCAGAATTTATTATACCAATGCTTGTTGACATTCAAAAAGACATACGTGAAGGAACATTAGAAGTGGAAAGCCAAGGGTTTGAACAATTGCTTGGTCGTCCTGTGACACCTATTAAAGAAGCGGTAAGCCAATTGATTAAACAAAATTCTTAAGCCTATTGGAGATAAAAGAAAAGGCTCTTTTCTAAAAGGTTGTTGCTATTTGAAAAAAAATAGGTGGAATTAGGTGAGACTCCTGCGGGAATAGCAAGCCAGGTGAGACCCCGCAGGCGTATTTTGCCGAGGCTCACGGATTGCCCGCGGAAAACGAGCTTATTGGAGCCTAAAAAATAAAACAATGTTTACGAAAATAACCAAGAAAAAACAGCGGATAAGCTTGCGAGCTTTTGCTGTTTTTTCTTTTGTATATCCGGGTCGCCATAGAAAGACGGGGTGCTTAAGTTTAAATGAATCCAATTTTAGTATAATTTTCAATGGGATGCTCATCCTAAAGACAAACAGATATGACTATGAGGGAAATAAGATGGGCATTCATTGGTTATTTAATGTTTTAACAACTTGCATAACCTTTCCGTTCCTATTGCTTCTTGTTCGGTGGATCGGTAAAACGCAAATAAGTCAGGCGACCTATTTTAATTGGGTGGCCGGAGCGTGTATGGGAAATATAGGAGCTAATATTATTGCCTCCTCAGATATTAAAGGGATTGTCAACAGTGCTGTCCAGCTTTTTCTCTTTTCTGGATTGACGGTTCTTGCATCGTACATAGCTTTGAAAAGCCGTAAATTCAGATCGGCTACGAGCGGACTCCCTTTAGTCCTTATTAATAATGGAAGGATCGTCTTTGAAAACTTAAAAAAAAGTAAAGTGAACAAAGATTTGCTCAAACAAATGCTTCGAGAACAGGGGCATTTTAATTATGAAGCGATCCGGTGGGCGATTCTAGAACCAACGGGTATCCTAAGCGTCCTGCCAATGAAAGAGGCGGAATCCGGGGAAACGAATGCCCTTCCGGATTCTGTTGAGACGGTTGAAAAAAAGAAGCAAAAGAGCCAGCCTATGAAGTAACCCGCTTATATCTTGAGTTTAACAGACCATAACAGTTAAGATCCGCCGCTCTCATACGACCGGTGGATTTTTTTGTACCAGAAAGTTGTGCTTAAAGTCTGTTAGGAAATTACAAGCTTCTAGACTTGTGGAAAATTCAATCATAAACCATGAGTAAACTTAGAGGGGAAGAGTGTGTATTGGAGGCTTCATCACACACAAAAGGGGCCGCACCGCTCGAGTATGTGTGCGTTGGAGGCTTCATCACACACAAAAGGGGCCGCACCGCTCGAGTATGTGTGCGTTGGAGGCTTCATCACACACAAAAGTGGCTGCACCGCCCGAGTATGTGTGCGTTGGAGGCTTCATCACACACAAAAGGGGCCGCACCACCCGAGTATGTGTGCATTGGAGGCTTCATCACACACAAAAGGGTCTGCGCCGCCCGAGAATTGGTGCGTTGGAGGCTTCATCACACACAAAAGGGGCTGCACCGCCCGAGTATGTGTGCGTTGGAGGCTTCATCACACACAAAAGGGGCTGCACCGCCCGAGTATGTGTGCGTTGGAGGCTTCATCACACACAAAAGGGTCCGCACCGCTCGAGTATGTGTGCGTTGGAGGCTTCATCACACACAAAAGGGGCCGCGCCGCCCGAAAATTGGTGTATTGGAGGCTTCATCACACACAAAAGTGGCCGCGCCGCCCGAGTATGTGTGCGTTGGAGGCTTCATCACACACAAAATGGCCGCGCCGCCCGAGTATGTGTGCGTTGGAGGCTTCATCACACACAAAAGGGTCCGCACCGCTCGAGTATGTGTGCGTTGGAGGCTTCATCACACACAAAAGGGTCCGCACTGCCCGAGTATGTGTGCGTTGGAGGCTTCATCACACACAAAAGTGGCTCCGCCGCCCGAGTATGTGTGCGTTGGAGGCTTCATCACACACAAAAGGGTCTGCGCCGCCCGAGTATGTGTGCGTTGGAGGCTTCATCACACACAAAAGGGGCCGCGCCGCCCGAGTATGTGTGCGTTGGAGGCTTCATCACACACAAAAGGGGCTGCACCGCCCGAGTGTGTGTGCGTTGGAGGCTTCATCACACACAAAAGGGTCCGCACCGCCCGAGTATGTGTGCGTTGGAGCCACCAACGCACAAAAAAGGCTCCAGACACGTTTTTCTTATATGTTTGGTGGCGCACTAGGAACTGACCGAGCTTCTTGGTAGCTTCTTGTCAAATTTTCTAAAGTTTTTTTAAATAACAATTGCAGGATCCTTGAAAGCGGTTTATAATCTAAATAATAAGAACTGCCATATTAGTATAATTAAAATACATTTATGTAATTAAGAATCTAATGATGTCGAATTAAATAATGAAACACGTCCTAGTTGGGGATGTTTAATTGCTTTCCTCTCTTTTTTTAAACCAACTGGCATACTAGTATAAATAATATTTCAATTAGGTAGCCAATATGAAAAAGGTGGTGAATCTGTTGATATCAACACCGAACAAACGAGGCAAGGGTTTAACAAGAGATTTTATCTATCAAACTATTAAAGAACAAATACTCAGCTTAACACTTAAACCAGGGACGAAACTCTCTGAGAAAGAAGTGGCAGCTGCTCTAGAAGTAAGCCGGACACCTGTGCGGGAATCCTTCCTTAAATTAGCTCAAGAGGAACTTTTGGAAATCTATCCTCAAAGCGGGACAATTGTTTCACTCATTGATCTTGACCATGTAGAAGAAGATCGCTTTATTCGAGAGAGTATAGAACGCTCGGTTATTCAGCTTGCCTGTTATGAGTTTAAAGAGGAGCTTAAGCTTGAAACTAATTTAGTGATGCAAGAGCTTTGTCTTGAGAAACAAGAGTTCTCTAGATTATTTGAACTTGATGAACAGTTTCACAAACTTTTATTTGAGGGCAGCCAAAAGCAAAGAACTTGGGAGTTCCTTCATCAATCGAACAGTCATCTTAACCGTCTTAGGCGCTTAAGGGTCAATTCGTCAATGGATTGGTCAGTGATTGTCTCCCAGCACAAAGAAATTTTTCAATATATTAAAGAAAAAGAGCCTCAAAAAGCGGAGGAAGCGATGGCTAATCATTTGAGATTGGCTTTAGTAGAAAAGGAAGTTTTAAAAGAACGATATCCAGATTTCTTTAAGTAAGAATTGACCTTAAAATTTTGGGGATCAGCTATACAACTAAATTTAATTGGCTGATGACAACAAAGGAGAATGCTGTGTGAAGCTTACCTTTAGATGGTTTGGAAGCAAGGATGATACGGTACCTTTAGATTACATAAAACAAATCCCCGGAATGGATGGGATTGTCGGTGCCTTATATGACGTTCCGGTTGGAGAGGTTTGGCCTCTTGAGAAGATTGTCGCACTAAAGCAAGAAATTGAATCGAAAGGTTTAACGTTTGAGGTGGTTGAAAGCGTTAATATTCATGAAGATATTAAGCTCGGCCTCCCTACACGCGATCGCTACATTGAAAACTATAAGGAAACCATTCGAAATCTGGCGAGTGTCGGTGTAAAAGTCATTTGTTATAATTTTATGCCGATCTTTGATTGGACCCGTTCAGACCTGGCAAAGTGTATGCCAGATGGTTCAACCGTGCTGGCTTATGAAAAAGAGAAATTTGAAAGCGTTGACCCAATAGGCCTTATTGAAAAAATTGAAAAGGAATCAAACGGGTTTGTGCTTCCTGGATGGGAGCCAGAGCGTTTAAAGGAAATCAAACACCTTTTTGCTTTATATGAGAATATAACCGAGGCGGATTTGGCTGTTCATCTTCAATACTTTTTAGAACAAATTATTCCGGTATGTGAAGAGAGCGATGTGAAGATGGCGATCCACCCGGATGATCCGCCGTGGTCCGTCTTTGGCTTACCGAGAATTGTTAAGAATCGTAAGGACCTTGAGCGTATTGTCAACATGGTCGATAGTCCATCCAATTGTCTCACTTTATGTTCAGGGGCATTAGGGGCCAATCCTCAAAATAATATTCCGGAAATGATGAGATATTTCTCGAGCATTAATCGGATTGCCTTTGCTCACATTCGGAACATTAAAATTTATGAAAATGGTGATTTTGTCGAATCCTCCCATCGCAGTTGTGACGGTTCACAAGATTTATATGAGATTATTAAAGCGCTTCACGATACGAACTATACAGGTTATATAAGACCTGACCACGGCCGCATGATTTGGGATGAAGAGGCCCGTCCTGGCTATGGGTTATACGATCGTGCTCTTGGCTGCATGTATATCTTAGGAATTTGGGATAGCTTGGATAAATTGAAAGAGAGTCAGTCAAAACAAGAAAATGAGCAGTCTATTTCCTAATTAAGGGATCTTTAGTTAAGAACAATGGGGCGTCTTTGCTTGTTAAGCCAACTGATAGCGGCAAGCCTAAAGCATGCATGCCTGCCTGCCATGAAACAGAAACTTGAGTTGGCTTAACGGATTCGCCTTTTACGTCATAGGAGTAAATAACTGAAAAAGGATGGTTAACTATGAAAACCAAGGAGCGCACGGATTCTACATCTTATAGAGCTTGGCTTCAATATAATCGAATAGAAGATACGAACGCTCGTGAAGGCTATCTTTCATACTGTCAAACGCTGGTCGCTTTGGAAGAGTCTCCCCTTATCCAAACAGCTATGAGTGAATTCAAAAGCGGAATCGAATCCATGTTGGGACAAAAACCAGTGTCTCAATCGAGAATTGGTGAATCCGGACTAGTTCTTGGAACACTAAATAGCTTAGATCAAATACCGGAAGTCGATCGAAATGAACTGGAGAAGCTTAATGAGGATGGTTTTGTCATTCGTACGACCAATCAGAACCTTTTTGTTATTGGTAAGACAGAAAAAGGCGTTATTTACGGCACTTATAAACTATTATCTCTTATCCAAAGGCAACAGCCAATCAATAAGCTCAACTTGATTGAACAGCCTAAGAATAAAATGAGAATGCTCAATCATTGGGACAACATGGATGGGAGCATTGAAAGAGGCTATGCGGGGCGTTCAATATTCTTCGATGATGATCGCATCACAAAAGATTATAAACGGATTCGCGATTATGCCCGTTTACTCGCTTCAATCGGGATCAATGCCTTAACCATCAATAACGTCAATGTTCATGCCGTTGAGACGAAGCTGATTGATTCTGAATTCTTGCCAGAAGTCGCGAAGCTCGGCAGTATTTTTAATGAATATGGCATTCAGCTCTTCTTAAGTGTTAATTATGCGAGTCCGATGCAATTAGGTAATCTGCCGACAGCTGATCCACTTGATCCAGATGTTAAGCAATGGTGGAAAGAAAAAGTGAGTGAAATCTATTCCTATATGCCAAATTTTGGCGGGTTTGTCGTAAAAGCAGATTCGGAGCATCGACCAGGGCCGTTTACTTATGGACGAAATCATGCCGATGGTGCCAACCTTCTTGCTGACGCTCTGAAGCCATTTGACGGGATTGTCTTCTGGCGCTGTTTTGTCTATAACTGTCTCCAGGATTGGAGAGATCGGTCAACAGATCGGGCAAGAGCGGCTTACGATCACTTTAAACCATTGGATGGCCAATTCTTAGATAATGTCGTCCTTCAAATTAAGAATGGGCCGATGGACTTTCAAGTGCGTGAAGCAGTGTCTCCATTATTTGGTGCGATGCCGAATACGAACCAAATCATTGAATTTCAAGTCACTCAAGAATACACAGGCCAGCAAATTCATCTATGTTATTTGATTCCTCAATGGAAGGAATTTCTTGATTTTGATACTTATGCAAAGGGTGAAGGTTCTTATGTTAAACGTGTCGTTGACGGAACGCTCTACCCATACAAATACTGCGGAGTGACAGCAGTAACAAATATTGGGCTTGATCTCAATTGGACAGGACACACATTGGCTCAGGCTAATCTATTCGGATATGGTCGTTTGACATGGGATCCTGATCTCTCAACCGAAGCCATTACTTCTGAGTGGATTGAACAAACCTTTGGGAATGACCCTGCTGTTAACGAGGTTATTAAAACGATGCTACTAAGCTCGTGGCCAATCTATGAAAATTATACCTCACCACTTGGTGTCGGCTGGATGGTCAACCCTGGTCACCATTATGGACCGAATGTGGATGGATACGAGTATTCTGTCTGGGGGACGTACCACTTTGCAGACCGGGACGGAATAGGGGTTGATCGAACGAAAAAGACGGGAACGGGCTATACCGGTCAATATTTCCCTGAAAATGAAGCGATGTATGAATCCCTTGAAACCTGTCCGGATGAGTTGCTGTTATTCTTCCACCATGTTCCATACACGCACCGATTAAAATCAGGGAAGACCGTTATTCAGCATATTTATGATACGCATTTTGAAGGTGTAGAGCAGGCTGAAGAGCTTAAAGTGATGTGGAGATCGTTGAAAGGGAAAGTAGATGATGAGCGCTATGAAGCGGTCTTAGATCGACTTTCAAAGCAAGCCGAACATTCTAAAGAATGGCGGGATATCATCAATACTTACTTCTACCGTAAATCGGGGATCACTGATGAAAAAGGACGCTTGATTTACTAATAAAGAGGATGAACCATGAGATAAGGTGTAGCACCTTTTTAACTTTTGAAAAGAATTGGGGTGAGGAAGTTGGACGTTGTAACATTTGGTGAAAGCATGGGACTCTTCATGCCTCTTCAGAATAAAAGTCTTGAACGAAGCCAATTCATTGAACAGTCATTTGGAGGAGCGGAAAGCAATGTGGCCATTGGTCTTGCACGCCTAGGTATTCAGGCAGGCTGGATGGGACGTCTTGGGACTGACCCAATGGGAACGGCCATTTTAAAAACCTTAAGAGGCGAACAGGTTGACGTTTCTAGAGCCAGGCAAACAAGCGAAGCTCAAACTGGCATGATGTTAAAAGATAAGCACTTGGATCAAACGCTCGTTTTTTATTACAGACGTCATTCAGCGGCAAGTCTTATGACGCCAAGTGATCTTGACCCTTCTTATATCAAACAGGCTAAGATTCTCCACTTAACAGGCATTACACCCGCTCTTAGTCCGTCGTGTCTTGATACTTGTCTCTATGCCATTGAAACGGCCAAACAACTCGGAGTAAAGGTTAGCCTTGATCCCAATTTGCGGCTCAAGTTATGGACAATTGAAGAAGCAAGAAAGGTGTTACTTCCTTTAATTCAAGAGGTGGATTATTTTCTGCCAGGTCTTGATGAACTCAAGCTTTTGCTTGATACAACGAACTTGGAGGATATCCTTCAATATCTTAAAGGTTTTGAGACGATAACGGTTATAAAAGGAGCCGGTGAAAGCAATCTGCTTCTTGATAATGGGGTTCACGAAATGCCCTTTTATAAAGTTCCACAGGTTGTTGATCCAGTAGGGGCTGGGGATGGATTTGCGGCAGGTTTCTTGGCGGGGATTATTAAGGGATTAACTCCCCATGAAGCAGTTGAGTTAGGAAGTCTTGTCGGGGCAATGGTTGTACAAGGAACGGGTGACTGGGAAGCTCTTCCTACCTGGGAAACCGTCGAGCAACTGCTAGGAAAGAAAAGAAAGATTGAGAGGTGATAATATGGAGAAATTGAAGGTGCTTCAAAGAGTCATGTCTGATGGGGTAGTGGCTGTTCTTAGAGGAGATTCTCCGGAAGAGGTTGTAAAGGCTGCTGAAAAAGCGATAGAAGGCGGAATTAAAATTATTGAAATCACCATGACTGTGCCTTTTGCTTTGGATGCCATTAAGACATTAGCCCTTAACTATCATTCGGGTTCAGAGGAAGATCCCATTATTGGTGCAGGGACGATTTTGGATCCTGAAACGGCAAGACTAGCCATTCTGAACGGTGCAGCGTTTATTGTTAGTCCGTCCCTTAATAAAGAGACGATGGTCCTATGCAATCGCTACCGAGTCCCCATTTTGCCGGGTGTTTCATCGGTTAAAGAGGTCCAGGAAGCATTAGAATGCGGGGCTGACCTCGTGAAGCTGTTCCCAGGCAATCACTTTGCACCATCCATGATAAAAACGATCAAAGGCCCTTATCCGCAAGTTCATATTATGCCAACAGGCGGTGTCTCCTTAGAAAACTTGCATGAATGGGTGAATGCAGGAGCAGCGGCAGTTGGAATTGGTTCGGACCTAACCTCTGAAACTTATAAAACCGGTGACTATGAACTGTTAACGAAAAAGGCTGAACAATATGTAGCCGCTTACCGCAAGGCATTAGTTAATAATTGAACGGATCAACCTGTTGAAGGAATGAATTAAGAACTTTGAGAAAGGGGAGTACCATGGGGAAATTAGCGGAAAACGGTGCCTTTTCAACGAATAGCTATACCAATCTTTTTAAAGAGATTGGCTGCACAGAGGAAGATGTTCAACAAAGATTAACAGAAACTTGGGAGGCCCTATTTGGGGAACATGATGACACACGTATCTATTATCCTGTAGATGATTCATTAGGCTATATCTTAGACACAGGGAATCTGGATGTCAGGACCGAGGGGATGTCCTACGGCATGATGATGGCTGTGCAAATGGACAAAAAAGACATATTTGATCGCTTATGGAATTGGACAAGAACCTATATGTATATGACTGAAGGCGAGAATGCCGGATACTATGCGTGGTCCTGTAATCCTGATGGATCGAAGCGTGCATACGGACCTGCACCGGATGGAGAAGAATATTTTGCTCTTGCCCTCTTCTTCGCCTCTCATCGCTGGGGGGACGGAGCAGAACCTTATAACTATGGTGTACAAGCAAGGGAGCTCCTGCGAACTTGTCTCCATAAAGGCGAGTCAGGTGACGGACAGCCCATGTGGAATCCTGAAAATAAGCTGATTAAGTTTGTTCCAAATTGTGGATTTAGTGATCCATCCTATCATCTGCCTCATTTCTATGAGTTGTTTGCGCTTTGGGCTAATGAGGAAGATCGAAGTTTTTGGAAAGAAGCAGCAGAAGCAAGCAGAGCTTACTTAAAATTGGCCTGTCATCCGGTAACGGGGCTTGCTCCTGAATATGCGTATTATGACGGAACCCCAAACAATGAAAGAGGTTACGGCCATTTTTACAGTGATTCTTATCGTGTTGCAGCCAACATTGGTCTAGATTACGAATGGTTCCGCAGTGATTCTTGGGAGGTACAGGAGGCTAACCTGATTCAGGCTTTCTTCGCAGATAAAGCTCCAGAAGAATTTCGCCGCTATACCATCGATGGACTCCCATTAGAAGAGGCAACTTTACATCCGGTTGGCTTGATCGCGACAAATGCGATGGCTTCTTTGGCAGCGGATGGACCTTATAAATGGTCGATGGTTGACAAGTTTTGGAATACCCCTGTTCGTACAGGTGTTCGAAGGTATTATGATAATTGTCTTTATTTTTTCAGCCTTTTAGCACTCAGCGGGACCTATAAAATTTGGTTTCCAAACTAATGCCTTTCAATCAAAAAATGAATCAAAAAAATATTTCTTCATCTAATATAAATTTTACGAAAAAGTTAAAAAATATAGATGAAAGCGCTTGAATTATCTTGTAGAATTTTGTATAATCAAGTTAGTTTAATAGATGAACTAAGTTGAATAACTTTCGAAATACTGCCAATCTAACGAGTTTTTTTAAAAAAAGACGAGACTTAAATTTTAAAAAGGAGGTTAAGCGATGAAAGTGGAACACGATCTCTCAAAACCTATTACCACTGTTCAGCCTAAGGCCCAGTCAAAGGTTAAATTTAAACTTAGACAAATGAGAAAAGACGTGGCACTTTATGTCTTACTGATTTTGCCATTAGCCTATTTGGTGATTTTTAAATATATTCCAATGGCAGGAAATATTATCGCTTTTAGAAGGTTCGTGCCGGGCGGGAGCATGTTCGGTCAGGAATGGGTGGGGCTGTATTACATTAAGATGTTCATCCATGACCCGTCTTTCTGGGGCGTATTTAAAAACAATATTATTTTAAGCTTCTTAACATTAATATTCTGTTTCCCTTTACCAATTATTTTAGCACTATTATTAAATGAGATTACATCAACAAAATTCAAAAAATTCGTTCAAACCGCTTCTTATCTTCCGCACTTTATTTCAGTCGTTATTGTCAGTGGGATGATTTTGGAAATCACTTCAAGTACAGGTGTATTAAACATCCTGATGAAAGCGCTTGTTGGACATAAAATTCTTTTCATGCAAGACCCGAGCTGGTTTAGGCCAATATATGTCGGTTCAGAAGTTTGGCAAACCACTGGTTGGGGAACGATTCTCTATTTAGCAGCTCTTACTAATATTGATACATCCCTTTATGAAGCAGCTAGAATAGATGGTGCGAATCGCTGGAAGCAAACCATTCATATCACGTTACCGGGGATTTTACCAACGGTTATCACTTTGTTAATTCTTAATATTGGTAACTTAATGGCGGTAGGGTTTGAAAAGATCTTATTAATTTACAACCCTTTAAACTACCCGACATCTGATGTTATTTCAACCTATCTCTACCGAGTGGGTTTACAATCAAGTGATTTTAGTTACGCCACAGCAATTGGTTTATTCGAGTCGATCATTGGATTCGCTCTAGTCTTCTCGGCGAACTATTTATCAAGAAAACTTACAGACACAAGTTTGTGGTAAGGAGGTTGGAATAGTTATGAAAACATCTCGTTCATATAAGGTATTCACCGTATTTAACGTCATTTTCTTGCTGATAGTTGTCTTTTTAACTTTAATTCCCTTTGTCAACATCATTGCTGAATCTTTTAGCAGCAGTGCTGAAATTAATGCAGGTCATGTGAGCATCATTCCGAAAGGGTTTAACTTAGATACTTATAAAATCATTTTGAAGGACAAGGAATTTTGGGTTTCATACAAAAACACAGTCGTCTATACCGTAGTCGGTACCTTAATTTCCATGTTTTTGACCACCATATTTGCCTATGCTTTATCTAAAAAAAGGTTGGTGGGTCGGCGTTTCTTAACCTCTGTTGCCGTATTTACCATGTTCTTCAATGGTGGCCTGATTCCAAACTACATTTTGGTTAAAAGCTTGCATTTTACGGATACCATCTGGGCAATTGTCATTCCAGGAGCCATCAGCGTTTTCAACATGTTAATTATGAAATCCTTTTTTGAAAGCATGCCGGAAGAATTGGAAGAAGCGGCTGCTATTGACGGATCAGGTGTTTTTGGGACTTTAGGCCGAATCATCTTGCCACTCTCTAAACCGATCCTTGCCACGATGTTTTTATTCTATGCGGTAGGTGCATGGAACTCTTGGTTCCCTGCCTTCTTATACTTTGATAAATCGTCTTTGTTCCCTGTTTCTATCTATCTTAGAAACTTGATTGCTGGTGCCTCCAATTCGCTTTCAAGCGGAGCAACAAGCGCAGATAATTTGACTCAAATCGCTTCAAATATTAAAGCGGTTACGATGGTTTTAACCGTCTTACCTATCTTGTGCGTCTACCCATTCGTACAGAGGTACTTTGTAACCGGAATCATGTTAGGTTCTGTAAAACAATAGCGGATGAAACTTATGACAATATAAGTTCATTAATAAAATTTCCTAGGGGGAAATGTGTGTGAATAAGTTAGCGAAAAAGACAGCTACCTTGGCTGTTGCAGCGACCGTTCTAGCATCGCTTCTAACCGGCTGCGGCAGCAGTAAATCATCATCATCATCAAGCTCAAGCGATGTCAAGGTATCCGGAGCAGCGATGAAGAATTACAAAGCTGGGGAACAATTTAAAGCAACCAAGAAAATCACTATTCCAATTCTATTTAATGATAACCCTGCTTATCCTTACAAAAAGGATTGGGAGTTCTGGACGGATCTTACAGAAAAGACAAATGTTACATTAAAACCAACTGTTGTTCCAATGAGTGACTACTCTCAAAAAAGAAGTTTGTTAATCAGCTCTGGAAACGCACCAGATATTATTGCTAAGACTTATCCAGGGGAAGAAACACCTTTTGTGTCTTCAGGTGCGATTCTACCAGTCAGTGACTATGTAAAGTATATGCCAAACTTTGAACAAAAAGTAAAGGAATGGAATTTGGAGCCTGAACTGGATACGTTGAGACAGGCGGATGGAAAGTATTATGTGTTGCCAGGGATTCACCAAGCCTACTGGCCAGATTACACACTAGCTGTTCGTGTAGATATTTTCAAAAAGAATAATATTCCACTTCCAAAAACTTGGGCTGAACTTGAAACAGATCTTGAGAAATTAAAGAAAATTTATCCTAACAGCATCCCATTCTCTGACCGTTTCAACACGAACACTGGAAACAGCACTTTGAATATTGCCGCTCCAACATTTGGCACTCAAGCAGGGTGGGGATTAGGCGATGGACTCCAATTTGATAAAGATTCCGGGAAATTCGTTTTTGCACCAGCTACTGATAACTATAAAAATTTAATTTCATACTTCCATGATCTTGTTGCTAAAGGGCTTATGGATAAAGAAAGCTTTACTCAATCCGATGATCAAGCTGTTCAAAAGTTTGAAACGGGTAAATCCTTTGTTATTGCTACAAATGCACAAACCACTCAACAGTACATTACAGATATGGACAAAACACTTGGTAAAGGCAAATTTGAAGTAGCTAAAATCACTGTTCCAGGCGGTCCTAAAGGTGACGTTGTTGCAGGTTCCAGACTTGAGAATGGGATTATGATTACAGCTAACGCTAAAAAGAACCCTAACTTTATTGCAGAGCTTCAATTCATTGACTGGTTATTATACAGTGATGCTGGTGAAGAATTTGCCAAATGGGGTGTTGAAGGTAAAACCTTTACAAAAGACGCTAACGGTAAACGGACACTTGAGCCTGATGTAACATTTGGTGGTGCTGGTCTTAACCCATCTGGTACGAAAGATTTACGTACTGATTTAGGCTTCTCTCAAGGTAACTATGCTTACGGTGGTTCAACGGAATTGCTCCAATCCATGATGAGTGGTCCTGAGCTTCAATTCCAAAAAGATATGGAAAGCAAGACTTTGCTTCCTCCTAATCCGCCGCATCCATATACTCAAGCTCAATCTGAACAGCAAACCTTGAAACAAACACCATTAACGGACTATGTCCAACAGTCAACACTTCAATTTATTACTGGACAACGTCCATTGTCTGACTGGGATCAATATGTGAATGAGCTCAAATCTAAAGGTATGGATCAATATGTACAAACTGCAAATGATGCTTACCAAGCTTATTTGAAAACTCAAAAGAAATAAGGACGTCCATTCAAGATAAACTGCCTTTTAAGGGAGGCAGTTTATCTTCTCCTTTTTTTAGGGGGATATTTGTTTTCCAAGTAAAATAGTCTTGTTCTAGCGGGTGAATTTCAAGTATCTTTATAATAGACAGTTTTTTGTCCTATAATTTAACGATTTGAGGGAAAGCAATTGAGTAATAAGAAGGAATTTGGCTCAGGTCCATTTTTTACAATAACGAATCATATCTACGGCTTTCTATTAACCAGCGTAAGCTTCATCGTGTGCAATTGTCTTCTTCTGTTTGTCAGCTTAGTGATTAAGCCAGTCTTTTCAAATATGATTTTTTATTTTCTAGCGCTTATTCCAACAGGGCCAGCACTTTCTGCGTTAATTTATTCGATTCGAAAACTGATGAAAGAAAAAGAAATTGCCCCAATTAAACTCTATTTCTATGGCTATAAAAGAAACCTCAAGGACGCATCCAAATTGTGGATTCCTTTTCTTGTGATTTCGTTTGTTCTCGTGGCTGATTTGCAATATTTTAATAGACACTCAAGTGTTATGAATTCGGTTCTAGAGATTGTCTTTGTTATGGCCCTTTTCTTTTTGGCTGTCGCCGTCTTCTATGGTTTATTAATCAGCTCACAGTTTGTATTCCGAACCAAGGATCTCCTCAAGCTGTCCATCTTGTACCTTTTAACAAAAGTCAAATGTACACTTGGGAATATTGCCTTAATAATTATTCTTTTATTTCTTTCTATGATAACGTCTAATCTTGTTGTGATTTTGTTTAGCAGTCTTATATGCTATGCCTTTCTATTAAATAGTCAAGTGATTCTTAAGGATGTTGAGGAGAACTATATTCAATCCTCCCAATAATCTTCTAATACCTTATAAAGGAGTTGGCAAGGTATGGAAACGCTTAAAAAGATGCCATCATTAAAAGAAGTCTTCAAGAATGATTTTGAGATTGGCGCAGCGGTGAACCCTGTCACACTTAAAACGAGTGAGGGGCTTTTAACCAAGCATTTCAGCAGTTTAACTTCGGAAAACCATATGAAACCAGAAGCTCTTCAGCCAAAGGAGAATGGTTTCACATTCAGTCAAGCGGATGAACTGGTTGCTTTTGCTAAAAAGCATAATATGAAGGTCCGCGGACATAACCTCGTCTGGCACAATCAAACACCCGATTGGTTTTTTAAAGATCAAAAGGGCGTACCCGTCAGCCGAGATCAACTATTAGATCGTCTAAAAACCCATATTACGACTGTTGTCAGCCGTTATAAGAAAGACATTTATTGTTGGGATGTTGTGAATGAAGCGATCGCGGATGAGGGGCCAGAACTTCTTAGGCGCTCAAAATGGCTAGAATATGTTGGCGACGATTTTATCGAGAAGGCATTTGAATTTGCTCATGATGCAGATCCTAATGCCCTTCTTTTTTACAACGATTATAACGAAACGCATCCTGTCAAACGAGAAAAGATATACAAGCTTGTTAAGTCTCTTTTGGATAAAGGCGTACCCATCCATGGAGTAGGCTTACAGGGGCATTGGAATCTCGAGAGTCCATCGCTCGATGAGATTCGTGAGGCAATTGAGCGTTATGCATCATTAGGACTAAGCTTACATATAACTGAACTTGATGTATCTTGTTTTACTTGGGAGGATAAGCGGACAGAACTCGAACGGCCGACTCCGGAGATGATGGAAGCGCAGACAAAGAAGTACGAACAGTTATTTCAATTATTTAAGGAGTATGCCGGAGCGATCACATCGGTTACTTTTTGGGGTGTTGCCGATGATTATACCTGGTTAAATGATTTTCCTGTTAAAGGGAGAAAGAATTGGCCGTTTCTATTTGATGCGAACCATCAGCCAAAAGAGGCCTTTTGGAAAGTGATTGACATAAATTCTAATAAATTTTCAAACGAATAACTTTTGAGTGGAGGGATGACATGTTACCTATACATGATCAGTTAAAAGGGAAAGTTGCGGTTGTGACAGGCGGAGGCGGTGTTCTCTGCGGCTGTATGGCAAAAGAGCTCGGGCGTCAAGGGATGAAGGTTGCGATTTTGAATCGTACGTTTGAGAAAGGTGATAAGGTAGCCCGTGAGATTGTCGAAAATGGCGGGGATGCTTTGGCTGTTGAATGCAATGTGTTGAGTGTGGAAAGTGTTCAAAAAGCGAAGGAAAAAGTTTTGGACCATTATGGACGATGTGACCTTCTCATCAATGGGGCAGGCGGGAATCACCCGGATGGCATTACAACTAAGGAAATTTTTGAAAAAGAGGACCTTAATCAAGCTGATATTGTGAGCTTCTTTGATTTGAAACCAGAAGGCTTTGACTTCGTTTTTAACTTAAATTTTATTGGGACCTTTATTCCGAGCCAAGTCTTTGGGCAGGAGCTCATTCAGCAAAAGGGATCCATTATTAATATCTCATCTATGAGTGCACCAAGCCCCATGACAAAGGTTCCAGCCTATAGTGCAGCTAAATCGGCTATCGAGAATTTTACGAAATGGTTGGCGGTTCATTTCGCAGAAGCAGGCATCCGCGTCAATGCGATTGCACCGGGTTTCTTTTTGACGGAGCAAAACCGAAATCTATTAACAAATTCGGACGGGTCCTATACGGATCGAACCAAAAAGATTCTCTCCCATACGCCGATGAGACGTCTAGGCAGTCCAGAGGATTTGCTTGGAACCCTTCTTTGGCTTGTGGATGACGGAACGAGCGGTTTTGTGACGGGGATCAGTGTTCCTGTTGACGGCGGGTTTATGGCTTATTCAGGCGTTTAAAACGGGAAAGCATCTCGGAGGAGGTGTAACCATGATAACTATAGGAATTATTGGATCTGGTTCTATCTCAAATGCCCATTTAAAAGGCGTATCAACAATTTCCGAATGACTGTCGAACTTGTCTATCCTGAAAAATCAAAACAGCAAGCACTGTCACATGATCTAAACGATGAGGTATATGGGGACACAAGCGTTAACCACCAAGGAGAAAAGCATTTTGAACTGACTGGAAAAGTAGGCTATCCATTCTTTCGTGAATTTATTTTAGACTGTTTAAACGGGACTGAAAAGGCTAGGACTCAAGAGCATGCCTTCAAGGCAGCAGAGCTCTGTATCATAGCCGAAAATCAAGCTATTAAAATAGAATCGGCTGACGAGATCACGAAAGTCAAGTGAAAGGAAGAATCGGAATTGATTCAAATTAAGGCTTTTCATCATGTGAGCATAGCGATAACGGACCTTGATAAAGCAAAGCATTTTTATGGAGATATCCTAGGCTTCCCTGAATTAAAGCGGCCAGATTTTGACTTTCCGGGTGCCTGGTATCAAGTCGGTGAGCAACAGCTTCACTTGATCGTTTATCCGGAAGCGAAGACTTTAAGAAGCACTTCTTCGATTGATACGAAAGACGGTCACTTTGCCATTCGAGTAAAGGACTATGACGAGACACTTCGTTACTTGAAGGAAAAAAACGTGGCGGTCCTTGAAAAGCCCTTTAGCCAGAGCGGTTTTGCACAAATTTTTTGTACCGACCCAGACGGCAATGTCATCGAGTTTCATGTTGATCAAAAAGAAAGAATCAATCATCTTAAAAAAAAGGAATGAGTCGCTCATTCCTTTTCTTAATGACTCCATTTAAGGCTTTTTATAAAAGTAGGAGGGATCAACTTGGCATCTAAAAGCACGCTTGCAAAAATCGATACAGATGAATTGGCGGTAGCGATTACCTTTGATGACGGTCCTAATCCCATATACACCCCGCAAGTGTTGGAGATATTTGATGAGGTGTCTGGAAAGGCCACTTTTTTTATGATTGGCGAACAAATGGTTAAAGAGCCTGAGCTTGTCAAAACTATCTCAGAAAAAGGGCATGAAATCGGCAATCATAGTTACACTCATGCCAATTTGACGGAAATCGACGAAGCGGCCATTCAACGAGAGCTTGGGCAGAATGAGAAGCTGATTGAAACATTAACGGGGAGGAAACCAGCGATCATGAGACCGCCGTATCTTGCCTTTAACGAGATCGTTCAGTCAGTCGTACATCAGTTTGATTATGAAGCGATCGGAGCCTTAAACATGGAGGCAACCGATTGGGAGCAGCCTGGTGTCGATCATATTTATACAGCATCGCGAAAGCATGTTCAGAACGGCAGCATTCTCATTTTTCATGATGGGTATGGGGATCGTTCACAAACGATTGAAGCCGTTCGCTTACTTGTAAGAGATCTGACAAAAGCGGGCTATCAATTGGTGACGGTAAGTGAACTGTTAAGCCTTTCCAGATAAATTTGGGGGATGGACGAATGGAAATTAGAGTAGAGGATGTCATCAACTTTCTAACCAAACCCGTTGGAGCGCTTGAAAAAACGGTGGATACTCTTAAGGCGGGGGCACTTGAGACTCTTGTGACAGGGATAGCGGTAAGCTTCATGCCTACTTATGAGGTCATCCAAAAAGCAGTGGAGATCGGTGCCAATCTGCTTATTACTCACGAAGGTGTCTTTTTCAGTCACTGGGACAAATTGGCCTCTGATTTCAATCGGGTATATGACAAGAAGCAAAAACTAATCAACGACTCAGGGATTGCGATCTTTCGGTTACATGATTATATCCACCGTTTTCAGCCGGATGGAATTACGAATGGGTTAGTGGAAGCGTTAGAATGGGACAACTATGTCGAGGAACATCAACCGGTTGCGACTATTTTATCAATTCCAGAAATGACAGTTCAAGAAGTTGGAAAATACGTGAAAAACAAATTGGGTATCGAATATATACGATGTGTAGGCAATTTATCCATGCCTTGTTCTCGAGTCGGTTTGCTTGTTGGGTATCGAGGCGGAGGGGAAACGGCGATCCCTCTTTTTGAAAAGTATCATCTCGATTTAGTCTTATATGGAGAAGGACCAGAATGGGAAACTCCGGAGTATGTCCGAGATGCGATTAGCCAAGGCGATCATAAGGCTTTATTAATAGTGGGGCATGCTGAGAGTGAAGAGCCTGGAATGAAAGGCCTCGCCAGAACAATCAAGGAAGAGTGGCCATCAATCCCTGTTCACTTTATTCCGACAGAGTCTGCCTTTCAACTCATATAAATCTACTTAAAGAGCACCTTTTCTTATTAGCCTGTTATATACAGGTTATAGAAGAGGTGCTTTCAGCTTATTAACGCTTGATTGATTTGTCCTTGTCCATTATCCGTTTAATGCTCAAACCGGAACCAGCCAAAATCAAACTGGCTGCCGGGAAGAAAGATAAAGGTGACTTTCTGCTCTCCCGTAATCGTGTCTAAGTTAAACACCTGTTCTTCATAGCTTTCGGATTGCCGGAATTCGACGATTTGATTGCTCTCTCCATTTTGATTCTCGAATCGGATATGAATCGTGTTGTTAGGAAGAGGAGTTCTCCCATAAATCCTAATTTTTGATGCACCGTTTTGAGCAAAGTCCATGTGGTCGAACACTAATGAGACGTTATTTCCTATGTTTTCAACACAGTTGTCCGTTAAGACAAATGAATCTCCATAGATCGAATCGCAATCACGAGCGGAATTTTGTTCAAAGGCACGTGTTTGTTTTTCAAAAGAGAAGCCTTTTATATGAACCTTTTGGTGAAGAACAAAACAAATAGAAGTGATTCCTTTTAACCTTTTTGGCAACTGATAGGTTTCTGCTTGGTAGACATTCCATTTGGATTCTTTTTGATAAATAAATTCACCCAAGAAGACACTTTCGGGTTCATCCGGCATGCCTTCCCAAATCTGTATAGGATACTCGTCACCAGATAAAGCAAATATCGGAAGGGTGATCGTGTCAGAGCCATATGAACCAAAATCGATGCCACGAAATCCGACTTGCGTTTCGCCATCTCGGCTTGTAGCCACACCGCGTTCATTCCCATTTCCAAGCTCACCTTTGCTGTAATCATAAAGCCCTGCCGAAATAAATTCATAAGGGTTCTTGAAGGCCGTTCCAAGACCCGTTGCCTTAAATTCAAGCTGAGAGATCAAACGCACTTTTTCCCCGCCGTTTTTACTTGTACAACGGACGCGAAATTCGCCATCGCCTAGAGCGGTCACCTTCGCTTCATGTCCACAGGCCTCTATCTTCGCCATGTTAGATTCAATCCCAGTTTCGTTAACGACACTCCATTGAACCTCTTGGTAGCTTGCCTCTTCAGGATAAAGTTTTGCCCGGACCATCATTTCTTTAGTCTCTTCATTAAAAAGCTGTCCAGACTCACTGATCAATTCAATTTTCCGCAATGGAAGCTCGTCAAGGCTTCCTAAAAGAATAGGTGAGTCACTATTCTTCATCTGAGCAGAAACCCCTTGAAGGCTCTCTTGACTTGGAACAGCCGTATAGTCGGCTGTGACCGTTTCTAAGCCTTTTGATGATACTTCTAACTTTATGGTTCCTGGTTCTAAGGTGGAAGCGATAATGGCCATGAGCTTGCCGCTGAACAAGCGCCTGCTTAGCCCCTTATAAGAGTCATAGTCGGTACTGTCACCGTTATCAAGCCCTACTAATCGTCCTGCACCGGTTACCTGAACATGTACACGGTTGGTCGCGTTTGCCACCATATGGCCACTCGCATCCTTTATCGCGATCTCAACAAACATTAAATCGGTCCCATTGGCTGTTAACTCGTCCTTATCTGGGGTTAAGCAGATCGAGCTTTGATTGCCAAATGAATGCTGGACATCTGTTGCAATAACCCGACCCGTCTCATCATAAGCAATGGCTTTTAATTCTCCGTGTGTATAAGGGATCTTCCACCAACCGACAAGTTGTGTACCGTTTTCATGATCAATATCATGAGTGCCAACACTTTCCCCATTTACCAAGAGTTCAATGCGAGGGGCATTTGAAGCGACGCGAACATCGATCATTTGTCCAGGGCTGAAATCCCAGTATGGAAAGATATGGACCATTGGGTGCGTCTTGTAATCGGTCCATGCCGCTTGATAGATATAAAAAGAATCTTTTTTGAAAGTGGCAGTATCCAATTGTCCGAAATAAGCGTTTTTTGTATGGTAGGGGGTCGGTTCTCCAATATAATCGAATCCCGTCCAAATAAATTGACCGAGAGAAAAGGGAGTCTCTCGCTCTGCTAGAATGCAAGCTTCAGCTGACTTGGCTCCCCAACTTGTAGAACTGTTTCCAAGTGCTGAACATTGTTCATCATCATCAGCCAGAATGGAAGCATCATATGGGAAGTGGTAAATGCCGCGGCTTTGCACAACTGAGGCTGTTTCACTGCCGTAAATGATCCAGTCGGGATGCTCGGTATGATGCGTGTGATAATACTTTTCTGCATAATTATAGCCGGCTACTTTGACGAGATCCGCAACCTTTTGGGCATTCTCCCATGGCATATAGTTGGAGCCAATGGTTACCCGTGCATTTTCTTTAGGATCATATTTTCGGACTTCCTCCATAAGCATTTTGGCGATGGCGAGGCCGCGGTCATCGGCATGTGTATCATAGATTTCATTGCCGATACTCCACAAACCTAAGCTCGGATGGTTTCGATCACGCATGACCCAGCTTTTGACATCAGTCTTTGCCCATTCTTTAAAAAATCTGGCATAGTCATAAGTGGTCTTTGGACGCTCCCACATATCAAAGGCTTCCGAGACGATGACAAATCCCATTTCATCGGCTAAGTCCATTAACTCTGGCGCTGGCATATTATGGGCGGTTCGGATCGCATTAACACCCATTTCTTTTAACAGGGAAAGCCGCCTCTTTAAAGCTGTTTTATTAAAAGCAGCCCCTAAGGCACCTAAATCATGATGCTCACAAACGCCATTCAATTTGAGTTTATTTCCATTCAATATAAAGCCTTCATTCGGATCTAATTGAATCGTTCTAAAGCCGATGTTCTGGGTTAAGCCTTCAAGCGCTTCCATTTTTGACATTTGTGATTCTTCGGTAATCGGTTCTAGTCGTGTAACAAGTTGATAAAGATTGGGAAAGTCAGGGCTCCAAAGGTGCGGGTCCTTGATTTGAATCATCTGCCGATCTAAGACATCGCTTTCAAAATGAGGGGCAGCTGTAAGTGTGTTTGAAACGGTCGTGATCAAGTTCTCCTTATAAAAGATCTGATGAGAGAGCTTCACGTCTTCTGAAACGGATAGATCCGTCTCGACCTCGATTGTCCAGTTGTTCTCGCTTTGGTTTAGGCTTATGTAAATCCCGTCTGTTTTAATATGGGTTTTGTTTCGTTCTTTAAGCCAGACATTGCGATAAATGCCAGCCCCTGAATACCAGCGGCTATTTGGACTTTGGTGGACGACTTTAACAAGAATTTCATTTTCGCCTATGACCACGGCGTCTGTGATTTCATGTTCAAATGAGGAGTAGCCATATTTCCATTCACCGATTAATTGCTGATTAACATAAAGGGTAGAATCCATGTAAACGCCATCAAAGTTGAGTAAAAGGTGATCGGCTTTTTCAGAACAGTGAAATGTTTTTTTATACCAGCCAATGCTGTTTTCGTATAAATTCAGTGAATCAGCAATCAACCAATCATGCGGAAGATCAATCGGTTGAAAGGTTAAGTGAGTTGGATCGGTTACTTCAAGGGGGCTCTTGGCAAATTGCCATCGGTCATTAAACAGGACCTTTTTAGTTTTCATGTACAAAATCCCTTCTGGTAATTTTTGATAAAAAATAAAATGTCTGCACCCGTGAGACGTTGGAGATGAGTTAAGAAGACTCAGAGATTAATAAAGTCCATGTAATAAGTTAAGTCATCTAACTACACTTGTAAAATAACTGGTTGTTTGTAGAAAAGGCAAGAAGAAAGGGGTAAAATTAAGTTGATGATTAAAAATAATTATTCAGAAAATGGTTAGTTTACTTAGTGTGGTTGTTAGACAAAGTAAGTATACCGTGATATGATTTCATTGAAAAGAGACTTGACTACTATTCTAAAGAAAATTTCGAACTTAAATATTTTATATAAGTATATGGTATGATGGTCTTTGGAACTTACATAAAAGTTTAATAGAAATGAAGGAGAGGAAAAACTATGGCAATACAAACAACACAAGACGTTGAAAAATTAGCCGTAACAACCATTCGGACATTAGCAATAGATGCGATAAATGCGGCAAACTCTGGTCACCCTGGCCTTCCTATGGGAGCAGCGCCAATGGCTTATGCTCTATGGGCCAACCACATGGCACACAATCCAGCTAACCCGAAATGGTTTAACCGTGACCGCTTTGTTCTATCTGCCGGTCATGGCTCGACATTGCTTTATAGCCTGCTTCACTTAGCTGGTTATAATGTATCGATTGATGATTTGAAAAATTTCCGCCAACTAGACAGCTTGACACCAGGACATCCAGAATTCGGACATACACCAGGTGTTGAAGCGACAACCGGGCCTCTAGGCCAAGGTATTGCCAATGCGGTCGGTATGGCTATGGCAGAAGCTCACCTCGCTGCCAAATTTAACAAAGATGGGCATTCGGTTATTGATCACTTTACTTATGCGATAGTAGGTGATGGGGATCTCATGGAGGGCATCTCTTATGAAGCTATGTCCATGGCCGGTCATATGAAGTTAGGCAAGCTCGTCGTTCTTTATGATTCCAACGATATTTCATTAGATGGAGAACTCAATGTTTCTTTCTCAGAAGATATTGAGAAGAGAGCTCAATCCGCTCATTGGCAGTATTTAAAAGTGGAAGATGGCAATGATATTGGCGCGATCACAAAGGCTATTGAAGAAGCTAAAGCCAACTCAGACCAGCCAACTATTATTGAAGTTAGAACCATAATTGGTTTTGGCAGTCCAAAAGTAGCCGGAACGAATAAAGCACACGGTGCTCCTCTTGGCGCTGAAGAAGCCAAAGCAACCAAGAAAGCTTATGATTGGCTTTACGAAGAGGACTTCTATGTTCCTGAAGAAGTCAAAGCTCATTTTGAACAGTTGAAGGCAAAAGGGGTCGAGGCTGAAAAATCTTGGAATCAAGCCTTTGATGCCTATAAGCAAGCTTACCCAGAATTAGCGGATCAATTAAGCAAAGCGATTGATGGAACGGTTCTTATTGAAGCTAACGACATTTTAACTTTCGATCCTGATAAAGAGGTTTCAACTCGTGTTGCGAGCGGTAAAGCCATTAATCATTTTGTGAAATCAGTTCCAGCTATTTTCGGAGGAAGTGCAGACCTTTCACACTCCACGATGACTGAAATTGAAGGTGAACAAATCTTCGCGGTTGAATCCTATGCAGCACGTAATGTGTATTTCGGTGTTCGTGAGCATGCGATGGGAGCAGCAGCAAATGGAATGGCTTATCATGGCGGCCTTAAGCCTTTTGTCAGCACGTTCTTTGTATTTAATGATTACTTACGTCCTTCCATTCGGTTGGCAGCTTTATCCAAGCTTCCAGTAACCTATGTCTTTACGCATGATTCTATTGCCGTAGGTGAGGATGGACCGACGCATGAGCCAGTTGAACATTTGGCGGCGCTTCGTGCGATTCCTGGATTAACCGTCATTCGACCAACGGATGCTAATGAGACTGCAAGTGCTTGGGCTTACGCTTTGCAACAAACAGAAGGTCCTGTTGTACTCGTATTGAGCCGTCAAAATCTTCCTGTTTTCAATGAAACAAAGGCTAACTTAGATAAGGTTTCTAAAGGAGCTTATGTTTTATCTGAAACGAATTCTAATCCGGATGTTATTTTAATCGCTACAGGCTCTGAAGTTGCCTTAGCATCAAAAGCGAAAGCAGAGCTCGAAAAAGACAATACGTCTGTCCGTTTAGTAGCTATGCCAAGCTGGGAATTATTTAATAAGCAATCCGCGGAGTATAAGGAGTCAGTCCTTCCTGCATCCGTTAAGAATCGCGTGGCGGTTGAAATGGGCGTTTCATTAGGCTGGGATCGATATGCTGGCGCTGAAGGGAAAATCCTTTCTATCGATACGTTTGGGGCTTCCGGAAACGGTGGAGCTGTTATGAAGCATTTTGGCTTTACACCAGAAACGATTGTCCAATTAGTAAAAAATCGTTAATCAAAGCTATTTTAATATAAATTTAGGCTTCTGATTAAAAGCTTAAGAATTAGCAGGCGTTTTTTGAATGGTTCATGATTCAAAAGACGTCTATGCTAGTTGAATAAGAGATTTATTAAATATGGAGGGGTAGAAACATGAAATTTTTTATTGACACAGCAAATTTAGACGATATTAAAAAGGCTTATAAGATTGGTGTTTTATCTGGTGTAACAACCAATCCATCTCTAGTCGCTAAAGAAGGCGTCAAGTTTGAGGATCGTATTGAAGAAATTCTAAATGCTGTTCCTGAGGTGGAGTCTGTTTCAGCTGAAGTCACACCTCATGCTGTTACAGCCGAGCAAATGATTGCTGAAGCTAATGAACTAATTAAAATTAATGGTGGCGATTCTAAAATTACCATCAAGCTTCCAATGACTTTAGCAGGTTTAGAGGCTTGCCGTTACCTCACAAAAAAAGGCGTTAAAACGAATGTTACGCTAATTTTCAGTGTTAACCAAGCTTTATTGGCAGCTCGCGCAGGTGCTACATATGTTTCCCCATTCCTAGGCCGCCTGGATGATATTAGTGAAGATGGCGTTCAACTGGTTACGCGTATAGCTGAATTGTTCGCTATTCACGATTTAGATACACAAATCATTGCGGCTTCTGTTCGTCATCCTGACCATGTTACTCGAGTGGCTTTAGCGGGTGCTCATATTGCCACTATTCCATTTAAAGTCATTGAACAATTATCCAAGCATCCTTTAACCGATCAAGGCATTGAAAAATTTGCCGCTGATTGGAAAAATTAAGCAATACTAAATAGTTAAGTGGTGTCAGACTCTACACATAGAGCTGACACCACTTTTTTGTTGTTTTAGAAATTATAAAATTCTCGACTTGTGGATACATCGACATTGAAACGTCGTTTTTTGTGCGAAAATAACCTCGCTTTGCGCGGGCACGGCAATACGTCTGCGCAAAGCGAGGGAATCGTCGTTACACGTAAAACGATTAGGCGTAACCAGAATACGTTATCCTCCGCTAAATGGGGCTGGAATGCCGAAATAAAGGAATGACGTTACGCCTATTTCGGTTGAGCGTAACGAGAATAAGCTATCCGCCGCTAAACGGGGCTGAAATGCCGAAATAAAGGAATGCCGTTACGCCTATTTCGGTAGAGCGTAACGAGAATAAGCTATCCGCCGCTAAACGGGGCTGAAATGCCGAAATAAGAGAATGCCGTTACGCCTATTTTGATTGAGCGTAACGAGAATAAGCTATCCGCCGCTAAACGGGGCTGAAATGCCGAAATAAAGGAATGCCGTTACGCCTATTTCAGTTGAGCGTAACGAGAATACGCTATCCGCCGCTAAACGGGGCTGAAATGCCGAAATAAAGGAATGCCGTTACGCCTATTTTGATTGAGCGTAACGAGGATACGCTATCCTCCGCTAAACGGGCCGGAATGCCGAAATAACGGAATGATGTTACGCTTATTTCGGTTGAGCGTAACGAGAATACGCTATCGTCCGCTAAACGGGGCTGAAATGCCGAAATAAGGGAATGCCGTTACGCCTATTTTGATTGAGTGTAACGAGGATACGTTAACCTCCGCTAAACGGGGCCGGAATGCGGAAATAAGAGAATGCCGTTACGCCTATTTCGGTAGAGCGTAACGAGGATACGCTAACCTCCGCGAAATGGGCCGGAATGTGGAAATAAAGGAATGCCGTTACGCCTATTTTGATTGAGCGTAACGAGAATACGCTATCCGCCGCTAAACGGGGCTGAAATGCCGAAATAAAGGAATGCCGTTACGCCTATTTTGATTGAGCGTAACGAGAATACGCTATCCGCCGCTAAACGGGGCTGAAATGCCGAAATAAAGGAATGCCGTTACGCCTATTTCAGTTGAGCGTAACGAGAATACGCTATCCGCCGCTAAACGGGGCTGAAATGCCGAAATAAAGGAATGCCGTTACGCCTATTTCAGTTGAGCGTAACGAGAATACGCTATCCGCCGCTAAACGGGGCTGAAATGCCGAAATAAAGGAATGCCGTTACGCCTATTTTGATTGAGCGTAACGAGGATACGCTATCCTCCGCTAAACGGGCCGGAATGCCGAAATAACGGAATGATGTTACGCTTATTTCGGTTGAGCGTAACGAGAATACGCTATCGTCCGCTAAACGGGGCTGGAATGCCGAAATAAGAGAATGCCGTTACGCCTATTTTGATTGAGCGTAACGAGGATACGCTATCCCTCTCCCAATTGCCCATTTGAGTCGTTAGGCGTAACGAGCATTCTCTATTTAACTCGGAACGGCCCATTTTACCCAGGAAGTTGACCAGTAACGTAGCCTAGTTACGCTTCTTATGTTAAAATGGGACGATTTTCCACATTGGTTAGACAACCATCCATTTTTGTTAAGTGTTTAAACATAAAAACAGTGCCCGAGAAAAACTCATAGGTTAAATCTATACTTGGGAAGAAGGGAGTCGCGGCGTTAGCGATTTTGTTCTTTTTGGAGATTATAGAACTGAACTTTTGGATTACTTGCAATGAAAACGTCGCTTTTCCGCGGGCACGGCTTCAAGCATTCTTGGCAATTGACGGAGTATTTTCCCGAGTGGATCATCAGACGTGTGCGTTTCCCTTAGGACTCTAGTTTAAGCTTCTCTGAGTAAGCGGCGCTGAGGATTTTCAAGCTTTTATTAAGAAAATCCGAACTAGACAAGAGTAAGGTCTGAGTAAGCGGCGCTGAGGATTTTCAAGCTTTTAAAAGAAAATCCGAACTAGATTAGAGCAAGGTCTGAGTAAGCGGCGCTGAGGATTTTCAAGCTTTTATCAAGAAAATCCGAACTAGATTAGAGTAAGGTCTGAGTAAGCACATTTAACGATTAATTAGCGGACGATTTACTCTTTTTTTAGGTTTTAGACGTTTAGCCCTTACCTCTTCGAACCCATGGTCATAGAATTTAATATCAAGACAGAAGGGTGGTGTACGAGATGGCTTACTGTGGCGGTGGTTATGGCTATGGCGCAGGTTTCGCGCTCATCGTTGTATTGTTTATTCTATTAATTATTGTAGGTACAGCTTACGTATACTAAAAATGAAGAGTGATAGCCCATGCGATTGCTCTTGTTATCTGACATTACCCAAAAGAAACTCGTTTATTAGAGACGCCTAATCGACTAATTAGGCGTCTTTCCTAATTTAATAAGGAATCGTCTTCACTCCTCCCTAACTTTAAATAGGGCGCTCCGCCTGAAGACGGATTAATAGGCAAGATTGTCAATGAGTATGTAAGTGGATTTACTCAATTATTATTTTTTTGTGAAGTTTTTACTAAAATTCTGTAAAAACTCTACTAATTCCAAAATATTTCATGTAACTTAATAGTTGGACAACTTTTATTCTATTATTCCGTTGTCTAAATAATAGGGAGGTGCAAGAGTTGAAGATTGGGAGATTATTAAAATTGCTTCTTGCCATCATGATTGCTATTCCGTTTTCCTCGCTTGTCTTGATCGCTGGAAATCAAGCTCAAGCTGCAACGACGGATGGTGCGATGACGGTAGCAGAAGCACTGGCTAGTAATGCAAATGATGGAAGTACCGGGACTGTTGAGGGCTACATAGTTGCTCATGCAACAGGATCCAAAATGGCGAATTTCAGTGCTGCGTTTTCAAATGATTATAACGTCTTAATTGCTGATTCTCCGGATGAAACTGATTTAAACAAGATGATGGATGTTCAATTGAAGACGGCAAGTGATAGGTCTGAATTTGGACTGCATACTAATTCCGATAATATTGGGAAGAAGATTGAGGTAACAGGAAGTTTTAGTTCTTATAATAGCTTTCCAGGTATATTAGCACCATCTTCTATATCATTCGTGGATGACACAAGCACTCCATCCAATCCAACCTCAGATACGTTAACCATTGCTCAGGTGCGTGCCTTAGCAGATGATACGACAGCAACATTTACTGGCGTGGTCACGACAAAATCAGGTGCATTTGGAGGAAAAAGTGTCTACGTACAGGATGATACTGGTGGAATCTATCTCTATCAAGATAGTAATGATTCAGTAGATTTAACTCCTGGAGACAAAGTAACAGCCACAGGGACAAAGTCTACATTCAGTAATGAGATCGAATTGAAAGCAACAGATGTACAAAAAATCGGGACAACCTCTGTTCCGGCTCCAGTAGAAGTCACACCAACAACAGCTAACCAATACCCAGGTCAGCTTGTTACCTTATCCGATGTAAAGGTCAGTGACTTAGCTGATGTCGATACATATGGTTCCTTCTCGTTTAACGCGAATTCGGGATCCGATAAAATCAGTGTATACGTTGATGATCGTACAGGAATAACAAAAGATGTGGTTAAAAACGACGATACAATTGATGTGACAGGAATTGTCGCACCAAATGGTTCTGATTTTGAAATCAAACCTGCTGGAACCGATGCGATTACAGTCGTTTCTGATGCTGGCGATGGAGACAACCCTCCTACTGATCCGATAACTCCTTTACCAAATGGTACAGGCAAAAAGGTCTTGTTTGATAATACGCACGGTGAGACAGCTGGAGCTGCTGATTGGGTTCCAGATGGTGGATTCTCCGATTTTGCGAATGGACTAAAAGCAGATGGCTTTACGGTTGCTGAACTTGACCGACCAATGCCTATCGACTTTAGTCAACCAGCTATTACATTAGATAAATTAGAACAATATGATGTCTTTGTGTTGGGAGAAGCTAATATTCCTTTTAAAGCTTCAGAGCAAGAAGCTATGAAAGAGTATGTTGAACAAGGCGGAAGTATTTTCTTCATTGGTGACCACTATAATTCAGATCGTAACTTAAACCGTTGGGACTCTGGAGAAGTTTATAATGGTTTCAGGCGTGGTGCTTTTGACGATCCGACAAAAGGGATGAGTACAGAAGAAGCCAATTCTGGTGCCATGAAGGACGTCGCGCCAAGCTCTGATTGGTTATCTGATACATTTGGTGTCCGCTTCCGTGGAAATGCGATTGGAACGGTCACTTCGGGTGAAACCTTTGCTCCTGAAGCCGATTCATTTGGCATCAATAATGGAGTAAAGTCTGTTGAAATGCACGATGGTTCAACACTTGCTATAACGGATCCAACTAAGGCAAAGGGCTTGGTGTATTTGCCAAAGTTAACAGAAGCAGATAAATCAGCATTTGCCGTTGATCAAGGGGTATATAATGGCGGGGGTGTTGATGAAGGTCCAATGGCCGCTATCGCTAAAGTTGGTGAAGGGAAAGCCGCATTTATCGGCGATTCATCACCAGTTGAAGGTGGTACACCCAAATACCTTCGTGAAGATACAGGGAAAGCGAAATCAGATTACCCTGGTTTTACTTCTGAAGGTGATGATTCAACTTTCTTAATCAACCTTATGAATTGGTTAGGAGAGGAAGACGATGATTATACAAGTTTTCAAGGGAAAATCAAATTAGATCAACCGACGCCATTGCTGCATACAGCAACCGTTGATGAGACGCCTTCGAAAACAACTGAACCTGAAAAAGAACCATGGTCAGATCCTATTGCTGGCTATAAATGGTATGATCCATCTACCTTCGCTGCAGGCTCATATGGATCACCTAAAGCCGTACAATCAAATCCGAAGTTTTCTTTCGAACACCAAGACACACTGCCAAACGAAGCACCCTTTCAAATTAGATTAGACGTGACAGACTTAGCGGCAGGTCAGAATCTTGATAACCTGCAAGTTGGCATCTATAATCCTGATGGCGGTGCACAAATCGCCAAATTTAAGGATAGTGATGGAAACTGGGCGAGCGGTTATGGCTATTCGAATAAATTTTCTGTGACGGCTGATACAGCAGGAAATGCCCATATTGATTTAGATGTTGAGTTGGACCCAAGCTATACAGGTGATGCAAGATTAAGATTGAAGTCAAATGGTGACGCGGTAGTAACAGAAAATGTGACGGTTGGCAATGTTGAGGTCACACCGCTTGATCCTTATCAAGTGCCAGTACCGGCTCAATCTTCAATATCTGATGCTAGAAAAGCAGCGTCCGGGACATTGGTTACGGTAGACGGCGTTGTAACGACAAAGCCAGGTATTTGGGGCGGTGAAGGTTTCTACCTTCAAGATGCTACAGGTGGAATTTACGTTTATCAAAGTACATCCAACTACCACCTTGGTCAAAAGGTAAAGTTAAGCGGAACGGTTTCTCCTTATAATGGGGAATTAGAGCTTTCGAATTTAATTGATTCCCACGATGAAGGAGACGGAACTATTCCATCACCAACAGTTGTCAAAACAGTAAACGACGATAACCAAGGTCAGTTATTAAAGGTCCAAGGTGTAACGGTTAAGAACATAGGAACACCGGATAGCTATGGAACGTTTGAATTTGATGCAGTAAATGGTGACACAACCACTCGCGTCCGTGTTGACAGTCGTTCGGGCATCAACTATACAGATTTCACTGCTAAGTATAAAGAAGACGACAAGCTGGATCTAACTGGTGTTGGTTCTGTATTTAATGGAGCCTATTTATTAAAACCACGTTCAGCTGATGATATCACAGCAGCTAGTACTGGAACTGGCGGCAGCACGGATAACGGCAGCGGAAACACAGGAAACGGAGGGAGCACGGATAACGGAAATGGCAACTCCGGAAACGGTGGCAGCACGGATAACGGCGGCGGTAACACTGGGAACGGAGGGAGCACCGATAACGGCAGCGGCAACTCTGGAAACGGTGGCAGCGCGGATAACGGAAATGGCAACACTGGGAACGGAGGGAGCAAGGATAACGGCAGCGGCAACACTGGAAACGGAGGCAGCGCGGATAACGGAAATGGCAACTCCGGAAACGGTGGCAGCACGGATAACGGCAGCGGCAGCTCTGGAAACGGAGGCAGTGCGGATAACGGAAATGGCAACTCCGGTAGCCCTAATAAGGGTGGCTCTAATGATAACAGTGGAACCATCAAATCTGTTACGGTTACTCCAGGTAGCGAAACAGCAGTGGCTGTAAAAGCTGGAGAAACCCTAAAAATTAGCGGAACCAATGCCCAAGTTATCTTGCCAAGTAATTTACCAGCGGGGACAACTGTAAAGGTTGAGAAGCTTGATCAGCAGTCTTCAGAGGTAAAAATGGCAAATGAACTTGAACTAGCAGGCGATGTTTATCACTTTGACTTTGCTTACCCAAATGGGAGGCTATTTACGGGTGATTTTACGCTTACCTTAAAGTATGATGCGGCTCACTATTCGGCTGATCAGGTCGGGATTTATTACTTCAATGAAACGACGCAAAAATGGGAGCTTCTAAAGGGAACAGTTAATGCTTCCAATGGAACCATTACCGTACACGTGAAGCACTTCTCCACATACGGAGTTTTTGCGAAAAAGGCAACCTCAGGAAGCTCCACAACTTCTACTAGTAAAGGAGCGACCAATGGGAGTAGCCATTCCTCTTTGCCAGTTACATCAACACCCTATCCTAATTATGTGCTATCAGGCCTTTTGCTTGCCCTATTTGGGACAATGGCATTAATCGTTAGAAGAAGGTCTAACAAGAAAATAAAAGCGTAAAACTGAAACAGGAGCAGTCTTAAGTAAAAGCTCTCTTAATGGGGAGAGTTGTGAAAGAAGAAGTATTCCACCATTCCCTAAAAAGTTCACGGATACTAAAAAGAAAGGGCATCTCATTCGATGCCCTTTCTTTTCATCTTCATTTGTCTCGCTGATTTTACAGTCTTTGAAAAATAGAAGGAGATATTCCGTTAAAATTGGGAAATACGACTATTTCCTTAAAAATAAGGGGAATTTTTCCGTTTATGTCGATCCAAAGCCTTGGATTTTGTCTTATTTAGTGTCGTTAAACGGAATTACTCCGCTTATATTTCTCTATTAAGCGCTTCAATAGCCATTAACCGGAGATTCTCCGCCTATCAATTCTCAGGCCCAAAAAAAAGAGAAAGAAATCAGTAGGGGTTAGACATAAAAAAGCATCACATGTCAGCATGTAGCTTTGGAAAAACTCTTCCTAAGAGGACCTGTTACTCTCGGGTAGAGGGTATGATTCGCTAATTAAAAAACAAGGTGTTCACATGAGTGAACACCTTGTTTGGTTTGAAGTTATATCTTAAGAGATGCCCTGAGTCGTTTTTAAGGCAAATCGATGGAAGAAGGCAATGAGAATGACCGTCGGGATCGCGATTTGCGGTGAGAACAGAGGATGGTCTAAGATCCCTGTAAATATAATGATTGGCAGTGTCAGAACAAAACAGGCTGACAGGAACAAATTCGTTCTATTTACCTTAAATAGGATTTTGAAGTACAAACTAAATATGATAGCTGCCAAACTTAGAAAAGCAATCTCTCCAACAATTCCATATTCCACAAGAAAGGCAATAAAAATATCATGAGAATGGGGGACATATTTATGGACAATTTCTTGGTAAAAGACGCTGAATCCAGCAGGTGACACTCCAAAAATAGGATGCATATGGAATATCTTGAGACTTGTCTTCCAGATAATAAGCCGACCGTTGTAACTTAGATCAATCATTCCGTTTCTCGGTATTAAATGAAGGAACCAATGGAATCGAATAATAATAACTAATAAAATAAGACCAGCTAGTTTCCAGTTGAATTTGATGATAAATAATTCAACGATAACAAGCATTGCAATAAAAGCTGAGCGTGATCCCGTATCAAAAATGGCGACGCCGTTTAATATCAGAAGCGTAATAAATAAACTCATCTTCAAAATGTTTCTCTTCTCTATTTCCTTCATTAAATAGGCAAAAGAGAAGCCCACGACCATCAAAAGAAGATAGGAAGCGAAATTAGGGTTAAAGGTCGATCCATATAACCTTGGAGTAGGGGGTGTCCCTAGCAGTGCCCGCCCTGTTAAATAATCGAACGGTGCAGAGATTTTTAAATGAGTCAATCTTAAGAACTGACTGAAGAGAAAAATGTATAATCCGCCGACAATCATGGCAATGGTATAAGAGCGGAAGTAAGTATCCCATTTATCCCCTAATTCAACAAATAGGCGCAAATAGATTCCATAATACCCCAAAAGCATTAAGGGAACAGGTATATAGAAAAGAGTACTTAGATTTGGAATTGTAATAAGCGAAACAGTAGAAGAAACCGTGATCGCCAAGAAAAAGATCGTAACCATATTAATGGGAATCGGTTTGAAGGACCTCAATCGATTAAAGAGAGTGATCCATCCCATTACCATAAAAAAGACAACACCAATAGGAGGCAAAATAATCAGCAGCAAAATTCCAATCGCAATTGGATTTTTGAACCAGGTATCTCCTCTTTGTGTATTTGAAAGCATTTGATCATTATTTAAAGTCATAAAGTTCACTCAACTTCTAATTAGCTTTTAGTTCTGTAAAGGAATTGAATTATTGCTGATTCATCTTCTTTATTTTAACACCTAGCCACCAACCGCCAAGCAAAATGGGAAATCCAATGATTAAAACATAATGGTTGGATGTTGAAAACCCAAAATATAAAAGGCTTGAGGTGATATAGTAAGGAAGAATCGCGATTATGGCCGTAATAAAATATTTATAAAAATTGACTGAAGGCATGGCCCCCATAACACAGTTCACAATAAAGGCAGGAATCGGGAGAAGTCTCACAATAAGCAGACCGATAATCCCTTTCTTGTTCAGCCAGCGATCAACCGTTTCGAATTGACTGGATTTGATCGTTCGGCGTATAAAGTTTGTACTAATATAGCGTGCTATGACAAATAGAACAATAATACTGATGACATAACTGATCCACGCATAAACCAAGCCTAAGAAGATGCCATAAACGTTAAAATAAATAAGGAGCAACCCTTCAGATGGTATGGGGGTCAAAAAGACTAATGTCATCATTAAAATAGCTGCAAATCTCCCTGTCGATCCATAGGACTGAATCGCATGTGAAATCGCGTGATGGCGATCATAGTAAAAAAACAAGACGACCCCAATCACCACAAGCCCTATAATTATATAGCTTTTAAAGCTTTTATTAAATTTCATATAATCTTTTTTCACGGAGTCTAATTACATCCACCTCATTAGGAGTTCGGCCAAGGTCTTTAATCACACAATCAGTCAGGGATAAATTGCGAATCATCGTGTTGCGCAACTCTTTTATATTAGTCTTCATTCTCGTCCATAGCTTGTTATCATTCAATATTCCCAAAACAACGGAAGACAATTCCTCTGTTGATTTTACCCTTTTTGCTACTCTTTGTCGAATGAGAAATTTAACATTCTCCGTTTCCTGACCAGGCTGCGATTTAAATAAAATCATGGGAAGCTCGCTCATAATAGCTTCAGAAATGGACAATCCACCAGCTTTTGTAATAAATAAATCGGATAGCTGCATGAGTTCATGCATGTCCTCCGTATAATGAATCGTAATGAGCTTGGGCAACTGTGAGAGCTGCTGGTAGAGTTTTTCATTTCGCCCGCAAACAACAAGAAATTGAACATCTGGGCAATCATCAAGCAGCTGTTCACACGCTTTTTTGATATTAATGACACCAAAGGCTCCTGCCGAAATTAATACAATGGGACTTTTTTCAGATAATCCCCACTTTTCTAAAAGCGTGGATTTCTGAGTACGTGTTTCAAACTTAGGCATGACAGGAATCCCGGTGGTTTGAATATTGGCATCAGGAATTCCGCGCCGGATCAAATCCTCACGAAGTTCTTCCGTTGGCACGAAATATCGGTCAACGGAATGGTAGAGCCATTGACTATGAGCCACATAATCGGTGAGAACGCAATAAAGAGTAAATCTGTAACGGCCTTTTTCCTTAGTTTTTGCCAATATCCCAGTGATGGAAGGGAAGGTACTAATGACCAGGCTCGGTTTAAAATCTTCTATGTACTGCTCTAATTTTAAAGTGAGTAAGGAAGAAGGCATGGAAAAAGCAAAGGAATCGACTGTGAAATCCTTCGTTCGATAATAAAGTTGTTTATAAATGGGTTTTGCCCATGAAAAGGTCTGCAGATAGAGTTTGCGCATAATCCAGTCGCTGATTGGAAAAGTATCACCAAGGAAATCAGCTGTCCGTATATCCGCCTCAGGCAATTGAATTTTAAGATTGGCTTCGATGGCTTTTGCAGCCATCTTATGGCCCTCACCATAGTTTGCATATAAGATTAATATGCGGTTCCTTTCATTCATCAAAAAACTCCTTTTTCAGTGAAATCCCCCAAACTTCTTCTGTAATCTAACACCTAGCTATGGTTAGGAGATACTGTTCATAATAATGATGTTGGAGTCGTTAATAGCTGGTCAAATTTCTAGACCGTCACCTTAGTTTATCACATGAATCGAATAAAATAACTGCGTTCAAAAAAAAGATCTATATTAAAAGGATATCCAAATGCTTGGATGATGTAAACTTAATCTTTTGTAAAGACTAAGTTTACAATGTTGATTTTGAAGTATCCCGATTAAAAAAAAGACCTCCTGCAAACGAGCAAAAGGTCCTTTCTCATTTTTTATTATTAATAATATGGGGACATCATCAAGTATACAATGACACCCGTTAAACTCACATAAAGCCAAATGGGCATAGTCCAGCGTACGATCTTTTTATGTTTACTTACTTGCATTGTCCAACCCCAATAGAGGGCAAAGAGAGCAAGTGGGACAATGATGGAGGCTAAAATACTGTGAGTTGTTAAGAGAATGAAATAAATCGTCCGAACCGCCCCTGTTCCGCCATAATGGGGAGGTGGTGTTAGATAATGAAAGCTTAAATAACTAAAGAGAAATAAAGTGGTACAGATAAAGGCGGCTAAAATAAAGCCTCTATGGACATTGATTTTTTTCATGCGAATTGCAATCAGCGCGGCCCATAAGAAAATAAATGTAAAGCTGTTAAAAATAGCATCAAGACGAGGAAAAATGTTGACATCAAAGCTCACTTTTCCCTGATAACCGAGCGGTGAAAAAAACAACAAAAGAATGATCACGTTAGCAACAATAGAAAAAACAATGATCAGAGTTGCAAATTGTTTATTATGTGACGTATTAACCGTCATATTCAGCAAACCTTCCTTCAATTTTTATATGTATATTCCGCATAGAAAATGTAATCAAACGAATAACCATAGTCATTATAACTTTTTTTACTTAATTAAGACAGTGACAAAACAATGACAAGCCTACTTCCTTGAAGCTCGTTACGCTCATCCAAGTTAGGCGTAACGCCATTCCGTTAATTCGGCATTCCGTCCGGATTCGCGGCGGATAGCGTGTTCTCGTTACGCTCATCCAAGTTAGGCGTAACGCCATTCCGTTATTTCGGCATTCCGGTCCATTTTGCAGCGGATAGCGTATCCTCCCTCATGAATTCACTTCGACGAACAACATCGTGCTGGCTTGCTCCGAAGCATAGGCTTGCAGACATCATACATTTCATAAAGAAAAAGAGGGCTCTCCCCTCTTTAAATAGTATTTCCAATGATTAGCAGAGTTAGAATTTAGTGCGCTCGTTTCGTTTCACATTTGGAACGATCTAATCTTTATCTTGTGAAACGCTTGACTCCCTTTCTCGAAGCTGTTTCTTTCTTTTAGCTTTGAATATGAAAAACGCAATGATGATGCCTAGGAGAACAAGGCCAATTGGAATAGACAGGTACGGATTCTGACTAATCACCTGAATCGCATGATGAATTAAGAAAGCCACTGTCTGACCAAACATGATAAATATAAATACCCATATAATTGTACCAACTGAACTCCAAACGATGAACTCGGTAAAAGGAAGTCCGTTAATGCCAGCTAAATAGGGGACAATAATCCGAATGCCGGCAATAAACTTTGAAATAATGAGAACGGGGGCTCTGGCCTTTTCCAAGCGCTGTTGGGCACGATCAAGCGTTGCATCTGTAATCCGAAAAATCCTTTGATAACGGATAAGGAAAGGGCGTCCAAGGTAACGCCCAATGGAATAGGCTATAGATGATCCCAATAAATGACCTAGAATTCCAGAGAGGACTAGAGGAAAAAAAGAAAAAATACCTTGTTTCCATTCGACCCCTGAAAGAACAAGTGTTGTTTCTGCAGGAAAGGGAATGCCGATCATTTCAAGACAAAGTATGATAAACACGCCAAAATAACCGTAGTGTTGTATTAAAGGCTGAATAGACGATAAAAGGTCCAAGCCAATTCTCCCTTCAAATGGCCATATATAACAAGAATATGAATCTATAAGTATCATACAGGCAATAGTTAAATTTATTATTTTAATTTTATGTTGGCATCCTACACTTTAATTCATTGTCTATTTTATCATTAAAGGGGAGAGGCGAGTAAGAATCTGTATTCAAATGATCAATAATTCTTTCTTTCCTGATATTAATGAAGGATTAGACTTTAATCGAATGGAATCTACCCATACCCATCAAGTGGAAACCTGTCCTGCAAATCAACGTAGACCTAAATAAAAAACATGTGGAGAATTAACCTAATCCCACATGTTTAACTAATAGAAGCGACCCGTAGAATAAAACAACACCTATAACAACTGCCAGCAGATTTTGAAAACGTCCCCTTACAACAGGGATCAGTTCGGATGTAGAGATATATAGGAAAGTGCCCGTTGCAAGTGCCATTAAAATATTAATGAGATGTGAATCTAATGTTTTTAACTGAAGGGTGACGACAGCTCCAATTATTGTCGAAAGAGCCAGTCCGGCCGAAGTCAATAAGGCTCGTCCGCGCGAACTTCCTGCAGCAAGAAAAAGAGAAGCCATACTGAAGCCTTCTGGTATTTTATGTAAGGTGATGGCCAAAAATATGAGAATACCGGTGGATTCATTAATGGTAAAAGCCCCTGCAATAATGACCCCATCAATAAAGGTATGAAAGAGCAGGCTTAAAAAGGATGCCATGACTGATTTTTGATTTTGAATGAGCGCTTTGCTGTGTGCGCTGCCGTGGTTATCCGAAAAGGTGTCCATACTTAAATTAGCTTCAATGGGGGTATTCCCATGGTGATGATGATTCAAACGGCTTAAAACCAACAATATTAAGTAGCCGATGGTTATATAGAGCGGTGCTGTATCCGGTAAGTCCAATAAGGATTCAGGAAGACGATCTAACAAAGTAGCCCCAAGTAAAAATCCGGTACCTAAGCTTGTAATTAGAAAAATCTCTTTTTGATTAAACTTCTTTATAACGGTAAGTGCTCCACCTAATACATCCGCAATAGCGGCAATGAAGCAAAGTAAAAGGACTAGCCACACATTAACTGCCTCCTGATCAATTCTGCAAGGTTCAAACTGCTTTGACATTGTATCAAGCTTAGATGTAATTGTAAATAATAATGATTACGATTTTTTTGAAAGGAGGACGATTGAAATATTAGCTAATTATGTCCGTTTTTGATTTTTTTAGTCTTTTTATAACTAGATGAATCCAATAGAGGCGTTTTATAGAGTTATGAACAAAAACCACCCTATATAGAGTGGTTTTGACATGGAGTTAGTGAATGACTTCATAGAGTCCAATTAGAAAGAGCAAGATCCCTGAAACAATTGGAGCAAAAGTCTCCAAACTAGTTAGTGAAGCTTTTAGTTTGTCGCCAAGTCTTCCGCCTATCCAAATAGACAGAAGTGAAAAAAGTCCAATGGATAAAATATAGAGAAGGATACTGGGATCGGTTAAACCGACGCTGAAACTCGTGCTAATACTATTTAAAGCAAGTGCAAGCCCTAAAAAAATGGATTCTTTCATTGAAATCGTATTATTAAAATCAAGGTCTGCTGTTGTGGGTTCGTATATAACTTTAACTAAATTGGGTGATATTTCCTTTGTTTTTTGATTCCGCTCATAAAAAGTTGACCAAATGCTAAGCCCTCCTATAATAATGAGCAATGTCCCGCCTAAGATTCCCGCGAAATTTGGCTTGAGGTAGGAAGAGAGCCAATGACCAATTAGGAGAGCTATTAATGAGCAAACCATTGACATACAGGCAATCATGATATTTGAAATAATAGGAATCCTTGTTTTTTTAATGCCATATGAAAATCCAATAACAAGATTATCGACATTTGCAATGATCCCTACGAATAGAATAGTTAAGATATGCATAGGTGTTTGTTCCTCCTATGCATAAGGTATGCAAATGCCTAGGAGGCGTGAGCAAAAAGACTGTTATAAATAAGCCCATTCTTTTGGTAAGAGGGCGCCTCATGAGCTTGTCTGAAATAAACAAAGCGCTAAACCCCGCCCAGGCCCGTTAGATTCCAGTCTATGCCGCATGAGTGTCCGATGCATGTTAAATTAAATGTGACAAATACTATACCCAAATACTTAATGGATAGGATGGGATAGTATGAAACGATTCATGCCTTTATTAGCCTCTTTTTTAATCGGTATGGGGATCTTCCTACCACAAAGCTCGGCAGGCGCTGTAACGAAAGCAGCGGTTAAGACGCAACAGCCCCAATTGACGGCAGAACAGAAAATGGAAATAAAGACGATTCGTCAACGGATTCTTAAGGGACAAATCGATTTAATCAATAAATATGTGGAATTTGGTGTTCTCACAAGGGATAAGGGAGATGCGCTTATTTCCGACCTCAAAAGCCGGGAGACTAAATGGCAAAATGATGTCATCAGTCAGTCGCAAGAAAAAAATAAGAAACCAGCAGAACCGAAACAAAAAACACGGACCAAAAAAGAGGGTTCTAAGAAATAAACGCTTTCTTTTTAATAGATGGCCTTTGTAATAATATTAGAATTGATTAAACGAGAAATTACTATAAAATAAAGGAGGGAAGGTTCTCTGATCTGTACAAAGCAACTAGAACTATTGACAATGAAAAGCAGTCTTAAAGCAGTTGGTTGACATTTTCTAGAGCCTTGCTTATTCCATGAAACGGTCTTGCGTTCACCGAGTGAAAAGGGAGTTGTTTATTTATAGAAGGGGATAGCTTGTCAATTAGATAACTACTTATTGTTTCATAACTATTAAAATTAGACTAAAAAATGAATTTTGTCGAGATTTAGGAGAGGTGACCATTGAATTTATTACAGACGTTTATTTTTGCCATTGTCCAAGGGATTTCTGAATTATTTCCAATAAGCAGTGTTGCTCACGGTGTCTTTACACCATATGTTTTTCATTGGCAACTGAGCCCCGATTTCTTAGAAGAACATTTCTTACCTTACGTTGTCATGTTGCATTTGGGGACAGCCTTAGCTTTACTCATTTATTTCTGGCGTGACTGGGTCGAGATGATAAAGTCGATCTTTGTTGGGAATCGTCGGATTTTATTGCTGGTTATTGTAGCAACTATACCTGCTGCCATTATTGGGTTAGTGCTTGAAACCCCAATTCGAAATGGGTTTAGCAATGTAACAAGTGCTTCTATCCTATTAATAATAAACGGCTTCTTTTTATTTTTTGGTGAAAAACTTCGGTCGCGAGGAAATAAAGAAATTGAGGATTTGAAGTTTGGACAAGCTATTGTGATTGGTCTTTTTCAATCTCTTGCCCTATTCCCAGGGTTTTCACGCTCTGGATCAAGTATGACAGCTGGATTCTGGCTCGGTCTTAAGCATGAAGCCGCTGCACGCTTTTCGATGCTGCTTGCAACGCCAATTATTGCAGGTGCAAGTATTCTAGAAGTACCGAAGATCGTTCACGCTGGAGGCGATCTTTTGAAAATGTCCCTCTTAGGCGGAGTGTTAGCCGGAATTTTTGCCTTTATAAGTGCTTGGATTCTTATGAATTGGTTTAAGCGTAAAGAAATTAATGCCATGAGACCATTTTCTTACTACTGTTGGATCGTCGGGATCATTATTTTAATTACAAGTCTTGTCTAACTCGTTCCTTTAAGGACATGGTGACTTAAGTAAGTCACCATGTCCTTATTTTTTGGGCTTGTGCGGATCTAGGTGGACTTGCGCTTCCTTTTGGGTGTTTGCATACCTTATGACTGACAACAACTAAGGAGGCAAACGCGCATGAATCCATATGTGCAACCCTATATAAACAGTTATGATATGAATGAAACTCGGGCGTATCCCTTTTACGGTCCTTTCGGGTTTGGTTTTCCAGGTTATGGCTTCGGATACGGGTATGGGTTTAGACCTTGGTTTAGACCTTGGTTTGGACCTTGGGGCAGACCTTTTTACGGTGGATTTTGGTATTAGTTCAATGAGAAAGGTGGGGCAAAAGCCTCATCTTTTTTTCTTTCTAAAAAACAGAAGAAACACAGAATGACTTTTTATAATAGAACAAACTAAAAGGATCTGACGTGTTGTCAGACCCTCTAGATCAATCATTTATTAGTAAACATAAGCTGTACCAACGATAATCAAGAGGATGAACAAGACGACAATTAAAGCGAAGCCGTAGCCACCGCCGTAGCCGCCGCCACCATAGCAACAAGCGCCACCGCCGTAGCCGCCGTAGCCGCCACCAAAGCCGCCGTATCCGTAGCCACCGTAGACCATTTATTTTCACCCCCTTTGGTTCAGTTTCAATGTATCCTATGTAGAATTTAGTGAAAGTGTTTATGAATTGGGGGAATTAATTAAAAATGGGCGGTAAGCATTGTGAAGAAACCCTAAATAATAGTGAACAAAGTGAATAAATATAGTGGGGACAGACCTTGACTGAGAGAATAGCGGCTTACAGAAGTCTGTCTCCAAAACGGCTTAAAGCGGCTGTTATTTGTCGAATTTTAATTAAGTAAAAGAAGTTGCAACCTGTTAATCCCCGTGTTATGATACTTTACGTTGAAATAATACTTAACCTTGTTAAGTATTAACCGACTTAATGACTTAGCTGTTGTTCCGTTGTGGCGTTAGCTTCTTTTTTTAAGGGAATTGTTAACTTGACCTTCATCCTGAGGTGAGGTTTTTCTTTTTTGGTTTTATTGAAAATCGGATTCTGATTTTTTGATAATCAATTAGGAAAAAAGGCATGCTAACGACATAATAAAAATACAAGGAACCTGCTTTGTCTTAAGTTAAAATAAGGGAGGTATATACGTCATGAATAATTTTGGACGTCTTTTGTTAACAAACATTATTGTCATTATTGTCCTTATAGGCGGAGGCGCTCTTGGATTTTATTTTTACGATCAAAGCGCTAACTACGTCAAAACGGATAATGCAAAAATTGATGGACAGCAAATTGCTATTGCACCATCGACTAACGGTAAGTTAACTGAGTGGAATGGGACAGAGGGGCAAACCTTCAGTGCAGGTGACACTGTTGGACAAATTACCACTCAAGATGCTAAAGGAAATAATGTTCAAGTTCCAGTTACAATGCCGAAAAATGGAACAATTGCTTTAAACAATGCCGTTAAAGACACATTTGTTGCGGCGGGTTCACCGCTAGCGTACGCCTATGATTACAATGCCCTTTATGTTACAGCGAATATCAAAGAAACTGATATTGATGATATTTCAACTGGTCAAAAAGTTGATATTTATGTCGATGCTTATAAAGGAACAACTTTGACTGGTCGCGTTAAAGAAATTGGTTTTGCGACATCCGGCAATTTCTCATTGCTTTCAACAACAAACCAATCCGGAAACTACACCAAAGTGGTACAAGTGATCCCAGTTAAAATTTCAATCGATTCTTCCAAAGGTGTTCAATTGCGCCCTGGTATGAACGTCACTGTCCGTATTCACACTTGATAATTTGTCACGTAAAGGTGAATGAAAGGAAAGAATTGATGGAAGGAGGGTCACGATGTCACCTTTTATTTGGGGTTATGTCATCTTTGTTGTGCTTGTCATTTTAGGCTTAAACATGCTGTTTCGAAGAGGAAAAGCTTCTAAGAATGTGACTGCCGATGACACGCCCAATCGTTCAAGGGGCCGTTCACGCTCTAGCCGCCGCAGACAGACGGATGCAAGTGATGAAACACTTCATGAGCCGATTGTGAATGAAGCGGCAGAACTTGACGAAACAGTTAAGGAATCCGCTGCACTTGCCGATGAAGCCGTTATAAATGAATCTTCAGTGCACTCAGATGAAATAGAGGCACCTTTAGTCTCAAAAGCCGCGACCGAGACAAATGAGGAAGTTGAGCCATCAACCGAAAGAACTTCATTGGAAAAGGAAGCAGTGGAGAGCTACTCACTTACAAATATTGAGCAAAAAGGTGTAACTGAGACAACAGAAGCAAGTGAAGAATCTACAAAATCGAAGAAAAGAAGAAAGAATACTAAACGATCTGAGATTATTGATCCAAGAAGTGTGCACCCTATATCAATTGTGGCTGTGCTGATTTTAGGGGCTTTTACAGCCATATTAAATCAAACACTTCTAAACGTAGCTTTACCTAAGATCCAAACCGATCTGAATGTAAGCTATAATACCGTACAGTGGTTATCAACAGGCTATATGCTTGTTAACGGTGTTTTAATTCCAATCACCGCTTTTCTATTGGAAACTTTTACAACACGTGTTTTATTTATTTTTGCTATGTCTTCATTTGGTGTTGGTACGATTTTCTGTGCGCTTTCGCCAACCTTCTCAATCCTTCTCGTTGGACGATTGGTTCAGGGAATTGGAGCCGGGATCATCATGCCGCTCATGACGAATGTTATGCTGGCGATCTTCCCTCCCGAAAAACGTGGTGCAGCGATGGGAACTATGGGGGTGGCGATGATCTTCGCGCCGGCTGTTGGCCCAACGCTTTCAGGATGGATTATTGAAAATTATTCTTGGCGCCTTCTGTTTTATGTCGTGTTGCCAATCATTATTATTGATTTGATTTTAGCGTTCCTTTTCTTGCGTAACGTTAAAAAACTGACATTCCCTAAACTTGATTTCATTGGTGTTATCTTGTCAACAATCGGTTTTGGCGGAATTTTATACGGCTTTAGTGAAGCTGGTAATTCCGGATGGGGATCTGCCAGGGTTGAAATAGCTTTAATTGGCGGAATCATTTCACTGGGGTTATTCGTTTGGAGACAGTTAGTGATCAAGAATCCAATACTCCAATTCCGTGTTTTCCAATACAATATTTTTTCGCTAACTTCAGTTGTTAACGCCGTTATAACAATGGCTATGTTTGCAGGGATGATCTTAACTCCAATTTACTTGCAGAACATTCGCGGATTTACACCGTTACAATCAGGTCTCTTATTGCTGCCAGGAGCCATCGTAATGGGGATTATGTCTCCAGTTACAGGGATTCTCTACGATAAGATAGGAGCACGTCCGCTTGCTGTTGTCGGTCTTTTCATCACGATTATTACAACCTGGATGTTCGCCCATTTAACGGATGCGACGACATATGGTCATATAATGGTTATGTATACTTTCCGGATGTTCGGGATGTCGATGCTGATGATGCCAATTATGACAGAGGGACTTAATCAGCTTCCACCAAAGCTTCACAGCCATGGTACAGCGATGTCCAACACGCTAAGGCAAGTATCGGGGTCACTCGGAACCGCGTTCTTGGTCACGGTCATGACAAATCGAACAACGTTTCACGAGGGGGCCTATGCAAACAGCCTTTCGCTCTCCAATCATTTTGCAAGTCAGCAATTGCAAACATTAGGGCAGGCCATTTCAGGTATGTTGCACGCTCCTGCTGCTGAAGGAAATGCCATGTTACAAGAATTGATTTATGGGCAAGTTGCGAAAGAATCGACCATCCAAGGGATTAATGATGCCTTTATTGTGGCAACGATACTCGCTGTCATTGCATTTGTTTTATCCTTCTTTATTAAACGGGCGGTTAAGACTAACCGAAAGCCTAAAGAACCGGTAACGGATAAATCCAATCTGCCGGCCGTTAGTCCATCAAATGAGCTTGCCACCGATCAATCATGAGGAAAAAAAGTGATAAGTATCGCGGATCTCTCTTTGAGCAGGTGAAGCTATGGAGGAAAAAGTAGCGTTAATTCAATCCATCGAGCAAAGATATAGGATGATGTTTCGTCAAATTCAGAAAGAGCTTAATGATTTGTTCAGAGGAGAAAACATCACAAGCCATGAGTTAGTCTTCTTAAAACAAATCTCCATAGAAGAGCCTGTCAAAATATCAGACCTCTCTAAGGAACTGAGCGTGACGCCTAGCTATGCAACAGCTCTATCCGATCGGCTGCTTCAGCGCGGCTATATAGAACGAAAGCGTTCAGAAGTTGATCGAAGGATTGTCGAATTAACCTCTACGGACCAAGGGAAGGCCCTTGTAGTCGAATTAGACAACAAAAAAAGTCAATTTTTCTTGAAACTCTATTCGCATTTTTCGATTGAGGAACTCAAAATCTTAGATATCCTCATCGGTAAATTTGAAAAGGCCACCTATCCTGAATGACGGACCACACAAGCTGTGGTCTTTTTTTTTGGAGACAACCCTTTACGACCAGTTAGTCTTTCAGATAGGTCTGTCTCCAAAAAGATGTTTTTCTAATTGTGACTGATAAACACATGCATTTTGCCTCATACTATTAATAATGCTACTAAAAGGGGGCGCACGCATGAAGAAAAAGGTCCAAGCAGAAAGCGGACAACCAAAACCGTTAAGCGGTTCGAAAAAGGTGAAAAATAAAAACCATTCCCGAAATAATCACGGTGAAGGTCACTAAAACTAAACAGCCGCCAAAGCGGCTGTTTTTGTTGTATAGCATCCTTAAAAACTCGGCTTTGTGACTCGAATGTTACTTTTTAGTGCGGAAAAACACTTGATTTTCGCGGGAGCGGCTTGACTTAGAAATTAGGCGTAACGAGAATATGTTATTCACGTCCAAATGGGCAGCTCGAGCAGTTAGGTGTAACGAGAAAACGCTATGACACCAAAAAAGCCCTCGATTTGAGCAAATAGCGAATCGTCGTTACACAAAACTGAATGAGGTGTAACGAGAATACGCTATACGCGTCTAAAGGGCCGCTTGAGCAGTTAGGTGTAACGAACATGCTACTCGCGTCCACTTTGTTTCCAATTCACGCTCATAAGGTTGCTCAAAGTTCATATTCCTATTAAAGAATTCCCTCCTCCTGGCATAAGATGAAATAAGACGGGCTGTGGCCCGCTTAAAGCTGGAGGGGAGGATACTCATGAAAAGGCCACGCACGACATTTATTAATCAATTGCTTGGACAAATTCTGCGCGACCAAATCAATGATTTATCCGCTCAACTCGCTTTTTATTTCCTGTTATCCTTATTTCCCCTCTTTATTTTTATTCTAACGTTGTTGCCTTTTTTGGATATCAATCCAGATCCTGTTATTCAGTGGCTGGTTTCTCTTGCTCCTGGTGAAGCGGCAGCATTAATTGAGTCAAATGTTAGACCGTTGTTGACAAAAGCGAGCGGCGGACTGCTGTCATTCGGCGCATTGGCCACTCTATGGTCCGCCTCTAATGCCACAAGTGCGATCTTTCGGGCATTAAACAAAGCCTATAATGTAGAAGAGACAAGGCCGTTTTGGAAGGTGAAGCTTTATGCGATCCTCCTCACCGTTGCTTTAATCTTTGTGATCTTAATCACCCTGATTCTTCCAGTCTTTGGCGACCTCATTCTTAAGATTGTTTCGAACTTTGTAATCATCCCTCCTATTATGTCTTCTCTTTTAAATGTTGTTCGGTGGGGGACGGGAATGGTTATAATGGTAATCGTTCTTATGAATCTTTATCTCTTTGTGCCTGATGTTCATTTGAATTTTAGATTGGTTTTGCCAGGGGCTGTTGTAGCGACTGTTGGCTGGCAGCTCATTTCATTAGGTTTCTCATTCTATGTGTCACAGTTTGCGCATTACACCTCAACCTATGGAAGCCTGGGAGGCGTTATTATTTTGATGCTTTGGTTCTTCTTAACAGGGATGATTTTGATGATCGGTGGGGAAGTGAATGCCGTATTTTTTGAACGTCATCAATATAGACGATGAGTTTAATTGTGTAGACAAGTTCATTTGGCTTGATGAATGGGGGATAAAAAAAGTATAATTATGATAAAAGAAAAATAAAAAACGCACGGATTTACTGGAGGAGCCTGTCACCTAACGGGCTCCTCTATTCTATTTAAGGTTGTCCGTTTGGCTAGACTCCTCCTTTCTGCGTGAGGGAGGAATTAACCAAATGAGTTGGGAAGCTTGGCTTGCTGTAGGTATTTTTATTATAGTCTATGCCGTTTTAATATCTGAAAAGATTCACCGAACAATTATGGCAATGATTGGGGGAATTGCGATGATTGTATTCGGAGTCCTTAATCAAGAGACGGCGATCCAACATATTGATTTTAATACAATTGGACTACTGGTTGGGATGATGATCATTGTGAATATTACATCTGAGACAGGTTTGTTTCGATTTATTGCATTATGGTCAGCGAAACTGGTTAAAGGACGACCGATTCCACTTTTACTTGTATTTTCTGTGGTGACGGCTGTTTGTTCCGCATTTTTAGATAATGTGACGACTGTCCTTCTAATGGTGCCCGTTACCTTTAATATTACGAGGCGATTAGCTTTGCCAGCTATGCCTTTCTTAATCAGTGAGATTTTAATGTCAAACATTGGTGGAACAGCAACGATGATTGGTGATCCGCCGAATATTATGATTGGGAGTGCTGTCTCCCATCTGTCTTTTTTAGATTTTATAAATGTTTTGGGACCTGCTGTGCTCGTGATAGGCGCGATCACTTTGGCAGCCTTAATTCTTTTGTATAGGAAACACCTCGTCGTGTCAGATGAGAAAAGGAACTTGATTTCAGAGCTTGACCCTAAATTAGAGATTCGTGATAAAAAATTATTAATAAAATGTTTGAGCGTTCTGGGCTTGACTATGTTAGGATTTTTTTCACATTCGATTCTTCCTGTTGAATCAGCAACGGTTGCGTTAGTGGGTGCCTTTATTTTGCTGCTTCTTGCGGGAAGACATCACATTGAGAGAGCCTTTGAAAAAATTGAATGGTCGACCTTGTTTTTCTTCATCGGCTTATTCGTCTTGGTTGGCGGATTGCTGGAAACTGGGATCATTGGGGAACTGGCAAAAGGTGTGCTTCATCTAACCGGGGGTGAACTTAAATCCACCTCATTCCTAATTTTATGGCTGAGTGCGTTTGCTTCCGCGTTCGTGGATAATATTCCTTATGTCGCAACGATGATACCTTTGATTGAAGAAATGGGTTCACTTGGTATGGAGGATTTGGACCCGCTTTGGTGGAGCCTCTCGCTTGGAGCTTGTCTCGGAGGAAATGGAACGTTAATTGGGGCAAGCGCTAATGTGATTGTCTCGGGTATGGCTGAACGTGAAGGTGTCATGATAACCTTCGGCCGGTACCTCTTAATTGGGATCCCTGTCATGATCGTGTCGGTTATGATCTCGTCTCTTTATCTCTATTTAAGATTTCTTATTTAGTATAAAAATAATATGTCAGGCCCTTCGACGCGTGATGTCGAGGGGCCTGACATATTATTAGGAACTCCGTCTGTTTTTAGTCCGTTATGGCGAATTAATGAATTTTCTGACGAATAAAAACGATACACGTGAAACATCCTGGCTATTTGGCAGACAACTAAATGCCGTGACCCTTTCTCTTGAAATCGGCCTAATTAGGGAGTATACACCATCCTCATTACACAATGGTATGACCTCATGGTTTCCCACCATTTTCCTAGCCGCAACTCAATTTTTCGTGGGCAAAACAAATGCCCATGATAACGCAAGAAAAACGACGTTACCATGGGCCGAAAACGGATGAAAGGGCTAGAAGTTTTATAGGAGCTATGCTTTCTGTATATGATGAGATTTATATATACTTAGCTAACAGTTTCCGAAGCAGCGGTGTCAGGACCGTTGGAATTTCTTCAGCTGATGGGATGACAAGGCTTGAGCGGCCATAAATATTTTTTAGGGTTTCCCGTTCACTATCTTGTGTATAGGTATCAGCGAGGAGCACTCCGATGACCTCAATACCTCGTTTTCTTGCTTCTAGTACAGCTTCATGAGTGTCGACAATTCCTTGTTCTTGATAATTGAACGCGGATGGTTCACCATCTGTAAAAACGAGGAGCAGTTTATTCATTTCTGGACGACGGACCAATTTTTTTACGGTTTCACGAATCGCAAAGCCATCGCGATTGTCTTCTTCCGGTTGAAGCTGAAGAATGGAGGCCCCTTGCCCGGGGAATAAAGAAGTCTCATAAGGAATAACTTCAAAAAAGTAATTGGGTTGATGGGTTTCATCTGCTTTTAAGGCATCCTCCCAAAAACCAATCACAGCATGCGGAATATGGAGCGCTCTTAAAGATTCATGAAAGAGCGTAATCCCATTTTTCGTTTCCTCCATTTTATCGTGCATAGAGGCTGAACAATCCACCAAAAGTGAAAAGACGACATCTAGCTCCTGACTTTCCGCTTGCTTTTTATAAAAAAGCCGCGGGGAGTTCGGGTCTGTCACGATTCGTAACAACTTCTTGCCAAGTCGGCCTACATGCAAATCATTTCGCGGGGCTTGTTGTTTATGTTCAATAAGCTTTTGGATGGACCGCATGAGCGCTTTTTGTGCGGGAACGGTCTCGGCCGCTCGTCGCCGATACTCATCCTTCATTTCGGGTGTCAGCATTTCCACCTTTTTATAATAAGCTTTGGCTAATCGATTAGGATCACTGACGGCCCTTCCTTTCCCTCCAGGAGCCAAAAAGGAAGGGGGCTTAGCAGACTGGGTAGGAGGCAGTTCATCAAATTGATTTCCCTCTCCTTTTTTTGAAGTGCCTTCTAGACTCGCAAAGGCTTGGTCACCTGATTCCGCTTTTCGTTCTCCCTCACCCATCAGGTCAGAGGCTGCTCCTTCATCCAAATCGAATTGAAGAAAACTGTCTCCTTCTTGGTCCTGGTCGGCATGCCAGGTTGGGAGCTGTTCTTGGCTTGTATCCGCATCGGGTTCTTGTTCAATCTCGATTTTTCGGTCCTGAACGAGCGCATTTTTTTCACCAGGGAAGGGGATCTCTTTGGATTCAGCGCTTCCAAATGGATCCATCAAAAAATAGGTTTCATGCATATCTGACAAGGTTGAAGGGAGCTCATTAAGAAAGGCTTTGGTAAGCGAGATGCTCTCTTCGGTGGAGCTTAAGCTTGCCAGTTGATGAGCCATCTCACGGATAGCAGGTTTCATAGCGGCTAACGTATGAGGCAAGACAATGGGACGCTCAATGAATTGTAAGTAGATCGCACAGAATAATTGGTCCAATGCCTCGTTTCGATTGAAATGATAAGAAAAGCGCTCACGGAATCTTTTTTGAAAAAGGTCATGGCGAGCAGAAAAGGCTCTGGACATTCCGGGACGTTTCTTAACAATCAAACGCTCAAGCCGAAAATCCTCTATTAAAGAAAAGACTTGCTTAAAAAATAAAGGGTAGTCGGATCCATCAAGCTGCTTCCAAAAAGGCTGGATAGGCTGATAATCGGTAAAGTGATAATTCCCGTAGGCTCTCAAATAAACATCACTTTTCATTCCATCCTTTTTTCTCGGATCAAGCAGTCTTGACCAGTAATGACTCGCAGTAACCGTTTGAGCATAAGGGCGATAAGTCGAATAGAAGGAATAATCAAAAATGAGATCGGGTTCTTCCGCTAATGTTTTGGCGAGATCCGTTAAAGATAATTTGATAAAAGGATCCATTCGTTTTTCCATAAAGTCAATAAACTTCAAGCTGAATACACCTCCTTTGTCTGTCGCTTGCTTCTATAAATGAAGTTAGAAGTAGGTTTCAGCGATGTCTATAACAGCCGTACGTTCTCGTTCATCCTCTAATTTATCAACGATCGCCCGCTTGATGGCGCGAAGAGGAGGCATGATCGTCGATAAATCACAGGCATCTAGTAGGGAACGAATGGAGGCAGCATCCTCAGATAGTTGTCCATCCCGAACCTTTGATAGCAGGTCATCACTCAATTGAACGAAGAATTGGACAATCTCCTCATCTTTTTGCAAAGATTGGGTGAGTACTAACTTCTTTAGTGCTTTGCCTTGCAAGTAAGGGACATCAATGACAACAAAACGATTTTTCAGTGCTTCATTAAGAGGGGTTGTCCCGACATAACCTTCATTAATGGCGGCAATGACCCCAAAACCTTCTTTAGCTTGAATGGTTTCTGACGTAAAGGGATTTAGAATCATTCGGCGATAGTCGAGGACGCCGTTTAAAATAGGTAATGTATCGGCCTTAGCCATATTGATTTCATCAATGTATAAAAGCTGACCGCGTTTCATGGCTTTTTCAACTGGTCCTGGTACAAAACGAATTTGAGCTTTTTGATTGTCATCATAGTCTAGTGTTTTATAACCGAGAAGAGCTTCAGAATCAAGGTCTACAGAACAATTTATAGAATACATTGGCTGTTGAAGCAGCGCAGCGAGGAGTGAGGCTAATCGCGTTTTGCCTGAACCGGTGGGTCCCTTCAGGAGCACGTTTTTCCCCAAAATTAAGGCACTCAGTGCATCTTCTATAATAGAAGGTTCAGGAGCCGTATACCCAGGTTCTCCTAATAGTTGCTTTTCTTCGTCCGTTAACGTAACAGGAGGGAGATGCTGAAGACGCTGTTCTAACATTTCCACAACACGTGGAGACAAGGAGCTCGTTAGATGATTGAAAGAGTTCATTATGAACCTCCATTAAATAGGTAAAGTCCGCCATAGATTTCTTGACTAGCAAGAAAAAGCGATTGCTTAATTTTAACATAAGAAGGCCGAACTTTTCCCTTAAACGTTGCTGAATTAAATCCATAGCGAGTATCTCGATGAAAAACGAAGGCAGTTGAACCTAATGAGCCTTTTACAGCTGTATCATCAGTTGAGTCCATGCCGCTGCTCAATTCCAAGTTAAATAGTTTTTGCCATGCTCGGGCAGTTTTAGCGGGTGCTGCGGTGTATATGCCGATTTCAGAAAGTGTCGGGGCTGCCATTTTGTCAATCATTAATTGCTGATCTTTCAGCTGTTGTTCGCGGTCAGAATCAGACATTTTCCAATCAATAATAAAGGGAAAATTATAGGGATCCTCGTTTTCTTCTTCAATAAAAAGCATTTCCCATTTGAGCAGAGACCCGTCGGTACGGCGGCGTTCACCGGGGACTGGGCCGATCACGCGGAGGCCCTGGTTTTTAAAATGAGCAACGGCCTCATTCATATTTGTGGTCCGGAATGCAAGGCGTAGAAAGCCTTCGTAATCAGGTGAGGTGCCTGCGGTTTGCTGAATTAAGGTATTATCGGTTACTTGACGTGCGATAGAGGCGTTTTCTAACCCGAGAAACTCAATATAGCTTAATCCAAAATGAGCTATGCCATTATACGTTCCCCAATTTTCATGATGACCTCCATTAGCAGCATGAAACCCCAAGTCCTTCCAAGCTTGAACAGCTTCTTCAGGTCGTTTTGTCAAATGAACGAGGTGGTCAAAATCAAACTTCATTCGGATCTCCCCTTATTTAAAATTAAGAAAAAAGCTAACGTCTCTTTTTGTTTGAGAGCCCGTTAGCTTTCTATAACGGTTATTCTATTGATTTATACAGTGCGGATAGGTCTAAGTCTCCGAGACCTTTTTGCTTCGCTTGTGCAAACACCTCTTTAGCGGCATTGGCAAGCGGCATGGCCCTATTCAATTCAAAGGCTGTTTCGGCAACAAGGTGCAAGTCCTTATGCATATGCTTAAGAGGAAATTCAGGACTATAGTCGTCATTGATCCATTTGCTCTTTTTCCCTGCCAGAATAGGAGGGGTTACGGGATGGTTAAGCAATGTTTCTAAAAGCTGAGTTTGTGGAAAGCCCATCGCTTCGCCAAGACGAAGGGTTTCAGTGAAGGTCGCCATTGATTGGGCAAGCAATAAGTTGATGAGCAGCTTCATCGAAGAGCCTTTGCCGTTTTCACCCAAGAAGTGTGACACCTTCCCCATAATATCAAAGTATGGCTTAGCTTCATCAAAGTCGGCCTTTGTTCCTCCAACTAGAAAGATGAGTTCGCCTTTTTCAGCAGGAACTAATGAACCTGAAACGGGGGCATCTAAGAAACGGACTCCTATTGATGCAGCTTCTTCGGCCATCTTTTCACTGAATGAAGGATTAACCGTGCTCGAATCGACCCAAAGCGTCCCTTTTTTGAAACCAGCCTTGAGGCCTTGATCTGAGTAGTAAACATCCTCGACAATTTGTGGAGTACTAAGCATTGTAAAGACAATGTCAGCCTTTTCTATCGCTTCTTTAGGGGTAGAGGCCCATTCTGCTCCCTTTTCGATTAATTCGTTGGCCTTATCCTTTGTACGGTTATGGACGATCAGCGGAACTTCAGCCTTTAATAAGTTGAGAGCCATGCGGCTGCCCATAATTCCGAGACCAATAAAAGCAATTTTTGTCATAGTAATTGCTCCTTTCTAAGATAAGCATGAGTGTCATTTTCTGAATACCTTCATTATGTCCCATTTTGTCTCAAGCAGAAACTGATTTGCTTGAATGAACTTAACGAGGGGTTGCTTCGGAAATTTTTTGTTGGTTGAGAGTGGATTGAGATTTAGTGGTAAACCAATATTGTCCGATTCCTCCTGCGACCAGTAAACAGGCAGTGACTACAAACAAAACAGCTCCGCCAAAATGAAGCATTAGGACACTTCCTATGAATGGGCCAATCATCCGTGAAAGATCCCAATGTGACCCGAAGATAGCAAAATAAAGCCCCCGTTCATTGGCAGGAGCCAGCTCTGATACATAGCGCTGTAAATGATTAAGACCAATGGTTTGACCTATTGTTAAGATAAGCTGTGCCAACATTAACAGCCAAAGACTAGCAGAAAAGGCGTAGAGAAGGGCCACACAGGCATAGCAGCTATAGGTGATGACCAAAATGATTCTCATGCTATAGCGCTCGGACCATTTCACTAAAATAATTTCAAGACACAGCATCATTAATGAATTGGCGGTTGATAAAAGGGCTAACACAGATAAATAGTGTGTAAATAAATGAGAGAGATAAATCCGATAATTGGTCTCGGATTGGGCATGAAAAAAGCTGATTGGTAAGGTTAGAGCCATAAGAGTTAAGACCGTTCGATAGCAATGAATAGGGAACCTTCTCTTTTTACTCGGGCAGTGAGCGGTTTGAACAGGGTTTAGTGGACAGGGGGATGTTTCTGGAATCCATTTGAGATATAAGCAACTGTAAAGGAAAAGAGTCGCACCCTGGAAACCAAAAATCATGACTGGGTGAGAGATGTAGACGATGTACCCAAGTGCCGGACCTAGTGTAAAACCTATGGAGCCAATGGTTGAAAGGACAGCAAAAATCTCTGCACGCTGATTCGGCTCTGTCACATCCACAAGCTGCGCTCTTGCTGCCGGAATATATAAAGAACGGCACATACCATTAAGGATATAAAGACCAGCAATAAGGAGGATTCCATGTGCTCCCATAAACCCAACCATAACTAGAGATTGAAAAATGACAGAAAATGTGATGATCCGCTTTCTGCCGATTCGGTCAGTCAGTCGTCCGCCAATCACTGTCACCATTATTTCCGATAAAGGACCCATTCCTATGACGATCATTGAAATCAGAAGATGACCACCTAATTGATGATTAATATAAAGAATTAAATAAGGGGCAAGCATGCCGCCCGACAAGTTTATTATAAATTCTCCGATAAAGCGAACCCATACAGATTGAGGATAACGATTCCTCACTAACCGCCATACTTTCATTAAAATCACTTCCTTTCTAAATAGAGGTTAATCTGTTTAGAGAGGATTAAAAAGTGTAAAATGAAGGCATGTTTTATTTCATGTTTTTAAGGGATAAAGTAATTAATTTTAAGAAAAGCTGTCTGGCTTTGAAATAGAGGGACTTATCATGAATTTATTAGAGCATTATGTCACGCTGTATAAAGAGTTGAACGCGGGGAAGCGGGAACAGGATATATCGGTCAAGATTCAAGCAATTTCTCAGTTTCTTTATTGTTCGGTCCGCAACAGCCAATTTATTATTAAGCGATTAGAAGAGGAGCAATGGATATATTGGATTCCTGGACGGGGGAGAGGACGTGCCTCAACCATTCGATTTTTAGTCGCGCCAGAGTGGTTGATTTTGAATCAAGCTAAGTCATTTGTAAAGGCAGGCCATTATGAGGATGCGATTTCCCATATCCATCTGTTCACTACCGAGTTTCCAAGTTTGCTAGAGCAATTTAACCTATGGTTTACAGGCCTATTTGGCTTTCATCAAGAGCAGACTGATGAGCGGATGCAAGATGTCCTTCGGCTAAGGCTAAACAAACTCCCCATAGCTCCCCTTGAGCCAATTAATCTCACTTTGCGATCTGAAACTCATATTGTTCGACACGTATGTGATACGCTTGTTCGATATAATCCTAAGTCAAGAAAAATGGAACCCCATCTTGCCTTCTACTGGGAGACAGAGGATAACAAATTGTGGCACTTCTATTTGAGAAAAGGCATTTATTTTCACAACGGACAGCTTTTAACCGCAAGAGATGTCCAATATACGTTTAATCGAGCCATCGCTAATCGGAAGGGGGCGGCTCATTGGATGATGGAAACGATTGATACAATCATCGTTCGTGATGAGTACACGGTTGAATTCGGTCTCTCCCTTTCTAATCCTTTCTTTCTTGATTTGCTTGCAGATGAACACCTGTCCATTCTTTCCAGCAAGACAAATGAGTTGTCCATTGACAATCAGCTTATAGGAACAGGCCCTTATCAGCTGATTGAGAATCAGAAGGATCGATTGATACTTGAAGTATTTGACCGCTACTTTCAGACTCGTCCATTTCTCGATCGAATTGAGTATTGGTTTGTTGAAAATGTACAAGATGAGGCTCTTTCTGTCCCGACACCAAAAGACATCTGGCAGGGCGTATTTCCTGATGAAAAATTATCGAGACAACAACTTAGACTATTGGAATGGAATGTTCAATATCTCTCATTAAATTTGCACAAAAAGGGGCCATTTCAGGATCCTGATTTCCGCCAATGGTTTCTGTCCATCCTAGATCCTAATCAGATTATTAACGATTTAAAGGGGGACAGAGATTCTGCGGCATTCGGTTTTTTACCTCGTAAGTCAAGCAGGCCTCACAGTGAAAGAGAAAACAAAGGGCATTTTAAATTAGATATTGCTAAAGGACAGGAGCTTCTGCTTTATACATTTAATGACCAAGATCATATTGAAGATGCGGGATGGTTAGTTCAAAGGGCAGCTCATTACGGCTTGACGATTAACCCAGTATTTCTTAATGACGAAGAACTATTAAGGCCAGAAAAAATCCAAGAAGCTGACCTCATTCATGACAGCGCGACGATCAGTGATCAAATTGAGATGAGTTTTCTGCAGTTTCTCTTTGCTAATAATAGTTTTCTATGGAATCATATGCCAAGCTTAATTAAGAATAAATTGAAACAAAAGCGTCTTCAATTTTATCAAGTCTCTTCATTGCAAGAGAGGGAGAACTTGTTAGAAGAGATGGAGAAGCTGATAATGGATCATCATATGGTTAAACCGTTGTATCGAAATAGAGTGACGATTGATACCGATCAACAGGTTCAGAATGTGACGTTGGATCGCCAAGGCTGGATTGATCTTCGTACCATCTGGTTTAAGAAACCTAATTAACTTTCATCTCAGGCAGACTTCTGCCAAAAATAAAAAGTAAGCGGATACGAAAAGCCCCTTGAAAAGTGTTAAGATTCATTTTATACTAGATGTAATCGATTACATATTGATATGCCGATTCTCTAGGAGCTAAAAAAGATGATCAAAATGAGTGATGTGGCAAGAAAGGCCAATGTCTCAACTGCAACTGTCTCTAGGGTGTTGCGGAATCCCCACTCAGTAAAAGAGGAGACGCGGAAAAAGGTCCTAAGAGTTATTGAGGAGCTGAATTATCAGCCAAACGCGCTGGCGCGTCAGCTTCGGACGAGCCGAGCTCATACCATATTGGTTGTTGTCCCAACGATTACGAATACTGTATTTGCACAGGTTCTAGGCGGGATTGATCAATTGGCAGGTGAGTATGGCTACCGTGTCCTTCTTGCTAATTCAAATGGTCACAAAGAAAAGAGCATGAGCTATCTTGATCATTTGAAGCAAAAGCAAGTGGATGGGGTTATTCTATTAACCTCAGAGCTTGGGGAAGCGTTATTGGCGGATATTGCAAAGGAGTACCCGATCGTCTTAACTTCGGAGTTTATCCCCGGTTCTATCATTCCAACTGTTTCGATTGATAATGTCAGAAGTGGGCAGCAAGCGACAGAGCATTTGATCCAGTTGGGTCATCAGCGAATCGCTCATTTAACCGGTCCATTAGAAGGCTTATTGAGTCAAGGAAGGCTTGCAGGTTACAAAGAAGCGCTGGAACGCCATGGCATCCCATATGATCAAGGGCTAGTTCAGGAAGGGGATTTCTCGTTTGAATCAGGCAGTGAATTGATGAAAGGTTGGCTGGAGAGTCCTGACCCTCCTACCGCTCTTTTTGCAGCGAATGATGAAATGGCAATCGGCGCTATGAAAGCAGCTATTGAAAAAGGGATCGATATTCCTAATAATCTTGCAGTCGTTGGATTTGATAACATTCAGTTTTCATCTATTTTTGAACCGATGCTGACAACTGTCGCACAACCTTTTCATGACATGGGTGTTCAATCGATGAAATTATTATTGAAGCAGATTAATCAAGAAGAGATTGAACATCCGCAAATTGTTCTGGATAGTGAATTAATCATTCGTCAATCATGCGGTGCCAATAAAGTTAATGAAAAATGAAGAAGGGGAGAATCGTACATGACAAAAATACCTGTATCACTTCAGCTATTTACGTTGCGTAATGAAACAGAAAAGGACTTTGTAGGAACGTTAAAGAGAGTGGCAGAGCTTGGTTACAATGGGGTGGAATTTGCCGGTTATGGCGGCCTTACAGCAAGTGAACTTAAAAATGTACTTGCTGATTTAGGATTGAAGGCAAGCTCGAGTCACGTTCCTTTAGACCGAATTACAAATCACTTGGAAGAAGAGATAGCTTTTAATAAAGAAATTGGTAACCGCTTTATCGTGTGTCCGTTTTTAATGCCCGATCAGCGGACAGAGGCTCATTATAAAGAATTGGTTAAAACGCTTAACCATGCTGGAAAGCGCTTAGCCGAAGAGGGCATGACTCTTGCTTATCATAACCATGATTTTGAATTAGAAACATTATCGAATGGAAAACGGGCTTTAGACTATATTCTAGATGAAACCAATCCTGAATACGTTAAGGCAGAGTTTGATATTTATTGGTTAGCCAAAGCGGGTGAAGTGCCTGCTGAATGGCTGAAGCGCTATGAGGGACGCACTCCGCTTGTCCATCTGAAAGACATGACGACCGATTCCGAGCAGTTTTTCGCTGAACTTGGAACAGGCGGCGTGGATTTAGAAGCTGTTTTGGCACTTGGTCAGGCTCAAGGTGTTGAATGGTGGGTGGTTGAACAAGACCAAAGCAAGCGCGATCCATTTAAAAGTATCGAAATAAGCATCAATTATCTCAAAGAAAAAGGAATTATCTAATTCCATAAGAGGGGTGTTAAAGAATGGGGAAGTTAAGAGTAGGTGTGATTGGCTGCGGGTCGATCGCAAGACATCGGCATTTGCCTGAATATGATTTGAACGATCAAGCCGTTATTGTGGCCGTTTGTGATATCGTTCCTGAACGCGCTGAAGAAATGGCAGAGAAGTATGGCGCTGAAGCCTACACTGATTATAAAGAAGTGCTAAAAAGGGACGACGTTGACGCCATTAGTGTGTGCCTGCCAAATTATTTGCATGCACCTGTCACGATTGATGCTCTAAATGCAGGAAAGCATGTTCTTTGTGAAAAACCAATGGCGACATCGCGTGAAGAAGCCAATGCGATGATTCAAGCTGCGAAGGAAACTAATAAGATTTTAATGATTGGTCATAATCAACGTTTTGTCGATTCCCATCAAAAAGCAAAAGAGCTCTTAGACAGCGGCGAGCTTGGGAAAGTCTACAGCTTCAGAACGACTTTTGGTCATCCTGGTCCAGAAGGCTGGAGCATTGATGGCCGGGACAGCTGGTTCTTTGATAAAGAACGCGCCTTTATTGGGGCACTTGGGGATCTAGGTGTGCACAAATCGGATCTTATTCGCTATTTGCTTGGTGAGGTGTCGGAGGTGGCATCCTTTGTTGAAACAAGCGCAAAAGAAGGCGCAGATGTGGATGACAATGCGGTTGTTATTTTGAAAATGGAAAATGGTGCAATTGGGAATTTGGCTGCTTCATGGGCATATGTTGCAGGGGATAACAATGCAACAGTGATTTTCGCTGAGAATGCGGTTGTTCGATTAGAGGATGATCCTGATTATTCCTTCATTATTCAATACAAAGATGGAACGGTTGATAAACAAGCGCTTGGCCAAATCCAAACAAATGATGAAGGCGGTCAGTCCACTTCGCATGTTATTGATCACTTTGTTGATTCCGTGATGAATAACAAACAACCGTTGATCACAGGAGAAGAAGGCGCGAAATCGCTTGATGTTATTCTGGCAGCACTTGAATCCAATGAAAAAGGAACCGTTGTAAAACTGTAATTGGTTTAAATAACCTAATAAAATAAGGAGTGGTCAACCATGAAACTAGGTGTATTTGCAGTCCTTTTTTCTGAGAAATCCTTTGAAGACATGTTGAAGCGGGTGAAAGATGCTGGCTTAGATACGGTTGAGATTGGTACAGGTGGTTATCCAGGGAACGCTCATTGTCCGCTTGATGAGCTGCTTGAGGATGCTGAAAAACGTGAGCAGTATAAAAAGACAGTGGAATCCTACGGGTTAACGATTGGTTCATTTAGCTGTCACGGGAATCCGATTTCACCAGACGCGGCCTTTGCAAAGGAATGCGATGAGACCATACGTAAAACCATTAAACTGGCAAGTCTTATGGATGTGCCGGTTGTCAATACTTTCTCTGGAACGGCAGGGGATCATGAAGGAGCCAAATATCCGAATTGGCCGGTAACACCATGGCCGCCTGAATATCAGGATGTTAAAGAGTGGCAATGGGAACAGAAGCTCATTCCTTATTGGAAAGAGGTGGGTCAGCTCGCGAAGGACTCTAATGTGAAAATTGGGCTTGAGCTGCATGGTGGTTTCTTAGTCCATACTCCTTATACCCTGTTAAAGCTTCGTGAGGAAACCTGTGATGCTATTGGCGCCAACCTTGATCCAAGTCATTTATGGTGGCAAGGAATTGATCCTGTTGGAGCGATTAAGATCTTAGGAAAAGCAGGCGCGATTCATCATTTCCATGCAAAAGATACCTATATTGACCAAGAAAATGTCAATATGTACGGGTTAACTGATATGCAGCCTTATGGAAACGTCCAGTCACGTGCTTGGACCTTCCGTTCAGTGGGTTGCGGCCATGGACTTCAAGAGTGGTCAGATATCATCAGTGCCCTCCGCACTTATGGTTATGATTATGTGGTCAGCATTGAACATGAGGATCCGCTCATGTCCATTGACGAAGGCTTTGACAGAGCCGTATCAAATCTCAAACAACTTATCATAAGAGATCAACCGACCGATATGTGGTGGGCTTAATAATTAAAGGGACGGTTCTCCTGTTTTTGAAACAGGAGAACCGTCCCTTTGTTTCACCTTTGTTTCATGTATAATAATGGGAAGAATAAGGAGGGACAAGGATGTACCAAATTATGATTGTAGAAGATGATGATAAAATTGCAGATATTTTAAGTGGATATATTGAAAAATACAATTATAAAACATATAGAGTTCAGCAATTTGATGATGTGAAGGGGGAATTTCTTCGCTTTCAGCCTGATTTAGTGATCCTCGATATTAACCTGCCTTATTATGACGGGTTTTATTGGTGCCGGCAGATTCGCGGTATCTCCAATGTACCTATTATCTTCTTGTCAGCTCGGGTTGGTGAGATGGATCAAGTCATGGCCATTGAAAACGGCGGTGATGATTACCTTACGAAGCCGTTTCATCTCGATGTCGTCATGGCCAAAATCAAGAGTGCCTTAAGGCGTGCTTATGGGGAATACGCCATGCCGCAGCAAAGTGATTTTGTCGATTTGAACGGACTTTATCTTAATCGGTCAAAATACGCCCTTGAATGGCAGGAGAGAAAAGTGATACTGACCCAAAAGGAATTTTTATTATTAGATTGTCTTATAAAACGGAAGGAGCAGATCGTACCGAGAGAAGAGCTATTAGAGGTCCTTTGGGATGACCAGGAGTTTGTCGACGATAACACCTTGACAGTCAACGTTACACGCGTTCGAAAGAAGCTTGAGGAATTGGCTATTCCGAATGCTATTGAGACGGTTCGTGGGAAGGGTTACCGATTAAATGTGACCTGGGGGAGCGGCGCATGATTCTTGACTTTTTAAAGGACCGGCTTCTTTATATTTTGGTTTATTTTATCAGCATCAGCCTCTCCATTCTTGTCATTCAATTAGATTGGCTGCAATCTGGGAATGCCTTAGGCTTCAGCAATATTTTATATATATACATATTAAGTTTAGCTGTTTTAATCATTTACTTGGCTATCAGTTATTTAAATCAGATGCCGTTCTATCGAGAATTGAAACGTGCCAGAGCGGACGAAAGCCTGGAACGAGTCATAGGCCTTCAAAGTGCCCTCACAAAGGAACAGCTTCATTTTCAAGAATTGGCTCAATCCACTTATCAGTCATTTAGAGAAGAACTTGTTCGCTACCAAAAGCAGCAAGAACAGCATTTAACCTTTATTAATCAATGGGTTCATCATATGAAAACACCTGTATCAGTCATTGACCTTTTGACTCAGAAGGGGCATGAGTCCGTACATGATGAAGAGGCTCAAGAACTTTTTCAAAGCATTCGCGAGGAGACGGTTCGATTAACTAAAGGGCTCGAGATGGCTCTTCATTTAGCGAGATTAGGAAAATTTGAGACAGATCTCTCTCCTAAAGAGGTAGATCTGGCCGGGGTGGTTCGTGATTGTATCAACACATATAAAAGAACAATGATTCACCATTCTATTTTTCCTAAGCTTGAATGTAACAGTGGTGAAGCTTGGATATATACGGATCCCAAATGGCTTCATTTTGTTATCAGTCAATTAACTTCTAATGCTATAAAGTATTCAGCAAAAGGAGCTAATCAGTCCATCGTCTATCATATCGTTTTGGACCATGACTCATATAAGCTGTCTGTCCGTGATTATGGTATGAGGATCCCGAAAGAAGATCTTCCTCGAGTGTTTGATGCCTTTTTTACTGGTGAAAACGGGAGGAGAGGAACAGAGTCAACAGGGATGGGTCTTTATTTAGTCAAAGAGGTGTGTAAAAAACTTGGACATCCCGTAACGATTGAGTCAGAACCTGGGAAAGGGACCTGTGTCACAATTAAATTTCCAAGTGAAACCTTGCATAAGGATGTTTTAGGATGGTAGCCTGACAAATTTGTAAGGTCTGAGATAATAAATGAAAGGTAAATCGATGGGGCTGTGCGATGAGGCTGCTTATAATTGATGTAACTACACCAAACAGGAGTGAAAACGAATGGACGTCTTAAAAGCACAGTCTCTTACTAAAATATATCGTTCGAAAAAAAGTGAACTTACTTATAAAGCGCTTGATCATGTGGATTTGACTATATCAAAAGCAGAGTTTGTCGGTGTAATGGGACCATCGGGAAGCGGGAAGACAACGCTCTTGAATGTCCTATCAACGATTGATTCTCCTACTTCAGGTGTCATTGAAATCATTGGCGTGAATATCCGTTCATTAAAGAAGAAAAGACTTGCGCTCTTTCGCAGGCGCCAGTTGGGCTTCATTTTCCAAGATTTCAATTTGCTTGATACCTTATCCATTAAGGAAAATATCATCTTGCCTCTTGTGTTGGAAAAGAAGCCCGTTCAAGAAATGGAAGAAAAAGTGGAAGATCTTGCATCACTTCTAGGAATCAAAGAGATCCTTAACAAACGGACGTATGAAGTATCCGGTGGTCAGCAGCAGCGGGCTGCAGCTGCGCGTGCCTTAATTCACGATCCTGCCATTCTACTAGCAGATGAACCGACTGGGAACCTCGATTCAAAAGCGGCTAAGCAATTAATGGATTCGCTACAAGACTTAAATGAGCAAAAAGGTGCAACGATCATGATGGTTACACATGATCCTTTTACCGCTAGTTACTGCCAAAGGGTTGTATTCATTAAGGATGGCAAGTTCTACTCAGAAATTCGCAGAGGGGATAATCGCCAAGCTTTTTTTCAAAAAATTGTTGACTCATTAAGTGTTTTAGGAGGGAGCTTCCAATGACCTTCCGGGGGCTTGCCATAAAAAATGTAACGGGAAATTGGCATCAGTACACGGCCTTCTTTTTAAGCTGCACATTTTCTGTCATGATCTTTGCGATGTTCGCGTCATTTATCTATCATCCAGATGTCGTCAATGGCCATATTCAAGGCGGGAAAAATGTGCGAATTGCTTTACAAGCCTGTGAATCGATCATTATCATTTTCTCATTTTTCTTTGTTCTGTACTCGGAATCAGCCTTTATCAAGTCTAGAAAAAAGGAATTTGGACTTTTATCGCTGTTCGGAATGACAAGAGGTCAACTATGGAAGCTTGTTTTTTTGGAAAATATGCTGATTGCCGTTTTATCTATTCTATCAGGTCTTGTTTTAGGGACGTTGTTCTCTAAACTTTTTTTAATGGTGATCAGCCAATTATTAAAGGTTAGCAGTCCGATCCACTTTCAATTAATCCCTAAAGCGATCATGATTACTAGTCTTGTGTTTCTTGTCCTGTTTTGTATAGTCACGTTGTTTCAATTGGTCCGTGTCGGAAAAAGCGAAGTCATTGACCTGCTCCGAGCTTCAAGAAAGCCTAAGAGTCAGCCGATTACATCCAAATGGCTTGTGGTCTTGGCAGTTATTTGTCTTCTAGTCGCTTATGGCATGGCCTATTTTTCAACGCTTCTCACGGTTCCAGTCGTGATGTTTCCAGTTTTAATCCTTGTTCTTATCGGTACTTATTTCGCATTTACTCAAGGGAGTGTCGCGGTATTCAACTTGATTCAGAAGAAACTGTCTATTTATTACCGCGGGACCAATTTAGTAACGTTTTCACAAATGATTTTCAAAATGAAAGATAATGCCCGTGTGCTTTTTATGGTCTCCATTCTGAGTGCAGTGGTTCTAACAGCAAGTGGAACTTTCTATATCTTCTTTCAAGGGATGCTCTTTAATGTGAAGGAATCGTATCCGGAAACGTTTAGTTATGTACAGATGAAGACAACACTTGTCGATCGAGAAAAAATCGATCGAATTCTTGATCAGAACGGAATTAAGGTTAAAAATACACTGACAGTTGAAGGTGTGCCTGCCAATTTACAGCTAGATAAGTATGGGAAGAGGCTTGTCACTGCTCTATTAATACCAGAGAGCAACTATAATAAAGCGTCAACCAATGTCGAAGGGGCTAAGCCGATTTCTCTAAAGAAAGGGCAAGTTTTCTTTTCCTATGCCAGTCCTAATCTTGCGCCGGCGAACGATAAGGGTCTGACTAAGCAGGTCCAAATAAATGGTAAAGCGGTTAAGATGACCCTTGCCGGCCAAAGCAATCAAGGTATTGCAGATCTAGGTGAGTTAGGATCAGGGGTACTAGTCGTTAATGACGGGCAATTTAAAAATTTGACAGCCGATATTCCCAAGAGCAAATGGTGGACCTTTAATGGTTATAATCTGGTGAACTGGGAAAATGTATCTCCATCCATTATGAAACAGGTTGAGAGTGCCCTTCCAAGTGACGTGCAATCTTCCTTTTCTTCGAGAATAGAGCCTTACCAATTTGCCAAACAATTGGGGTCACTCACGATGTTTATTGGGATCTTTGTGAGTTTTCTATTTTTCATCGCAGCGGGCAGTATGATTTATTTTAAGTTGTTTACAGAGCTGCAAGAGGATCAAGCTCAATTCCATGCCTTGCGCCGCATTGGGATGTCGGATCAGGAAATCAAGCGAATCGTAACCCGCCAAATCGCAGCTATCTTTTTTGTTCCGTTTCTAATAAGTGTCATTCATGCACTCTTTGCCTTTAAGATGCTTCAAAATTTGAAGCTATTTGGAAACGTGTGGGGATACGGTGGTTTGATCATTCTACTGTTCTTTGTCATGCAACTTATCTATTTCTATATAACTAAGCAATCGTTTGTTAGACGGATTCTAAGGTAAAAAAAGCAATGCCCAATCCATTGATTGAGCTAGATAGCGAATCGAGGTTACGCTTATTTTGCTTGAGCGTAACGAGGATACGCTAACCGCCGCGAATCCGGCCGGAATGCCGAAATAAGGGACTGGCGTTACGCCTAAATCGGATAGGCGTAACGAGGATACGCTAATCGCCGCGAATCCGGCCGGACTGCCGAAATAAGGGACTGGCGTTACGCCTAATTCGGATGAGCGTAACGAGGATACGCTAACCGCCGCGAATCCGGCCGGAATGCCGAAATAACGGAATGACGTTACGCCTAATTTGGATAGGCGTAACGAGGATACGCTAACCGCTGCGAATCCGGCCGGAAAGCCGAAATAAGGGACTGAGGTTACGCTTATTTTGCTTGAGCGTAACGAGGATACGCTAACCGCCGCGAATCCGGCCGGAAAGCCGAAATAAGGGAATGTCGTTACGCCTATTTCGGATGAGCGTCCACGAAATCCGGCGCTTCCACTTGGATGAATGAAAATTGGATGGCCATAATATCTTGGCCATCCAATTTGGATTTGCTTTTTAGAATAGCGAATCTTGGTTTCGGCTAAAAGGTTCTTTAGCGTGAGCTTAGGTCGGCGACTTTTACGACAGATTTTCCGATGTTTTCGCCGCTGAACAGGCCGAGGAAAGCGTCGGGTACGGCGTCAAACCCTTCAACAACGGTTTCACGCGCTGTTAGTTTACCTTCTTTCACCCATGTCGCAAGCTCCTTCATTCCTTCGCCAAATCGGCTGCGATAGTCGCTGACGATAAAGCCTTTCATAAGGGCGCGATGAATCAGAATGAGTGTCTGGATACGCGGTCCCATATCAAGCTTTGTGTTATTATAGAGGGCAATTTGGCCGCAAAGCGGAATTCTCGCCCCATCATTAATTAATGACATGACGTTATCTGATACCGTACCGCCGACGTTGTCAAAATACACGTCGACACCACTCGGACAGGCGGCCTTTAATTGATCACGAAAGGTGTCCGATTTGTAATTGACTGCTGAATCAAAGCCGAGTTCTTCAACCAAATAGCGGCATTTTTCTTCGGACCCCGCAATCCCGACGGCGCGGGCTCCTTTTATTTTGGCGATTTGGCCGACTGCTGTCCCTACAGCGCCTGCCCCACCAGATACAACAACGGTCTCCCCATCTTTAGGATCTCCGATATCTAGTAAACCAAAGTAAGCCGTGAGCCCTGTCATTCCTAGAACACCTAAGAATGTAGGCAGAGGGGCAAGGGTTGGGTCAAGTTTTTGCAAATAACGATCTTGGGCTAGCTGTTCGGTTTGCCAAGCAAGCTCGCCTAAGACAAGATCACCCAACTGAAATTTGTCGCTGTTCGTTGCCGTGACTTCTGCTACTACTCCGCCTGTAATAGGCTGGCCCACTTCATAGGGAGCCACATAAGATTTCTGATCACTCATTCTTCCTCGCATGTAAGGGTCGACAGATATGTATAAGGCCTTTAACCTCACTTGCCCTTCGTCAGGCTCTGGGACAAGCACAGTTTCAAATTGAAAGGTCTCGTGATTCGGGAAGCCAACCGGTCTTTCTTTTAATAAAATGCGTTTTGCTTCAACCATCTTATTACCTCCATTAATTTCTTCTTTTATCTCGAACGGTCCTTGTTGGATAGCAGCTTATAGTTGATTTCTAAGTGTTTTAAGCTCGTCTTCAATAGCCTTGAGCTCGCGTTCAAGAGGACGAACGGTTCTCCCGGTTGTTTCAAGCTTTTCCATATCACCTTGAATTCGGATATAATCCATTTTTAATTCGGCAATTCGTTCTTCAATTTCCTTTTTGGTAGGCATTTGAGCAGAACCTCCTCACAAATCTTACCCTAAGTATACTAAATCATGCCTTTCCCATAAACTCGAGAGACTTGTCCTATTAAAAAACTAATTTAAATTGACAAAGTGAGGCGGGAACGTTACGGATAAACGTTCCTGCCTTATATGGTGACGTCTTACCAAACGTAAGAAGTACCAACGATGATTAACAAGATGAACAAAACAACGATAAGCGCAAAGCCAGCGCCGTAACCACCACCTGCGTATGCCATGGATGTGCACCCCCTTGAATCTCGAGATAGTACATTGTACGCAAAAAAAATAAATTGGTTAGGGCAAATGACTAATCTTTTTTTGTTCTGCATTAATTTTAGCTAGGCAGAAAATCGACTTAAGAAAAATTAGGGACCGCTTTCGCACAAAGCCTTGTTTTTCTAAAAGAAGTCACCTAAGCGTCTCGTCTCATGTAGACGAATTAAAAAAGCAGACAGTTTTTTATAGTGCCGCCTGCTTCTTTCCAGAATTTCTATGCGCTTTCTTTTCTTGTTTGAAGCTGATGAAAAAGGCAATGAGTAGGCCTAATCCAATGAGAGCTGGAACGATCCAGAAAGTTTGCCATTGCCGTAGTATATCCGCTCCATTTTGTGAAATCGTTGAATTGTAGAGACCACCTGCAATTAGAGAGCCGATGAAGGATCCAAAACCATTTGTGAATAGAGTAAATAAGCTTTGTGTTTGTGCTTTTACTTCGGGACCAGCCGCTTTTTCCGCGTAAATAGTCCCCGTGATCATAAAGAAATCAGAGCATATTCCGTGAATCGCGATGCCGACAATGATGAGGCCCATCAGACCAGCGGGCCCAGCAAAGCTGAAGATGACAAACCGTACGATCCAAGCTGCCATTCCGATCATCAGCATGTTCTTAATTCCCACTCGTAATAGAAAGAAAGGAATGGAGAGCATGAAAATCACTTCAAGCATTTGTCCAATCGACATAATGGAACTGACATTTTTAAAGCCTGCCGCCCCTAAGAAGGTGGCTGCAAAAGAATAATAGGTTGAGATGGGGATGTAAAAGAGCAAGGACGTCAGCATAAAGACAGCAAAGTTCCAATTTCGGAATAATAAAAAGGCATCCAGTCGAAAGAGATCCCTTTTGGAAAAAGGTTTTCCCTTTCCTGGGGCAGGTGTGTGTGGAAGTGTAAAGCTGTAAAGGCCTAGCAGCAGGGCGGCTCCCCCTGAGATAAAAAAGATGGCTTTATTGTCGGATAGGCCGAGCTGCCCGATGAAAAGGCCGGCTATAATCCAACCAATTGTCCCAAAAACACGAATGATGGGAAACTGTTTTTCACTATTGGATACATGGTGGAATCCGACATTATTGGTCAAGGCAAAGGTTGGCATCAAACAAAGTAAGAATAAAAATAATAGAAGTAAAAAGAGGAGGGAATGACCCTCTTTGAGTTGGGCAGGAATAAATAACAGCAAAAGCCCGCCAATTAAATGAAGCACGCCTAAAACACGCTCAGATGAAAAGAAGCGATCGGCAATAACCCCGAGGATGAGTGGTGCAATGATTGAGGCTACTGCCACAAGAGAATAAGTAAGGCCGATGATGGATGAAAACCCATAATGAGCCATAGCAAGCCCGCAAGTGACATACCAGGCGCCATGGACAAAGTACTCAAGGAACATCATGACAGACAAACGAATAAGAGTGAGTCTCACAAAGATTCTCCTGACTTAATTTTATATTTGTAATTGTAAGAATGTTTTACATTAGAATAACTTACTTTTTGAAAGAGGTAAAGGCTTACAATTATTTCGAAAACACAAAAATGACTTCATGGTCTATTTGTGGTAAGATGAAAGCGTGTAGAAAAGAAAGCAAGGGGGGTTTATATGTTGTCATTTGAAGAAAAATTAGAAAATTATGCAGATTTGGCTGTTCGTGTTGGAGTCAATGTTCAAGAAGGACAAGATGTGGTCATCCAAGCTCCAATTCATGCGGTCGAATTTGTCCGTTTAGTCGCAAAGAAAGCTTATCAAGCGGGAGCAAAACGTGTTCATTTTCGCTGGTCGGATGATGAATTAGTTCGAACTCATTATTTGTTAGCTCCTGAAGAGACATTTTCAGAATTCCCAGAGTGGGATGCTTTGACATTGAATACACTAGCTGAGAGAAAAGCAGCTTTTATTCATTTTAACTCCCCAAACCCAGAAATGTTGGAAGGTGTCGATCCAAAGCGATTATCGGCTAACAGTCAAGCTTCTGGAAAGGCATTAGAGACTCTTGTTCAAGGTCAAATGTCTCATAAGGTCCCATGGACGATTCTCTCCATCCCTTCAGAGAAATGGGCGGAAAAGGTGTTCCCAGATCTTGATCCAAAAGAGGGCGTTGAGAAGCTGTGGGAGGTCGTATTTAAAATGACACGGGCTGACTTGGAGAATCCGGTAAAAGCTTGGGAAGACCATTTTAATACGCTTAATCAAAATTCAAGACGTCTTAATACAATTAAATATAAGAAGCTTCACTATAAAGCACCAGGCACGGATCTCTCTATTGGTTTTCATCCAAAGCATGTTTGGGTGCCCAATGATCTTGAGCAAAGAGAGGTTTCATTTGCTCCAAATATTCCAACAGAGGAACTATTTACATTGCCAGATAAAATGAGTGTCAACGGAACCGTTGCAAGCACCATGCCGCTTAACTATAACGGAACATTAATTGAAGGCATTTCTGTTACATTTAAGGATGGACGAATTGTCGATTATTCTGCCACAAAGGGCTATGAGATGCTTAAGAGTATTATTGAAACTGATGAAGGTTCTCACTATCTTGGTGAGGTCGCACTTGTCGCACAGGATTCGCCTATAGCCCAGTCTGGGTTGATTTTTTATAATACTCTGTACGATGAAAACGCCTCTTGCCATTTAGCCATAGGACGGGCTTATCCAACCTTCGAGGATGCCGATACAGCATCTAAGGAAGAGCTGGAATCTCGCGGCATGAACAATAGTGTCGTCCATGTCGATTTCATGATTGGTTCGAATGAGTTGAACATTGATGGAGAAACTGAGGATGGGACGATTGAACCGATCCTAAGAAACGGACTATGGGTGAAGTAATGGGCTGTTTCTTATAAATTAATTTTTAAGCAATTGAAGAAGGGATGGATTCTAAGGTGTCAAATTTCGAAATACAATTAGAAAAATATGCAGAGCTTGCGGTAAAGAACGGAATTAACCTTCAACCAGGTCAAGAATTAGTCGTAAGCGCTTCTGTTGAATCCGTCAGCTTCGTCCGTTTAGTAGCCAAAAAGGCCTACGACGCAGGCGCCAAAAGAGTCTATTTCAGATGGACGGATGATCAGTTGACCCGTATTGATTATGAAGGAGCTCCAAGCGAAGTGTTTAATGAGTATCCACAGTGGGATGCGGACGCTCTTGAAACATTAGCCAATCGAGGGGCGGGATTTCTTGATATCCGAATTCCTAATCCTGATTTATTAGCCGGGATTGATCCAGAGCGAATTTCTTCCTATAATAAAGCAACAGCAACAGCACTAAAACCTTATCGACAAGCTCGAATGAACGATAAAGTGAGTTGGTGCATTATTTCAGTTCCAAATATCACTTGGGCGAAACGCGTTTTCCCTGATCTAGGTCCTGAGGAAGGGGTCCAAAAACTTTGGGAGACCATTTTTAAGATGACCCGGGCAGACCAAGAAGATCCTGTTGCGGCATGGGAATTACATAAAGCAAATCTTGGAGAAAAGGCCAATTACCTTAACACAAAGAAGTATAAGAAGCTGCATTATAAAGCGCCGGGTACCGATCTTTCCATTGAGTTTCATCCAAAAGCGCTTTGGTGTCAGGCAGCAAGTGATAATGAGAGTGGAACCGAATTTATCGCCAACATTCCAACAGAGGAAGTTTATACACTTCCACTTAAGACGGGCGTGAACGGAACCGTAACAAGCACCATGCCGCTCAATTACAGTGGGACACTTATTGAAAAATTGTCTCTTACGTTTAAGGAAGGGCGCATTGTCTCCTTCTCGGCCGAAAATGGGGAAGAGACACTTAAACGTTTGATTGAAACTGATGAAGGTTCCCACTATTTAGGGGAGGTGGCACTTGTGCCGCATAACTCGCCGATCTCGCAATCCGGGTTAATTTTCTATAATACACTTTATGATGAAAATGCCTCCTGTCACTTAGCCATTGGTAAAGCCTATCCAACAACGTTAGAGGGTGGCGCTAAGATGAGTCAAGAGGAACTGGATGCTAACGGCGTGAATGACAGCTTAAATCATGTTGATTTTATGATTGGCTCAGCTGAACTTTCCATTGACGGAGAGCTTGCAGACGGTACCAAGGAACCGCTTATGAGAGAGGGACTTTGGGTGATCTAATGCGTTTCTGTTGATTTTAAGGACAAAGACAAAAAAAGAGGAGAGATCATATTGGCTAACTTTGAAGAGAAATTAGAGCGCTATGCGGAGCTCGTTGTAAAAAATGGGGTTAACATTCAAAAAGGGCAATATCTTAATATTGCGGCCCCTATTTTTGCCGTCGATTTTGTAAGAATGGTTACGAAGAAAGCCTATGAAGCGGGAGCTAAACGAGTCAGCTATCGCTGGACAGATGATGATCTCACTTTAATTCGCTATCAATATGCACCGGAAGAATCCTTTGAAGAATTTCCTGAATGGGAAGCGAAAGGGATGGTTATGCAGGCAGAAGCGGGGACTGCCTTTCTAAGCATTTATACGCCAAATCCGGAATTGCTGAAGGATGTTGATCCGGAACGCATTGCGAAGAACAATAAAACCTCTGGTCAAGCGATGAAGCCATTCTCGGAATTCATGATGGCCGACAAAGTCAGATGGTCGCTCGTTTCTGTTCCTTCTGAGTTATGGGCAAGCAAGCTTTATCCTGAACTGGGTAAAGAAGAAGCGATGGATAAGCTTTGGGAAACGATCTTTAAGATGACGCGTGCGGATCAAGAGAATCCGGTTGCGGCTTGGGAAGCTCACAAAAATAATTTGACTGAAAAAGCGACTTATCTCAATAACAAAAAATATAAGAAATTGCACTATAAAGCGCCCGGCACCGATCTTTCCATTGAATTTCATCCGAAGCATCTTTGGAACACGGCAGCGAATGTTACAGATGGGGTGGAATTCATCAAGAACATTCCTACAGAAGAAGTGTATACGGTACCGCTTAAAACGGGAGTAAATGGAACGGTAACAGCGACGATGCCTTTAAATTATAGCGGAAATTTAATTGAAGGTTTTTCCCTCACCTTTGAGAACGGAAAAATTGTCGATTACTCCGCTGAAAAAGGCTATGATATTTTAAAGAATTTAATCGGGACAGACGAAGGCTCCCATTATTTAGGGGAGGTTGCACTAGTTCCTCATAATTCTCCTATCTCTCAATCGGGTCTTTTGTTCCTTAACACATTGTACGATGAGAATGCATCTTGCCATTTAGCGATCGGAAAAGGCTATCCAACAACGCTTGAAGGCGGGGATGCGATGTCAGAGGAAGAGCTTAAAGCCCATGGCGTGAATGACAGCTTGACCCATGAAGACTTTATGATCGGTTCCGCTGAGCTTTCCATCGATGGCGAACTGGAAGATGGAACGGTCGAACCATTGATGAGAAATGGACTTTGGGTAATCTGAGTGGATTTCGAATAGAGAAGGGGTGGTTAACACTGCCCTTTTTCTTCTGTTTCAAGGTAATTGAATCTTTTGAAACTAAGGGGGAGAAGAAAATGGCGAAGGTTGTTTTAACAAAAGAACTTCCAGAAGAGCTGCTGGAAGTTCTGAAAGGTGAGGGCGAACATGAGGTTGTCGTCGTTCCGGACACGGGGGAATCTTTCTCTGCAGATTTGAATAGAGAGTTAAAGGACGCAACCGCTCTAATCTCAACAAAGGTAAAAATTAATAAGGACTTACTTGAAGAGGCACCCGATCTTAGAATCGTCAGCACGATCTCGGTCGGTTATGATAATTTTGATGTCGAGGCAATGAAGCAAGCGCAAGTCATAGGTACCCATACACCAGGAGTTCTTGATGAAACCGTGGCTGATTTAACCTTTGGCCTTATTTTATCCTCTGCTCGTCGAATTGCCGAGTTAGATCAAGTCATTCGCGAGGGAGGATGGACGGTCGGAGATGATCTGGCATTCTATGGAACAGATGTCCATCACAAAACGCTCGGTATCATTGGAATGGGCAGAATCGGTGAAAAAATTGCAAAACGAGCTATTTTTGGCTTTGGCATGAATGTTCTATATTATAACCGAAGTCAAAAGCCAGAAACGGAAGAACGGCTCGGGGTCCATTATGCTTCTTTTGATGAGGTGCTCTCCCAGTCGGATTTCGTTGTCGTTGTAACGCCTTTAACGGATGAGACGTATCACCTTTTCGACCGAGCGGCTTTTCAAAAGATGAAATCAACGGCTTATTTCATAAATGTTTCAAGGGGACAAACGGTGGATGAAGATGCCTTGCTCCAGGCATTAGAATCAGGGGAAATAAGCGGGGCGGCTTTAGATGTATACGATAAGGAACCAGTTCGGCCCGATCACCCATTGTTAAGGCTTCGGAATGTCACATTAACGCCTCATATCGGATCCGCTGTTGTTCAGACCCGTTTTGATATGGCCGCTTTAGCCGTTCAAAACGTAAAGGCTTTTTTAGAGAAAGGGACACCTCCCTCTGTTATTCCTGAACTTGCCTGTTTACTGCAATAACTTGTGAAAAAAAGCCTTGCTTCTAACTGTTGCAAGTAGAGGAGCAAGGCTTTTTCTATTTAAGGTATTCTTATGTGGCCTAATTAACTAACCTTTTGTATAGGGCGGTGTAGAAGCTTGGCCTCTGCCTTCTTAAAGAGTGATGTTCTGGCAAGGGTAAAGATTACTAAGGCGACCCAAATTAAAATGAATGAAAAGAGATGTTCAGAATCAAAGGGCTCATGGTAAAGCAAGGTACCTAAAATTAACATGAGCGTTGGTGCAATATATTGAAAGAAGCCGATCATAGCAAGGGAGATACGATTAGCCCCTGCTGCAAAGAGCAGCAATGGTATAGCCGTCACGACGCCTGCCCCCATAAGATATAAGGCAAGACTAAGATGTTGGAAGTTAAACGATTGGCCTGCTGTTGGGTCGAAGCCAAGTAAATAAATGAGAGCAAATGGCGTAATGATAAGCGTCTCGATCGTTAACCCTGACATGGCCGGCAGCTTGACGATTTTCTTTAAGAGCCCATAAATGCCAAAGCTAAAAGCAAGTGTCAGTGAAATCCACGGAAAAGTGCCGGCCTCTAATGCTAAGAAGACAACGCCGACTAAAGCAAGAATACAGGAGACAATCTGCCACAAAGATAAGCGTTCTTTCAAAAAGAGAATTCCAAGCAACACACTTACAAGTGGGTTGATGTAGTAACCAAGGCTAGATTGGATGATGTGTCCATTATTAACTGCCCAAATAAAGGTGTACCAATTGATCGTAATAAAGATAGAGGCACTCATGATAATGACTAAACGTTTTGGAGCAAGTAGTAATGCTTTGATATCTGTAAACATGCTCCCCATCTTGCGCGTAACAAGTAAAACGAGAATCATAAAGACGAATGACCAAATCATTCGATGCGCTAATACTTCTGTGGGTGTAGCCCCAATAATTAATTTCCAATAAATCGGCATGATGCCCCATATTATATAAGAACCTGCTGCAGCAAGTCCTCCGAGTACCTGGTCATTTTTTTCTTGTGTCTCCATCGATTTCCCTCCCCGTTAATCTGAAAATAAATGAACAGTCTCATTTTAGAGATAATAAGGGTTCCTTTCAAGGATTTTGTTTGGAAAAACCCGAGAAAAAGATAAGGGAAACAGCCTTTTTAGAAAAAGGTTTTATAACTTTGCTCTTCTTCGCCGCACACCTCACATACATAGACAATTTCAAAGGCGCTCTCTTCCACTGCATGCTCGGTTAACTGCTGGCACTGCTCACAGTAATGCTGGACGGTTGCGGTTTCCATGTTTTTATCCCTCCTCAGGCATTAAGAAGATAAATTTTCAAAAAATCCAGATGCATAACTATTAGTATAAACACTGTCCTTTTGAAAATTCCTCTTACCTAGAGTGGCAAGGGTCAGTGCAAGTTGTTTTGCCTCTCAAGTAATATATGCTAGCATTTGATAGGACTGTTTATTTTTTAAGTTTAAGTTGAGTTAAAAAAACGAGCCCATTCTTAAAAAGCGGCGTGTTAAGTGCCGTTCTAAAGAGGGCTATGAGGGGGAACCTGTATAAGGGAATCCCCTTGTTTTTGTTTAATACCACTACAGAAATGTTAGGCAGGTGGGATCGATGGAGAACCGCATTCAAAGAGGAAGTAAAGAAGGCCGGATTAACCCGTGGCTTGTTTTTTCGGCAACCAGTTTAAGTGCTGTTCTCGTGATGTTGAATCTTGGCGCTTTAAATGTAGCCCTTCCAGCGATCACAAGGCATTTTCATGTCAGTTCCTCTTTATCAAGCTGGATTTTATTGTCCTACATGCTTGTGAATACGATACTCATATTAGTATTTGGACAATTATCCGATGTCTTTGGACGAAAGGTATTCTTTCTAATTGGGACTGCCATATTTACATTATCCAGCTTTTTGATTGGGTTTTCTCCAAATATATGGATGTTCATTGCTTGGCGTGTCATTCAGGCGGGAGGAGGGGCTCTAATCATTTCGAATAACACAGCTTTAATCTCCGATGCTTTTCCTAAAGAAAAACTAGCAAAAGGGCTTGGGATGAATGTGTTGGTTGCTTCCGCTGCACAGTTATTAGGTCCAGTTATAGGAGGAGTCTTGGCTTCAGCATTTGGATGGAAATGGGTGTTCTGGGCAGGTGTGCCGGTAGGACTAGCCGGACTCATTTGGGGTATTCCGGTGTTGCGAGGGCTGCCGTCGTTCGGGTCAGGGAAGAAAGTGGATTATTTTGGAGGAATCCTGATTTTTATTGGTTTAAGCGGACTTATTCTGTCTCTTTCTGAAGGTAGCACGCTTGGTTGGACCTCTTATTTAGTCCTTATAGGCTGGATCCTTTTTATAATCTGTCTGCCGCTTTTCATCTGGTATGAAAGGCATCATCCTTCACCAATGGTTGACTTTCAACTGTTTCGTGACAGGGCTTATACTATGGGAAACGTCTCGACGTTTTTAAATGCTTTTACTAGGGTATCTGTTGTTTTGCTTTCTAGTCTCTATATGCAATCGGTTCTGAATTATAAGGCATCATGGGCCGGAATCGGGGTGCTTCCCGTCACAATTGGAATGCTTATTGCTTCACCGATAACCGGGAATTTAAGCGACCGTTTCAGTGCAAGGCTTCTAGCGACTACAGGATTATCGATAAGTGGATTAGGGGTTATTGTGTTAATTATAGGGGAGGTTCCGGACCTTTCCTATTGGATAAGCGGTGCCGGCATGTTTCTTGTGGGATTAGGGTCCGGGTTGTTTATGACGCCTAATACGAAAGAGATTTTAACATCCGTTCCTTCTGAGAGACGCGGGTTCGCAAACGGACTTCGCTCAATGCTTCAGAATATGGGACAAGTGTTGAGCACCGCGATCAGTCTGACGATTGTGTCAGCTGTTCTCCCCCCGCAATTAAAGGATGTCGTAACGGGCGGGAGTTCTCAAAAGTTAAGTTTTACGGAAACCCATCTTTTAACACAAGGCTTTCGCTATGCTTTTCTCACATTGCTCTTAGCAACATGTCTCGGCGTTTTTGTCTCGGCGTTCAGAGGAAAATCGCGTGTAGCCAATAGAAAAAAACTTTAATGGTACTCGCCGATCATCGACGGATGCTTGCATAAAATAAAACATGCGCTCATTAAGCCTTGAGCGCATGTTATTTTTAGTTGAACAATGACTATGAAAAGAAATCGCTCCTATGTGGTGATCTCTTTTGGCATTACTAAATTAATAGACGTAAGCAGTCCCAACAATAATTAAGAGAATGAACAATACAACGATTAAGGCAAAACCAGCACCGAAACCGCCGCCGCCAGTGCCACATCCAACGCCACCGTAAGCCATTTAGCAACACCTCCTTGATTCATCAATACTTTATCTTATGTGGAGGTGAGAGAAGTGGAAGGGCGCAATGTGGATATTGAGAAAATTATGTGCTTCGCCCAACCAAGTTCTTTTGCGTGTCTGCTTGAGAAAGCAGTAAAGGGGAAGAGGCTAAGGCGTTATAATTGTGGAAGATGGGAGACCTGATTGTAGGATTTAATCTTCCATTCACTTTGATCAAATTGAATGTGATTGAGCCCGCCATTAAATAATCTGATTTTCTTCTTCCCAATCTCGCCATTAGAAAAGTGCCTTAAAAGAGTGTGGATCACCGCACCATGTGTGACAAGAAGTACTTTTTTGTGTTTGTAGTCTTGAGTAATGCTCTCTAAGCCCGCCATCAATCGTTCATTTAACGAAGCGTTGTCCTCTTGATTGGGGTAATTTTTCGTTGGAAATAATTGCTCTCGTTCTGCAATGGTTAAGCCTTCCGCGTCACCAAAGAAACGTTCAGCAAATTGCGGCATGACCAAAAGAGGGAGATCCAACTTTTTATTAATAATAGTCCCCGTTTCTAACGCTCTTTGGAGGGGACTTGTGATTAACACATCCCAGTGGAAATTTTTTAAGAATTGACCACAGGCTTCAGCTTGCAAACGGCCATTTTTATTAAGAGGCACATCGGTTTGTCCTTGTAGCTTTCCTAAGGCGTTCCAATCAGTCTCACCATGGCGAATTAAACAGATTGATGTCATGTCCAAACAGCCTCCCGTCTTATAAAAAGAAACCCTACCAGAATTTTAGTATAAATTAAGTTTAATAGAAAAATACGTTAAATCAAGCTTTTAAGTGCTTTTACGAAGAACAATTAATTGGAAATTTAATGAGGGTTAAATATAAATAAAAAAGAACTGCCTTAAGCAGTTCTTTAATGCGTTAATATGTAGTAAACGGCCGCCTATGCCGTCACGCTTGTGTTTCAGAACCTGCTCGAAACAGGTGGGTGCCCGCATGAGAACTTTCATCGTCCAATTAAGGCATGATGGCCATTCTCGACATGTAGAGCTCCCTTATTAAATGCATCGGTTGAAACATCAATACGCAACGCACATCGCAGCTTGTAAATTGATTATAGCATGTCTCTTAATTGAAAGCACTGTAAATTTTTGGATATAGCATATTGACTTCATTCAAATTAGGGGGGAGAGAGTCGGCAAACTCACAATCGAAGGCTTGCAGATAAGAGCAATCATTTATTTAGTAGTGGAGGAACAAGGTGATCTAATGAATGCGGACCACTTTATTACATTTAAATAGGAAAAATTCAATTTGTCTTCCAAATGGGCCTTTTAAAAATTGGCTTTTCTTATGTCTAAATTTTCATAGCGTGAATGTTACGCATGTCCCTGAGTAGGTCCCCTCTAAAAAACTTTCTATAAATACCAAAAAATGTTTGACAGCCTATTCGATATTATGCGAATATTTCTTTAAAAGATCGGAAAGGAGGCGTTTTCATGAAGGGTGAAAAAAGTCAAAAAGGGAAGTTCAATGCCTGGTATCTTTTATTAATTGTTCCGTTTATCATTACGCTTTTCCCAGGCATGTATGCTTTTGATGCCCCAAGATTATTCGGTTTCCCTTTCTTTTACTGGTACCAATTAGTGGCGGTCATTATTTCATCGGTGCTCACTGGAATTGTGTACTTTGCAACGAAGGAAAGAAATTAACCCATTATCTTTTTATATGAGGAGTGAACATCTTGAATTGGACGGCGCTTACAGTCTTTATCATCTTTTTTATTTTTGTAACCGTTCTAGGTTTTTTTGCGGCCAATTGGCGTAAAGGTGACTTGACCCAACTGGATGAGTGGGGGCTTGGCGGCCGGCGCTTTGGAACCTTGATTACTTGGTTCTTGCTTGGCGGGGATTTATATACGGCTTATACATTTATTGCGGTACCTGCTTTGAACTATGGAAAAGGGGCTATGGCGATGTATGCCGTCCCTTATACGATTGTTGTTTATCCGTTTATTTTTATGGTCATGCCTCGGCTTTGGTCCGTTTCTCGTAAGCACGGATATGTAACCGCATCAGACTTTATTAAGGGCCGTTATAATAGCAGCTGGATGGCTCTGGCAGTTGCTGTTACGGGTATTCTAGCAACGATGCCTTATATTGCGCTTCAGCTTGTCGGGATGCAAACGGTGATTGCCGCGATGGGCTTTAAGGGGACCGGCTTCGCAGGTGAAATACCCCTGATTATTGCCTTTGCTATCTTGGCTATTTATACGTATTCCAGCGGGTTAAGAGCACCTGCCTCAATCGCCATTGTCAAAGACTTAATGATTTATATTACCATCATAGCCGTTATTATTGTGGTTCCTATGAAGTTAGGCGGCTTTGGTCATATCTTTAATGAAGCAGGAAAGCAGCTTTCGGCTCAAAATCCTCCTGGATCCTTAATTTTACAGCCAAGTTCCTTTTTAGCTTATGGGTCACTGGCGCTTGGATCGGCTCTCGCCTTGTTCCTTTATCCGCATTCGTTAACGGGGGTACTCAGCTCCAATTCACGCAATACGGTACGAAAGAATGCGGCCTTATTACCGGCTTATTCACTTGTCTTAGGATTTATTACGTTATTGGGATTTATGGCTTTAGCGGCACATGTGAAGGCAGCAACCCCGAATGATGCGATTCCAGCGTTATTCTTAAATATGTTCCCAGATTGGTTCAGCGGCTTTGCTTTTGCTGCCATCGCGATCGGCGCCCTTGTTCCTGCAGCGATCATGTCGATTGCTTCAGCTAACTTGTTTACCCGAAATATTTATAAAGAGTACTTTAATCCCAATTGTACGCCGAAACAAGAATCGAGCGTGGCAAAGCTTGTCTCCTTACTTGTTAAAGTTGGAGCAATTGTCTTTATTTTGTTTTTCCCAAAAGCGTATGCCATCAACCTTCAATTGTTCGGAGGAATATGGATTCTGCAAACCTTCCCTTCTATTATTGTAGGGATTTACACAGGTTGGTTTAATAAATGGGCACTCCTTCTTGGCTGGTTAGTCGGGATGGGAATGGGGACTTGGATGGCCGTATCTCAAGGCATGAACTCCACCTTCCCGCTTCACCTTGGCAGTACCACATTTGCTGGCTATGCCGCCATTTATGCAGTTATCTTGAACTTCGTGGTTTCAATTGTCTTCACCTGGATATTTAATGCATTGGGACTTCGAAATGGTAAAGATGAAACAGCAGAAGAGGATTATTTTGCCGCTTAAATAGTTGATTGAAAATCCCAATGAGTGCATGGTCTCATTGGGATTTTTGAATGATTGGAACTAAAAAAATAGTGCCTGACCATTTTTTTTTGTAAAAAAATGTTGAAATAAAGAGGATTTGATCGTTATATGTTGAATTTTAATAAAAGGCAAGTTTTCCCCGCTTCACCCATTCTTCCTTCTTCTTCCATCTCCTATCTTCCTCCATTGGGATGGACCTCGCGTAGTGCCTCATTTTAAAGAAGGGTGAAGCTCCCCCCTCTGGAACAGACGACCAACTTATAATTTCCCTAATAGACAAAGCGACTTTTGTTGCTTTTATTTAATTTAAGGATCCTATCGCTCAACTTCGGTTATATAAAGAAAAGGTATGTTCTAAATCAGAAAGTATAAACTTTCGCAGCTGCGGTTTAAGGATAATAGGATAAGTAAAACTAAGGCTTCCGCCAGGACTTGGCGATAAGCAAAGTTTTTCTAAAAAAAACTTTGCAGTTAGAAGGATACCGGCTTATAATCGAGATACCATTGTCTTTAGACAAAAGGATATAGGAACGCAGTAAGCCAACTAGCAGGGTCATGAAGAAAAAAAGGGGTGAGCCGGATGTTAGTTGCGGAACGCCATCGAAAAATAGTCGAACTAGTTAATGAAAGAAAAAGTGTAAGAGTGAGTGAATTGAGTCAACTCTTTTCAGTTACAGAAGAAACGATACGGCGTGACTTAGAGAAACTGGAGCAGGAACAACTGCTTGCAAGAAGTCATGGCGGAGCTGTCAGCATTCAAGAGGATGAGAGGGAACGTTCGTATGTGGAACGCGAAATCTTAAATGCAGAAGAGAAACAGGCGATTGCGGTTGAAGCTGTAAAACTCATACAACCGGGTGATAAGATTGTATTGGATGCCAGTACAACGGCTTGGTATATGGCTAAAGTGCTTCCTAATCAGCCGTTAACCGTTGTCACGAATTCGATCCAAGTCGCTTTAGAGTTAAGTCAAAAGGACCAGATCAGCGTCATCTCAACAGGCGGTATTCTCTCTGTCCCTTCGCTTTCATATATAGGTCCTTTAGCCAATCGCTCGTTAAAAATGTATCATGTGCACAAAGCCTTCATCTCTTGTAAGGGGATCGACTTGGTTGGCGGCATTACGGACTCTAATGAATCCCAAGCGCTGTTTAGACAAGAGATTTTGACGGTGTCAGACAAAACCATTTTACTAGTTGACTCATCCAAGTTCTCAATCAAGACCTTTGTGCAAATTTGTTCGGTAGGCGAGGTCGACGAGATAGTGACAGATGAGGGGTTAAATGACGACGAGTTCAATCGTTATGCAGGACTTCCAACTCCGATTAAACGAGTTCCAATTAATAGCCTCTATTAAAACACCAGTGTATAAGTGATAACGGGTTCACTTGTGAGATGCAAAACGCTAATTATCACCTTAAATCACCCTACTATTCATAATAAAATCACAGAAAGAAAAGACTAGTAAACGTCAAAACAACCGAATCTTTTGAGATTCGGTTGTTTTATTTTCATAAAAGGCAATCGATTACCTATTTCATTAAATGGCTAGAGCGAACTTTCTAAATAAGCGGAGAAATTCCTCTTATTTAGAAATCGACATTAAAAATAGCTAAAATAGACGGAGAAATTCCGACTATTGACTCGAAAAATATGAAAATGGATCATTTCTTTTGGTTTAAACGGAAAAACTCCGCTTATTTACGACGAACTGAACGCTACTTTGGTTGATAACGGAAAAATCTCCGCTTATTTCAACGATCACAGGTGACTCTAAAATTTCTTGTTCAGTCCGTTTTTTATTTTAAGAACCATTCGATAATCTAACTTTTATTTTAGCATATAGATCCAAATGACTTAGTAATCACCCTACCTTTCACTTGCTCAATCACCGGTTAATTCACACACCGCCAATAATTATTTCCACCCATGTAAATTACACTGTGATTTGATCGGTGATTTACGGATGAAATGGTCAATAAACATTGATATTACAATAAAAATCGCACGGTGAATGACTACGTGAAAAGCCGTGCGATTTACCTTGATAGTTAATTGTTTGCACCTCTGAAGTGAACCCGTTAGTATGAGTGAACTGGTGTTTTTCCTTTATTAGTCATCATTTTATGTGCCTCCTATAAAAAAAGCAGGCTCTTGATATGGATTTCGGCAGGGGGGAGAGTGGCGACTGTAAGCCATGGTTCACCCAATGTGCAGTGGACATGTTAAAATGGGAAGTAAGATCCGAGACAGAGTCCTATGGTGACTTTTTAGTGGAACCGTATGCCTTTCATTCAACAAAGAAAAGAGGAATTTAACATGGTGACTGACACTTGGGTTTATGAACAACTCGGCATTCGCCCTAGACTTCGGGAGCGTTTTTATGTGCCTGCCCTTATTCAATTTTATCAGGAGAAACAGCAGGGACTTTCTGAAAAAGAAAAACCGTTTTTCAATCAGAGTTTAAAGCTTTTCTTAGAGTATCTAGAGACGGTGCGAGCAACATCCTGGGAAGCTTGTGATCAAAAGTTCTGGGAGAAACTGTTTACTTTTTCCTTCTTGGATTTGAGCTATTCACAAAGCGCTGAACAAGTGCGGGCTTTCTTTCAAGTCATCGGCCAATTCACGGTTTATTTAGATAACCAAAATAGCCGTGATCTGCATAGGTTGGTGGAAGACTTTATCGAAAAGGTAGAGAATGATGTTCTTGATGCGGTGAGATTGCTCGACAGTTATCATCAGAAAGTTGAACAGCCTTTTGCAACGGGCATAGCTGAGATTGAACGAGAAGCTTTATTGCAAGAGGTTGGGTCGCCGATCTCAGAAGGTGTCTTTGTTCTAAAGGATAAAACAGAGTCAGCCATTACTGCGCATCACTTATTGACGAGAAATGAATATGTCATCGCCCTTTCTCCGCATCTTTCAGAACTGATGCATGATTCGATGAGTCTAATAGGTGTTCTAAAGGAAGCAAGTAACACCACATGGGAGATTCTTGTTCTTGATCGGGCGTTCCCAACTGCTGCTCTCCCTTTTGTAAAAGAAGCGGTGGGGGTTTCTTAAAATTCGATACTTTTAAAATACGGCTACCCCCTCTCATGAATTCCCCTGAGAGGGGGGGCTTTTAACTTATTTATCGAGCTATCAGTGATGGAAAGGGCGGAGGCTCGGACTTGATTAGTCTCAATATAGGAAATGGTGAGGCGGTGCCCTGTTTCAATAAAGGGGGCATAAGGATCAGTCGCTGAGCTGACTGTGAAGATATGATGACTTCCGCTCAGCATAAATTCAACGGTGACGAGATGATTGGGGTCCATTGCTTTGAAAACATGAGTCACAGTACCTGAAAGTTTTGTTTGGTCCGTGATTTGGCTTGGTGCAGCAGTATCGGCCAAGCTTAGAGCCAATTTAGTTTTATAGTCATCAAAAGCAACATGCTTGGACTCGTTATAACCAACCATTTTTTCATTTTGAGCATTAGCGATAGCGAGATCTCGAAACACACCATTTCCATCTACTACGGGTACTACCCATGAATACTGTCCATAAAGATTGTAGAGAACGGGGGACGTTCCTTTAAAACCTTGGATTTTGAACATCTTATTGACACTATTTAGTGCCGCCCGACTGTTTATTAAACCATTTGCTTTGGTGTAAAAGGTGAGCTTTCCGGTCCTTGCGTCCATTAAGGTATAACCAACCATAGAACCTGAGTCGGCATTAATGGTATGGTCTGTAAACCAATTCATTTGTAGTTTTTGGTCAAAAATCGCAATGACTTCATTATTTTCATCCTTCTGAGTGGGCTCGTGCACATCGTTTCTTCCTATTAGACTGTTTAACCATCCATAACGAAATTTGCCAAACCATTTATTCCGTTCTATTGCTATTGATTTAGGAATGACTTGATCCACGAAGGTAGGCAGCTGGTGTATCCCGTATCTTTTTATCAGACCTGTCTTGGGGTCGAAGAGAAGAATGCCATCCACCTGAGGAACGGAACGGTAATGTGTATAATGACCAATACTCACGACATAAAAAGGCCTGCCCTGGTCGTCCGGCTCAAAAGAAGTGCCTAGTAATATAAGATGTGGAAAGGTGCGCCGAATTTGCCGTTGCAATTTTTGAGAAAAATAGGCAGAAGGAACAATGGTCATAGGTGCTTTGATAAAACTTGGCTCCGCATTTTCATCCTCAGCACTCATTTTAATATAGCCTGGAATCACCCCAGCTTTTGTAAAAGCCACATATCCGGTGTATTCGATCGGAGTAACCCAATACAGTTGATTATTGATTGTTTGAATCGTTGAATCACCAAGCTGATAGTAAGCGTAGTTTGGAATATGGCCAAGCAGCTTCTCACTCTTATAACGGGCGTAAGCCTCTGGGACAACGGGTATGTGATTTATATTTATGGGTGCTGCCACTGTATTTGAACGAACAGCATTTGCCATTTTATATTTATCAGAGGCAAGGGTTGTTTGATAAATACACAGAAAGCCCCCATAACCAATTAAAAGAATAGCCCCGCCGATTATGCCTCGCCATGCTTCAACGACCCATCGCCTCAGAACGAAACCGTCTATTATGACTCCGATAAGGAACATAGGGAGAAAAGCAGAAATAATCCCTCCTGCTGTTAAGTCGATAAGGAAAACATAGCTGACTAGATATAAATAAATGATTCCAAGAATCCAACGAACCGTTTGATAAGCAATAAAAATAGGTTCTGTTCTATATGCCGCCCAAGCACTCGGAAAGGGGCTAAGAAACAAAAAGGCCAATAAGTAGATAAAAAAGGACATGGGTGTAGCTCCTTTTATCGTAATAGGGGGTGTTTTTATGTTTCCCAAACCTTTTCGTCATTATTAAGAGGTAAAAGTAAATAACCGATTGAGTTTACATAAAACTAAGATGGTGACGAACAAACCTCTTTCTTGAAGTCCCCTCAAGAATTTACTTCGGTGAAATTTTTCGTATTGGTTAGTGCCTGAGGAAGCCAACTACAAAGTGTGTACTTATAGACGCAAGAACAATAACAAGCTCTTAAAAATAGAACATGAATAAACAAGGCAGACATTCTTCGTAGAGGCAAGGAGTCTTCTGCTTGAAGAACGTCATGAATTTACCCCGATGACATTCTCCGTGTTGGCTTGTCTAAAATCCCTAAAAATAAAGGTAGGTGCATTATCCTTTAGTTTTGCATAGACCCGAGAATGACAGCCTTAACCATGGAATAGGCAAGACAAGTTCGGCTGAGAAGCCTAGTACATTGTCCCAATGATGTGAAACGATAGGATCTTTTATCAAGTGTTCGGCCGCATAGAGTAGCTTATTTGATAGATCTATTGATAGTGCTGAATTACTAAATGTATAGGAAGGTATAAGCTATTATAGAGTGAACATGAATTAATTAGAATAAAGTGTTGACGCAATTCGTTTAAGATGATATATTATTAAACGTCGCTTCTGACGGATGGTTTTAACAAAGAAATAACTTGTTGACTTCATCTTGTTGGCGTGATAAGATAATAAAGTCGCCTCTGAGAGACGGCGATTGATAGTGAAAGATTAGTAGATTGTTTCGTACATTGAAAACTAAACAAAAACCAAAAGCGCCAGTCAAAGTCATACTTTGAGTTTAACGCTAGGAATCAAACGAACATATTTTTTTAAGGAGAACAGACCTCTTTTTATTTAGAAGAGATCTGTTCTCGGCAAAAGCCAGCAGTGCTTTAACTGCACTATTTTGAGAGTTTGATCCTGGCTCAGGACGAACGCTGGCGGCGTGCCTAATACATGCAAGTCGAGCGCGTGAAACTTCCAGATCCCTTCGGGGTGATGGTTGTGGATCGAGCGGCGGACGGGTGAGTAACACGTGGGCAACCTGCCTGTAAGACTGGGATAACTTCGGGAAACCGGAGCTAATACCGGATAATCATTGACACTGCATGGTGTCAATGTAAAAGATGGTTCTGCCATCACTTACAGATGGGCCCGCGGCGCATTAGCTAGTTGGTGGGGTAATAGCCTACCAAGGCGACGATGCGTAGCCGACCTGAGAGGGTGATCGGCCACACTGGGACTGAGACACGGCCCAGACTCCTACGGGAGGCAGCAGTAGGGAATCTTCGGCAATGGACGAAAGTCTGACCGAGCAACGCCGCGTGAGCGATGAAGGTCTTCGGATCGTAAAGCTCTGTTGTCAGAGAAGAACAAGTGATAGAGGAAATGCTATCGCCTTGACGGTATCTGACCAGAAAGCCCCGGCTAACTACGTGCCAGCAGCCGCGGTAATACGTAGGGGGCAAGCGTTGTCCGGAATTATTGGGCGTAAAGCGCGCGCAGGCGGCTTCTTAAGTCTGATGTGAAAGCCCACGGCTCAACCGTGGAGGGTCATTGGAAACTGGGGAGCTTGAGTGCAGAAGAGGAGAGTGGAATTCCACGTGTAGCGGTGAAATGCGTAGATATGTGGAGGAACACCAGTGGCGAAAGCGGCTCTCTGGTCTGTAACTGACGCTGAGGCGCGAAAGCGTGGGGAGCAAACAGGATTAGATACCCTGGTAGTCCACGCCGTAAACGATGAGTGCTAGGTGTTGGAGGGGCCACCCTTCAGTGCTGACGTTAACACATTAAGCACTCCGCCTGGGGAGTACGGCCGCAAGGCTGAAACTCAAAGGAATTGACGGGGGCCCGCACAAGCAGTGGAGCATGTGGTTTAATTCGAAGCAACGCGAAGAACCTTACCAGGTCTTGACATCCTCTGACCACCCTAGAGATAGGGCTTTCCCCTTCGGGGGACAGAGTGACAGGTGGTGCATGGTTGTCGTCAGCTCGTGTCGTGAGATGTTGGGTTAAGTCCCGCAACGAGCGCAACCCTTGATCTTAGTTGCCAGCATTCAGTTGGGCACTCTAAGGTGACTGCCGGTGACAAACCGGAGGAAGGTGGGGATGACGTCAAATCATCATGCCCCTTATGACCTGGGCTACACACGTGCTACAATGGGTGGTACAAAGGGCAGCGAAACCGCGAGGTCGAGCGAATCCCATAAAGCCACTCTCAGTTCGGATTGCAGGCTGCAACTCGCCTGCATGAAGCCGGAATTGCTAGTAATCGCGGATCAGCATGCCGCGGTGAATACGTTCCCGGGCCTTGTACACACCGCCCGTCACACCACGAGAGTTTGTAACACCCGAAGTCGGTGAGGTAACCGTAAGGAACCAGCCGCCGAAGGTGGGACAGATGATTGGGGTGAAGTCGTAACAAGGTAGCCGTATCGGAAGGTGCGGCTGGATCACCTCCTTTCTAAGGAAACGATTCTTAGCGTTAGGTGCTTTTGGTTATTTGTTTGGTTTTGAGTGTGTGAACACTCGAAATCGCCCCTTGAAAACTGGATAATGAAGTGCAAACAAGACATTAATTGTAACAAGGTTAAGCGAATAAGAGCGCACGGTGGATGCCTTGGCACTAGGAGCCGATGAAGGACGGAACGAACACCGATATGCTTCGGGGAGCTGTAAGTAGGCTTTGATCCGGAGATTTCCGAATGGGGAAACCCACTGCCCTGAACGGGCAGTATCCTTACCTGAATACATAGGGTATGGAAGGCAGACCTGGGGAACTGAAACATCTAAGTACCCAGAGGAAGAGAAAGCAAATGCGATTCCCTTAGTAGTGGCGAGCGAAACGGGAACAGCCCAAACCAAGAGGCTTGCCTCTTGGGGTTGTAGGACACTCATCCCGGAAGGGGAGCTGTAGACGAACCGGTTTGGAAAGGCCGGCCAGAGAAGGTAACAGCCCTGTAGTCGAAACAGACCCCCAACCTGAGTGGATCCTGAGTACGGCGGGACACGTGAAACCCCGTCGGAATCCGGGAGGACCATCTCCCAAGGCTAAATACTCCCTAGTGACCGATAGTGAACCAGTACCGTGAGGGAAAGGTGAAAAGCACCCCGGAAGGGGAGTGAAAGAGATCCTGAAACCGTGTGCTTACAAGTAGTCGAAGTCCTCCCCACCCACAAAAGCAGGCTTTTGCGGGGACCCGGGGGGATGACGGCGTACCTTTTGTAGAATGGACCGGCGAGTTACGATCTTAAGCAAGGTTAAGTTGAAGAGACGGAGCCAGAGCGAAAGCGAGTCTGAATAGGGCGATAGTTTAAGGTTGTAGACCCGAAACCGTGTGATCTACCCATGTCCAGGGTGAAGTTCAGGTAACACTGAATGGAGGCCCGAACCCACGCACGTTGAAAAGTGCGGGGATGAGGTGTGGGTAGGGGTGAAATGCCAATCGAACTCGGAGATAGCTGGTTCTCCCCGAAATAGCTTTAGGGCTAGCCTCGAGGGAAGAGACTTGGAGGTAGAGCACTGATTGAGTGAGGGGCCCCCACAGGGTTACCGAGTTCAGTCAAACTCCGAATGCCAAGGACTCATCCTCGGGAGTCAGACGGCGAGTGATAAGATCCGTCGTCGAGAGGGAAACAGCCCAGACCATCAGCTAAGGTCCCCAAGTATACGTTAAGTGGCAAAGGATGTGGCGTTGCCCAGACAACCAGGATGTTGGCTTAGAAGCAGCCACCATTTAAAGAGTGCGTAATAGCTCACTGGTCGAGTGGCGCTGCGCCGAAAATGTAACGGGGCTAAACGTATCACCGAAGCTATGGATCCCAATGGGATGGTAGGGGAGCGTTCTAAGGGCAGAGAAGGTAAACTGGAAGGTTTGCTGGAGCGCTTAGAAGTGAGAATGCCGGTATGAGTAACGAAAAGAGGGGTGAGAATCCCCTCCGTCGAAAGCCTAAGGGTTCCTGAGGAAGGTTCGTCCGCTCAGGGTTAGTCGGGACCTAAGCCGAGGCCGGAAGGCGTAGGCGATGGACAACAGGTTGATATTCCTGTACCACCAGGAGACGTTTGAGCAATGGGGGGACGCAGGAAGGCAAGGCAAGCGCGCTGATGGATATGCGCGTCCAAGCAGTAAGGCTGAAGGTGAGGCAAATCCCGCCTTCATAAGGCTGAGCTGTGATGGGGAGGGAATTTTAGTACCGAAGTGCCCGTGCTTACACTGCCAAGAAAAGCCTCTAGCGAGTCTCAAGGTGCCCGTACCCCAAACCGACACAGGTAGGCGAGGAGAGAATCCTAAGACGCTCGGGAGAACTCTCGTTAAGGAACTCGGCAAAATGACCCCGTAACTTCGGGAGAAGGGGTGCTTGGCGGGGTGAATAGCCCTGCTGAGCCGCAGTGAAAAGATCCAAGCGACTGTTTAGCAAAAACACAGGTCTCTGCTAAACCGAAAGGTGATGTATAGGGGCTGACACCTGCCCGGTGCTGGAAGGTTAAGAGGAGGGGTTATCCTTTTAGGAGAAGCTCTGAATTGAAGCCCCAGTAAACGGCGGCCGTAACTATAACGGTCCTAAGGTAGCGAAATTCCTTGTCGGGTAAGTTCCGACCCGCACGAAAGGTGCAACGACTTGGATACTGTCTCAACGAGAGACCCGGTGAAATTATAGTACCTGTGAAGATGCAGGTTACCCGCGACAGGACGGAAAGACCCCATGGAGCTTTACTGCAGCTTGATATTGGATGTCTGTATCGATTGTATAGGATAGGTAGGAGCCTTTGAAGCCGGACCGCCAGGTTCAGTGGAGGCGTCGGTGGAATACTACCCTTTCGGTATGGACATTCTAACCCGGGACCGTAATCCGGTTCGGAGACAGTGTCAGGTGGGCAGTTTGACTGGGGCGGTCGCCTCCTAAAGAGTAACGGAGGCGCCCAAAGGTTCCCTCAGAATGGTTGGAAATCATTCGCAGAGTGTAAAGGCACAAGGGAGCTTGACTGCGAGACCTACAAGTCGAGCAGGGACGAAAGTCGGGCTTAGTGATCCGGTGGCGCCGCATGGAAGGGCCATCGCTCAACGGATAAAAGCTACCCTGGGGATAACAGGCTTATCTCCCCCAAGAGTCCACATCGACGGGGAGGTTTGGCACCTCGATGTCGGCTCATCGCATCCTGGGGCTGAAGTGGGTCCCAAGGGTTGGGCTGTTCGCCCATTAAAGCGGTACGCGAGCTGGGTTCAGAACGTCGTGAGACAGTTCGGTCCCTATCCGTCGCGGGCGTTGGAAATTTGAGAGGAGCTGTCCTTAGTACGAGAGGACCGGGATGGACACACCGCTGGTGTCCCAGTTGTTCCGCCAGGAGCACCGCTGGGTAGCTATGTGTGGACGGGATAAGTGCTGAAAGCATCTAAGCATGAAGCCCCCCTCAAGATGAGATTTCCCATGACTTTAAGTCAGTAAGATCCCTTAGAGATGATGAGGTAGATAGGTCCGAGGTGGAAGTGCGGCAACGCATGGAGCTGACGGATACTAATCGATCGAGGGCTTAACCTTAAATTAGTGTTTGTTTGACTTCCTATCTAGTTTTGAAGGTATGATCCTTCAATTGAATACTTTGTCCGGTGGTTATGGCGAAGAGGTCACACCCGTTCCCATCCCGAACACGGCCGTTAAGCTCTTCAGCGTCGATGGTAGTTGGGGGCTTCCCCCTGCAAGAGTAGAACGCCGCCGGGCAATCGATAAAGGAATCGTTTAAATGACGATTCCTTTTTTACATAAGATCATTAATTATTGATAGTGGCTGTGCCCCTGCGCCTAACCTTGGATTAAAAGAATGAGGTCATGCGCAAATCAACAAGGTGTCAATCGAAGAGGGGACCCACGAAGTATTCCAAGCGAGTAGATTTGCAAGAGTAGAACGTCGCCGGGCAATCGATAAAGGAATCGTTTAAATGACGATTCCTTTTTTACATTGGATCATTAATTATTGATAGTGGCCGGGCCCCTGCGCCTAACCTTGGTTTAAAAGAATGAGGTCATGCGCAAATCAACAAGGCGTCAATCGAAGAAGGGGACCCACGAAGTATTCCAAGCGAGTAGATTTGCAAGAGTAGAACGCCGCCGGGCAACTGAAAAAAGGAGAATTGCGATTAAGCAGTTCTCCTTTTTGCGTTTGTGTCCGTTACACTCGAGTACCAGTCCCCGGCAAGGTCTAACGGACTTTGGTGTCGGTTAGTAGCCGGAGTCGTCGGAGGTGAGGACGTCTCCGATTGTAAAGTCTTCATCCTGTTTTAATGGTTTTTCTGCAGGGCCTTCGATAACCTCTCCTTTGTAGGAGTAGCGTGAGCCGTGGCAAGGGCAGTCCCAGGTGCGGTCGCCTTGATTCCAATTGCATTCGCAGCCCATATGTGTGCAGGTTGTATCAACAATGTAGACGTTTCCTTCCTTATCTCGGTAGGCCCCTCTTCGTTTTCCATTTACTGTCACAACTCCGCCTTCATCCTTAGAAAGGTCTTCAAGCTGCATGCTCGGGGTGCCCATTTTTCCTTTTATAAGGTGTTTGGCTACATCAGCGTTTTGGATAAGGAATTTTTTGAGACTTGGGTCGGCATAAAATCTTGATGGCGTAAAAACGTCCTTGAATCGATTGTCCTTTTTCAGCACCAAGTCTTTGAGCAGGAGAGCGGCGGCTGTTCCATTGGACATCCCCCATTTGCGAAAACCGGTGGCCACTAAAATATGGCGCTGTCCCTTGGTGATTGAGCCTATGTAAGGAATTTTATCAAGAGAGGTCAAATCCTGAGCTGACCATCTGAACAAAATGTCCTTAATATTGAAATGTTCTTTCCCGAAGGCTTCGATGGCTTTATAGTGTTCAATGGTGTTTTTCCCTTGCCCTGTTTTATGGGACTCCCCGCCTATGATGAGGATAGGCCTACCGTTATGCTGAGCAGAACGAATCGTACGCTTAGGCGGATCGACATTCAAGTAATGCCCGCCTGGATAGTGATAGTCCGTTGTCACTGCCATGAGATAGGTACGGTCGGCATGCAGGCGGGAGAAATAGAACCCTCTGCCTTCATAAAAAGGAAAATGGGAACAGCAAAGCACCGATTGGCAGTGAATGCTTACGCCATTTCGTGTTAGGACTTCGGTTTTGGTTTTCCCTTCTTTTATATCCACAGCGGTTGTTTCCTCGAAAACCTTCCCGCCATCCTTTATAAACTCATCTAAAAGAGTCTTTAGATAACGTAGTGGATGAAATTGATATTGGTGCGGCCATTTTAGAGCATTATGTACCTTAATGCCAAGTGGAATGTCGTCAAGTAAGTCACTGCGAATATCTAGCTTTTGATAGGCTTTGAATTCTTTTTCTAACTTTTTGGCATAGTGATCTGACGTGCTGTAAAGATAGGCGTCTTCTTCACTTAAATCACAATCAATTTTATATTGGTTGATTTTTTCTCTTATAAATGAGATAGCTTCAATATTGGCCTCTAAATATAAGCGTGTGTTGGTCAGTCCTATATGCTCAATTAATTCATCGTAGATCAAGCCGTGCTGGGTGGTCAGCTTGGCGGTCGTATGTCCGGTGGTTCCGCCGAGCAGGCGGCTTGCTTCAATTAAAGCAACGCTCACGTCCTCTTTAGCCAAAAGATAAGCGGCCGTAATACCGACAATCCCTCCACCGACAATGCAGACATCGACATTTAGGTCCTCTTTTAAGGCATCAAACTTGGGAACTGTCATCTCGTCACGCCATAGCGATTCCGTTTTAAAGGGTAACGGGTGTAATGATTTATCTTGATCGCTCAAAGCCTTGCCCTCCAACTTTTCCATTTTTTTAAAGTATCCGCTAGAGACCTCACAACTATTCAGGGATGGTTGTGAATGGCAAGTTTTTTTCTTTTAGTTTTAGCAAGAACATGTTATGATAAAAAATAGTGATTTGAATTGAGAAGTCCGCATTAGGCGGCAGAGGTTCTAGCTACCCTCTTTAAAAAACTAGGAAAATGCAGCATGCCTTTTCTTAGGTGTGGTGCCTTTTCTTATTAATTAGGAGTGTTAATGATGAAAAAAGATAAAGCACTTGTCGTGTTTAGCGGCGGTCAAGATAGTACCACTTGCCTATTCTGGGCGCTTGATCGTTTTGAAGAAGTAGAGGCTGTGACCTTTGATTATAATCAGCGTCACCGCCTTGAAATAGAATGTGCAGAGGCAATAGCTAAAGAGGCGGGTGTCCGTCATCATGTCTTAAATATGTCCTTACTTAATCAACTTGCACCAAGCGCTTTAACGAGAAGTGATGTAGAGGTGCAGTCAGGCGAAGAAGGAGGACTTCCTAACACATTTGTTCCCGGACGCAATTTAATCTTTCTCTCCTTTGCAGGTATTCTTGCCAAGCAAATTGGTGCCAAGCACATCATAACGGGTGTTTGTGAGACGGATTTTAGCGGATATCCGGATTGCCGTGACATGTTTGTAAAGTCGTTGAATGTGACGCTGAATCTCTCGATGGATGATACCTTTGCTATTCACACACCTCTCATGTGGATTGATAAGGCTGAAACATGGGAGCTTGCCGACCAATTAGGGAAATTGGATTATATTCGTGAAAAAACATTGACTTGTTATAATGGTGTGATCGGGGATGGGTGCGGGGAATGTCCGTCCTGCAAGCTGCGTCAAGCAGGGCTTGATACCTACCTTTCTCGTAAACAAGGAGGCGGTCGTTGATGGAATTCCGCATTGTCGAAGGCCTGCAAAAGTTTGATCGTGATATTAAGCGTGAGGAGCTTAAATATCACGCGAAACGGGTCTTAATCAGCAAAGAATTTACCTTCGATGCTTCCCATCACTTGCATTGCTATGAAGGAAAGTGCAAAAATCTCCATGGTCATACGTATAAAGTGATTATTGGAATCAGCGGGTATACAGATGATACGGGTCTAGTTATGGATTTTGCGGACATTAAAGCGATCTGGAAAACTCATGTTGACGTTTATTTAGACCATCGTTATTTAAATGAAACCTTGCCTAAGATGAATACAACGGCTGAAAACATGGTCGTATGGATCTATGAGACATTTGCGGCTCAGTTAGGTGGGCAGAAGGATTGGGCAGAACGCAGTCTGCGCATGGAATTTGTTCGTCTTTATGAAACACCAACGAGCTATGCTGAAGCCAAAAGGGAGTGGATGGCGTGACTCAAACGGTGATGAATGAATCAAAGAAAAAAACAACCATCCCTGTATTAGAGATTTTTGGACCGACCATACAAGGAGAAGGCATGGTTGTTGGCCGTAAAACGATGTTTGTCCGAACGGCAGGCTGTGACTATCGCTGCAGTTGGTGTGACTCTCCATTTACATGGGATGGCAGTGCAAAGGCCGATATTGTGCAAATGACCCCAGAGTCGATCTGGGAAGAGCTCGTGTCCCTAGGCGGAGAGCGCTTTGATCATGTCACGATTTCAGGCGGGAACCCAGCGCTTCTTGCTTCTTTAGATGCTTTAATTGATCTGCTTCAGGAAAAGGGCATAGCCGTTGCTCTTGAGACACAGGGCTCCAAATGGCAGCCGTGGATGCACAAAATTAATGATTTAACGATATCCCCTAAGCCGCCAAGCTCGGGAATGAAAACTAATTTTAACGTACTTGATGATATTTTGGGTTCGCTTCGTCAATCGCCAAAGGCCACACAGCAGGTCAGTTTAAAAATTGTTATTTTTGATGAGGCTGATTTTGAATATGCGGTAAAGGTACGTGAGCGTTACCCAGATGTTGCTTTCTTCTTACAGGTCGGCAATGACGATATTGAGACCGGAGATAAAGAGGGGTTAATCCATCACCTTCTAGGCAAATATGAATGGCTGATTGAAAAAGCGATTCAAAGCACCGAGCTTAAGGACGTAAGGGTGCTGCCACAGGTCCATACTCTCATTTGGGGCAATAAGCGCGGGGTTTAACTAAATAACGACTAAAAAGGGATACTAATTCACACAAAGAATTAGATCCTCTTTTTTTGGGGGACAGACCTCAACTGAAAGAATGACTGCTTGAAGAGGTCTGTCCCCCACTAATGAAAGACTAACTTCTCGAAAGGGTTTGTCCCTACTGATTATTAAAGGAGTTTTTTGGATGAGTATTAAAAAGATGACATTTTTGGAAGAACAGGCCTATAAAATTGAAAATGATTGGTTATCTGTTATCGTTATGCCTTCTGAGGGCGCTAATCTTATATCCATTTATCATAAAGGAAAGAATGTTGAAATTTTGCGGACGCCGTCATCGAAAGAAGAAAGGGATGCCAGAAAAACGCTTTATGGCACGCCTGTTTTGTTTCCGCCTAACCGAATTGATCACGCTCAATTTGAATTTGATGGACGGACTTATCACCTTGAAATGAACCGTGCTAAAGAAGATTGCCATATTCACGGATTTGTTAATGATAAGCCTTGGCAAGTCAAAAATATTGATCCAGCTCATAACTGTCTAGTCCTTGAATTAAGATCAGAGGATCATCCTTCTATCATGAAGCAATTTCCGCATGAGTTTATTATGCAAATGACGATTCAATTATCGGAAAACGAAGTCACGCAATCTTTGGTGATCAAAAATAGAGGCGATTTAGCTATGCCTGTCGGTCTTGGTTACCATACAACCTTCCATTTTCCGATTCAATCATCAACTCTTCAAATCGAGCTTGGTGATCAGTGGGAGCTGAATGACCGCCATATGCCAACCGAACGATTCATCAAGGATCTTTTTGCGGATGAGCTAAAGAAAGGGGCTCGTTTATTTGGAAAAGTGTTAGACAATATTTATAAAATGACGAACAATAAAACAGCAACCTTGTCTATTCCTGATAACGGACTTGAGATTAAGTACACAGCGGACGGCCCGTTCACTCAATGGGTGGTCTTTACGTCAGATGGCGAATCCGACTTTGTTGCCATTGAACCTTATACTTGGGTAACGAATGCCCCTAATCTTTCATTACCTGAGGAAGAAACGGGTATGAACAGTTTAAAGCCTGGAGAAATGATCACCTGCATGACCACATTTAAAATCGATTCCATTTAAGTAAGCTTATGGTTGGTGAATAGGGGTTGTCCCTATTCTAAGGAATTAAAAGGACTGAGCAGAGGCTCAGTCCTTTATTTATTAGTTACTTCTTAGTAAACATATGCGGTACCGACAATAATAAGAAGGATAAACAGCACAACGATTAAAGCAAATCCGTTACCCATCTGTAAACACCCCCTTGTGATGTTACATGATTATACTATGGGGTGGACAAGTGGTATGGAACTTATTTAAGTGAAATTGAGGAAAAGACCTAATGATCATGAATTAAGGTGACCCCTTCTATTTGGAGGCGGTTACCTTTTTAATAGAGTTTAGCGTTATTGGGAAATCGATGATAAGAATGCTTATGGCGTGTCCTCTTGTTGTCCTATTAATTTTCGTATTACTTGAGCTAAAGCGAAGGCGTGCGCGCTCTAAACAATAGACTGAAACCGTTTATCATGGTTTAACTGTCTTGTAAATGGAAGCATTTTCAAAAAATTAACTCTAGCAACACAATAAAGATTAATGTTATACTAACACAAAATTTTAATATTGTTGAAATATTACGAAGGAGGGTTTTATAGAATCTATGAATGTACAACAAGAACGACTCTGGAACCGTTTGATGAGCCTGAGCTCTATTGGCCATCACTCGGACGGAAGCGGTGGCGTTACACGCTTATCGTTTACAAAAGAAGAACGAGAGGCCAAGGACAGGGTTGCGGCTTTCATGCGTGAAGCAGGGCTTTCTGTCCGCGAAGATGCGGTAGGAAATTTAATTGGCCGACTCGAGGGAATGAATCCTGATTCCCCTGTTTTACTGGTAGGTTCGCATTTGGATTCGGTTCCGCATGGCGGGGACTTTGATGGCCCATTAGGTGTTCTTGCTGCGGTGGAAGCCTTGCAGACCTTGGGAGAAAAGCAAATAAAATTAAAGTCTCCAGTAGAAGTGATTGCTTTTACAGATGAAGAAGGGGCACGGTTTCGTTTCGGGATGATTGGCAGTCGAGGGCTTGCTGGCACGCTTGAAAAATCGGATTTACACTATGTTGATCAGGATGGGGTCAGCGTTGAGCAGGCCATGAAAGCGTATGGGCTTAGTCCTGATCGATTCCATGAGGCCGCGCGTTCTCAGGGGAGCGTCAAAGCCTATCTAGAGGTACATATTGAACAAGGTAAAATTCTTGAGTCAAAGAATCTGCCAATTGGGATTGTAAGCGGAATTGCTGGACCACTGTGGCTGAAGTTTACGATCACAGGAGAGGCCGGACATGCAGGGAGCACCCCAATGAATTTACGAAGAGATGCTTTGACGGCTGCTTCCGCCATCATCCAAGCTATAGAAGAAGAGGCTGCCCAAAAACCGCGGACAGTTGGAACGGTCGGCCAATTGAGCCTAAAGCCGGGCGGTGTCAACATCATTCCAGGAGAAGTGGAATTCACGCTCGATTTGCGAGATGTCGATGAAACAATAAGGGATGAAGTTGAAAAACGTATTTTGAATCAGGCAGAGCAGATTTGTAAAGAACGAGGGGTTCACTGCCAAGTGGATGTCCTGCAAAGAATTGCGCCTGTTAAATGCGATGAAAGCATCCAGCAATTCATGATGCAAGTGTTCAACGAAATGGGGCTTGAGCCTATCGAGCTTATAAGCGGGGCAGGTCATGATGGGATGCAGTTCAAGGATTTATGTCCAGTTGGGATGATTTTTGTTCGATCAAAGAACGGCATTAGTCACCACCCTGATGAGTACACTTCCCTTGAGGATTGTGGACTTGCTGCTGAGGCATTGTACAACGCCATCCTTAAGATCGCCGAAAGAAGCTAAGCTTAGAAGGAATCCATTCAGAAGAAAAAAACGAACAGAAACTAGCAGGTAAGAGAAGAGAGGGGCCATTTTTATGTCAGATCTGATTAATAGTTTGGATAAGGTAAATGAACTTGTTGAGAGCGTCAAAGAGGATATAGTGAAGTGGAGGAGATATTTGCATCAGCATCCTGAATTATCCTTTCAAGAGGAACAAACTTCCCAATTTATTTATGACACGCTTGAATCGTTCGGCGGTTTGGAGTTGTCAAGACCGACCAAAACGAGTGTTGTAGCAAAGTTAAAAGGCAGTCGTAAAGGGCGCACTTTAGCAATTCGGGCGGATATGGATGCCCTGCCGATTAAAGAAGAAAATCAGTTCGATTTTGTTTCAAAAAATGATGGGGTCATGCATGCGTGTGGTCATGACGGTCATACCAGCATTTTGCTCGGGACAGCGAAAATTTTATCGCAGTTAAAAGAAGAGGTTCCGGGTGACATTCATTTTATTTTTCAGCATGCCGAAGAACTGTCACCGGGCGGAGCGGAAGAAATGGTCCAAGCGGGTGTGATGGACGGTGTGGATCAAGTAATCGGTCTTCATTTATGGGCGCCAATAGAAATTGGGAAAATTGAAGTTGTTTCAGGACCCATGATGGCTTCCCCAGACGAGTTTCATATTACGATAAAAGGAAAAGGGGGACATGCGGCACAGCCTCATTTCACGATTGACAGCATCGCTATAGGGGCACAGGTTGTGACCAATCTCCAACATATTGTCTCGAGGAATATTGATCCACTGGATCCGCTTGTTCTATCTGTGACTCAATTTATTGCGGGGACTGCTCATAATGTTATTCCGGGGTCCGTTTATCTCAATGGGACCGTGCGTTCTTTCAAGCCAGAATTAAGAGAAGAAGTGCCTGCTTTAATGGAACGAATTGTTAAAGGGGTAACGGAAGCGCATGGAGCCTCTTATGAATTTAGTTATCAAAAAGGATATCGCCCTGTGATCAATGATAAAGAAGTCACAACGAAACTCCGTGAGGCATTCGTAGAGACGTTTGGCGAAGAGGCAATTAAAGACGGAGTCCCTACAATGGGCGGGGAGGATTTTTCGGGATTTCAACAAAAAGCACCAGGATCCTTCTTTATGGTAGGGGCAGGGAATGAGGAAAAAGGGATTGTTTACCCCCACCATCATCCGCGCTTTACCATTGATGAGGAGTCACTTCCAATCGGCGTCAAAGCCTTTGTTCAAGCCGTTTTCAAATTAAATGCTGAGTGACCCGATTGCTCAAGGGATCACGGTAACAGTCAATCGAGTTAGATCGTTACACTTAACAGAAATCGTGAAAGTGTCATGAACTTCATCATAACCTAAGCCTGAAAAAGGGATGTAGGTCGATCGGGGACTCGGATTGCAGCGAGAAAAAAGTTGTTTGTAAAGTGGATGTTTTTTGATTAACGGGATTAATTAAATAGAAAAATCTGAATATAGTTTATTATTGCGATTTGGTTGGCGTTAGGAGGTGTTCTTTCGTCGAGTTAATACTCGCAAGCCGATGATTTGGACGTCATCTTATACTCATTATTTAAAAAGGGGGACCAGACATGAAATTGATTTTACCCGCTTTACCGTTTCTTGCACTAATTATCGGAATGTTTTTTGTGAATCGAACAGAGCCTTATGTCCTTGGCATGCCATTCATTATGTTTTGGACCGTTCTATGGGTTGTCTTAACGACTGTTATCATGTGGATTGTGTATAAGACAGATCCCGTCAATCAAGGTGGTGATTCAGAATGAACAGTGCCTTATTAATCATTCTATTCTTCTTGTTAATTGCCTTATACCTTGGCATTCAAGCACGCAGAGGCAAGCAGATGGATCTTGAACAGTGGACAACAGGCGGTCGCAGCTTTGGAACCTTGTTTGTCTTCTTATTAAGCGCAGGGGAAATCTATACCACTTTCACCTTTCTTGGCGGAAGCGGCTGGGCCTATGGAAAAGGGGGACCGACGTTATACATTCTTTGGTACGGTGCCTTGGCTTACGTTATTTCTTATTGGTTATTACCGGCTATCTGGCGTTTTTCTAACAAACATAAGCTATTATCTCAATCGGACTTTTTTATAAAAAAATATGATAGCCCAGCTCTTGGAATCCTTGTCTCAATTATTGGGATCGTTGCGATGATTCCTTACCTCGTCTTACAATTGAAGGGGCTCGGAAGCATTGTGAGCATTGCTTCATACGGCTCGATCTCTTCAACTGCTGCAATTTGGATCGGGGTCATTGCGATCACGATTTATGTCACGATTTCAGGGGTTCATGGGACAGCTTGGACATCCGTGATGAAAGATGCTTTAGTATTAGTTATCGTTGTGATTCTAGGAATTTATTTTCCGCTTCATTACTATGGAAGTTTCAGCAATATGTTTCATTCGATCGACCAAGCCAAACCAGGCTTTTTAGCCTTACCTAATAAAGGGATGAGTGTCTATTGGTTTATTTCAACCGTTATTCTCACTGCCCTTGGTTTCTACACGTGGCCGCATTCATTTGGTGCTGTCTATACGGCTAAAAATGAAAAAGTTTTCCGCCGCAATGCCGTCATTTTTCCTTTATATCAATTGATTCTTTTGTTTGTTTTCTTTGCTGGCTTTGCTGCCATATTGACCGTCAAACCGGCATTGGAAGGTTCAGATGGGGATAATGCGCTTCTCGTTCTTTCCGTACAAACTTTTCCTCACTGGTTTGTTGGTTTCATAGGCGCCGCCGGTCTGTTGTGTGCGCTAGTGCCGGGCTCTATGTTGTTAATGACCGCTTCAACAATGATTTCCAAAAACTTGTTCAAAGTATTCAAACCTTCTGCAAGCGAGTCACAAGTTGCGTCGGTTGCCAAGTATCTGGTTCCGGTTGTCTCTTTAATCGCCTTGTACTTTACATTCAATGGCGGACAGACCATTGTTGCCCTTTTATTAATGGGTTACAGCATGGTGACCCAATTCTTCCCAGCCATTGTCTTCAGTTTTATGAAAAGAAATCCGATCTCCAAAGCAGGGGCTTTTGCTGGTATTCTAGTAGGTGAGTTAGTCGTGGCTTATGTGACAGTAACCAACCAAACGACAGGGACTCTCTTGCCATTCATGCCGCAGCCAATCCAAGATCTCAACAGCGGCATTGTGGCGATGATTCTTAATCTCGTGGTAACCTTTGTCGTCAGTTCTTTTACAAAAAAGGTAAAGGAAAACCAAATAGCCGCATAATGAGAGATGACATGCAACGAGAGTGTTCCTCGACAAGGTTCCACTTATAGAACGTAAATGCGTATAAGAAATGAGGCTGATTCTGAAGGGGAAATTTCTCTTTGGAGTCAGCTTTTTCTATTAGGACATTGGTTATAAAAATCGTAAAAAAAAGCAATTCGCGATTGACCCGGAACGCACGTTCGTCTACACTTGGATTAAAGCCATTTATGACTGGATTAATTTGTTTGAGAGGATTTGAAAGAATGGGCCGTGTCTTAATCATAGCTGAAAAGCCGGATCAAGGGCTGTCGCTTGCGGCGCCTTTTAAGTTCCGAAAGCAGAGTGGTTACTTAGATATTTCTCCGAATGAGCTTTTCCCAGGTGGCGCCTACTGTACCTGGGCAGTGGGGCATCTCACGGAATTGTCTAGCCCCGAATTTTATCAGGGGGAATGGAAACGCTGGTCCCTTAAGACCCTTCCCATGATTCCTGATCACTTTCATTATGAAGTCACAAGGTCTAAGGCCAAGCAGTTCAATCTTGTCAAGAGCCTCATAAAGCGTGAAGACGTCACCGAGATCATCCATGCTGGAGACGCAGGGCGAGAAGGGGAGTTAATCATTCGTAATATTGTCAATCTCTGCGGTTCCAGAAAGCCGATGAAGCGTTTGTGGATCTCATCTTTGACTAAAAAAGCGATCTATGAGGGATTTAAAGAAATCCGCGATGCCTCTGAAAAAATCAACTTGTATTATGAAGCTTATACTAGAGCTTGCTCGGATTGGCTGGTTGGCATGAATGCTTCAAGGCTTTATACACTCTTGTTAAAGAAGAAGGGGATCAATGATGTCTTCTCAGTAGGACGGGTTCAAACCCCAACACTCGCCCTTATTGTAAAAAGAGAGAAGGAAATTGAAGCCTTTAAGCCTGAACCTTTTTGGGAGGTTATCGCCCGTTTTAATTTTGATGGAAGAGAGTATGAGGGAACTTGGCTGAAGGACGACGAAACGCGTCTTAATGATCCTGAATTAGCCCGTAAGATAGCTGATTTTTGTAAAGGGAAACCCTCCGAAATTATGAATCTCAAAACAGAGCGAAAGGTATATCCTCCACCGCTTCTTTTTAATCTTTCCTCGTTGCAGGCAACTGCTAATAAACTTTTTCAATTCTCTCCCAAAAAGACTTTGGATCTCGCTCAATCCCTATATCAAAAAGGATTTCTCTCCTATCCTCGATCGGATTCGAATTATGTAACAAAAGGAGAGGCGGATCAATTTCCTGAGATTTTGAAGAAGCTCAGTCAGTTTGAAGCTTACAAGGCGTTCTTTCCGCTCGTCCATACCTCTTTGCATCAAAATAAAAGATTTGTGAATGAAAGCAAAGTCAGTGATCACTATGCGATTATTCCGACCGAGCAAGTGACGGACCCTGAGCGATTGCCTGCTGATGAACGGAAGCTCTATGACCTAGTCGTGAGACGGCTCATCACGATCCCGCCATTTTTGATTACACAACTTTAACCACTCTTGTTGATGGAAGAGCGCAGTTTCGTTCAAAGGGAAAACAACTTATTCAAGAGGGCTGGCGCCGAGTTATCTTTCAAGAGGAGCACGATAACGACACGATTCTTCCAGTTGTTCATGAAGGAGAAAAGGGGAAGGTGGTGGAGGTTCGCGTCAAGGAAGGAAAGACGCAGGCACCAAAGCGGTATACAGAAGGACAGCTCATTACTCTAATGAAGACAGCGGGGAAATTTTTGGAGAACGAAGAGTTAGAAAAAGTGCTGAATAAAGTGGAGGGCTTAGGAACAGAGGCAACGCGGGCTGGTATTATTACGATGCTTAAGGATCGTCAGTATATAGAGGTTAAGAAGAATCAAGTTTATGCCACCGATAAAGGAAAGGTATTGATTGAAGCAGTCGGCGATGCGCTGCTTGCTTCACCTGAGCTAACGGCAAAATGGGAAGAACGCCTTGCCCAAGTAGGGGAAGGGACGGCCTCTGCTGCCTATTTTATGGAGCAAACGAAGAAACTGGTGACAAAACTTGTACAAGAAACACAAGGTCAAGTCTCGGATTGGGATTTTTCGGGTCTGAAAACAGAGACGATTCAACGGGAACGATCTAAGTTTACATTGGGTAAGAAGGTGGGGCATTGCACGCTCTGCGGCGGTGATCTGGTCGATAAAGGCAAGCTCTACGGCTGTGCCAATTTTAAGAAAACCAATTGTCCTTTTACCCTTCCGAAAACGATCTTAGGTAAACGATTAACACCTAAGCAGATTGAGCTGCTTCTTACCAATGGCAAAACTGGGAAAATTAAAGGGTTTAAGAGCAAATCTAAAACTTTTGATGCGTGTTTGCAGCTCGAAAACGGAAAGGTCAGCTTCTTGTTCGAAACCCATACCCCTAGTAAAAAGGGTGCCAAAGGTCAGGGAAATGTACAGACTAATAGTTAAACATTTAAATTGTTAAAAGAGCGCGCTCTATATGGGGCGCGCTTTTGGTTGTTGGCTTATTTCGTTGCGAGAGTTGAAACAAGGGTTTTAGCTTGCAGGCTGCCAATACCTGTTACTAAATCATAGCCGTTACTTCCAAAGGTAATATCCATAATGGATAAGAAATAAATGGAAATTAAGTAACGTGCTTTACCTGAAGCTTCAGTAAAAAGTTCTTATTAGAGGTTCGGAAATTTGCCAGCCTACAGCTTGAATCAACCACGTGATTTTACCTCTTTGACCGACTCCGTGCTGGCTTGTCTCGAGGAAGCTCGCCCATTTATCCCAGAAGGTCGCAAAAAAATCTGAGAAGCTCCCACCCCGACTCAAGCAGGAGCGTGAAATCCGAGAAGGTTGCCCATTTATCCCAGAAGGTCGCAAAAAAATCCAAGAAGGTTTGTCAAAAATCCTAAAAGGTCTACCAAAAATCCGAGAAGCTCCCACCCCGACTCAAGCAGGAGCGTGAAATCCGAGAAGGTTGCCCATTTATCCGAGAAGGTCGCAAAAAAATCCAAGAAGGTTTGTCAAAAATCCTAAAAGGTTTACCAAAAATCTGAGAAGCTCCCACCCCGGCCTCATGCAGGAGCGCAAAATCCGAGAAGGTTGCCCATATATCCTAGAAGGTCGAAAAAAAATCCAAGAAGGTTTGTCAAAAATCCTAAAAGGTCTACCAAAAATCTGAGAAGCTCCCACCCCGGCCTCATGCAGGAGCGCAAAATCCGAGAAGGTCGCCCATTTATCCCAGAAGGTCGAAAAAAAATCCAAGAAGGTTTGTCAAAAATCCTAAAAGGTCTACCAAAAATCTGAGAAGCTCCCACCCCGGCCTCATGCAGGAGCGCGAAATCCGAGAAGGTTGCCCATTTATCCGAGAAGGTCGCAAAAAAATCCAAGAAGGTTTGTCAAAAATCCTAAAAGGTCTACCAAAAATCTGAGAAGCTCCCACCCCGGCCTCATGCAGGAGCGCAAAATCCGAGAAGGTTGCCCATATATCCGAGAAGGTCGCAAAAAAATCCAAGAAGGTTTGTCAAAAATCCTAAAAGGTCTACCAAAAATCCGAGAAGCTCCCACCCCGGCCTCATGCAGGAGCGCGAAATCCGAGAAGGTTGGTCCAAAAATTACAAAAGGGCAGCCGAAAATCGCAGACTCACTCCCCACTTTTAAGCTATTTTAGTGCAATTTCCTAATTAAGGGGAAATTTTTCCACTCGTTTATCAACTCCGCTTTAGCGTCTCCTATTAAAGACAAAAGCTTGGGAAAAATCCCAAGCTTTTGTCTGTTAATTATAGATTTTCTCTCACATTATCGGAACGACTTATGGTTAGAATTCCATCCTCTAATTTGACAGTTGGAAGCCCCTTAAGAACTTCGATAGGGACGAATGATCAGGTCGTCTTGTCAGGGCTTGGCGAACTCGTTTGATTGGATAAAATGAAAGGGCTAAACGCTTCCTTCGCGGCTTCACATGTTTCTCGAAATCGCAGCCAATAGTCTTTGACTTCTGGAGAACTGTCTTTATTTATAGAGATCTCCAACCACTTTAACTCATCGGCAAGCCTGATCAAGGAGCCAATCCATAAGGTTTGATGATTGGCTTGGATCATAAAAGGTTCGTCAAAGCGAAATGGAAGATACAAGCCGTTGATATTAGGATGTAAGATGAGCTGCTGAAAGGTTGTTTTTTTCGTGAATTTAAGAATAAAAGGGAGTGAGCCGTCATTTTTTGCCGCTAATTTTTTTAACCCTTTTAGGTCTTTTTCCTCACCTAATTCAATCGAATCGATGGGTTTTGTCCAATTTAACTGCTCGCGAAAAGGAACCAGAAAGCCTAGACGCTGCATGTGGATTTCAAGTGTATGGAATAATGGATTTTCTTTTAAGTCTTCATCAATTATTGGTTTTATGTGTGCTGTAATCATTGAGTACTCCTTCTGTCTCTATTGTCTATTAATAGTATTCGTTTCTCGTTTTCTCAACATAGGGGTAGAAGAGTTACAATAAGATTTCAAAATGGCAACAAAATCGAGCCAAAATAGTTGCGAGTCATGCCTACTAATAGCTATCATTAAATTTATAGAAAAAAACCTACTTTTATAGAAAAAGAAGGTTTTGTCTTAGTAATATTAGGGTATAAAGTAAAGAGTTTTAACTTTTAAGAGGTTTCCTGCTGGATGGTTGCTTTTTCGACCAATGTTATATAGGAATTTGATAAGATCAAAAGTTTACAAAAACGAGTTATTTTATTACAATTGTAAGAGTTTGCTTGAATTAAGTTAACGAATAAGTTAAAGTTAAATTGTCACGAATAATTTGTAAATAGCAAACTTGATCGAAAGACAAGGACGCAAAACCACGGGCCTAAAACAGAAGTTATGGTAGCCGGGTTGCCAAATTCTTATATTCGGGTGATGAAGATGAAAAAGCATATTGTATTGGTGAAAGAAGAAAGTATATTAACGGATGGTATTGTCGGGACTCTTGAAGATGCTGGTTATACTGTTGTGACGCACAGTTCCAGTCAGAGGCATGTGATACTGTCTGAGCGAATTATTCATGCTAGTCTAGTTATCGTTGATTTGCAGACACATGTCGATATCCTTGAGATATTAAATATGTGTAAAAACTTTAATGTCAAAGCCGTTGTTTGGGCAGCCAATCGACAGAATGAGTTATTAAGAGAAGCGTTTAAGAAGAAATTAAGTGGCTATTTCTATAATGGAATGGACAAAGAAGAATTATTATACGCTTTAGAAGTCATTCTGAAGAACGATGGCATTTATATCAGTCCAACCATTGGTGAGATTCTCCTTAACAGTTATGTAGGCTTGATCGGCTGCGAAACCGATAAACCGGTGGACGTCCTTACTTTAAGAGAGTGGGATGTATTAGAGCTGATCTCTCAGGGTTGCAGTAATCATGAGATTGCATCACGTCTATACATAACGGATAAGACGGTAAAAAATCATGTGAGCAGTATTTTAACAAAACTGCAAGTAAAAGATCGCACAAGTGCGGCTGTTATGGCACTTAAAAATAACTGGATACCTGTGTAATCGTAATCGGGTAGCTGAAGGCCCTATTAAGTTTAATACGAGTAAAAAAAGACTGAGCCATTAAGGTTCAGTCTTTTTTGCTAGAGACTTTTGATTATTTCCAAACGTCTTGAGCAATGTTGATAACGTGGCTTAGCTTAGCCCACTGTTGCTCTTCGGTTAGACGGTTTCCTTCTTCTGTTGAGGCAAAACCGCATTGAGGGCTGAGACAGAGCTGGTCAAGACCCACATATTTAGAGGCGGCTTCAATACGACGCTTAATGTCGTCAGGGTTCTCTAACTCACCGAACTTAGACGTAATCAGGCCGAGAACAACCTGAAGACTTGGGCGATTGACAAAGCGAAGTGGTTCAAAACCACCTGAGCGCTCATCATCAAATTCAAGGAATAAGCCGTCAACATTAAGCTCACTAAAAATTGTTTCACTTGCCCCTTCGTAACCGCCTGAGCTCATAAAGGTCGATTGGAAATTCCCGCGGCAGATGTGCATGGTTATAACCATGTCATCCGGCTTCTTAGCGATTGCGTCATTGATTGCTTTTGCGTAGAGAGCACGGAGCTCAGCTGGTTCTTGTCCCATTGAACGGATTTTCTCAAGTCCACTCTCTGAGAAGAAAATCGCCCAGGAAGTGTCATCTAATTGGAGATAGCGGCAGCCTGCCTCATAAAAGGCTTGTATACCTTTTTGATAGGCAATGGCCAAGTCGTTTAATAAGAGGGCAGTATCTTGGTAAGGCTCATATTCTATTTTAGCTCGTGCGTGAAGCATATTAGGGCTTGGAATCGTCATTTTGGCTGTATGCTCACCTGCATGATCCTGAACAAAGCGGAAATCATCAAGCATCGGATGGTTGCCAAAATCAAGCTTGCCGGTAATCTTAACTCCGTGAGGCTTGCTTTCGGTTCCGTGAAATTTGAGGCCTTCATCCGGCTCATAACCCTCACAGCCGACTAAATTTTCAAGAAAATCAAAATGCCAATAGGCACGGCGAAATTCACCGTCTGTCACCGCTTTTAAACCAATCTCTTTTTGTTTTTCAATAACGCGTTTAATTTCACGATTTTCAATCTCACGAAGGTCTTGAAGAGAGATCTCGCCTGATGCCTTCTTTAAGCGTGCTTCTTTAATAGCCTGCGGACGAAGCAAACTTCCAACTTGGTCAGCGCGAAATGGCGCAATCGTTCTAATAAGGCTGTTCGCTGTATTGGAATGGGTCATTTTACTCCCGCCTTTCTTAAGTTCATTTATAGTAGAATAAAATCAGATGGATAATAGAAAGTCCTCTAATCATTTACTTTTTAACTTTAAACTAAAAAAATGTTGGCTTCAAGTGTTTTGATTTTTCTAAATAGAGAGGAGAGGAAGAATGAAAGTCTCACTGGAACTCATTGTTAGATCCACAGAGATCGATGTGAACGGCCATGTTAACAATGCTAAATATCTTGAATATCTTGAGTGGGGAAGAGAAGAGTGGTATGAGAAAGCAGGTTTGTCCTACCAAACCTTCCTTGAAATGGGAATCCAGACGGTTACTGTTAATATTAACATCAATTATAGGAAGGAATGCCGGCAAGGGGATGTTCTCGTGGTGACGACGATTCCTGAAAAAGTGGGCTGTACAAGCTATGTCCTTCGTCAAGAGATTTGGAATCAGGCTGACGAACTTTGTGCGGATGCCCTTGTAACAAGTGTGACAATGGATGAAGCGACGCGAAAAAGCCGTCCAGTCCCTGAACAGTTAAAAAGGCTATTCAATTAAAAGAATTTAAAAAGTGCAGGTGTCTCTTTGGACACCTGCATGTTTGGATTGGCTTAATAAACCTTTACGCTCGTAACGTCTAATGTCCAATCAAATGGGTCGGCAACTTTACCTGTTTGAATCCCTGTAATCGCATCATATAAGCGCTGGGAGAGCGGGCCAATTTTCTGGTCACCTACCGTAATAATGTCCCCGTTCCAATTCAATTCACCCACAGGAGAGATGACAGCAGCGGTCCCGGAACCGAAAACCTCCTCCAATTCACCGCGAGCATGAGCTTCGAAAACTTCTTTGATCGAAATGCGTGTCTCACGTACGGGTACGTTCCAATGCTTTAGCAAATCAATGACAGAATCCCGTGTCACGCCATCTAAAATACTTCCATTTAATTGAGGGGTGACGACTTCCCCGTTAATCTTAAAGAAGATATTCATGCTGCCGACTTCTTCAACGTATTTGTTTTCTTTGGCATCGAGCCAAAGGATTTGAGCATACCCTTTAGCGCTTGCGTCTTCCTGAGCTTTTAAGCTGGCCGCATAGTTTCCCGCCGTTTTAACATGTCCAACACCGCCAAGGACGGCTCTGACATAATGCTCTTCAACATAGATTTTGACAGGTGCTAGTTGATCCCCATAGTAAGCCCCGACTGGTGACAGGATGATAAGTAATTTGTACTCCCTGGCCGGTCTGACACCAAGATAAGGCTCTGTTGCAATAATAAAAGGACGGAGGTAGAGGGAGGTTCCATCACCGTTAGGCACCCAATCCTTTTCAATGGAGATAAGCTCCTTGAATGCTTTTAGCATCAGTTCCTCATCTACTTTTGGAATGCATAAGCGCTCACAGGATTTATTGAGACGAGTTATATTTTTGGTAGGGCGGAATAATTGAATGTGCCCATCCTTCGTTTTATAAGCTTTCAGACCTTCAAAGATGGCTTGCCCATAATGGAAGACCATAGAGGAGGGCTCTAATGTTAGAGGATGATAAGGGACAATCCGCGGGTCATGCCAACCGGCCTCTGCGGAATAATCCATCTCAAACATATAGTCGCTAAAAAATCTGCCAAAGCCTAATTCCTCAGAAGAAGGTTTTTGCTTTAATGACGTTGCTTCAACAAATTGAATGGAGTGATCCATTTTCAACACCTCTAATTTTTCTTTTTTCCTAGATATCAATTAAAAAATAATCACTTAAGTCAGGTCGATCAATCGGATACAGGCCTGCTTAAAAAAAGAGAATGACTAGGAGATAATTATCTAAGTATAAATAAAATGTTTCGAAAATTCAATCTGTATTTGTATCATTTTTGTGAAAAACTTGTTAAATATGATTGGAAATCCATTTCTAACTGGATGGGACAATGATCACTGCCTAGCACGTTGCAATGGATTTCTGCTTCTTTAATATAAGGGCTAACTCTTTCGGAAACTAAGAAGTAGTCGATCCGCCACCCGATGTTCCGCTCTCTGACCTTATTCATATAAGACCACCAGCTATAAACATCGGTTCTGTCGGGGTAAAGATGACGGAAAGAATCGACAAAGCCTGCTGAGAGCAGTGTGGTCATCTTGCTGCGTTCTTCATCGGTAAAACCTGAATTACCTACATTTGTCTTGGCGTTTTTTAGGTCAATTTCCTGGTGAGCCACATTTAAGTCACCGCATACGATAACGGGCTTTTTGCTATCGAGTGCTTGCAGATAGTTTAAAAATTGGTCTTCCCAAACTAATCGTTCTTCTAAACGGGATAAGTCGCGCTTAGCATTTGGCGTATAGACCGTGACCATAAAATAATCTTGGAATTCTAGTGTGATGACACGTCCTTCACGGTCTTCAAATAAATCACCTAATCCATAGCTTACTGAAACCGGCTTTTGTTTTGTGAAAATGGCGGTTCCCGAATAGCCTTTGCGCTCCGCGTCATTCCAGTATTGATAGTAGCCTTCTAATTCGAGTTCAATTTGCCCTTTTTGACATTTAGTTTCTTGAATGCAGAAGAGATCAGCATCCATCTTTTGAAAATAGTCTAAGAATCCTTTATTGACACAGGCTCGAATGCCATTTACATTCCATGAAATTAGCTTCAAATGATCATGCTCCTTTTATTGATATGGGATAGTCGAGAGAGGTTTCCCCCTGAGCTTCTCTATTCAAAGTCTAGCTCAGAACCATTGTTTAAACTAAAATAAAAAATAATGGTTTAATTATAGCGCAACTTGTACAAATGAGAGACTAAAAAGTATTTAAACAAAAAATGAGCGCTTTCTTTCTACGGTTAAAGATGATGAAAGCTCTGTAAAGCGTTATACTGATAATAGGATAAAAACTCGGAGGGAGGGGCGTTAACAATGGGAATGCCACTTGAATTAAATACGATGATTGTCACAAAACAGAAGGAAATTAAGACGGAAACGGAAAATGTGTATGAGCTTGTTAAAGAGGGGTATCGGTTATATCCAATAGATATCCCAATTGAAGTGAGGACGACAAAAGAGGGAACGCCTTATGCGCACGCCCGAATTTGTAAATTAACTTGGGAACAGGAAAAGACGATTCTTACTTATGAATTAATGGATCTTTTAGGGGTGAATTAGAGCCCCTTTTGAATCAACATAGAAGGCGGCAGATATGGAAAAATTCAAAGCATTTGTGATTAGTCTTATATATGGCATCAGCCTTGCCCTCATTAGTTGGGGGATCACTTTACTTATTCAATGGGGACGAGGAGAGGTCCACTCTGTCATCGTCTCACTGTATCTATTTATCGCGATCCTGGTGCCATGTTGTCTAGCCATTCCGGCGGCTGGTCATGTTTTAGTACGTCAGAGAGTTCTTAGCAGCAAGGTTATTTGGTTCAGCAGTGTGTGTTTCGCTTTGGTCGTACCGTGGCTTGCAGCCTTTCTTTATACGATTATCCGAAGTATCTTTATGCAAGCTCTTGGTATGAAACTGGTTTGGCAGAATGGGGATTGGACTTTCTTTTACTTTCCTTTATCCCTTTTATTCGCCCGCCTTGTTATCGGACTTTATCTTAAGCTTCTTGAGCGCCTTGGGCTCTTGGCGTCCTTTCGCGCCGGGCCAAATTGATCATTAACACCCCCTTCTGACCTCGTCAGAAGGGGGTGTTTTTTTTACACCGGCACATTCATTTTTAAAAAGTTTTTCATATTTGATGGGTTTTTTGGAAATCTGTACATATTAAAACTGTTGTTCAAAAACAGGTAAGTTCAAAATTTTAAGGAGGCGTTACACTTGAAAGTCATGAAAGTCATGGCAGCAGCCGTATTTATGGCTTCGATTGGGCTTGGGTCTATCGCACATGCTGCTTCGGCCGCCCAAGAACAAGTTCCATCGTCTGCAGTCAAAAGTGAAAATGGTCAAGAGATGCTGCACCAACAAAAAGGTGATGGCCATCATCATATGGTGTGGCTAGAGGATGCCGCACAAGTTCTTAATATGGACAAAACAACCTTGTTTAATGAGCTAAAGTCCGGCAAATCATTAGCGGATATTGCCAAAGAAAAGGGGATTTCTAATCAGAAGCTGAAGAGTGGTTTACAGAGCGCTTTGAGCAGCCGTCTTGAAGAAGCGGTAAAAGCAGGTAGACTTACTACCCAGCAGCGAGATGCAATCCTTCTAAAAGCGAGTCAGCATATGGATGAATGGATTCAGCATAAAGGATTGCCTCACTGGCATGGAAAACATGGTGGTTTCTGGTTGGATGAAGCATCTAAAATCCTAAATGTGGACAAAAAGACATTAATTGAAAAGCTGCGCTCAGGCCAGTCCCTTGCTGATATTGCCAAAGAAAAGGGAATGAGTCAAGCTGATCTAAAAGCGAAATTATTAGAGGCTCAAAAGGCCCGATTGACTCAGGCTGTTAAAGATGGAAAGATCAATGAAGAAACGAAGCAAAAAATAATATCACGAACAGAAGCACACATTGATCAGTGGTTGACTCATAAGAGGGAGTCTTCCTCGGAGGAGTAAGTTTATTGCTCTTTGAAAGCGTGCCAGGTTCATTTAGACATTTACCTTAGAAGGTATGAAAGCCGGCTCACGGGTTCGTTTGTGAGCCGGCTTTTTCCTGTACGCTGAAAAATTATTCAGATAAAAGCTGATTGGTCCATTGTAAGTGATGGCCCCCGTCCTTATCCTCAAGCTTAATGGTCTTGATGGTTAAAAGGCCGATATTGTTGTGAGTCTCCATGATTTGCCCTTTTTGATTACGGTTATAATAGATTTTTTCATGCCAATTAATGGTGGTTGGATCATTAATCAGTTGTTTCTTGGCGATAAGCCGATAGCTCTTATCACAGTAATGGTGGATTTCCTTTCGCTTCTTTAACGGGGCATGGAGACGTGTCACACATCTTAGTAGAAGGCCGACCCATCCATAAAAACTCATGTTGTTAATAGGACTGCTTGTCAATTGATAAATCGTTTGTTCTTTGGATTTCTCTGATTGGAAGCGAATTTTAGATTCGGCCTGAAAGCCATAGTGAACATCTCCTGATAAAATAATGCAAGGGCTCGGCTCCCACTTTTTGAGATGATTGATAAATTGAGTAAAGCCCTTTCCGTTATCTTTCCATGCTTCAATATCAAAAGAATCATCGACCGGCAGTCCAAATGACCGAAATGGATAAATATATTTTAAGACGAAATTCTCAATGAGCTGAATCCCGTAAAGCGGTGTGGCCGAAATGATGAGAAGCGGCGTTTCTTTTTTCCACCCGCTTTCTTTCAGGATTTGTTCGGTGTGTGCCAAGCCTTTTTGACTTATCAGCTCAGAACTCATGGGTGTCTCTCTTACGGTTCTGCCAATTTGTACAGGTTGAGGGACCGGGTCATAGCCTCTCATCGTCCGTGTATCGAGAAATAGAGCTTTTGGATGAGTGGGCGAAACATAGGACCACTTATTAAAAGTCATAATAGATTTCAGCCACTTGTCATGCTCATAACTTTTCAGCTTTAAGGTAGTTAAGTACTGTTCGATCGTTTCAATAAATGCTGGGGAAAACGCTTCAGGCTCATTTCCCCAGCCCTGAAAGGCCCAATAAGCGGTTAAAGCATTACCAATAATATGTGAGCCTAGAGCGGATTCAGAAACATGGGTTTTCCAAGAATGCGAGAGATTCCAATCATCTGTGATGTCGTGGTCATCGAAGATCATATAGGTTGGGATATTGGCTAATAACCGGCGAACAGCAGGCAGCCCGCTTGCAAATTGTGAGACGAGTTCACGCTCAGCCCGATAGTCTTTGGCCGCTTGTTTAAGTTCAGTCTTATGTTGTTTTCTAAAGGCAGGGTCTTTGTCAGGGAATTTCTGGTAAAATAAACCCTTATCAATTAAATCTTTAAAAGAGGGAAGGCCTCCTTGATCAGTTAGCACTTTCCATAATGTCGGGCTCCAATTCATTAGATACATAGCCGCGTATTCGCCAAATGTCATGAGATGGTTAGCGGCATGCGTAGAAGTAAAGCCTGCAAACTCATTCATGATGAATTGACGGCCTTTGGCTTGTTTGAGCGCCTTTGGAAAAGGGTGAATTAATAGGCGCTGGTCGAGTTTAGATAAATCCTCTTGTTTTCCTCCATGAAGGGCTGTACCTAGCTCTGATAGAAAGGGCAAAATAGCGCTTGCGACATCATCGGCATAGATTTGGTCACCTAAGAGAAACAAAGTATGAGGCCGTTCTTCTAAGTTGGCAGCCTTCTTGGCCATAAGGTCATCTGATTTTGGCAGGAGGTCCTGTCCTTTCCCATGAAATTTCCGACAGGAGCCATACAAAAAATTAGTTGTCTCCTTCTCTTTTAAAATAAAAGTTGGAAAAGAAAAAGGTTCATAAACAATGGAATCAGGATTGTCAGGGGTTAACAAACCAAGGTCACCTAAATCAACGGTTTCTGAATTTCGGATAAAAGATAAATTATAGCCAAGAAAACAGTCTACTGGAAACGACTCTCCTCGGTTAGGAGTGAGCTCAATTAAATAGATATAGAGGTGATCGCCAAGGCGGCAAGTATGCTGGGTCGTATTAATAGAAAGCGGTTCATAGCTAATCTGTTCCTCGACCTGCTTAGGTTTTGACTGGCGGTGTGTACTCGGTTGAATAGGGAAAAGAGCCGCTTGTATGGTGACCGCTTCACTCATTGCGAGCCAAATGACGACACTCTTAGAATAAGCACGACGGAGAATGGGACCCGATAATAAAAAGGGGAGTTTCATGATGTTGTCCACCTCCCGAGATTGTCAGTTTAATTTAATGTATTAACTGTCTGAGAGGTGTGTGACGAAAATAGTTCGAATGTCTGGCTTCTTTTTAAAAAAAGGCTCTTTTCTAAAAGATTGTTGCTAGTTGATAAAAAATAGGTGGAAATAGGTGAGACTCCTGCGGGAATAGCAAGCCAGGTGAGACCCCGCAGACGTATTTTGCCGAGGAGGCTCGGATTGCCCTCGGAAAGCGAGCTTGTTGGAGCCTAAAAAAACAACAAAGGTTACGAAAACAGCCTAAAAAAAGATCGATCGCAGCGGGCCTCCAAGTGTCTAACAAAAGGGTTTTTAGACTGTTTTCAGCTGAATTTGTAGGATATGCTATAATGGAGCGGGGAAAAAAATAAGCCTTTTTGCCCATAAAATGTATGTCTGTATTTAATGGATTAAAATCGAAACAACGAAACCTTATTTGAAAGTAATTGTGAAAAGGCAGTCTCTTAGGAACGGTGGCCGTGTTATGAAGAAGATAAGAAGGAAGCTCATAAGATGGGGAATCGGGTTCTTGATCGTTCTAGGGTTATTCTTTTATGGGATTAAACTCTATTTCACACACGTTCATCCTATAAAGCCTCAGCTAGAAGCAAAGGTTGCAGAGGTGGAAAAGGCGTTAAATGTCGACCATCCTTTAAAAAATGATCAAATCCCGGAAATGTACAAAAAAGCGGTCATTGCGACTGAAGACAGGCGTTTTGCCTGGGATCCAGGGATTGACCCAATTGGGATCCTTCGCTCAGTTCAAGTTGATCTAACAAAGCATCAATTGGTTCAAGGTGGTTCAACCATCACGCAACAATTGGTCGATAATACTTTTTTAAAGCGCTCCAAATCATTTGATTACAAATTGAAGCAGAGTCTTTATGCGATAGGCATTTATGATACCGTATCAAAAACTAAAGTTTTCACTATGTATACGAATATTATTTATTTCGGGCATGGTGCCTATGGGTTGTATAATGCATCAAAAACATACTTTGATAAAACACCTGACCAATTGAATGCAGGAGAATTGGCTTTATTGGCAGGGATTCCAAATTCGCCAAATAATTATGACCCTTTTAAGAATTTGAAGCTTTCCATAAAGAGGCAGAAAGTGGTTGTCATGAACATGGTGGAGATGGGAGTTATTACTCAGGAGGAGGCACAGACCATTCTTAATTTGCCGCTTCGGTTTGCTTCAAATAAAAAGTAAAAGGGCGCGCCAACCCGTCATCTGCAATTTATTAGATGTTGTCAAATTTTATTAAGAAAATTGTCACCAAGGTGTGACAATTAGGAGATTAACCTTAGCATGCCACGTGCTAAACTAATAGTACAGAAGGTTGTGAACCTTTAACTTTTAGCAGGGTGGTGGCAATATGAAACCGGCTCTCTTCATTCAATTAGCTTTGTTACTTTTAGCAGTCGCCTTTATTGCCCATTGTTTTGTGGCATTCTCGAATACACTTCTTTTGATTGCAGTTGGCATAAGTGTGGTTCTCGGAAATGTCGCGATTTTATTGAAAGTAAAACTTGCGGCCGATCGTGGCCATTCGGGTTATTAAAAATAAAGAATAATGGTAATATAAAAAGACTAAGGGACCTGCCTTGGTCTTTTGTTGTTTTATTGCATGGTGTGATATTTTTAGAGAAACTCGGCTTATCGCCGAGTCTTAATGGCGAAAGTCGAAGTTTTTCTTATGCTATCATCCATAATCGCTTTAGCGAACTTTTATACTTTCTGATAGTATATAGAAAATCACTTTCTTTACGAGCCTCTTTCTATTAATTTATGATAGAATTGGGAGAGAAAGGGAGATTGAAGTGAAACGAATCAGGATCAGTATTCAGACTAAAGGATTAGTCACAGAAGTGCTGTTTTATTTGGTTGGTATAATTGGTATAGCTTCAATCATTTATTTAATTAGTGATCTAACGCTTCATGTGAACACTTATACCGAAAAAAACATTCTTTTCAAGGTTCTTTTTTATTTAGCACTCTTTCTCATTACATATGATTGGTCGGTTACCTTGCCAAGCGGTGCCAAATGGAAGCCGTCTATTGTATTTGTGCTCTTCAGTATGTTGAGCTTTCCCATTTCGCTTTCACTTGTTGTCGTGATTCCGGGAATTCTCTTTTCCTCATTACGAAAAAATAGGGTTATCTGGGATTTTTTCATCACAATTGGCCATCTATCATCAGGAATTACATCTGGTTCCTTACTGCTTCATTATGCTTTAAAATCCTACCATTTTCACTCAGACGGAGCCCTTTTAGCCATGACAATGGCCCTTATCCTTCACTTTGTAATCAATCGTCTCTTAAGTACTGTTATTTTGACTTATCGAAAAAATAATGCTTTTCTAACTAATTTGAAAGCGGTTGTTCTAGACATCAATTGGTCTTATTTATGTATATACAGTTTGTCTTTAATACTAGTGATGGTAAATGAAGTCTATAGTTATATTGGCATCCTCGTGGCACTCGTTGTGCTTTTCTCTTTATTTAAATCGGTAAGCTATTATCAGAAATACCGAATGATCGCCAAAACCGTCTTTTTCGATGGATTAACTCAAGCAGAAAATCGCGCGGGCTGGGAGATTTATAAGGATGAATTGAAAGAAAATGATCAATCCGGGACTCTTGTTATGATTGACCTTGATGATTTTAAAGAGGTGAATGATAACTATGGCCATACAAAGGGGGATGACGTTCTCAAAAAATTTGTCGGCGAGATAAAAGTGCGGATTCCTTCAAGTCATCGCCTGTTTCGATATGGGGGAGATGAGTTTGTCCTTTTTATTCCCCATCCAACTGAACAAAAGGTTTTTATTCAAGAACAAATTCGGAATACACTGTACCAATTAAATAGAGATTGGTCCAGTCAAGGCCTGCCTGTTACAGCTAGCTTCGGTATGACAGAGATTCATCCTGCCGATGACCTCACTGAAGCCTTGGAGAAGGCAGACGCTAGAATGTATGAAGAGAAACAAAGGAAAAAAATATAGAACAGCAAAAACAGCATGGGGACATGGCTCCATGCTGTTTTTTTTGTAAAAAGAAAACCCTAGGCTATGCCTAGGGTTCAGAAAAGCTTTCAGCGAGGTATCAAAAAAAGCCTCTCTTAGTGTTACAATAAATTTTGGTTCCCCAACCAAATTTATCGAACTAGGAGAGACTCTTTATGTCAAAACCTGATGTTAACAGTTTAGCACACACCAAATGGAATTGTAAGTATCACATTGTTTTTGCACCAAAGTATAGAAGACAAATTATATATGGGAAACTTAAAAAGGATATAGGAATGATCTTAAGACAATTATGTGAAAGAAAAGGTGTAGAAATTATTGAAGCCGAAGCATGTAAAGATCACATACATATGCTTGTAAGTATTCCACCTAAAATAAGTGTTTCATCTTTTGTTGGATATTTGAAAGGAAAAAGTAGTTTAATGATTTTTGACCGACATGCCAATTTAAAATATCGGTATGGGAATCGAAAATTTTGGTGTAAAGGATTTTATGTTGATACAGTAGGAAGAAATAAGAAAGTAATTGAAGAATACATTCGAAACCAGTTACAAGAGGACGTAGTTGCAGAACAATTAAGCATGTTTGAATATATAGATCCATTCACAGGAGAAGAGATTAAGAATAAAAACAAGAAAAAATAAAAGAAGCCCTTTAGGGTAGCTGGAGAAGTAGTGCGGTTGGGGAATCTTTCAGTACCCTTTGAAGGGCTGGCCAGTAACAGAGGCTTTCAGCCGTAGAACAAACCACCCGTTATCACGGGTGGTTTTGATTTAGGTAGACGATGCGTGAAATTATCGGTCTAACGGTTAACGCTGCTCATATCGGGATAGCGATTTCCGCTTGCAATTCCTTTTGGCGCGATTTCATCAATTTCTTTTAACTCGGTTTCAGTCAGTGTAACTTCAAGGGAGGCGACATTTTCTTTCAGATAGGTTCGTCGTTTAGTTCCAGGGATAGGAACGATATCCTCGCCTTGCGCAAGCAGCCAGGCAAGCGCCAGTTGTGAAGGTGTGCACTCTTTTACCTTAGCGAGGGCTTTAATTTTATCCACTAAGTCAAGATTTTTTTGGAAGTTTTCGCCTTGGAAACGAGGGCCAGTGCGTCTGAAATCGTCAGCTGGGAGATCCTCAATGGTCTTAAAGGCGCCTGTTAAGAATCCCCGTCCGAGCGGGCTATAAGGAACAAAACCAATCCCGAGTTCACGAACGGTATCCAGGATCCCATCCTCCACATCGCGGCTCCATAGAGAGTATTCGGTTTGGAGTGCTGTAATAGGATGAACTTTGTGTGCACGCCGAATCGTTTCAGAGGCGGCTTCCGAAAGACCAAGGTAACGCACCTTTCCTGCTTTAACCAGGTCCGACATGGCTCCTACCGTTTCTTCAATGGGCGTATTCGGATCTACACGATGCTGGTAATAGAGATCAATGTGATCGACTCCAAGATTTTTTAAACTTTTATCTACGGCTTCTTTAACGTATTCAGGGCGTCCGTTAATTCCAAGAAAAGCGCCTTCTGGTGATCGGACGTTTCCAAATTTTGTCGCCAAAAAAACGTGATCGCGACGGTCTTTTATAGCTTTTCCAACAAGTCTTTCATTCTCACCTACGCCATACATATCTGCTGTGTCTAAAAAGTTAATGCCTAAATCTAAAGCGTCATGTATCGTGCGAATGGATTCCTCATCATCTCGACCGCTGTAAAAATCTGACATACCCATACAGCCAAGACCTATTGCTGATACCTCTGGACCATTTGTTCCTAAATGCCTCATTTTCATACCCTAACACCTCAACTATATAAATTTTTTAATACACGAGTTGAACGATCGAACGACATGACAGCCACTCATTGCGCGTTTTACAGCGCTAGCGCCAGATGAAGGAAAATGGGTCTTAGTTTTCAGGTTAGCAGACAGAAGTTCCGCTTTCAAACCTTATAATATGACCATAAAAGCGTCACAATAAAAAAATGGATTGCGAACAAATGTTTGTGTATAATATTAATGGTGATCGCAATGGGATATCCTTTAACACAAAAAGAAGTGGAATGGTCGAAAGCTTATATTATCTGGAGAAGCTTGTTAAAAGGATTGAAAAAAGATTATAACAGGCTAGGTTCCTGCGACTTGCAGTTTGTCTTTGTTTACAGAGATCTCTTAGCTCATGTAATCGGGCAAGTTGAAAAAGAGCTCGCAAAGCTGTCACGGTTCACGATTCGTGTCTCCCCAACGGATCAACCGACCGTTTGGGAGGCCAGAGTTGGAAGCCATCACGGCTACATTGAGGTAAATGTCACGCAAATCATTCTTGAATTAAAAAAACTTATTTTTAATTTGGAATTAGGTAAGTGGGTTAATCACTCATAATTATCAGAACTATTTTTATTTTGTAGGGAGAAGAAGAAGAAGTCAATACTGTTGCTCATCAGAAGGGGATTTTGTCCAAAAAATAGTTTGGTGTTACCGTTCGGAGTTACCAGGTATGCCAGTTGCAAGGTTGTTTTTTTACGAAAGCCAGGTAATGGGATGGGGGCTCCAATTCGCCAAAACGAGGCATGAGTGGAGTCCATGCCAAGCTTTCCCACGAAAACGGAGGCCGCGGCCAGAAAAATGGTGGGCAAGACACGTTTGCCCATCAGCGTTTAATGAATTTGAAAAAACGATTAAAGACAAAAGCTTGGGAGAAATCCCAAGCTTTTGTCTGCTCATTATAGTATTAGTCAATACTGCGAGTTTAGAGTTTTTCCACGTGATCGGAAAACCCCTCGTGTGAGCGCCTTTTTTATCTTCCAACAAGAGCATAAAGGTCATATAGAGTGGCAAGATGGAGTTCCTGAAAACGATCATAGAGCTTGCTCCATAGATCAGCCATAGCCTTGACATCTCCTTCAGCTGTATGCCTTTTCTCACACGGGATGTTGAAAAAGGCCAGAGCGTCATCGAGAGTCGGGAAGGATTGTTGATAAAGTTTTTCGATCAATTGCCTAAGTTCGAAAGATTGATGGGGCAGCCTTCGTTGGTTATTCGCCTTGAGATAAGCATTTAAAAAAGTGAGATCGAAAGCGATATGATACCCAAGAATAATGCCGTCCGTTAAGAATTGTAATAGCTTGGGTAGGATGTCTTCCATGGAAGGCGCGAAACGAACATCCTCTTGGTTAATTCCTGTCAGAGCTTGAATGGCGTCCGGGATAGGTTGACTCGGTTTTATAAGCGTAGAATAAGACTCATAAGGTTTACCCATTTTGGTTTTGGTGGCTGAGAAGGCAAAAATGTCATCACTATCAGCATTAAAGCCTGTTGTTTCAGTATCGAGTAGGATGAAGGTGACGTTTTGAAGTGGCGTTTCGAGAGCCAACCGTTTTTGGTGGGTTTCTTTAAGCAATTGTCTGACGTAAGCTTCCTGCTGCAAAGAGCCTGATCGAACAGTCCCAAACAGTTGATCGGGTCTTAATCCTATTGATAAAAAGCGAGTGATCCACGAACGGTCCTGTGCGTCACTCATAATGATCCACCTTTCCTTATAACATGAGAATGAAAGGCTTTGATCTCTTTAAGACTTGCCTTTAATCGTTCGACATCGCTTTCTGACAAAGTAGTTAAATCCAAATAGTCACGCTCTTGGGAAGAAGGGTTCAAGGAGGCGAGGCCTCTAAAATATAAGCAAATCTGTAGCGCTTGTTTGAGAATCACAGCTTCTTCTTTAACGATAACTCCAAGGTGCTCGAGGGCTTCTAGACGATCCAAAGAAGAAGGAGCGAAAATGCCGTGCTTGATTGCTAAGAATTTAAGAGCATTGACTATTGGGACATAAAAACCCACTTTAATGTTCACTTTTCCGCTTTGTTTACCAAAACGTTCGGTATACACATGACCAAACCAGCCCAATGACACTTTGGGCTCACGGATGTGCTCATGCATCCTTTTTAAAATAAAGGGAGAGGCCTGCAGGGTTTGAATCAGGCGGCTCTTTGTCTCTTGCGCCAAGCTCAAATCCCCATAAAAACCTCTTATGTCAGAAGCAATAAACAAATATTTAATGTCGTCTGGCTGTCCCCGTTTTATATGTCTAGCCATTGCTTCTAACCACGAATCTGTATCGTTTGACCACCTTTTATTTGTCGCCATCACATTTCCGGGGCAAAAGGGATAGCCAATTTCGTTTAAATAGTACGTACCCAATTCAGCTGCCGTCTTGATAAAGGTGAGACAAGCTTCTTTCTCACTCGGAAGACATTCGTATAGAACGCCATTATCTTGATCCGTACAAATGGTTTGTTCCATGCGTGCTCCGCTCCCAAATAAAACCCAACAAATCTTCTTCGGTCTCACTCCAATAGCTTGGCGCAGAGTCTCTTGTTCAGCTAATGCCCATGTCTGTTTCATCACTTCATCATGAAGCTGATTGAGTAATGGATCAACCAAGAGTTCAGGATAATGACTGGGACCGATCGATAGGACATGTTTCAACATCTCGTCATGCAGAGCTTTCAATTCTTCCAAGGATGGCCATTTTTCTGACGCTTTGAGCTTGTTTAAGGCAGCCTGAAGGTTCATGTGGTTAGGTCTCCTTTCAAAATGAAGAAGAAAAGGAGAGCCTTTCCTTCTTCATTAATTTGCGCTTGAGCTCATTTCTGACTGTCCTTTGTATTTCGGATCAAGGTGTTCAGGATAGCCGTAAGCGCCATGTTCACTAATATCAAGACCGCTGACTTCTTGCTCAGCTGTAACGCGAAGACCGATTGTTTTCTTAAGAATGAAAAGAATGATGAAGGAAACTGCCGCAACGTAGACGAATGCACCTAGTACTCCAAGTATTTGAACGCCGAGCTGGTGGAAACCGCCGCCATAGAATAGCCCCGGCTGACCAACACCGGTGATTTTGACGAGTCTTGGAGAAGCAAAGAATCCTGTGGAAACGGTTCCGATGATCCCGGCAATACCGTGTACGGAAAATGCGTAGATCGGATCATCCAGTCCTTTTTTCTCAAAGTAAACGGAAGTCCAGAATGTAACCGCACCTGCAACTGCACCGACAACGACAGCTGCCCATGGCTCGACGAACGCGCATGCAGCTGTAATGGCAACTAACGCAGCGAGAACACCGTTAACCATTGCTGAAATATCTGCTTTTCCAACTAACAATTGAGCGGTTAGAATGGCAGCAATAGCTCCAGCCGCTGCAGCTAGGTTCGTAGTTAAAGCGACATAACCGAAGAAAGCACCTGATGTCCCCATTGTACTCCCTGGATTGAAGCCAAACCAACCAATCCATAAAATGATACAGCCTATTACAGAGTAAACTTGGTTATGACCCGGAATGGCATTAGGAGTTTTGTTGGCGTTGAACTTACCGATACGAGGTCCAAGAAGCAGAGTACCAACTAATGCTGCAACAGCGCCTTGTAAGTGAACGACTGTGGACCCGGCAAAGTCTTGCATTCCCATTTGTGCGAGCCAGCCACCACCCCAAACCCAGTGACCGATAACAGGATAAACTAGAATGGTAAAAAGAGTGCCGAATATAAAGTAGACGGAAAGCTTCGCGCGTTCTGCAAATCCTCCCCAGGCAATAGCGAGTGAGACGCCTGCAAATGCGAGTTGGAATAAGAATTTTAATGAGACCGGAACATTCGCCCAAGAAAGGGAATCGAACGTTGAGGGAGAGGGGTTATTCAAGAACCAGCCGTGGGTTCCGAAGAGGCTGTTCCCTTCTCCAAAAGTAATGGCAAAACCAAATGCCCAAAAGGCAATGGAAGAGATCGCGAAGCTGAGTATTTGCTTCCCAGCCACGTGGCCAGAGTTCTTCATCCGAGTCGACCCGGCCTCCAGAAGAGCAAATCCTGCTTGCATGAAGATAACAAGAACGGCTGCTAAGAGGACCCAAAGGGAATCTAGCGAGAAGGATAGTTCTGCAGGTTTCATTTAATCACTCCTAATGTAAGTTTTTATAACATGTTACACGTATAATAAGCGGAATAGGGGAAATAGTCAATACGTTTCAGAAAAATTATGTTAAAAAAGTTAACACACAAATAAATTAAGGGTTTAACACACTTATTTTGTTGTGTTTTTACATATTTTGTAAGAATATAGAGTGAAATAGACACGTTTGAGGTGACTTTTTGTATTCGTGTTATAAAACTTAACGTAATAGTTTGGGGAATGAAAAGGTTGATGTGAGGTTTTGTAACAATTTAAAGTTTTGGATTGAAAAGGAGGCGTTAAATAAAGAGGCTCGGACAAAACTAAACAAACTGACTTAACTTACAAATGAAAAACCGAACCTATCACGTTAATCTGTGAATAAGTTCGGTTTTTTCGATTCGTCAGGATACGTCTGTCCCGGCCTCTCTAGGCTTTAAGATTGAAGCATGTCTTTTATTCGCTCTGCTGCTTCTTTTAATAGTGCTTCAGGCTGTACAAGTGCCATCCGAACATACCCTTCTCCTTGTTTTCCAAAGGCATTGCCAGGAGTCACAACGACACCGGTACGATCGATTAACTCATATGTAAAGGATTCGGACGTATAACCCGCTGGAAGCTTCGCCCAAACAAACATGGCGGCGGGAGGTGATGTTACGTTCCATCCCGCCTCATTTAGGCCGGTGATTAAGACGTCACGTCTTTTTTCATAGAGCAGTCGATTGGCTTTCGTAAACGTTTCACCATGTAATAAAGCTTGAATGGCTGTTCTCTGAATAGGAGAGAAAATACCATAATCAAGATTGGATTTTAATCGTTCAAGTTCCTGAATGATTTCTGAATTCCCCACTGCGTAACCAATCCGTGTTCCCGCCAAATTGAAGCTTTTGGAAAGTGAATTGAACTCAACGCCTACCTCTTTTGCTCCTTCAACACTCATGAAACTGATTGGCTTGTGCCCATCAAAAATGAGCTCACAGTATGCGAAATCATGGACAACAATTAGCTCATAGTTCTTGGCAAACGAGACTGCTTCTTTAAAAAAGGCCTTTGTAGCGAGAGCTGGTACAGGATTTCCAGGAAAGTTAAGGATCATGAGCTTCGCCTTTTGAGCCACCTCTTCTGGAATAGTCGATAAATCGGGCAAAAAGCCATTTTGTTCTTGTAAAGGTAGCGGGTACAAGTCAGCGCCGGATAGTTTGACTCCTGCTTCATAAGCGGTATAGCCGGGGTCTGGGACTAGGATGATATCCCCTTCCTCAGCATAGATCATAGGAAGGTGGACAAGACCGTCTTGAGACCCCATAACTTGCAGTATTTCAGACTTTGGATCCAATTCAACATTGAATTTCTTGTAGTAGGCGGCAACGGCTTCATTAAATTCTTGGCTTCCGGAAAGCGTATAGCCGTATTGAGCGGGATCCAATGAAGCCTTAGACAACGTTTCCATCAAGAAAGGCGGTGGTCCCTGATCTGGACTGCCGATACTCAAATCAATCAGTGAGGCGCCTTCTTGACTTTTTTTTCCTTTATAGTCAGCGAGCTCGCTAAAAATAAGTGTTTTAAATGAGCTTGCTGTTCTTGATAATGGCCAATTCGACATGCGGACACCTTCCTTTACTTCCATTTATCATAAGTGATAGGCCCCGATTTATAAAGTGATTAATGGTCGACGCTATATATTGGCCCCTCTTAAGTGTTTCAATGGCGTGACACCGCTTGGGGGTGCGCACTAAAATCTATTTTTCTTAATGCTTTTATGAGATTCCTCACAGTTTTAACTTAATGATTTAGATATAATAGTAGAAACAAAGTTTAAGGAGTTTCATTTATGTTATTTAAATTATTGCTTCTCATTCATGTGGCATCAGCAATCTTTGGGCTCGGACCGGGTTTTGCCTTTATTCCGATTAAGCAATCGGCGAAAACACTCGAGCAGCTGCGCTTTGCGTATGCGGCAAACGGCCTGCTCCATCGATTTGTTATGATTGGCGGTTTTCTACTTCTCCTTACAGGGCTTCTTATGGGAAGTTTTAACCACGCCTTGTTTCATCAGGGTTGGTATGTGACAAGTCTCATTATTTATCTAGCCGCACTCGCATTAGGCCCCTTTTACTTATCTCCTAAGGTAAAGCCGATCCATGCTTTGTTGAAGGATGCTAAAGGACCTGAGATTCCAGAAGAGTACTATGAACAGCATAAGGCCGTTCTTAGGGGAGAATGGGTGCTCAATGGCTTATTCACTCTTATTATTATTCTTATGTTAACGAAACCCTTCTAACTTAACGTTTGCTTCTGTTTTAAGTGAGGGCTCAAGCCAAAGGAAAGGCTTCATTGAATTAATGAAGTTCTTCTTGTTGTTTAGGAAATTATAAAATTCTTGACTTGTGGATACATCGACATTGAAACGTCGTTTTTTGTGCGAAAATAACCTCGCTTTGCGCGGGCGCGGCAATACGTCCGCGCAAAGCGAGGCAATCGTCGTACACGTAAAACGATTAGGCGTAACCAGAATACGTTATCCGCCTGCAATTGGGCTGAAATGCCGAAATAAGAGAATGGCGTTACGCCTATTTCGGTAGAGCGTAACGAGGCTACGCTATCGTCCGCTAAACTGGGCTGAAATGCCGAAATAAGAGAATGGTGTTACGCCTATTTCGGTTGAGCGAAACGAGAATACGCTATCCGCCTCCAAATGGGTCAGAAAGCCGAAATAAAGGACTGCCGTTACGCCTATTTCGGTTGAACGTAACGAGAATACGCTATCCTCCGCTAAACGGGGCTGAAATGCCGAAATAAGAGAATGCCGTTACGTCTATTTCGATTGAGCGTAACGAGGCTACGCTAACCTCCGCGAAATGGGCCGGAATGCCGAAATAAAGGACTGAGGTTACGCCTAAATCAGATGAGCGTAACGAGAATACGCTAACCTCCGCTAAACGGGGCTGAAATGCCGAAATAAGAGACTGCCGTTACGCCTATTTTGATTGAGCGTAACAAGGATTCGCTATCGTCCGCTAAACTGGGCTGAAATGCGGAAATAAAGGACTGCCGTTACGCCTATTTTGATTGAGCGTAACGAGGCTACGCTAACCTCCGTTAAACTGGGCTGAAATGCCGAAATAAGAGAATGCCGTTACGCCTATTTTGATTGAGCGTAACAAGGCTACGCTAACCTCCGTTAAACTGGGCTGAAATGCCGAAATAAGAGAATGCCGTTACGCCTATTTCGTTTGAGCGTAACGAGAATACGCTATTCCCTCTCTCAATTGCCCATTTGAGTCGTTAGGCGTAACGAGCATTCTCTATTTAACTTGGAACGGCCCATTTTACCCAGGAAGTTGACCAGTAACGTAGCCTAGTTACGCTTCTTATGTTAAAACGGGACGATTTTCCACATTGGTTAGACAACCACCCATTTTTGTTAAGTGTTTAAACATAAAAACAGTGTCCGAGAAAAACTCATAGGTCAAATCTATACTTGGGAAGAAGGGAGTCGCGGCATTAGCGATTTTGTTCTTCAAGCGAGCCTATTGATCAAAAAAAGTCATCTGCTGAGGCTGGGACAGACGTAGTTGACGAATCGAAAAAAAACCGATCTTATCACAGATTAACGTGATGGGTTCGGTTTTTCATTTGTAAGTTAAGTCAGTTCGTTTAGTATTGTCCCAGGCTCTTTTTTTGGATAGATTTAATTCTTAAAAAAATAAAATAATTTCCAAGCTTTAATGCGTTACAGGAATTAATAAAAAACGCTTTCATGATTAATTTTCACAAAAAAATGGGGTTGACTGCATTAAAAAAACACCATATAATAAGTGAAAATTTAAAATGATTAAACACGATGATTGGGAGTACTAAGGTTCTATTATTGTTTAGAGAGCTGTCGGTTGGTGCAAGACAGTCAATAATCGCCCCAACTCACCCAGGAGTGGTAAGACTGAGCAACAAGCAGGTCTTAACGGATGGCATCCGTAATCAGTCCTTAAAGTGGATCGGTTCAGTGAACGATCAAAAAGAGTGGTACCACGTCGGTTAAAGTCTGTCGTCTCTTATGGGATGATGGGCTTTTTATTTTTATAGCCTAAGAACAAGGGTTAAAAAACGGATCAAGGGAAAGGGTGGATTTGAATGAAAAATGTGGAAAAATATTCAAGAAGCTATTTTATGCCGCCAGTCGAGAGCTTGAAATGGGCTCAAAAGGAGTACATTACAGAAGCGCCAACCTGGTGCAGTGTGGACCTTCGTGACGGGAATCAGGCACTTGTTGTCCCTCTAACTTTACAAGAAAAGTTAGAGTATTTTCAGCTTCTGGTAGATATTGGGTTTAAAGAGATTGAAGTAGGCTTTCCGGCTGCATCCGAGACCGAGTTTGCTTTCTTACGGGCACTCATCGAACAGGATTTAATTCCAGATGATGTGACGATTCAGGTTTTGACCCAGTCCAGGGAACATATAATCGAGAAAACATTCGAGGCATTAAGAGGGGCAAAGCGTGCGATTGTCCATCTTTATAATTCCACTTCTGTCGCACAGCGCGAACAGGTCTTCCAAAAGTCAAAGGAAGACATTATCGAGATCGCGGTGAGCGGGGCAAAACTTGTCCAGGAGTATGCCGCGAAGACGGAAGGCTCTTTCGTTTTTCAATATTCCCCCGAAAGCTTCACTGGAACTGAAGTTGAGTTTGCCCTTGAGATTTGTAACCGTGTCCTTGATGTTTGGCAGCCTACTGAAGAAAACAAAGTCATCATTAATCTTCCGGTCACGGTATCTTTATCGCTGCCTCATGTGTACGCCAGTCAGATTGAATACATGAGTGACCATCTAAATAAGCGTGAGCATGTCATCTTGTCCATTCATCCCCATAATGACAGAGGGACAGGGGTTGCTGATTCGGAGCTCGCTTTACTTGCCGGCGGTCAGAGAATTGAAGGAACTTTATTTGGCAACGGTGAGCGAACGGGAAATGTTGATATCGTTACACTTGCCTTGAACCTCTATTCTCACGGGGTGGATCCGCAATTGGATTTTGAGGATATCCCAAGTATTCTAGCCGTTTATGAGCGCTTGACGAAAATGACCGTTCATGAACGCCATCCCTATGGAGGGAAGCTCGTGTTTACCGCCTTTTCTGGTTCACATCAGGATGCCATTGCGAAGGGCTTTAAATGGCGTGAGGATCACCCTGATGAAAAATGGAAGGTTCCATATATTGTCATTGACCCGCTAGATATTGGGCGTGAGTATGAAGGGGATATCATTCGAATTAACAGCCAATCGGGTAAAGGCGGGATTGGTTACTTACTTGAACAGCAATACGGTTATGATCTTCCGCCGAAAATGCGTGAAAACTTTGGCTACCGTGTCAAACAGGTTTCTGACCACGAGAATAAAGAACTTATGATCACTGAGATCTATGATATTTTTGTTAAGAGTTATGTCAATAAGCAATCACCTATTGAGTTTCTCAATTTCCGTTTTAAAAAGTCAGATGATTATCAAACCTTCTTAACGATTAAAATTCATGAGGAAGTCGATGAAATTACGGGTGTTGGCAATGGTCGTCTTGACGCCATCAGCAACGCGCTTCAAACCAAGTTTGATATAACTTATTCAGATCTTGTGTATCGTGAGCATGCCCAAGAAATCGGGTCAAAATCTAATGCGGTTTCTTATGTTGGGATTACAGACGAAAACGGGCAAATCCATTGGGGGGCTGGCATCGATGCGGATATTATGAATGCCTCTGTTAAAGCCCTATTCAGCGCCGTCAATAATCTCGTTGTCACAACGAACCACCCCATAGTGTCCGATGCCACCTTTTCAATGAAATAAAATAAGAGCCGCTCCCTTTGAGGGAGCGGCTTTTTCTTTGCTGGATAGTGAATCCTCGTTACGTTTGTGAGTTTTAGAGGGAACGAGGATTCGCTATTTCGTCTGTTTGGGAGGAATTTTAAGGTTAGAGGTAACGAGAATACTCCGTAACAGCCGTTCTATTTTTGTGAAGTCAAAGTTAGTCTGTCTTGCCAGGATTCTCCTTTCTGCTCTACGTTTATTTCCTATATAATAGAGTCATAGTGATAAGTTTCGAGGAGGGTTATAAATGAAGTTTTTCCATACGGCGGATTGGCATTTAGGAAAACTTGTTCACGGCGTTTATATGACAGATGATCAGCGATATGTCCTTGATCAATTTGTAGAAGCGGTAGAGGCCGAACGTCCGGATGCGGTTATTATTGCCGGGGACCTCTATGATCGGGCAGTACCGCCGACGGACGCGGTTGAATTGCTTGATGATCGGTTACGCACGTTAGTCATGGATCTAAAGACACCCGTTATTGCGATTGCGGGTAATCATGACAGTCCCGGCCGCCTTGATTTTGCAACGCAGCTGATGGCCTCAAACGGCCTCTATCTGATGGGCCAACTCAAGCCATCCCTTGAGCCTGTCATTTTACAAGATCAGTACGGAGAGGTACATGTGCATCAAATCCCTTATGCGGAACCGGCGGTCATTCGGCATTTATTAGAAAATGAAGAGATTCATAGCCATCAAGAGGCCATGTCCGCTTTGATTGAACAAATAGAGGAGCGCCTTGATCCAAAGGCGCGACATATTTTAGTCGGACATGCCTTTGTTACGGCGAGTGGTGAGTCTGAGCCTAACACAAGTGATTCGGAGCGCCCACTCTCAATTGGCGGAGCCGAACATGTCAGTGCAGAACTGTTTAAGTCCTTTCATTATACGGCTCTCGGACATTTGCACCAAGCTCATTATGTAGGGAATCCGACCATTCGTTACTCAGGCTCGCCTTTAAAATATTCCATCTCTGAGGAGCATCATAATAAAGGCTATTTAGTGGTTGAATTGGACCAGGACGGGCAGGTGACGGTTGAGCATCGCTCGCTTAAGCCAAAACATGAGATGCGGACGGTTGAAGGAAAGCTAGATGATCTTTTAAAAGGAAAGATGAGCGAGGATTATGTGTTTGTCCGATTATTGGATGAAACACCGATTTTAGCACCTATGGAAAAAATTCGCTCTGTCTATCCTAACGCGATGCATGTGGAACGGATTCTTTCTCAGCCTATTGCCACGCAAACGGTAGATGGGATTCAAGGCAGGCAGACATTGACCGATCAGGAGCTTTTTAAAGCTTTTTATAAAGAAGTAACAGGAGAGGCGCCAAAGGAAGAAGCTGAAGCCTTATTTATCGAAGTGCTTGATGACGTGCGGAAGAAAGAGGTGGAATTGGTATGAGACCTATCAAACTGACGCTTACTGCTTTCGGTCCGTACAAGAAGACACAGGTGATTGATTTTCGGGAGCTCAAAGAGATGGGACTCTTCCTTATTTCAGGTAATACTGGAGCAGGAAAAACCACCATTTTTGATGCTGTTTGTGTGGCTCTTTATGGACAGGCAAGTGGTGAAGATCGCAAGGATTTGTCCCTTCTCAGGAGTCATTACGCCGATGATGAGGACTATACATCAGTCGAACTGATTTTTCAGCTGAAGAACGAGACCTATCGGGTGTTTCGTCAGCTCCCGCACGTCAAGGAAGGCAATAAAAGTCCAACAGGTGCCAAACATGAACTGTATCAAATAATCGGTGAGGAAGAACTGCCAATTGTCGATCGGATGATTGTGACAGAGGTAAATAAGAAGCTTGAAGCGATCCTTGGCCTTACAAAAGATCAATTTTCTCAAATCGTGATGCTTCCTCAAGGTGAATTTCGCAAACTCTTAACCTCGGAAACGGAAAATAAAGAAGCGATTCTGCGGCGGATCTTTCGGACAGAACCCTATCAATGGATGGAAGAACGGTTGCGTGAAAAACGAAGCGATGTCAAGCGATCCTATGATCAAGAGAGTCTGTCTTTAAAGAGACTGTATGATTTTATTAAGAAGGAATTGCCAGAACGAGAGCATTCGATGCTGACAGAGGTGATGGGACGGGAACATTATAATAGTCAGCAAGTTTCCGAAGCTTTAGAGTTGGAAGCGAATTTTTACGTGGATAAGGTGCTCGAGCTAGAAGAGGCTTTTGAAAAAGCGGACGGTGTCTATAATCAGCAGTTGGAACGCCTGCACACGGCAGAAGTGCTGCACAACCAATTTGTTCGTCTTGATGAATTGCGAAAAGAAAAAGCGGGTCTTGAAGCGAAAGAGTCAACCTATAAGGAATTGGAAGAAACACGAGAACTCGCTGAAAAGGCTTCGCGCCTAAAAGTGTATGAAACCTATTTACTGACTGCAAAACAAGAGGCAAAGGAGAAGCAGGAAGCCCTTGCTTTGGCCAAGTCCCGCCTAGAGGCTATCAAGGCTGATCTAGAACAGGCGCAGGGAGCGTTTGCGGAGTTGGAGCGTGATCAGCCGCTTCGGGAGCAGCTAAAGTCTGACCTAACCCGGTTGACCGATCTCTTGCCAAAGGTCAAACAGCTTAATGAAAAGCGGCAGGTGTTAGCGGGTCTTGAACAAAAAGCTGAAGCGTCATTGAAATCATTGACAGAGCTTAAGCCGCAAGTGACCAAACAAGAAACAGAGCTTGAGAAGATCACCCTTCAGATACGTGAACAAGAAGCTTTTGTTAAAACTAGAGCTCAAGAGGAGTCTCTTTTAACGAATTATAGAGAGCAGATCAAGCTAATTAAACTGGCCAAACAGTTGAGCGCCTCGCTTCATCTCTTACAGTCAGAAAAAGAAGCGAAGTATAAGGAAAGCATGCGCGCTAGAGAGACGATGATTCAGATCGAGAAGGTTTGGATTGACTCACAGGCAAGCTTTCTCGCCCAACACCTTCATTCTGGAGAAGCTTGTCCTGTTTGCGGAAGCCTTGAACATCCAAATAAAGCCATTCCAGCGAGTTATTTACCTTCGCGCGAAGAATTAGAGCGTGCGCGGCAAGTTTCCCAGGAGGAAGAGAGCGAGCTGCAAAAAATGGTCGGAAGGCTCTCTACTTTAAACGAACAATGGACGCAGGTGCAAACGGAACTTGAAGCGGCAAATGTCAGTAGTTCTGACCTGGATCAAGCCTTTAGTCAATTGGTTGAAAAAGGGAAAGAACAACGGCAGATTGTGGACAAGATGAAACAGGTTGAAGAGCAGCTGCAACTTTTAAAAGAGGACCATGACCGACGGACATATGCTCTAAAACAGATGAGAGACCAGTTAGCAATGGCCTCAGATCATCATGCTAAATCTCAGTTGATCTATGAGAAGGAAAAAGCGATCTACGAAGAAACGCTTAAGCAAATTCCCGAATCATTAAGAGATTGGACAACCTTTGATCACCATTTGCGACAAGTAAAAACGGAAGCTGAGCGACTCGAAATGATTTGGAAAAAAGCTCAGGAGCGATTGCAGGAAGTGCAATCAGCGTTTACTGCCCAAGTGACCCGTTTAGAAAGTGCAACTGAGCAAAAAGCTGAAGCTGAGGAGAAATTGAAGAATGCTCAGCAGACATTCGATGATCAAAGGCTATTAGCCGGGTTTGAAACGGAAGAGGCTTATCAAAAGGCAACGCTTTCGGATGAAAGGCTCAGCCGTTTATCAGAAGAGCTAAAAAGCTATCGGGAGAACTTACAACGGGTCCGGCAACAAGTTCTTGACCTCGAACAAACATTAGCGAATAAAGAACCATCCGACCTGGAGGCATTAAGACAATCTCTTCAAGAGAAGAAGAGCCAAAAGGACCGGGTTCAGGCAGAAAGGGATCAATATCGGCAACTCAAACAGCGGGTCTTATCCATTGGTCAGAACCTTTTGGAGCAGCGGAGCCGTCTTGAAGCGGTTGAGAATCAACTCTCGACGATTCAAGATCTCTATGATGTGATCAGAGGCCATAATACGAAGTCCCTCTCGCTGGAGCGTTATTTACAAATTGAATATTTAGAACAAATTATTCAGCATGCGAATCTTCGTCTTCAGAAGCTTTCAAATGGTCAATTCCATCTGATTCGAAGTGAACGGATTGAGAAAAACAATCGGCCAAGCGGTCTTGGGCTGGACGTGTATGATGCTTATACAGGTCAGACACGCGATGTTAAATCCTTATCAGGCGGTGAGAAATTTAATGCCTCGCTTTCTTTAGCACTTGGAATGGCTGATGTGATTCAGGCCTATAAGGGCGGTGTTTCTATAGAAACGATGTTCATCGACGAAGGCTTTGGCTCACTTGATGAAGAATCGTTAAACAAGGCGATCGATGCTTTGATTGATTTACAAAAATCGGGCCGGATGATTGGTGTGATCTCACACGTGCAAGAACTTAAAACCGCGATCCCCGCTTTGCTTGAAGTGAAGAAAAATAAAGAAGGCCACAGTCAGGCTCGTTTTGTTGTAAATGTTTAACAAGCTCACGAATCAAGAAACGACTTTTATTCTTAGGAATTGAAGGTCGTTTTTCTTTTTTTTGGCTGTTTTCGTAAACTTGTTTTTTAGATTCCAATAAGCTCGCTTTCCGCGGGCAATCTGTGAGCCTCCTCGGTCTTTTTTTCTAAATAAGATTGTGTGAATGGCTGCAAATGGTTAACGCCACATTTCTTAAAAGTTTCCATTTTTCTGATTGATTGTTTAATAAAATTAGCCTACGATAGAAATAGAAAACGCATACAAGGGGCAGCGCCCAATAGAGGAGGCTAGCGGTGTGACATTTGATCATCTTTTTAAACCAATAAAAATTGGCAGCCTTGAGCTTCCAAATAGAGTTATGATGGGTTCCATGCATGTTGGGTTAGAAGGTGTAGAGGACGGTGCAAAGGCGCTCGAAGTGTTCTATCAAACTCGCGCGAAATCAGGTGGTCCTGGACTGATTGTAACAGGAGGAGTGGCAGTCATTGAGGAAGGCGAGGGAGGGAATCATTTCTTAGGTTTCTATCGTGAAGAGGATTGTGAGGTGCTCAGATCTGTCGTGAATGCCGTGCATGAGGTTGGTGGACGATTGGCTGCACAGCTATTTCATGCAGGGCGTTATGCCGTGCTTGACCCTTCTCGCGGCATTCAAGCGGTGGCTCCTTCTGCGATTCGTTCCCCCATTCATCGCCATACACCGATTGCTTTAACAGAGGAGGGGATTTTTCGCACGATTGAGGCCTTCGCTGAATCCGCCAAACAAGCTCAGTCGATCGGCTTTGATGCCCTAGAAATTATGGGGTCGGAAGGGTATCTGATCAATCAATTCTTATCTCCCGTGACGAATCAGCGTGAAGACGACTGGGGTGGCAGTTTTGAGAAACGCTTAGCCTTTCCTCTTGCGGTTATACGAGAGATTCGCAGAAAGGTGGGTCCAGATTATCCAGTTATTTTCAGAATGTCGGGGATTGATCTTATTCCAGGAAGCAGCACGGATGAAGAAACATTGGAGATGGCGCAGCGCTTTGAAGCGGCGGGTGTGGATGCTCTGAATATTGGGATTGGCTGGCATGAATCGGCGGTGCCGACGATCTCGACAATGGTTCCTAGAGCAGGTTTCATTGATTATGCTCAAGCGATCAAACAAGTTGTCGAGATTCCAGTTGTCGGAAGCAATCGAATTAATGATCCAGCGGTGGCCAACCGGCTTTTAAAGGAAGAAAAGTGTGACCTCGTTTCCATGGCGCGGCCTTTTTTAGCAGACCCCGAGCTGCTGCAAAAAGCGGCGGCGGGCGAGACGGATCGTATTAATACATGTGTCGCTTGCAATCAAGCCTGTCTCGATCATGTTTTTGAAGGGAAACCGGCCTCCTGCCTGGTCAATCCTCGGGCGGGTCGCGAACATCACTGGTTGCTTGAAAGGGTAAGTGTGCCTAGACGAGTGGGGGTTATTGGCGGTGGCGTGGCAGGCTTAGAAGCAGCGCGTTCACTCGCTTCAGCTGGCCATCATCTCACTCTTTTTGAAGCAAACTCCCGTATTGGCGGTCAACTGCTGCTTGCAAAAGAAATCCCGGGGAAGGAAGAGTTTGCTGAAACGCTTCGCTATTATGAAACTGAACTTGAGCGGCTAGGGGTTTCGATTCGATTGAATACAGAGGTTACAGAGGAGACGTTATCACGACATGGAAAATTTGATCAAGTCGTGGTAGCGGTTGGCGTTACCCCTAGAATCCCAACTATAAAAGGGATTGAAGGCCCAAATGTTATGACGTACGCAGAACTTTTAAGCGGGGTTAAGAATCCAGGAAATCGAGTGGTCATTATTGGTGCAGGCGGTATTGGGTGTGATGTGGCCCATTATTTAATTGATAAAGGAATAACCGATATTAAGATGTTGCGCCGAAATGGACGAATGGGTGACGGCCTTGGTAAAACCACCAAATGGGCCTTGCTTCAGCATCTTCGGGAGAATGGCGTTCAATTTTTAACTCAGCTTAGATATCGCGAAATTACTTCTGAAGGCATTTGGATCAATCGTTTAACAGAAGGAAGAGAAACTGAATCGCTTCTGCTTAAAGCAGATACCATCGTCTTGGCAGCGGGACAGGAGTCTAATGCATGGGTTGCCTCTAATGATTTGTTTACTAAAATTGGGGGAGCAAGATATGCAGGGGAATTAGATGCTAAGCGAGCCATTTATGAGGGGGCGAGGTTAGCTTACACCGATCGTCTAGTCAAAAGAGGTTAATAGAAGTTAACAGAGATAAACGCAGGGTTCTTATAGCCCTGTGTTTAATCGTGCGCTGCCTATTCTAATAAATAGTTTAAGTAAAGTGATCCTCTGCTAAATCTTAGTAGACCTGACAATCGTCACTTTTCCCTAGGCTCTCAATATAATGATTGAAGGTGTATAACAATCATCAAGGGGCTGGGACGCTTGGCGACTTATTGGGGAGTGGATTCGGCTGCTCCGGTTACAACTCATTTATACAACTGTGTAATGGAGAATTTAGGAAAACCTGCCTTTTGGGGGAGGTATTTGAAGACGGTACAAGGGTCGGCAGATGGGCTAACTGCTGAAGAAATTAAAAGAATCCATAGTAGAGGGACAAAAATTTTACCCATTTACAGCAGTTTTCAATCGGCTGTTGGCTATAGGAAGGGATCCGTAGAGGCTCAAAACGCTATTTACTATGCCAACCGGTTAGAGGTTCCAAAAGGGGCACCTATTTTTGCTAATGTTGAGAAATTCTTTGATGTTGATGCGAATTGGTTAAACGGCTGGTTTGAGGCTTTCTACCGATCGCCCTACCAACCTGCTTATTATTTCGACTCTGAAGAAGGAAACTTTATGCAGGCTTTTTGCGAGGCGATTGGGACTAACAAGAAAATCAAATCTCATACGATTTTATGGAGTGCTCAGCCGGAACCCGGTGAGACGCCAGCCAACCGTAAGCCGGCGTATAAACCGATCGTGCCGCCTTGTGGAGGAAATGTGTGGGGATGGCAGTACGGTCGAAATGTATCGAGCTGCCCTGTTGACACCGATCTTGTCGAACCAGAGCTTTATTTGAAATTATGGTAGATTCAAAAAGGCCGATCTGAATCCCTTAAGCGGGAAACCAATCGACCTTTTTGTTTTAGTTGTTTTTAGAAGATGGGGGGGGCCAACTGTTGTCTCCCGAGTTTTCAAGCAAAACGCAAGTAGCAAGCTTTCTTTAGGACAAGCTTGCATGGAGCGCTCTCATTTAGAAAAAGGTTAGGAAGCTTCCACTTTGTTACTCATCTTTGGTTTCCATAGCGGCTTTAAGGGCATCGGCTAATGGATTTCCAAGTCCGCCATCATCAGGGCTGTACTTTTTGAGAAGCTTTCGCGCTTCATGTTTGGAGACATTTTTCTTTTTGTCAGTTGCTTTTTCGACGATATTACAAGTGCGGCATTGGAAGTAAGTTCCGGCCTTTCCATTATGAATTTCCATTTTTTTATGGCAAGTTGGACACCGGCGATTCGAAAGCTTGGGATCCTTTCGGCGACGATAGCGGCATTCTTGGTTCGAACAAACAAGAATGCGGCCATCTTTTCCTTTGACTTCCTTCATTAATTCCCCGCATTCCGGGCATTTTGAGCCTGTTAAGTTATGCGCCCGGTAGTGCTGATCACTGTTTTTGACTTCATTGATCAATTTCTTGGTTTGTTCCAGAATATTGGCCATGAAATCAGCTCGGTTCCCTTTACCGCGGGCAATCGATTCGAGTTCGCGTTCCCATTTCGCTGTCAGTTTTGGCGATTTGAGATCCTCATTCACTAAATCAATTAATTGTTTGCCTTTTGGGGTTGGAAACAGTCTTCCATTCCTTCGATCGATCGATTGGTTTTGGATGAGCCGTTCAATAATTTCTGCTCTTGTTGCGGGTGTCCCTAATCCATATTTCTCCATCCGCTTAAGAAGGTCCGCTTCAGAGAGGCGTGATGGAGGTTCGGTTGTATGAGAGGACAGAGAGAGATTTTGAATGGTGTACGTTTTACCCTCTTTTAACTCTGAGAACCCAGCTTGTTTCACAGACTCTTGTGGATGAGTCACGCGTCTATAGCCTAAGTCCACGGTTTCAGTTTCACTTGCGGTAAAGGTTTCCGATTGACAAGTAAAGACGGCTTGATAGCTTTTATACTGATAAGGACTCATGAAAAGGGCAAGGAAGCGGCGGACGATCAACTCATAAAGTTTCGCTTCATCGCTTGTGAGATCGCGTAAAAAGGCAGGTTCTTCTGTTGGAATAATGGCATGATGATCCGTTACTCTTGAATTATTAAAGACCCGCTCTGCTTGAACGCGGCCGCCTTTATTTCGAAGGAGAGGCTGCGCTTCTTCTTTGTAAGCATGGGCAACGGCTTTTAACCGGTCGCCCATTGTGCTTCTCATGTCTTCGGTCAGGTAGCGGGAATCCGTGCGCGGGTAGGTGACGATTTTATGATGTTCATAAAGACCTTGAAGCACGTTTAAGGTTTTCTTTGCTGAAAATCCAAACCGAATGTTGGCATCTCGTTGTAAGTCGGTCAGGTCATAAGGAAGCGGCTGGGCTTCTTTTTTTATTTGAGATTTTAGAGTCGTAAGCTGAGCGGATTGGTTTTTCAATTTTTCTTCTAGCTCATGCGCTTCCGCTTCATTAAACAAACGCTTTTCACCATCACGCTCGAAAACGGCTGTAACAGGTCCAATCTGCGCTTTGAGAGACCAATAGGGTTTTGGAACAAATCCTAATATCTTCTTCTCCCGATCAACAATCATAGCAAGTGTTGGTGTTTGCACGCGTCCTGCCGATAAAGGATCATTGTATTTGGTCGTCAGGGCACGCGTTACGTTTAAACCGATTAGCCAGTCCGCTTCTGCTCGGCAAACGGCGCTTTCATAAAGCGACTCGTAATTCCCGGCTGGTTTGAGCGTGCGAAATCCCTCTCGAATGGCTTGATCCGTTTGGGAGGAAATCCACAATCGTTTAAGCGGCTTCGTCCAACGAAGTCTTTTAATAATCCAACGGGCAACTAATTCTCCCTCTCGCCCGGCATCCGTTGCGATAATGAGTTCTTTTAGATCATCACGCTTTGCAAGTTGTTCAATGCCTTTAAAGTGATGGGCGGTCTGTTTAATCACTTTAATCCCCATGTGTTTAGGGATAATAGGCAAATCCTCCATCTTCCATGTTTGATAAGCTTTATCATAATCCTCTGGCATTTTCAACTCGAGAAGATGCCCAAGGGCCCAAGTAACAACGTAATTCGGTCCTTCAATATAATGTTTATGTTTATCTTTAAGTCCAAGCACGCGGGCCATTTCTCGTGCAACGCTTGGTTTTTCAGCAAGAATCAGTGATTTCATAATAAGCTCCTTTATACATACTCATCATTAGTATAGCGGAAATAAGTTAAAAACCAAATGAAGAAGGGTTGCTTCACTACATTGATGATAAAATAAATTGTAAAAGAAGGTCATAATAAGGAGAACTTAAGTTTCGAAGACGTGCGTCAGACGTTTAGAGCTGTTAGGATTGATTTATACTAGGGCGGTGCAGAGGTTGATTGAAGATGCCAATACATATACGATTGCTCAAAAAGGGCTTTAAGCTGCCCTTTATAATTAGGAGGATATAGAGATGATCAAACTTATTACGGACAGTGATCTTGACGGCGTTTCTTGCGGCATACTTGCAAAGTTGGCGTTTAATGAAGCGGCAGAGGTTCTCTACACAACGCCAAGATGGGTCGACCAACGTGTGAAAGAGACACTCCAAAAGATTGAGGACAGCACGAAACTCATCATTACGGATTTATCAGTAAGCCCTGAGGTAGCTAAGCTCGTTAATGATGCGGTTAAAAAGGGCCAGGCTGTTAAATTAATTGATCACCACGGAACAGCTCTGTTTCTAAATGAGTTTTCTTGGGCAGATGTAAAGCCTGAAGATATAACGGGGAGAAAGACATCGGCTGCGTCACTTTTCTATGAAGATTTAAAGACCAATAATAAATTAGGGGAAACAGAAGCACTTGATACTTATATTGATTGGGTACGTCAATACGACACTTGGGAATGGGATGAAAGAGGGACTTATCAAGCTAAACAACTGAATAGCTTGTATGGACTGATTGGCCGTGAGCTTTTTGAAGCGGAAATGGTGACACGTTTGACCAATGAAACGGTCTCCTTCTCCTTTAGTGATACAGAAGAAACCTTGTTGCGTGTAGAAGAGAAGAAAGTAGACCGGTACATTAATTCTAAGAAAAGACAAGTTGTTCAGACGACAATCGACAATTACTGTGTCGGAGTGGTTTATGCGGAACAGTATCAATCGGAATTAGGAAATTTATTGAATGAAGCTTATCCGCATTTAGATTTGATTACAATGGTCAATCCTGGGACTAAAGGGTTAAGTTTTCGTACCATTCATGATGCCATCGATGTATCTGTACTCGCCTCTAAATATGGCGGCGGCGGTCACCCGAAAGCATCTGGTGCTGAACTGACGGAGGCGGCCTTTAAGACCTTCATGCAAGAAACCTTTTCTATGGCACCGATTAAACCAGATCCTGAGCGAAATGAGTTTAACCAGAAAGAATCCGAATTTGGAACCTGTTACGCGAATCGTAAGGGAGACAAACTGTTTATTCGGAAATTGGGAGTCAATCAGTGGGAGGTCCTGTACCAAGGCAAGAAATGGGGGCAGACCTTTAATCAATTTTCAGACGCAGAAAGAGCCATTAAGAGGGAGTTTGGGGTTTGGCTTCGTTATGATGATGAACTGTTCTATCAGATTACAAGTTCTTTTCCACTGACTCTTGAGGAAGTCAAATCGCGTTATAAAGAAATGATGGCTCTCTTGATGCAATAAATTTAAGCTTTCATTTAAATTGAATCCGACCCGTCTAGAAAAAAGGGATCGGATTCTTTTTATCCAATAAAAAAAGCCAGGATAAGCATCCTGGCAAACATAAGGGTAAGAGAATGTAACAAAATAAAAGCTTAATAATGTCGAAAAAATCTACTACCTGACTTATTATAACATCTATATATTAGATGGACTTTGGGAAAATAGGCTTATTTAAAAGTGAATAATCAGGTGGTTAAAACTAAAGTTTTCCCAAATGCCTAATCGGTTTTGTTTGAGGTCGAAAGCTGTTGTTTAGCTCGCTTAATGAGTTCATGAACCATTGGGCCGCCAATATGCCCTCCGACGGTCCCAGCCTGTTTAGCGGTCAGGTTCCCATTGTCCCCCTTTTTTAAGGGAATATGATGCTCTTTTGCTATCTCGTATTTAAGTTGGTCAGAATTGAGGCTTTGATGATCCATTCCTTTATTTTGAAAAGCGGTTGATTTTGTCATCCTTATCACTCCCATAAGATTAAACTTCCCCTTTTGTTCATTCGGATGTACAGGGTGAGACAGAAAATAATGGAAAGTGGTCTTACACCACCTCACTGGATATTTAATACTAATAATACATATAAACTGTTTATGTCATAAATGGATATAGAAAGGGTGTAGGATATGTCCCCTTATATTAAAATAAAGGATGTTAACATATATTATGAAGTGAAGGGAAAGCCGTTAGATGGTCAACATCCCACCTTACTTCTTGTACATGGGTACCTCTCTTCGTTATTTAGCTTTAGAGACCTTATTCCTTACTTAGAGCCTCACTTCTCCATTCTATCCATAGATTTGCCTGGCTTTGGCAAAAGTGAAAAATCGAAACACTACGAGCATTCCCTGGATAATTATGCGGAAACTTTGCTTGCCATTTTAACTTATTTTAATAGAGATCATGTCATATTGGTCGGGCATTCGATGGGGGGCCAGATTTGCTTTCGTGCCGCTAGAAAGGACCCTAAGCGGGTGGAAAAAGTAATCGGTTTATCGGCTGCAGGTTATATGGGGCCGGTAAAAAAACAGCTAAGAATGGCGACTAAAATTCCTTTTTTTCCTTTCTTCTTGAGACTATACTTTCAAAAGTATAATGCTATGAAGACTTTTTTGGATGTGACTCATGACCCTTCTATAATTACAGAGGAAATGATGGAAGGTTACAAAAAGCCTTTAAGAGAAAAGGCGTTTTATCACTCTTTGACGAGACTTATACAAGATCGAGAAGGCGATTTGACGACACCAGAAGTTGGGGAGATTGAACAGCCGGTTCTATTGTTATGGGGAAGACAAGATCGAATTGTTCCGTTAGAGATTGGGGAACGTTTTAAAAAAGAAATGAAACAGGCTGAATTGAAAGTTTTTGAAGAAACCGGTCACTTGCTTCCGGAAGAACGTCCTAAAGAAGTTGCAGAAGCCATCATTCAATTCATCCATGAATGAACCCAAAAGGGGCAAGGTTCTTTTTAGCCCCTCTTGGGTTCTTTTTTTTAGACGACTGTTGGACGAGATCTGTTCCCACCTTGTGGCGCTTTCACTTTTCTAATTCTAATGACCTTTCGACATGAGAAGGGAATGGGGATAGCTTTATCGAAATGTAAGTATAGTAAGGTTTGGGTTAAATGATCATAGAGTATTGTCCTGATATTTATTAGAAGAAGGAGTGACAAGCATGGGACGGTTATATTTGACCCGTCATGGTGAAACAGTATGGAATAGAGAACAACGTCTGCAAGGCAGGGCTAATTCCCACTTAACAGAACGTGGCATACGGCAGGCCGAGGAGCTTGCTTCTCGCCTTGAGAATAAATCGATCGATATCGTGATATCGAGTCCAAGTGAAAGAGCGCTTAAGACGGCAACGCTATTAAATGTGAAACACCAGCTCCCCATTATTCAAGACGAGCATTTCCTAGAGATGGATCTCGGTGATTGGGAAGGTCAATTGAAGGCGGATATTGAAAGACATGACCCTATTCGTTCAAAGCATTTTTGGCAAGAACCCCACTTATATAAAGCAGCAAACGGGGAAGATTTTTATGATCTGAGAAATCGAGTGCTTCCAAGAATGAAAAGCATTCTCCAAGAAAATAAGGATCGAGACATTCTTCTTGTCACACATGCGGTCGTTTTGAAGACGCTCATGGCTTATTTTGAAAATCGCCCGCTAGAGAAATTGTGGGAGGGTCCGTTCATCCACAGTACATGCTTAACCGTTATTGATTTCGATGGAGAGGAATCTGACATTCTCCTATATGCAGATACCTCCCACTATAGTGAACCCATTTCATTTTAAAGAAATTTTATAAAAAACCTTCTTAAGTGTTAACCATTAACAATATCGCCGCCATTAATATGAAGAACTTGTCCGCTCATGAAACGGGAATCATCACTGGCGAGGTACACATAGGCAGGTGCGAGTTCAAAGGGTTGTCCGGCACGCTTCATTGGCGTGTTGTTTCCAAATTGGCTAACCTTGTCCGCATCAAAGGAAGCAGGAATTAACGGTGTCCATATTGGCCCTGGTGCCACCGCATTCACTCGAATATCCTCTTCGGCAAGCGCTAAGGATAGAGACCGGGTAAAGGACACAATCGCGCCTTTCGTCGAACTGTAATCGATGAGCGTCTTGTTTCCTTTATAAGCCGTGATCGATGCTGTATTAATAATGGATGCTCCTGCCGTCATATGCGGTAAGACCGCTTTAGCCATAAAAAAGTAAGAAAAAAAGTTGGTCTCAAAGGTTTTGTAAAGCTGTTCTTTTGTAATCTGAAGGATCGACTTCTGTGGGTATTGGACCGCACAATTATTAACAAGAATATGGGGGGCGCCGTATTGGGCTAAGGTTTCTTTAACCGCCTCCTCGGCGCTTGTTTCTTCACGCAGGTCTTTTTCAATCAAAAGGCATTGTCCGCCGTAAGCGTTGATCATCTGTTTGGTTGCCTCGGCATCCTCTTTTTCATTGAAATAGACGATCGCAACCTTCGCCCCCTCTTTGGCAAAAGTGATGGCCACGGCACGGCCGATGCCGCTGTCTCCTCCAGTAATGATCGCTATTTTATTTTTTAATTTTCCGCTTGCTTTGTAGGAGGGGTTATCGGCAATTGGTAAAGGATTCATTTCATGCTCATGCCCGGGCATCTGGGATTGATGTTGCGGCGGGAAGGTATGAACAATGGTTTTTTCTTTTTGTTCTTTATTAAAATAAGGCTGTGTAGGATACAAACGAAAAACCTCCAGTTATCTTGAATTGATGTTAGTTTGGTTCAAGATTCAGAGGTTCATACTTCTCAGGTTGCAAAAAAGCGATGCCAAAAGGCATCGCTTTTTTTGAGAATAAAGACCATAATCCGCTGATTTTACTCGAAAAAACTCGAAAGTTATATAAGATTCGACAAAATTAACCGGTACAGTCCAGTTTCTTTTTGTGGGAAAATAAAAGAAGAGAGATTACACGAAAGGAAGTATGACAACATGAAAAGCATCCTATCATATCAGATTAGAGCATCTGATTTTGATCTTCCAAAGCTCATTGATTTCTATTCCATTTGCTCGAAGTCGGGACAACGTTTGTTTCTCTACCACAATGAATCAGTCTGTCAGATACATAGAATGACTGAACTTATTCTGTTTGTTTTAACGGCAGATCAAGATGAACTCCTACTGATTATAGAAGGTGAAAAAGCACCTATTATTATGGGGCGGTTAATCGAATGTATTTACGGTTCAAGAGAGCAAGTCAGCCCGGCATAAGCGGGAATGGACATCCAAGAAGACTGGTGAGTCATCGACATCCAGTCTTTTTGACTGCCAAAAAATGAGACACCATCAATTTATGATTGCATTCATCTAAAGATACCGAAATTTAATGTTAAATTTCCTAGCAAATCTCTTGACGTTTTATTAAAAACGCAAATCAAAAGTTATTTATTCTCTAATTTGCAGGGCGGTTCTTAGATATAAAATAAGACTGGCCACTTGTTCATTGATATACAAATGATTGGCACTTTCGGAAGCAAAAACGGCATGAAGAAGAAGGCCGTCTGTGACATTAAAAATAAATAAAGCAATCGCTTCTAGAGAATAAAGGGGAGTAAATTCTCCGCGGTCTACTCCCACTTGCAGAAAGTCCTTAAACGTTTCAGTCGCTTTTAGCGCTTGGTTTAAGATAACCTGACGATGCTGTTCATTTCGCCAAGAGACAACCGAATATTCATAAGAGACGAGGCCGAAAGAAATTCCTTCACTTTCGGGTTCGTAAATATAATTGTTAACATAGGCCAATAGAGCATCCCACACGGTTTCATGTGTGTCTAATAACTCCCTTAAGTAATTGTCAAACGCTTCGAAGCCGTCTTCGCGTATGGCAATAAACATCTCTTCAGGACTTGAAAAATATTGATAAACACCGCCACGGCTCATCCCTGATTCCTTCACCACATCCTGCATGGTTGTCGGCTCGAATCCCTTTTTGGTAAATACCTTCTTAGCGGCTTCAAGAATTTCGGCCCGCCGTTTCTTGAAGTGTTCCGGGCTCACCTTGGGCATTGCGATTCCCTCTTTCTAATGACTTACGTTTACTATAAACAACGAGTCCAACAAGAACAAGTAATCCACCTGCCAGGTAATACGTCAAATGGACACCGAAGAATTGTGAAAGCACTCCTCCGGTTGATGTCCCCAAAATAACAGAAAGTGTTGTCAAACTCCCGATTGTACCAAATACACGTCCTGTAAATTGTTCGGGGGTTTGTTTTTGGACCATAACTTCAAATGGAATGAGAGAAAGCCCAAAGCAAAACCCGACCACCACACCGCCAATCGGATAAAGGATCTCGATCATGGTAATGGGCATATGGATTCCAGCCGTTATGCCCATATAGCCAAGTCCGAGGACGACGCTGCTAATGGCCAATAAACCAATAAAGGAAGTGATTTCTTTCTTGTTTAAATAAATCGAGGCTAATACAACGCCTAGACCGCTTCCCGCCATGAGCCAGCCTAATATATTGATGCTGGATCCGTGAATTTCTCTAAAAAGGACAATAAATTGGGAATCAGAAATTTGGAGAACAAACATGACAAGACTGAACATGACGACACCAACGAGAAGCGTCGGTGTGGTTTTGAGAAAGCGGAAGCCCTCAGCAAGCTGGTGGACGAAGCTTGATTTTGAGGTCTTTGTTTCGTTTGGCGTTTCTTTTGTTTGGCTGAATCGCTCTGTCTTAGGCAAGAAAGTCAAGCACAAGGCGGAAACGAGAAACGAGCAGGCGTCAATATAAAAAGCCCAAGTGACACTCGTGATAGCAATTAAGGCACCGCCAATAATTGGACCTACTATTTTTGCGCCATTATTTATTAACTGACTGGTGGAGACGGCTGATTGCAGCAACTCTTCAGCCACAATTTCTTTTAATTTGCCTTGTTTGGCAGGTTCAAATAGAGTCGAGAAAAGGGAGAGGAGTGCGACAAGGAGATACACTTCAAACAATTGGGAGGCAACTACAATTCCAACCATGATCGCAGCCCGTGTGAGATCGGAGAGGACCATTAAGAATTTGCGGTCCATTCGGTCGGCCAACGTTCCAGCAAGTGAGCCAAAGAGAATAGAGGGCAGTGACATCATGAGCATGGCAAGTGAGACCTCAAGAGGGGACCCGTGCCATTTAATTCCGACTAAAGCCATTAAGCCTAAAATGTAAAGCCAATCGCCGAGGTTGCTGACCGTCTGTGCGGAAATTAGGGCCTTATAGGATTTACTTTTTAACAATTGCGGGTTCATGAAAGAACCTCCTCCAAATAAAAATGACACCTATGTCGTTATTATAAATGACACGTTTGTCGTTATACAAGAGGGTTTTTAAAAAAGTTAAAATAAAAGGTAGGCCTACCAATAGGCGCAACTTATGGAAACCCGTTTTCACCTTGAGGAAGTCCAATTCTAAAGAAAAAGCAAGGGGAAGGTCCCCTCGCTAAAAAAGAACGGATTCAAATAGATCGATCCTAAAGCAGTGCGGACGGTCAGCCGCGGCATTTATCCAAAAGTTCGAAAGTTGTTAAGGAAACAAGGTAAAGGGGCTTGGATAACCCCGTCATGATCATGGCAGCCATTTTGATCAGGATCACTAAGCAGCCATTTTTGAAAAGGACACCAATCGGAACGAATCGGTTAGAAACTTAATAAAGCTGTTCGTACATGTCGTTCAACTGTCCAAGTCGTACTTTGTCTCCAGCTTGCTCGGCATAGTTGATTTCTTCTGAAAGGACGTCGGACAAAAAGTGAGCCTCTTCGGCTGAGAGGGCTCTGGCAAAGTCCTCTTCATTTTTGTAGGAATGGTGCATAAGTTTTTCGTAAAGCGCTTTTGCTTTATGATGAGTATCCACCCAATTTGACAGAGATTCCAAGACATAATCAAGGGTATGATCGTCTTTCATAAATTCGCCTCCTCAGGATGCCTAGAATACTTTATTTTTTACATATTGATCATTATTTATGAGAAAAAGGGTATAAAAAAAGAGCGGTACCCATTTCAATGGGAAAGCTCCTTTTCTAAAGTTTAAGGTATGAGGATTTAAACAGGATTAGGCTTTTAGTTAGTGGCACTATTTATATTTTTATTAGAAAGTAGTGTTTTTTCTTGATAATTGTCAAGAAGGCGGTCTAATTCGCGACTGCATTTCAGCGTCAATTCAGCATTTAATCCATACTTATTCGCGATAAGAATAAGCTGTTGTCGTTTTTTTTCAATCTCGTCGCGCATTTGAGCCGTCTCCTCTCGATTTAATAGAAAAGTCACTTCAAGTCATTATCCTATAATCAAGAAAACATTTAAATAGATTCGCCAAAACTTACATGAATTCGACATAGTTTTCTAAAAAATAATAGAAAGTGAATCAGTCACTCTTCAGACCTCATTGAATTCGTTTTAAGATATTCTTAAGGTTTTATGAATAGGATATAGGGGTAATTCTCTAATTGGAGAAGAACTAATGGCATCCAGAAATAAAAAAATGGATGGAAAAGATCATGACCTGAACAAGCTGTTTGTGATAAACTATTGTATGGTTGTGAAAAGGCTTTCATGGTTTTGAAGGAAAAGGAGTTGACAGACCTTGAAACGACTAAAAGAGTGTGATGTCATTAATAAGAATATAATGGATTTGATCATTCCTGATGAGCAAGTAGCAGTCGTTCAATCGAATAACCCACTAGAACACGCTTTGCTTGTTCTTGTCAAATCAGGATATTCGGCCATACCAGTAGTCGACATAAAAAATAAATTCCAAGGAATCGTAAGTAAAACGATGATCTTAAATCATATCTTTGGAATTGAACGGATCGAATTTGAAAAGTTATCGGAGTTTAAAGTGCAAGACGTCATGAAAAGCTCTGTCCCCATTGTTCACCCGGATGATGATTTCTTAACCGTTGTCAAACTTTCGATAAATGAACCTTTTTTGTGTGTAGTAGATCAGGAAGAAAATTTTAAAGGGATTATCCCAAGAAGTGCTTTGCTTAAGTTCATGAACCATTACTTGAGGGATATTAGTCATGAAGTCCTACCTGTAAAGTAAGTCTAAATTACTAAAGGAGGTTATCCTATTCGTTGTTTTTTCCTTAGGAGGGGAAAACGGTATAGGATAACCTCCTTTTTCTAAACATCATTTCCGGTTGTCTTTCTGAATCGAAACGTGTTTTAACGGTTCCCATTTCTGATGAGAAAAGAGGAATTTTTCTATTTTGTATCTAAAGAAGGTCGCGAATTAAGCTGGAATCCATTATAATGAGTGCTATCATCTCCACAGGTGAGTCTTGTTTAATGGAGGATCAAAATGCAAAGATCGGACATGCAAGTGATTTCGGTTTTGGCCGAAGAAAAAAATATGAGAAAAGCCGCAGAGCGTCTTTTTGTTTCTCAGCCTGCACTCAGTCAGCGCCTCCATTCGATTGAAGAAGATTGGGGCATCCCTTTATTCGTAAGATCAAAGAAAGGGCTGATTCTTACATCAGAAGGAGAAAAAGTGGCCCAATTTGCTAAGGAGATGCTTGAGATCGAAGGACATCTTCGTGAAGAAATGCAAATGAATGTCAAGGAAATCTATGGTACCTTAAAAATTGCAGTGGCCTCTATAATCGGCCAATATTGGCTTCCGAAAATGTTAAAGAAATATGTTGCCCGATATCCTCAAGTGAAAATTTCACTAATGACAGGCTGGTCCAGTGAGATCCTAAGGCATATGTATGAGGATGACAGTCACATCGGCATTATAAGAGGAAATCCTAAATGGCGGGGCACTAAGCATCATCTCTTCTCGGATGCTTTGCATTTAGTCGATACCCAAATTGAATCAATAGAGGATCTTCCAAAAACACCAAGGCCCTATATTCAATTCCGGAGTGATTCAAACTATCATCATGTCATTCAAGATTGGTGGCATCAAACTTTTAAAAAACGTCCTGAACGCACGATCATTGTTGATCAAATTGAGACATGCAAACAAATGGCATTGAATGGAATTGGTTATGCGATCTTGCCAGGAATTAGCCTGACTGAGCGGGATGAAAGTATCTCTCGTTTACCGTTGCTTGATGTATCGGGAAGCAGACTCGAACGCGGGACGTGGTTATTGACCTCTGAAGAAGCTTTAGAACTTCGGCAAGTAAAAGCTTTCGTTGATTTAGTGAGAGAAGAGTATCCGTTTGATTGAAGGATTTAATAGACTTCATCGCAAAAATTCGTTAACATAGAAGAGACTTTAGACTTCTAAAGAAGAAAAGGAAAAAAAGAAGCCAGGCAATTAATGCTGTGGCAGGCGATTAAAGGGAGGGTGTTTGGACCATGATGGATGCCAATGAAATCATTGCGTTTATTCAAAACAGTGAAAAATCAACACCTGTAAAGGTCTACATAAAAGGGGATTTGGAAGGCATTGACTTCGGCGAAGGCACAAAGAGTTTTATCAATGGAACGACAGGTGTGCTTTTTGGTGAATGGAAAATCATTCGCGATGTGTTGGAAACGAACTCGTCACGAATTGAGGATTATGTATTAGAGAATGACCGCCGTCACTCGGCTATTCCGCTTTTGGATACAAAGAAAGTGCAAGCGCGTATTGAACCAGGTGCTATTATCCGTGATCAAGTCGAAATCGGCAATAATGCCGTCATTATGATGGGCGCTGTTATTAACATTGGGGCTGTTATTGGTGAAGGCACGATGATTGATATGGGCGCGATCTTAGGTGGACGAGCTACAGTGGGTAAGAACTGTCATGTAGGTGCTGGCGCTGTTTTAGCCGGTGTTATTGAACCGCCTTCTGCCCAGCCGGTGATTTTAGAAGATGATGTACTGATTGGTGCCAATGCGGTTGTTCTTGAAGGGGTAAAAATCGGGAAGGGCTCAGTAGTAGCAGCAGGTGCTGTTGTTATTGAAGATGTTCCAGCGAATAAAGTAGTTGCCGGTGTTCCTGCAAGAATTATTAAAGAAATTGATGACAAGACACGTTCGAAAGTCGAAATTAAGCAAGAGCTTAGACAGCTTAAAGAAGACTAAGAACGCGATTAATAACACTGGACAAAAGGGGCCTGACTCTTCAATGAAGTCAGCCCCTTTTTGAAATCTTTTTGCAGCCAACCCTAATCCGACTAACTCATCCGTTTACGTTACGAGCGATGGGGGTTGGTCAGTTCTAGGCCTTGAGTTAAAAGAAAAATAAAGGCTGTTTTCGTAAACTTTGTTGTTTTTTTTAGGCTCCAATAAGCTCGCTTTCCGCGGGCAATCCGTGAGCCTCCTCGGCAAAATACGCCTGCGGGGTCTCACCTGGCTTGCTATTCCCGCAAGAGTCGCGCCTATTTCCACCTATTTTTATCAACTAGCAACAATCTTTTAGAAAAGAGCCAAAATAAAAGACCATTCTTTAAGCATAAGAAAGATTTAGAGTGGTGAAGAAGTCCTGTTGATTCAGTATTGGGTTAGTGTGGCAGACCAAGGACTCTTCCGCTCTTCTTATAGGAGGTTATTATGGGACTTGATTTAATTTCAGTAAGAAGACAGCTGCACCAAATTCCGGAATTAGGATTTGAGGAAATCAAAACTCAGAGCTATTTATTGAAGGTTATCGAAACGTTTCCTCATCAAGAACGGATCGAAATAAAGACCTGGAAAACCGGCTTCTTTGTCAAACTTAAGGGAACCAATCCAACTCGAACACTTGGGTATCGAACGGATATAGACGGTTTGCCCATTATAGAGGAAACTGGTCTTGATTTTACTTCACGGCATGAAGGGAGAATGCATGCCTGTGGTCATGACTTACATATGACGATTGCCCTCGGCGTGATCGCGCGACTGTTAGAGCAGCCGCCCCTACAACAAGATCTCCTATTCGTCTTTCAGCCAGCTGAAGAAGGACCAGGTGGAGCTTTACCGATGATGCAGAGCGATCAATTTCAAGAGTGGCGTCCTGACATGATGATGGCTCTGCACATTGCTCCTGAATATCCAACTGGAACGATTGCGACAAAACCGGGATTGTTATTTGCTAACACCTCTGAGCTCTTTATCGATTTAAAGGGAAAGGGAGGACATGCTGCTTTTCCTCACCTTGCCAATGATATGGTCGTAGCGGGTGCTCACTTAATCACCCAGCTCCAATCGATTGTGTCAAGGCGGGTGAATCCGCTCGACAGTGGTGTGGTGACGATTGGGAAGATAACCGGTGGATCAAGACAAAACGTGATTGCCGAATCGGCTCGTTTAGAGGGGACAATCCGGGCGCTTACTCCGGAATCTATGGAGATGATGAAATCCGAGGTCGAACGACAGGCAAAAGGGATTGAAATGGCCTTTGATTGCGAGGTAACCATTGATTTTGGCTCCAATTATTATCAAGTATACAATCATCAGCAGGAGATCGAAAAATTCCTTTCTTTTGCACGACTTCATAACATAGAAGTCGTTGAAGCTAAGGAAGCCATGACTGGCGAAGATTTTGGGTATTTTCTTAAAGAAATCCCAGGCTTTATGTTCTGGCTAGGCGTTTCTTCTGAATCGGGGCTTCATACTTCAACGCTTAATCCGGATGAAGCGGCAATCCCGGTTGCGGTTGATGTGATCGCGCGTTATTTGACCTTCTTAGGTCATCCTCATTCCTAATTCCTTTTTATTTCTATAATAGGTGTATGATTGAAATTGATAAAAGGGAAAACGAATAAGGGCCGCCTCTTTTTGCCAATCTAAGAATAGCCCCAATGACGGGGAGCTTGGAAGAAGACAGAGGAGGTTTTCTAGAATGGCAAGAATTGCAGTTGAAGAATCTCTTACAGCGGTGTCTGAAGCCCTTAAAGACAGAGGGTATGAAGTGGTGACACTTCGCTCAGAATCAGATATCAACGGATGTGATTGCTGCGTCGTCACTGGACAGGACCGTGATGTGATGGGAATCCAAACGACAGCTACGAAAAGCCCAGTAATTGACGCAACTGGGATGAGCGCGGATGACGTCTGCGAAGCCGTTGAACAAAATCTTTAATCTAAGGGAAGCGTTGAATAAAGCAGCCTGAGGGCTGCTTTTTCATATCGATGTTTATCTACTTAAGGCCAAAAAGATAAAAGGTCATTTTGAAACCATGATGATAGCTTTTACGTAAGGATAAGTACCAGAAGTCTACGGAACGGCTTTTAGGGCTTCATGGTTGTTCTCCAACACGTTTTTTATCCAGAAAAGGAATTGATTTTGATAAGTTGGGTGACACTTGTTCGTCTACAGTCAGGGAAAACGATCATCGGGCTGCCTGCGGATTAGGCGAATTCTTTACATATAGATGTCAACCCTTGGAAAGTGTGCAATGGAGAAAACCTATACATGAATAGGGGGATGCGTTCAAGATTTGCATCGCTTAACTGCAGCGTTTAAGAAAGAAAAGTTTGAATCGTGGGGAGTTATTTATGTTATTAAAATTAATTTGTGTTCTTATTCTCATCTTTTTTACCGCATTTTTTGTGGCTGCAGAATTTGCCATTGTAAGAGTGAGAAAATCCCGTGTAGAAGCATTAAGCGAAAAAGGGGAGAAAAAGGCAAAAGACGGTTTGCGCGTCCTAAAAGAGATGGATGCCTATCTATCTTCCTGTCAATTGGGAATTACAATGGCTTCTCTTGGGATTGGTTGGTTAGGGGAGCCCGTTGTTGAGGGATTATTAGAGCCACTGCTTCATACCTTGCCATTTAGCTCAACCCTTTCGTTTACCATTTCAGGCATTTTAGCATTTCTAATCATCACATTATTTCACGTTGTTTTTGGTGAACTGGCTCCTAAAAGCATGGCTATTCAAAAGGCTGAGGTTATTTTGATGTGGAGTGCGAAACCGTTGATTTGGTTTAGCCGCATTGCTTTTCCCTTTATATGGTTATTAAATAGATCTGCAAATGCTGTTTCTCGGTTATTTGGGATTAAACCAATGGGAGAAGCGGAGGAAGTTCATACTGAAGAGGAACTCAGATTATTGCTTTCCGAAAGTTATCAAAGCGGTGAGATTAATCAAGCGGAGTATCGATATGTGAATCGCATTTTTGATTTTGATGACCGTGTCGCCCGTGAAATTATGGTACCAAGAACTGAACTTATCTGTTTGTTCGTTGACCGGTCCCTTGAAGAAAATAAAGACGAAATGAAGCGGCATACCTACACCCGTTATCCGATTGCCAAAGGGGATAAAGACCATATTGTCGGGGTTATTAATATAAAAGAACTTTACTATTCAAGCGAACGCTTTGACAGTATAACAGACCCTCGGTTAGAAGCTCACATTCGTCCAATCCTGCGAGTCCACGAGACGATGCCGATCAAACAACTCCTTCTTATCATGCAAAAAAAGCGGGAGCACATGGCGATTTTAGTTGATGAGTATGGTGGAACTTCAGGGATGGTGACGGTTGAGGACATACTTGAAGAAATTGTAGGAGAAATTCGCGATGAATTTGATGAGGATGAACGGGCAACGATCGAACAAATTGGGCCCGGCCGTTATTTGGTCGATGGCAAAACGCTAACAACGGATATTAATCGTCAGTTTCATACACATATTGAACATGAAGATATTGATACGATCGCGGGTCTGATCCTAGCCGATAATCCCGACCTTATGCTTAATGAGGTGGTCCAAGTGGAGCATTTAGAAATTAAAGTCCATGAATTGGAAGGCTCCTGGATCAAGAGTGTGGAAATTTACGATCTGGATGAAGCAGAACAGAGTAACGCCTAAAAAAAGGAAGCGAACGATAGGTTCGCTTCCTTTTAATCGTTTTAAACGTGTTTTGGTATGCCTGTTTTTATTGAGTGCTGCGCGCGTTATTGATGTCGTTTTTGTGCACATAGACTTGATGTGGATATGGAATTTCAATCCCATTTTCATCAAACGCTTCTTTAATCGCCTTTTTCAGAATTCGTTCGACTTCCCACTGTTCACCGTTCCTTGTTTGAGCAATGATGCGGAGTACAACGTCAGAACTCCCGATTGTTTGAACGCCAAGTACACTCGGTCCTTCAATAATCATTTCGTTTCCTTCAGCTACTTTATCGCAAGTGTCTTGAATGACTTTGATCGCTTCATCGATGTTCTCATCATAGGCAATGCTGATATCGACTAATGCGCGCATGTTGCCGCGAGAATGGTTACTGACCGTCGAGATCCCCCGGTTCGGAATGAAATGAACGGTCCCATCAAAGGATCTTAAATGGGTCGTTCTTAGACCCACTTCTTCTACAATTCCGTCAAGATTTCCAATTGTTACATAATCTCCAACATCGATTTGCTGCTCTAATAAAATAAAAAAACCTGTAACAATATCACTGACAAGACCTTGTGCTCCAAAACCAACAGCTAATCCCACAACTCCGGCTCCTGCTAATAAACTAGATGTTTTAAGACCGAATGTTTGAAAGATAATGACGATAAAGATAAAAAACAAGACGTAACTAAATATGTTAAGGAGCAATCTTTCTAGTGTTATAACTCGTCCAGAAGAAACCTCTCGCTTCTCCTTGTAACGTTCAAAGGAGCGCTCAATCACCTTTGTTCCAATTGATTTAACGATTAAGTAGATGATGAAGACAATCGCAATTTGGATGAGGGCTACACCTACTTTGGATATTAATGTTACCCAAAAATCTTCACTTAGATATTTTTGTAAATTAGTCATTTGTCATACACTCCTTGGACCATTTTGCCATCAAGCTTCATTCGTTACAAAAAAGGATCGTGGTAGAATCCCCAATCGCTTCTCCTCTATTAGTACGGATCTCTTGATCAAACCATTCTATAACAGATAAGCCCTTTAAGGAAGCAATCCTCCTCTTTTTTCATAAGACGGCACCTATAATTATAGAGGGCCTCAACTCGCATCTCAAACAAATAGGGTTGATCATTCCGGGAATAATGAGGGGAACAAGCCAGTGAGCATCATTTTCAAAAAGATAAGAGCACACAAATAAGTTCGAGGGCTGTCCTAAATTTAGTGGGGAGGATCTTCTTATGAGGAAACAGGCATTTTCTCATCAAAAAATAATAGGCTTATTAATGGTCTTTTTTTAAAATGTTTGTCAAAATAGAGACATTCTTTTAAAAGTTTAGGCTGTTGATTCATTTTTGTACTTTCAGGGGGCGATAATAATGGAATGGTATGTATTTTTAAGTAAATCTGCGAATTTTGATAAATTAATAATTATTGTATGAAAAAAACGGTGTATACCGCCTTAATTGACGCCATTTCGATTGATTTGAAGGTTTTGACGTGTGGTTATTTATTTCGAAATCCGATATATTAATCTTTGTTACAATTTTATGACCGAATAGGTAGGTGACAGCATGGAAACGTTTAAAAGGTTAAAACAATTTTATTGGCCCTACAGACGATATTTTGTCGGTTCTATTATCTTTCTTCTAATAGTGACAGGCATTACCGTACTTTATCCCATTTTTTTACAGCAGACAATTGATAATGTTGTAAACAAGAAGCATTACAATTTGGCGGCCTATTTAGCTATTGGTTTTATTATCCTTATGGTTTTTAAAGGGTTCGCCGCTTACTTTCAATCTTATTGGTCCAACCAGTTTGGGATTGGTGCCGTTTATGAATTGAGAAAAGCCTTGTATAAAAAGCTTCAAGATCTTCCATTTCGTTACTACGATAATGCCCGAACTGGAGATTTGATGTCTCGTTTAACACAGGATGTGGAAGGATTCCGGAACTTCCTGTCGTTTGGCTTTACTCAACTTTTCAATTTCATCTTAATCGTTGGACTAAGCTTAATCATTATGTTTTCTTATTCTTGGCAACTTGCGGTCGTGACTCTTCTTATGACTCCGTTTCTTTGTGTAACGGTTTATAAGTTTGATCGCAAAGTCCATCCGGCGTTCCGAGGAATTCGGAAGTCAATGGGTCGATTGAACACACGTGTACAAGAAAATATTAGCGGGATGAACACTGTAAAAGCGCTCTCACAAGAAAATGAAGAAATCGACCGCTTTTCTGAACATAATACGGATTACAAAGATCAACAGATTAATACGGCTTTGATTTGGGCTAAATATTTTCCTTTCATGGGGTTTATAGGAAATATTTGTGTCGTTATTCTCTTGGGATTAGGCGGCCATTATGTGATGACCGGTCAACTGAGTCCTGGCCGCTTGTTTGCCTTTTTCAGTTTGGTTTGGTACATTATGGGACCCCTTATGGATCTCGGCTTCCTGGTGAATACATTTTCTCAGGCAAAGGCATCGGGTGAACGGTTGCTGCAAATCTTAGATGAGCCTATTGAAATCCAGTCACCAGAAAATGCAGTGGAAATTCCGATTACAGGGCATGTTCAATTTAATAATGTGTCGTTAATTTACCCGAATGAAACAAGTTATGCGCTTAAGAATGTCACCTTTGAGGCTAAACCGGGCGAAGTGATCGGGTTAATGGGGGCAACAGGTGCTGGTAAGACTACCATTACACAATTGATCTCTCGGTTCTATGATGTGACAGAAGGCGAACTGTTGATTGACGGGGTCAATGTGCAAGATTTCAATTTAAAAACCTTACGTAAGAGCATTGGCTATGTCTTACAAGAAACCTTCCTTTTTTCTTCAACCATTCGAGACAACATTGCTTATGGAAATCCTGATGCGAGTGATGAGGAAATTCGAGAGGCTGCCAAGCGAGCGGATGCCCATGAATTCATTATGGAGCTTCCTGACGGCTATGATACAGTACTCGGTGAGCGAGGATTGGGGTTATCAGGCGGACAAAAGCAACGGATTTCAATTGCACGCGCATTGATTATGAATCCAAGTATCCTTATTTTAGATGACTCTACAAGTGCTGTTGATATGCAAACGGAAGCCAAAATTCAGGCGGCTTTTCGTGAGCTCATGAACGGTCGGACCACATTTGTCATTGCTCATCGAATTTCATCTGTTCAGCACGCTGATCAAATTATTGTTCTTGAAAATGGTGAAATTGCTCAGAAAGGTACTCATCACGAATTGGTTAATCAACCACATGGTCTGTACCGTCGAATTTATGAAATCCAATACAAAGACCGGGATCTTTTAAAATCTCAGGTTAATAGTCGCTAGGAGGTGGACCATTTGGCACAGGACCAAGCCGAATCCAAATCGCTTCAAAATAGAGAGCGATTTTACTATACAAATGACAAAATTGCTGTTCAAAAGTTTAATTGGAGCCAATTATCAAGGCTTCTCATCTATCTGAAACCGTATTCGAAGAAAATCCTTCCAGGTGCAATCATTACTTTAATAATTGGAACAGCCATTCGTCTTTTTGTCCCTATTTTGATTGGGATGGTGGCATTTGACCGTATTATTAAACACGGGAAGGAATCCGACCTATTTAAACTTGTCGCAGCAATCGGTGTTTTATATTTGATTTCTTATGTCTGCAGTTACTTTCAAATTAAGTTGACGAACAAACTTGGGCAATTTATGATCTACGATTTACGTAAGCAGTTGTTTAATCATGTGCAATACTTATCTAACCGTTTCTTTGATTCACGCTCAGCGGGTTCGATTCTTGTCCGAATCATTAATGATGTGAACTCGCTTCAAGATCTTTTTACGAACGGTGTCATCAATACGCTGACCGATTTTATCATGTTGATCGGGATTATCGTTATTTTATTTTCACTTAGCTGGCAATTGGCCATTGCCGTAATGGTGATCATTCCGATCATGTTCTTCATTTCGACGAAGTTTCGCCAAAAGATCCGCCGGTCATGGCAATACGTTCGTGTCAAAATGTCAAAGCTTAATTCTCATCTCAATGAAAGCTTACAAGGGATTCGAGTGACTCAAGCTTATAATCAAGAAGTTAATAACCGCGCTTTTTTTGAAAAAGTTAATACGGATGCAAGAGAAAGTTGGAAGGAGGCAACCAAGCAAAATGCTGTATTTGGTCCGTTTGTTCAATTGGCAAATGCAGTCGGGTCGGCCATTTTGATTTGGTGGGGATCTTATCTCATCCTTCATGGTCATATTACGACAGGGGTTTTTGTCTCGTTCGCTTTTTATCTTGGAATGTTTTGGGACCCAATCTCCAGAATCGGCAACACATACAATCAATTGTTAGTCGCCATGGCTTCATCTGAACGTATTTTTGAGTTTCTAGATGAGACACCAAATGTAAAAGATGTTGATGATCCTATCAGCATGGATACGATAAAAGGCCGGATTAATTTTGAGAATGTGGAGTTTGCTTATGATTCTAAACGCAAGGCCTTAAATGGCATCAATCTTGAATTTCCTGCCGGTTCAACCATTGCTCTCGTTGGACATACGGGTTCTGGTAAATCAACAATTGCCAACTTGGTTGGACGTTTCTATGATCCAACTAAGGGAGCCGTTAAATTTGATGGAATTGATGTTCGAAATATTAAGCTGTCTGAGCTGCGAAAAGAAGTCAGCACGGTTATTCAAGAAACGTTTATCTTTTCTGGAACGATTATGGAGAATATCCGATTTGGCCGCCCAGACGCAACCGATGAAGAGGTCATCGCCGCTTCTAAGGCGGTGGGTGCCGATCCGTTTATCCAGAGATTAAAAGATGGGTATCAAACAGAGGTTGAGGAACGAGGAAATGTCCTTTCGGTTGGTGAGCGGCAGCTGTTGTCTTTTGCACGATCACTGCTCGCTAATCCTAAAATTCTCATTTTGGATGAAGCAACATCCAGTATTGATACAGAAAGTGAATTAATCATCCAAGATGCGCTAAACACCCTCTTAAAAGGCCGGACATCGATTATCATCGCACACCGTCTATCAACCATTCGTGATGCGGATAAGATTGTCGTTCTGGAACATGGTAACATCCTGGAAGAAGGAAACCATGATCAATTAATGGAGAAAAAAGGAAAATACTACGAGTTGATTCTCAGCCAATTTGAAGCCCTAAATGCCGGCTAATCGTTAATAAGAAGAGCGCCTCTCTAATCGGAGGCCTCTTTTTTAGTGCAACTAGGCGACGGCCTTCTCCTAAAGGCTTGGCGCGTATGCAAATGGCAACCAGCACAAATGCTCTGAGGGTGAGAGGACTGATGATAGAAGTCGCATGGGCGGTTGTGCAAGAAAAAAGCGGCGACGCCCGGAAAAATGGCGGGTAAGAGGAGCTTGCCCACGAAAATCTGCGAGGGGGTTGAGAAATGGTGTGCAAAGCCAATTTGCCCACGAAGACGCCGCCCCCCCCCCCCGCCAAAAAAGGTGCGCAAACCAAGAATTCTGAGGAAATCAAAGGCTTGACGAGGGTTCGACATCGCGCTATGATAACCCTAGTTAAATAACCGTTTAAAAATAGGTTGATAGGTTATGAGATAACCGATCATGAAAAGGGAAGTTCGGTGCAAGTCCGACGCGGTCCCGCCACTGTAATAAGGTGTTTCCTATTGATGTGCCACTGTCTGTGTGAGATGGGAAGGCCATAGGTAACAAGTCCTTAGAGCCAGGAGACCTGCCTGTTTTTTAACACCACAAACCTACGCGGATAGGGAGGTGTCTTAGACCACGTTCATTACATAACTGTAAGGACGTTCTAAATGACAACCAACTCTCCTTAAGGGGAGTTTTTTTGTTACAACACAACATCATATATTGTTTTGGGGAGGGTCAGGCATGCAATCATTTAGGAATACGATCAAATTTTTATTTATTATGGCATTTGTTCTTGTGCAGGGGACACTTTATTTTTCGTCTGCTCATGCCGCAACAACTAATCAGGCAAAGGTTGAGGTTGTTGGTCAGAACGGGAAAATTATTCAGGCGGAAACACCTGAACCCGTTGATGGGTCTCAATCAGCGCTTGATCTGCTCAAAGCAGCTGTAGGTGAAGGAAATGTCGATGCTCCAGGTGGATTTGTTTCGACAATTGACGGCGTCACAACGCCTGCTGATTATTCGAATTATTGGACTTTTTATGTTAATGGTGTCAGCGCTCCAATGGGGGCAAACAGC